>CAVVLH010000074.1:0-68504 GCA_963748805.1 uncultured Alphaproteobacteria bacterium | reverse complement strand
CGACGGCAGAAGATTCCAACGCCTTCTATCGCCGCAATCTTGCCGCCGGCCAGAAAGGCCTTTCGGTCGCGTTCGATCTCGCCACCCACCGCGGCTACGATTCCGATCATCCGCGCGTCGCCGGCGACGTCGGCATGGCGGGCGTGGCGATCGATTCCATCTACGACATGCGCACGCTGTTTGCCGGCATTCCGCTTGATCAGATGAGCGTGTCGATGACCATGAACGGCGCGGTGCTGCCGATCCTCGCGCTGTTCGTGGCGGCGGCCGAAGAACAGGGCGTTCCGCCGGAAAAACTATCGGGCACCATTCAGAACGACATTCTGAAAGAGTTCATGGTGCGCAACACCTATATCTATCCGCCGACGCCCTCGATGCGGATCATCTCCGACATCTTCTCCTACACCTCGCAGCGGATGCCGAAGTACAATTCGATTTCCATCTCCGGCTATCACATGCAGGAAGCCGGCGCGACGCAGGATCTCGAGCTCGCCTACACGCTCGCCGACGGCGTCGAATATTTGCGCGCTGGGCTAAGGCGGGGCTCGACGTCGATCGGTTTGCGCCGCGGCTGTCGTTCTTCTGGGCGATCGGCATGAACTTCTTCATGGAAGTCGCCAAGATGCGCGCCGCGCGGCTGTTGTGGGCGAAGTTGCTCAAGCCGTTCAATCCGAAAGACCCGCGCTCGCTGTCGCTGCGCACCCATTGCCAGACTTCCGGCTGGTCCCTGACCGCGCAGGACGTCTTCAACAATGTGATGCGCACCACGATCGAGGCGATGGCCGCAACGCAAGGCCATACCCAGTCGCTGCACACCAACGCGCTCGACGAGGCCCTGGCGTTGCCGACCGATTTCTCGGCGCGGATTGCCCGCAACACGCAGCTCTTTTTGCAACAGGAAAGCGGCACCACGCGCATCATCGATCCCTGGGGCGGCTCGTATTATGTCGAGCGGCTCACCCGCGACCTCGCCGCCAAGGCCTGGGGCCATATCCAGGAGGTCGAAGAACTCGGCGGCATGGCGAAGGCGATCGAGGCCGGCGTTCCCAAACTGCGCATCGAAGAGGCTTCCGCCAAGACGCAAGCCCGGATCGACGCCGGCAAGCAGGCCGTGATCGGCGTCAACAAATATAAGCCGATCGACGAAACTCCGATCGATATTCTTAAAGTGGACAATTCCAATGTCCGGCGGCTCCAGATCGACAAGTTGAAACGGTTGAGAAGCGAGCGCAGCGAAAAGGCCGTCGGTGAGACGCTGGCAGCGCTCACGCGTTCTGCCGCCGAAGGCAACGGCAATCTGCTGGCGCTTGCGATCGATGCCGCACGCGCCAAGGCGACCGTCGGCGAAATTTCCGACGCGATGGAAAAGGTGTTCGGCCGGCACCGCGCCGAGATCAAATCCATCACCGGCGTCTACAAACGGGAGGCGTCCACCATGTCCAACCGCGTCGAGAAGGTGCAGGCGCTGATCGATGCCTTCGAGGAAGCTGAAGGCCGCAGGCCGCGTATCCTCGTCGCCAAGATCGGCCAGGACGGCCACGACCGCGGCCAGAAGGTGATCGCGTCTGCGTTCGCCGACGTCGGTTTCGACGTCGATATCGGGCCGCTGTTTGCGACCGCCGAGGAAGCCGCGCGTCAAGCGGTCGAGAACGACGTACATATTCTCGGCGTGTCGTCGCTGGCGGCGGCCCATCTCACCGCCGTCCCCGAACTTAAGGCCGCATTGAAGAAGCAGGGCCGCGAGGACATTATGATCATTATCGGCGGCGTGGTGCCACCCCAGGATTACGACGAGCTTTATAAGGCCGGAGCCGAAGCCATCTTCCCGCCGGGCACCGTGATTGCCGATGCCGCCGAAGAACTCATCCACAAGCTGAATGCGAGATTGGGCCACAGCGAGGCGGCGGAGTAGCGCTCCCCCTCGCCTCGCTTGATCAGCCGTTGTAAAGCAAGGCATGCCGTTGCCGAAAAATGCCTCGCTGGACATCAAGAGCCTCGCCGACGACCTCCGCTCAGGCCATCGCGCGGCGCTGGCGCGCGCGATCACATTGATCGAGAGCAGGCGAAGCGATCATCAGGCCGCGGCGCGCGACCTGGTTCAGGCGCTGTTGCGTGAAACCGGCAAGGCGATCCGGGTCGGCATCACCGGCTCGCCGGGCGTCGGCAAGTCCACCACCATCGATGCGCTCGGCATGTTCCTGATCGAGCGCGGACACAAGGTTGCCGTCCTCGCCGTCGATCCGTCCTCGGCGCGCACCGGCGGCTCCATTCTCGGCGACAAAACCCGGATGGCGCGGCTGTCCGCCTCCGATGACGCCTATATCCGCCCCTCGCCCGCTTCCGGCACGCTCGGTGGGGTCGCGGCAAAAACGCGCGAGGCGATGCTCTTGTGCGAAGCAGCCGGCTTCGACGTCGTGCTGGTGGAAACCGTCGGGATCGGGCAATCCGAAACCGCGGTCTGCGACATGACCGATTTCTTCCTGGCGCTGATGCTGCCCGGTGCAGGCGACGAGTTACAGGGCATCAAGAAGGGCCTGGTCGAACTCGCCGACATGATCGCGGTCAACAAGGCCGACGGCGATAACATCAAACGCGCCAATCTGGCGGCGGGCGAGTATCGCAGCGCGCTGCACATCCTGTCGCCCCGTTCGCAGCATTGGCATCCGCCAGTCGTGACCTATTCGGCGCTGACAGGCGCCGGCATCGACACGATATGGCAAAATATCCTCGATCACCGAACCGCCATGAATGCCTCGGGTGAATTCGAAGCCCGCCGGCGAGACCAGCAAGTGAAATGGATGTGGTCGATGTTCGAGCAACTGACCATGGCGCGGCTGCGTGCTGACGCGTCGGTGCGCGCCAAGGTCAAGCGGATCGAAACCGAAGTCGCCGCCGGCCGCATCTCGCCCGCGCTCGCTGCCGAGCAAATTGAAGAAATGCTGCGATGAGCCAAAATGCTGTGATAAGTCAGGGCTTGCGCATTCTCGTCACCGGCTTCGGCCCGTTTCCCGGCGCGCCCTTCAATCCGACGACGCCGTTGGTGAAACGGCTGACGCAACTCCGTCGGCCGGCCCTCGCCGGCGTGGCGCTGACCGGGCATATTTTCCATGTCACCTATCAAACGGTCGATCGCGAGCTACCCGAACTGATCGCGCAATTCCGCCCGCAGGCGCTGTTGATGTTCGGCCTTGCCACGCGTACCGCTCACCTGCGGATCGAGACGCGGGCGCGCAATGCCGTCACCACGCATCTCCCGGACGCAGACGGCAACCGGGCACGACAGATGTCGATCGTAAGCGGCACCGATGCCATGCTGTTCGGCCCTCACACGACAAACCTGTTTCACGCCGCACGCGCCACCGGCATTGATGCGCGGCTTTCGCGCGATGCCGGAGCCTATCTCTGCAACTACCTGAGCTGGCGTGCGATCGAGGCGACGCAACAACCAGGCGGGCCGGCGCTGGCGTCGTTCGTCCACGTTCCCCTGATTGGGCGCGACGGCGCCGCACGCGAGGAAGCATCCGACATTACGCTGGAACAGCTGGTCGATGCCGGTGAGGCCATACTGCTGGAACTGGTCAAGCTCGCGCGGCGATCGATCCTGCAAGGCGCAGAGCGGCATTAACCCTACCCTGACAATCAACTTCTCGATTGTCCGCGCACGACCGGAATCGGTGCATTTTCTTGCTACCTATGAGGCCGGCCGATGCCGGCACGGGTCACGCGATCATGAACGTCAACCGCCGCCATCTCATGGGGATCACCGCCGCCGGCGCGGGAGCGCTGGCGACATCGCCTGCGGCTGCGGCGGCCGAACCCATTTCCGTGCTCGGGCGTGATGCCACGCACTACGGCCTGCGTCCCGGCAGCCTGGAGGACCAGACCAAAATTCTGCAAAGGGCGATCGATGACGCCGCCCGCACGCGGACACCGCTCGCAATCCCGCCCGGTGTCTATCGCACAGGTCAGCTCCGCCTGCCGAATGGCGCGCAACTTGTCGGCGTGCGCGGCGCAACCCGGCTGGTTTTTGCCGGCGGCCCCTCGATGGTGACGAGCGAGGGCGACGGCAGCCTCGCTCTCCACGGTCTGGTTCTGGACGGCGGCGGCGTTGCCCTGCCCGCCCGTCGCGGTCTTGTGCATTGCCTGGGTGGCCGCGACATTCGCATCACCGATTGCGAGATTGTTGCCAGCGGCGGCAATGGCATCTGGTTTGAAAATGTCGCCGGCGACGTCAGCGGCAATATCATCAAAAAAATGGCCGCTACCGCGATCGTATCGTTCGACGCCAAGGGCCTCACGGTCCTGCGCAATACGATCCAGGACACCAGCGACAACGGCATCGAAATCCTGCGCACGTCGATCGGCGACGATGGCACGCTGGTGGCCGATAATCGTATCGAAGACATCAAGGCGGGTCCCGGCGGCTCCGGCCAGTACGGCAACGCCATCAACGCCTTTCGCGCCGGCAATGTGATCGTCCGCGGCAACCGGATCAAGAACTGCGACTACTCGGCGGTGCGCGGCAATTCTGCCTCCAACATCCAGATCACCGGCAACAGCGTCAGCGATGTGCGCGAGGTGGCGCTATATTCGGAATTTGCCTTCGAAGCCGCCGTGATCGCCAACAACACCGTGGACGGCGCAGCCCTCGGGGTTTCCGTCTGCAACTTCAACGAAGGCGGGCGGCTTGCCGTCGTGCAAGGCAACATCATCCGCAATCTGCTGGCGAAGCGTCCAATCGGCACCGCGCCCGACGACGACGCCGGCATCGGGATCTATGTCGAAGCCGATACCAGCGTTTCGGGCAACGTGATCGAGAACGCGCCGTCGTTCGGGATCGTCGCTGGCTGGGGCAAATATCTGCGCGATGTCGCCATCACAGGCAATGTGATCCGCAACGCGTTCGTCGGGGTGGGCGTTTCGGTAACGCCGGGCGCCGGCACCGCGCTCATCAACAACAACATGATCTCGGACACCCCACGCGGCGCGGTGGTCGGCCTGGACCACGCGCGACCCGTTACGCCGGATCTCACCATCGAGGGCGCGCCGCGCTTTGCACAGGTCGCGGTGGGAATGAATGCGGTGCGGAAACTACCCTGACGACGACGGCCAGTTTGGCTTACAGCGTATTTCGCAACAGTGGATAGCGCGCCGCGATCGTCGCGAGATCCAGCACCGCCGCCCACGCGTCCTCCGCGAGCGGCTCGACCGCGGGCCGTTCGCTCACGACATCCTTGTCTTCAGGGCGGATCGAAATCTCCTGCCGCGGCTCGACCGGAATTGTCGCAACCCGCGGCATAGCAACGCGATCGCGCCGAAACTCGTTGAACGGCAGCGCCGTTCGGCTGCGTCCGAGCCAGGAAAGGTCAACGGCCCTGTTGTCGCGCGAGGCCTCGCGTGACATAAGGTCTCGCCAGGTCTCCACCGCCGTCTTTGCCTCCCGAATATTTTCGAGAAACGCCGCCTCGCTGTGGAAGCGGCGCCAACGTCCAGTGTCGAACAATTCGGTGAGATATTTGAGCCGCTGTTCAGCGAGATTGCACCAGCGCGCGACAACTTCGCGGCCTTTGGCTACGTCCGTTTGAGATGCCATAAATCTGCCCGCAAGGAGGAAGACGCGGACGCAACCGGTACGAATCACTCAAACATGACCGATATATTTTGTGGAAAACTTGGAGAAAGTCTAGTGGAGCGATTTGACATTCGCTGCGGCGCCGACAGCTGACTTGTCGTAAAGCGAATTTCCAATCCGAAGCTCCACCAGGAACATAGATTTGCTGATGGCCCTTTGATTTCCAACATTCGCACGAGCAACCGCCGAGGTGGGATGCGAATGCTGGAATCGGCCACCGGCGCTTCCAACTTGTCGAACCAGCCGAACACCGCACTCCATCGTCGTACGGCCTATTGGAAATAAAAGACCCGTCCGGGGGGACAACCGGACGGGTCAAGCCATATGGGCGCTTGGGGTGGTGGGCGCTCGCGCCAGATACAGCTGTCAGGGAGGGATGACCGCTCCCCACGCCCATTGGTCGCGACAGGTCCGGAGGACGTTCAAGGCTCGTTAAGGAATTTTTCGCAAGTCCGCTTCACGCCTGCGCGAGCGGATTTCACGGCGTTTACGGCTTGGTTTGGCTGATGTCCGGCCGGGACTCGCCAGCAGCCGGCTTCTCGGCCGCCATTGTCGCCACCGGGAGGCTTCTGGTCTCGGGTTCGGCCTTGGTTTGGTCCTTGGATGGGTCCTTGGATTGGTCCTGGGACGCCGCCTCCGGCATTTCGGGCGTCCCCGGCTTCGCAGAGGCCGCTGCCACGGGCATCAATGAGGCAGGGACCGCCGAGACCGCCGCAAAGGCATCCGCCTCGCCTGCGCCGAATTGATCGTCCGGACCGGCGGGGCCGAGATCGCGCGCCGTTTTCATCAAAATCGCACGGACCCCGTCCGGCTTCAGCGCCGGGTTACGCTGCAAGACCAGCGCGGCAAGCCCACTGACATAGGCTGAGGAAAACGAGGTGCCTGAGGTGATCTGATACTTGTCGTCTGGAGCGGGAAGGAAAAGATCCACGCCCGGCGCGGCAAGCGCGATGTAGCTGCCGCGGTTCGAGGCGGCAAACAGTCTATCCTGCGCATCGGTTGCGCTGACCGCCATGACACTCGCATCCGCCGCGGGGTAGAGCGGCGGCGACTTCGGGCCGGCATTGCCCGCGGCAGCGACCATCACGATATTCCGCGCGGCCAGCGCCGCAAGACCGCGTCCAACGATCGCATCCTTTGGACCTGCAAAGCTCATATTGACGATCCGGGCGCCGTGCGCGGCCGCAAGATCGAACGCCTTGAGGATTGCAAAAGAATTGCTCTGCGGCGCTTTGCCGGACATGCCGAAAGCGCGGATCGCCAGGATATGCGCCGCGGGCGCGCTTCCCATCAGCCGCACATGCGAGATAATCGCGCCGGCGACGCCGGTGCCGTGGGCATGCGGCCCTTCCTTGCTGTCGAGCGCATCAAAGGACGTGATCGTGACCCCGGCGAATTCGGGATGCTTGAGATCGATCCCGGAATCAATCACGGCGATCGTGACATTGGCGCCGTCAGCGAGCGCGTGCGCCTGCGGCAGGCGAAGTTTCGACAGCGCGTATTGCGCGGGATCGCCTCCGCTCACGCCGCCGTTCTGATCCTGGAGGGCGTAGCGAAAGTTCGGCTGAACCGAGCGAACGCTGCCGTCGCCAGCGAATTCGCGGCTTGCAGTCTCCACCGTCTTGCCGCCCGTGATGCGGAACAGCCCAACAGTAGCCCCGATCAGCTCAAAGCTTTGAGATCCAATCCGCCGCAAGCCATGGCGCCGCGCCAAGGCATCGATTTGCGCGTCGGAAAGATTGCCGTCGATCTCGGCCACGATCTCGCCGGAGATTGCGCGCGAGGCCAGCGAAGCTTGTAGCGACGCATTGCCCGTTTTGGTCGTACTCTTGCGGCCGTTACTACCCGTGGCCACCTGCCCCGAACAATTGCCGCTGTCGCGATCGGCGGCGGTGCAAGACGGTTGAATGCGGATGTTGTTGCCGTTCAGTCCGGTCACAGCCCGCCCGGCCAGGTTTGGATCGATGCGCGGCATCGTCGGTACCCGCGACGGAATATTGATGCTGGGGGTGCGCATGATGCTCTGCGCCAAAGCGGGCGAACCGCCCGACCCCAAAAATAGCAACAACGCGGCCAGCAACGACACCATCGCCGGCAGGATCTTCAGCCGCCTGGTCGTGTCAACCCGGATCATGGAATTGCCGCCTCAATCAGCGTAGCAGTCCGCTCATGGCGTGGCCACGGCGAGACTGACGATTTTCTCGTTCTGTAATCTGCTCAGGAGATTTGCAAACTCGTCTTTCGACGTCGCTGCATTGGCAAATTGCAGGCGGAACATGCCGCCTGTGGCGCCGCCGACAATCGAAGCCTGGTATTTATCGAGCAATGCGGTGATCTCGCCAATGCGCGCATCCGGCGCAAACCGCACCAGCGCACGCGGCGCGGACGCAACCGAGAGATTGCGCGTGATCGGCTCGTTCGTGCTCAACGACGCGGTCTCGAACGTGGACGGACGATTATTCATCAGCACTGCCGCGATGATGCCGGCCTGGAGAACAAGCGCAAACGCGCCGAAGCCCGCGGACCACGCCAATGTCCGCGGCGAAAGGTTCGCAAAAAAGCCGGCAACCCGTGCCGCGAGGTTCACGGAAGCACCGGGCTTTCGGGCCGGCTCGGCGTCGATCGCGGCGAACAGCTTTTGCATGGCACGCGCTGACGGCGCGCCCAGGCTCTCGTTCAGGTCGATGGTGCCGGCATATTCCTCACGGATGACCGCATATTGCCGGGCGAGTTCGGGATCGCGGGCCAGCGCTTCCTCGACCTTGCGGGACTCACGTGGATTCAGCGTGCCGGCCGCGTGCCAAGGCAGCAGCAATTCGATCTCGCTTGGTTCCTGCTCGGCCATTTTTCTGCTCGCTGCCATCATGGCCAGCCTCGCTCTATGCCAGCTGCCTTTAGCAGCTCGGCCAATTTCTTGCGTGCGTAGAACAAGCGGGTCTTCACGGTATTCTCCGGTATCCCGATGATTCCAGCCGCTTCTTCCACGGACTTCTCGTGATAGTAGACGAGATCGACGATCTCCCGATGCTCGGCCGATAGGTGACTCAGACACTTACGCAACGCGTCGCTGGTATCCTTCTTCTGTACGGTTACCTCGGGATCGTCGGACGTATCCTCGATCGCGCCTGCCGCCTCGTCGTCCAGCTCTGCGTCCTTCCTGCGGCGCAGCGCCGAAAGCGCCTTAAATCGTGTGATCGCCAGCAGCCAGGTTGAAACGGCGGACCGGCCTTCGAATTTACCGGCCTGGCGCCACACGTCCAGGAAGACCTCGCTGATGAGGTCTTCGGCGACCTGCTCATTCCGCACCAACCGCAACCCGAACCGGAACACCCTGACATGATGCCGGCCATACAACACCTGCATGGCCAGTCGGTCGCCCTGGGCGATCCGACCGATCAGCACGTCATCGGAAGCCGGCTGTGTCCCACTCAATGGCTATCTCGCAAGGTTGGTCGAATTAGACGGACGGGTGGTTCGATCAGAAAGGCAAGATTTTTCAATCTAAAGCAATAATCTGCCTGAAAACGTGACCTTGCGCACAGAGGAGCCGTAACAGCCATTTAACACGCCGTCGCAGCAGCATTTAAATACCTTTAACAGACCCGCCTACCCAGTCGGGATTCCTCCGTATTTGTACGGATAAACGTACCGTCGGCAACGGGCCAAAACGTGGATTTCTTCGCGCAAACAAGGGGAAAACAGCCGTTTGACGGCCTGAGATTTCAGCCCGAAAGATACCAAACCTAAAGGCTTTGGCTCGTACATTTTCGCCGATTGCTTTGACCATGGCGCGAATTGATGGGTATCGCTGCTTCGCCTCTTTTGAATCCGACGGCGGATACGTCGAAAGGTGTCGGCCGCCAGCTGACGACCGAAGCGCTTTTGCGCCGCGCGCAACAGCGCCGGCAGATTCAGGGAATGATCGGTATCAGCTATGTCGTCGATGCAGCGATCCTGCTCGTCTACGCCCATGCCGGCACCACCTCGACCACCGTCGGCCCGGCGTTCGCCGTCTGCGGTCTCATCTCGGTCAGCGGATATATTCTGCTTTCCGAATCCGGGTTCACCGAACGTTTCAAAGACCATTATTTCGTAGTTCCACAATCCATCATTAGCATGATCATCATGCTGGTTTTCACCTACATCGCGCCGGAAGTCGGCGTGATGTTTTTATGCACGCTGTTCGTCGTATTTGCCTTCGCCTCGCTGCGCTCGACACCTTGGCAAACCACGGTGGTCTGGACCGCCATGGCATTGGGGCTGGCCGGGTTGTTCCTGCTGACGGACAAGCCGATCTCGCTGCCGCACGAAACCTATCTGGAACGCTTCGCCACGATGACGGTGTTCATCCTGACCATCGGGCGCTGCATGTTCATCGGCATATTCTCCAGCGCGATGCGCGAATCGCTCTACAAGAGCGGCCTCGCGCTGAAGGAAGCCAATAAGCGCATCGAAGAGCTCGCCGAACTCGACGATCTCACCGGCTCGTTCAATCGCCGTTGCATCATGCGCTTCCTGGACGACGAAATCGAGCGGGCCCATCGGAACAATGTCCATTGTTCGATCGCGCTGATCGATCTCGACTGGTTCAAGCGCATCAACGACACCTACGGCCATCCGACCGGCGACGAAGTGCTCAAGACATTCGCCATCACCGTCTTTGCCAATATCCGCGGGGTCGACCGGTTTGGCCGTTACGGCGGCGAGGAATTCCTGCTCGTGCTCCCTGACACGCCTCACGATGTCGCGGAGCGTCTGCTCAACCGGTTGCGGGCGATCGTTGCCGAACTCGACTGGAGCGCGTTTTCATCCGGCATGCAGGTGACCTTATCGGCAGGCATCGTCACGCTGAAGGCAGGCGAAATGGCGGACGCTCTCCTCGCACGCGCGGACCGGGCTCTCTACAACGCCAAAGCGCAAGGACGCGACCGCATCGTCAGTGCCTGATCCGATCATTCATTTCCCGGGGAAGAACAACCATCGGGACCCATACGATAGCTACTCCAGGACAGAGTCATGAGTTCGAAACCGCTACCTACCTCCGAAAACCTGCTCGACGAATTGCAGGCAACCCTGGCGCACGGGACCGTTGCCCGTCGCGTCGAGACTCTGCGCCGGGTCACCGACCTTTTCATCAGCGGCGCCGTCGAGTTCTCCGACGATCAGATCGGCCTGTTTGACGACGTGTTCCAGTGCCTGATCCATCACATCGAAACCTCCGCCAAGGCGCTGTTGTCCAATCGTCTGGCACCTGTCGATCGCGCGCCGCCGCTGACAGTCCGCGCGCTGGCATTCGATGATCTGATCGAGGTCGCCGCTCCGGTTTTGTCGATGTCGGAACGGCTCGACGACGCAACATTGATCGAGACCGCGAGAAACAAGAGCCAGGCGCACTTGATGGCGATTTCGACCCGCAAGGTACTCAGCGGCGCGGTCACCGATGTACTGGTGCAGCGGGGCAATGACGAAGTCGTTCAAAGCACCGCCAGCAATCCCGGAGCTGAATTCTCCGAGGGTGGCTTCACCCGGCTGGTCAGCCGCGCGAAAGGCAACGATGATCTTGCGGCCTGCGTCGGCCTGCGTCCGAACATTCCGCGGCACCTTTACCTGAAACTGCTCGCCAAGGCTTCGGCAACGGTGCGGGCGAAGCTCGAAGCCGCCAACCAGCCAATCGTCCAGGAAGTATCCGAGGCGGTACGAGAAGCGACCCGGCGCGCGCGCTCGGCGCCATCGGCCATTACCCAGGAGACCGCGATCGCTCACGCGCTCGTCAGATCGCTCTACGAAGACGGCAGACTGGATGAGTATCAAGTGGCGGCATTCGCCGAAGCCGGCAAATTCGACGAAGCCAATGCCGCGATCGCCGCGCTCGCCAACGTATCGATATCGATTGCCGAGAACATGATGGTGGAAACCCGGGCCGAGGGCGTGATGATCCTGGCAAAGATTTCCGGCATGTCGTGGTCGACCGTCAAATCGATAATCAGGATGCGCGACGAGCTCGCCGGCAAGGAGCTGTCCGATCTCGAAAACTGCAAGGCCACTTATGAGCGGCTTCGTCCCTCGACCGCACAGCAGGTGCTTCGCTTCCACCGCATGCAACAGACCGCAACGCCGCCTGCGGCGTGATGCCGGATTAAAACCTTAGCACCCTCGCGCCGATGAGCGCGCCGGCCGCCGTCACCATTGCAGTCGCGATCGGATACCAGGTCGCCACAAAGAGCGGCGAGTCGTCGGTGCAGTGCGAGGCGTACAACGTCGCCGCCAAGCCCGCCGAGATCAACCCCGCCAACGCTCCGGCAAGCGCGGGCCGTGCCGGCGCGCCGTGACGCAACCCGATCAGCGCGCCCGCCAGAAGCGGCAACGACAACAGCGGAATGGCGGTCATGCAAACCCGCGAATTATCGCCGATCAGCCGCGTCATCATCGGCAGCCGCTGCGGCATCATCATCTCGCTCGCAATTCCGGCAGCGACAATTCCGGCGGGGATCAACAGCAGCCACCCCCAACCCCTGAACGATGCCTCGGGCCGGGAAAGATGCAGGCTGACCACAATGGCCGAGATCGCCAGCGCCAGCGTGATCACGAATTTCAGGTCGAAGAACGGATTATGCATCGCCGTCATGACGTCCGGCCGAACGCCGAGCGCCATCGCGAACCCGACGAACGAAACCGGCGCCGCGGCCAGCAACGCAAGCGCCAGTACAAGTCCGACCGGGCGGGCGCGGTGCGGATTGTCGGCGGCAAGCGTTCGAATGAGCTGTTCGGTTTCCATCCTTATTGCTCCCGCAATTTGACGGTGAGGCTTGCGAGCGCGCGATGCAACGCCACCCGTACTGCCCCTTCGCTCATCGCGAACTTCGCGGCTGTATCCTTGATTGAGGTGCTTTCCACCGCGATCGATTGCAAAACCTCGCGCTGACGCGGAGGCAAGGTCTGCAACAGACTTGTGATCTCGTTGGCCGATACCGTCTCGGCGGCCGGTTCGTCAGGGATGGTTTCGGCAAAATCGTCGACGTTGACAAAAACCCGCCGGCCGCGTCGCCGCAACGCATCGATCAGCTTGTTGCGGGCGATCGCAAACAGCCACGGCGCGAACGGAGCGTTCGCGTCCCAGGTGTGCCGCTTTAAATGCACCGCTAACAAAATGTCCTGCACGACGTCCTCGGATTGATCGACCGGCTGACCGGCCCGCGCCAGCCCACGGCGAGCCCCGGCCCTCAAGACCGGCGTGACCGCCTTGAGCAGACGATGATACGCGGCGCTATCGCCTGAAATGGCCAGCCGCATCAGGCCGGTCCACTCGTCCTCACTTTCGCGCACGCGCGCTCCCACAGATCATTTCGGTCGTTTTTTCAATTTGTTACAACGCAAAGCGCCAATCACGAATTCGTGATAACGGCTCACGGAAGATTCCCGGCGCCGGCCAGGAATCGCTTAGCCGGGATCGGCGCCAAAAGGCTCATAACACCGATCGGCGCCCCTGACACGCTCCTGATGAATCACAGCTAATTCAAGTGAAGGCGATGATTTTGCGAACCGCCAGGCTGCCGCGTTTATGTCCAGACTTGTCCGAAGATTCCCCTTTTTCTGCCCCGCTGCGGACATGGCGAGCGGTCTTTTTCTCCGCCGGGACTGGCAAAACGGGGAGATTGCCAAATGATCATCAACGCCAGCGAGCGCTTGGCCTTGGTTCTGGCCGCCGGACTCTTGTTCGCAAGCCCGGTACAGGCCGCGACGAACGGTGACGATTCCACGCCGGATTCACAATCCGGCAGCGCGGCCGTACCGGTCACGCACAGGATCTTCAGACACGCTTCGCACCATCGGAAGCACTACGCGCACCACAGACTTCATGCGATTGCGGCAAAGACCGACGCCGACAAAAAGGCCACGGTCGCCGATGCCGCGCCCGGCGACAACAAGGTGTTGCCGAGCATCCCGCCGTCGATCGCCAACGCCAATGCGCAGATGCTGCTGGCCAACGCCCAGGTCAATGCCGCGGCGGCCATTCCGGCAGGGACCGACGTTCCGGCCCAGATCTCCGACAAGGCCTCCGACAACCAGGTCAACGCCAGTACGAACAATGGGGCCTTCATGGTCGCGGCGGATCAGCTCAACGATACGCGATCGGACGCTGCAAGAAGGTAGTTCGGCGCCGGCCGCGGCGGCCGGTTCCCCACCCGCACCCACAACGACGATGACTGGCGAAAGCACCGGTTGGGATCAGACTTCCCTGATCGGAAAAATCTTTATCGGGTTCGGCGCGCTGCTGACCATGGCCTCGGCCGCGCGCATGTTCATCACCTGAGTGGTCTCGTGCCCCGGACGTGGCGCAGCGCGTAAACGGTGCGTCGCAGAGCCGCGGCGGGCGTACCGGACGATGCTCTGCATCGCCGGGAGAACCCTGCACCGCGTCCGGGATACGATGATCGCGACGCCACTTGAAGCCCGCCCCATCCGCAGGCACATTGCCGGCAACATGAAGCGCGGGGGTGGATTATGAGGACGTTGGAACACATCATCGTCGAGGCCAGGGGCAAAGTCGGCGTCATCACGCTTAACCGCCCGAAAATGCTCAACGCGCTATCTTTCGGGGTGTTTCGCGAAATTGCCAACGCCGTCGATGACCTCGAGGCGGATGATGGCATTGGCTGCATCGTTTTGACCGGTAATGAAAAAGCATTCGCCGCCGGCGCCGACATCAAGGAAATGCAGCCGAAAGACTTCATCGAGATGTTTTCCAACGATTTCGTCGCGATCCGCGGCGATCGCGTCGCCAAATGCCGCAAGCCGACCATTGCCGCCGTCAGCGGCTATGCGCTCGGCGGTGGCTGCGAACTCGCCATGATGTGCGACATCATTATCGCATCCGACACCGCCAAATTCGGCCAGCCGGAAATCACGCTTGGCACCATTCCGGGCATCGGTGGCACGCAGCGGTTGACGCGCGCGATCGGCAAGTCCAAGGCGATGGATCTCTGCCTCACCGGGCGGATGATGGATGCGGCGGAAGCCGAGCGCTCCGGACTCGTCAGCCGCATCGTTCCATCAGACAAATTGATGGTCGAAGTCATGGCGATGGCGGACAAGATCGCCGAAATGTCGCATCCGGCGGCGGAAATGGCCAAAAACGCCATCAACCGCGCCTTCGAAACCCCGCTCTCCGAGGGGCTTCAGGTCGAGCGAGACCTGTTTCGCTCCACTTTCGCGCTAGAAGATCGCGCCGAGGGCATGGCCGCCTTCATCGAAAAGCGAAAACCGGTCAACAAGAACAGATAGGGCGTGTCTTGGCGCAGTTACTTCTGGCTCTTCGTCAGCGCGGCACGCACCAACGCCCGATAGGCCCGCTGCTGCCATGTTGCCGGTCGATCCAACCCTAATCTCGCCAGGCATTCGGCCTCGAAAGGTTCGGACCGTTGCGTCCATCCCTGCCATAGCAGCGAGGGCAAACTCAGCGGCCTACGTTGAACCTCTTGCAGCAACTGCAAGGCCGGGATCAGGCGCTGCTCCACTTCCGTAAAATCGCTGCCGAACGGAAAAGACGGAAGCAGTCCCGCTTGTCGCGCCGGCGACAATGCGTCCGCAATCCGCTGCGGATAATTTTCGCGATAGGCTTTCGGAATTTCAAAATTCGCAGGCAGTTTGCCGGCATCCTTCGCCTGGCGCATCAGTTCGCCTTGAAAACGGGAATCCGCCACCTGCACCATCGCCGCGATCACGTCGGCATCGGATTTCCCCCTGAGGTCGGCAACGCCGTATTCGGTGACGACGATATCGCGCAAATGCCGCGGAATGGTCTCGTGACCGTAGCTCCAGCGAATGTTGGATTGCAGCTTTGAGCCCGCCTGTCGCGTCGCCTCGACAGTCAGGATCGAGCGCGCACCCGGCAACGCGAAGGCCTGCGCCACAAAATTATATTGCCCGCCGACGCCGCTGACGACCTGCCCGTTCTCGAGGCCATCGGAAACGGCCGCCCCCATCAACGTCGCCATCATGGCATTGTTGACGAAACGCGCATCGACGCGAGCGCGCCTTTTTTGCTCCTCGTCGCCGTAGAGTTCATTGGTGAAGGAGACCGGCATCATCTGGATGCGCGCAATCTCTTCTGCCGTCATTTCGCGCAAGCGCCGGTAAAACGATTTCGGCCCCAGAAAAAACGCTCCGTGGAGCAGAACGCCATCCACCTCGCGCTTGATGATGCCGGCGTCGATCAGGCCGATGAAAGCCTCGAACAGCATTTCACTGACGCCATAGAGGCCCTGTTCGAACGGAGCGCTTTCGAACGGCTGACCGGCGGGCGAAAGTCGCTTCATGGCCGCCTCGAATTGGGCGCGATCGCGATGACGAAGGATCAAGCCTTGCGCGAGCGCATCACCAGCCTGGCCGATACCGATCTGTAATGTGCCGCCGTCGCGAACGAGGCCGGCCGCATGCAGGCCGATCGCGTATTTGGTGTCGGTAATCGGCTCGGATGGCGGCGCAAACAGCGGAAACTCCGTCTCCGGACTTTCCAGCACCGCGCTGAATTCCTCGCCGGGGAGATCGCCCGCGCCGGGCATAAATGGCAATTCGGAATTGACCTGCCCGACGAGTTTGAACGATGCACGGCCCTCGGCGCGCGCCCTCAAGACATCGAGCGTGGTATCGGTATTGCAGCTCAGGCTGTAGCGGGCAACGCCATCGACCACGCGCTTGGCGACGAGTTGCGTGACGACGTTGAAGCCGCGCGCGAGCAGATAGGATGAGGCGTGGGTGTAATTTGCGGAGATGTAATTTTGCTGCGCCGACGGGACGCGCAGCCAGCTTCCCGCCAGGAAGAAGAACTCGATCACCTCGATATTCGGCGGCAATTCATCGGCGCGCAGCGCAGGAGCATAAGCAAGATCCGGATACCCGCCGAACAACCGCTCGATGACAGGAGAGATGAAGCGCCGCTCGAGCAAATTGGACGGACGCGGCTTCTCCAGCGTCAGCGCGGAGAAAAAGGTGAGACGGATAGAGCGATCGGCAACCGCACGCGCATACAGCGCGTTGACGATGTGGTTGGCCTTGCCGAGGCCGAGCGGCAAGCCGACCACGAGATCGGTGCCAACGTCGGCGATGATGTCCTCCGCGATCGCCTCCGGGCTGGAAAATAGTTTCGGCATCAATCTTCCTTCCGGGACCTCACGACCCTGCGTCTTTTCCCGCTAGTGTCCCGGTTCTGACATTCGTATCCTATCGCGGCGGGCACTTTTACGAATGTCAGAACCATGGGGACACTAGCAACTACACGATTCTAGTGTGGCCTCGACTTTGACGTTCCTTTGAAGAGGCGGCTTGCAAAACTGAAAGGAACGTCAGAGCCGCCACACTAGCCGCAACGGCGAGATGCGGCATCCGGCTTTCCCCGTCCCTGCTGCTGCTATACCACTCTTGTCAACGGGAGGTCGTCCGCCTCGACGAAAAATGGACGAAGGCCGGCGTATTGCGCGGATATGGAGAGGTTACGATGATGAAGCTGTACTACGCGACGGGCACCTGCGCATTGGCGTCCCATATCGCGCTTGAAGAAGCCGGCGCCGAATATTCGACCGTCAAGATCAGCTTCGCAACCAATGAACAGCGCTCGCCGGAATATCTGGCCGTTAACCCGAAAGGGCGCGTTCCCTCGCTGGTGACGGACAGAGGCATCCTGACCGAGACGCCGGCCATGCTCGCCTACATTGCCCAAAGCTTTCCCAAGGCAAAGCTGGCGCCGATCGACGATCCCTTCGGCTTTGCGGAAGTGCAGGCCTTCAACAGCTATCTGTGCTCGACCGTGCACACCAACCACGCTCACCGCCCGCGCGGCCATCGCTGGGCCGACGATCCAGCGGCGCTCGAGGCGATGAAAAAGAAAGTGCCGGAAACCATGACCGCCTGCTTCGATCTGATCGAATCCAAAATGGTGAAGGGCCCATGGGTGATGGGCGACAGCTATACGATCTGCGACCCTTATCTGTTCACCATCGCAGGCTGGCTGGAAAGCGACGGCGTCGATCTCGCGCGTTTTCCGAAGGTCAAAGCGCACCGGGACCTCATGTCGGAGCGGCCGGCCGTGCGAAAGGTGCTGGCCGCCGAAAAAGCCTGATATCCGGCCGGTTTGCGCCCCTTCCCGCCCGAGAACTTATCTCGATAGTGTGGCACCCGAAGCTGGCGGAGCATAACGCCACCGGTATCGGGAGAAGAGTGCCATGAGACAGTTGCGGCGTGCGGTCATGCTGACCGCGGCGACCATTTGCTTTCGCCAGCCCCTGCGCCGCCAAAATCATCAAATTCGAGATTGTGAAGGTGGAACTCCCCGGCCTTCGAAGGACGAACCTTCGGCGCGGTCGGCACCTACGATCGGATTTTGGCCCGCGCGACGATCGCGGTGATATCAGACGATCCCAACAACAAGATCATTGTCGATCTCGACCGTGCGCCGCGCAACGCGCAAGGTCAGGTCGAAGCCACGACCGACGTGGAAATCCTGCGGCCGACGGTGGCCGCCAACGGCAACCGCACGCTGCTTTACGATGTGCTCAACCGCGGCAGCAAACTTGGGCTGGCGCTGTTCAACGATATCCCCGCTGTGACGAACGATCTCGTCAAGGCTGCGGATGCCGGCAACGGCTTCCTGATGAGAAGCGGCTACACGGTCGTGTGGAGCGGCTGGCAGGGCGACGTTCTGCCGGGCGGCGGCCGCATGACCTTTTCGCCGCCGGTCGTGCCCGGCGTGACCGACCTGGCACGCGAAGATTTCATCTTCGACCACACCGACAATCCGGCCAGCGCGACGCTGAACTATCCCGGCGGCCGACCTCGACCCCGCCCAGCGCCAAAATCAGTGTGCGCGAGCGCGAGGCCGACCCGCGCACGACGCCGGCGGGCCTTGCCGTCACCTTCGAGAATCCGACCAAAATTTCGATCAAGCGGCCGGAAGGCTTTGATGCCGGCGCCATCTACGAATTCATCTATATCGCCAAGGACCCGAAGGTGATGGGTCTCGGCTTTGCGGCGACGCGCGACGTCGTCTCGTTTCTGCGCAACGAAGCCGCAGATGCGAGCCGTGCCGCCAATCCGCTCGCGGGGCGGATCGACCGCGCGATCGGATTCGGGCTGTCGCAAAGCGGCCGTTATCTGCACGACTTTCTCTATCTCGGCTTCAATACCGATGAAGCCGGCCGCGTGGTCTTCGAAGGCCTGATGCCGCATATTTCCGGCGGCAAAAAGACCTTCACCAACTATCGTTTCAGCCAGCCCGGCCGCTCGCCTTACGAGCACGCCGACATGCTTTATCCGGGCGCGGATTTTCCGTTCACCTATCCCGTGACGACCGACAGCATCACCGGAAAGAGCGATGGATTCCTCGCGCGATGTCTCGCCGCCGGCAATTGCCCGAAGATCATCAAGACCGATAGCGAGATTGAATTTTACCAGCAGCGCGCGTCGCTGGTCGTGACCGATACCAAGGGCGACCCCATCGTCATGCCGGACAATGTCAGGCTGTTCCTCTTGTCGAACCTGCAACATTATGCGCTTGCCCGCGACAAGTCCGAACTGGTGAAAACCTGCGCCAACCCGACCAATCCGCTGAATGCGGGCCCGCCAGTGCGCGCCTTGCTGGCAGCCATGAATGACTGGATAGCCAAGGGCACGCTGCCACCCGACAGCCGTTACCCAAGCCGCACTGACGCGACGCTGGCGCCGCCATGGCCCAGCGCGGTCGGTTTTCCAAAAATCCCGAGCTTCGCCTATCCGAGCCGGATTGCGCAGCCGACCGTCCTCAAATCCGACGGGATGCCCCCATCGAAGGGAACCGCCTATCCGGTGTTCGTCCCGAAGACCGACGCCGACGGCCGTGACATCGCCGGCATTCACTTGCCGACGCTGGAAGCGCCCGCCGCAACCCACACCGGCTGGAACTTAAGGAAAGCCGGCTTTAGCGAAGGCGAGTTGTGCGACAACAACGGCAGCATGATGCCGTTCGCAGCGACCCGCGAAGAACGGCTGAAAATCGGCGATCCACGGCTGTCGATGGAGGAACGCTACCCGAAAGCAGGCGATCGCGCGGCGGCTATCGCAAAAGCCACGCAGCAGCTCATCCGCGACCGGCTCCTTCTGGAAGAAGATGCCGGACTGTTTATCGCCAATTCGAATTAGCTTCTTCACAAGCTCGGTCCAGGCGAGTTAGGACACGGCCAACGTTCAAAGAAACAAGACGCGACGGGGAGAAATTTCATGGCGGCGGCTGAAGCCACAACGGCAATCGAAAGCCGGACGATCGCAAAGGTCTCCTGGCGGCTCTTGCCTCTGGTCGCCCTCGCCTACTGCATCGCCTATATCGATCGCAGCAACATCTCGATTGCTTCGCATTGACCATGAACAAGGACCTTGGTTTCAGCCCCTATCTTTACGGCTGGGGCGCAGGGATCTTCTTCTTCGGCTATTTCCTGTTCGAAATTCCGAGCAATCTCATTCTCGAAAAGATCGGCGCGCGGATCTGGATCGCGCGGATCATGATCACCTGGGGCATCTTTTCCGGCCTCACCGCGTTGATTACAGGACCAACCAGTTTTCTGATCATCCGCTTTCTGCTTGGAGCGGCAGAAGCCGGTTTCTTTCCCGGCATGATCCTCTATCTCACCTACTGGTTTCCCGCCCAATATCGCGGCCGGGTCATCTCGACCCTCTTTATTGCGCAACCTGTCGCCAACGCCGTCGCGTCGATCGCGTCTTGGCGGCCATTCTCGGCATGGATGGCATGCTCGGCTTCAGGGGCTGGCAGTGGATTTTCATCATCGAAGCGATACCGGCTGTGCTGCTCGGTCTTTTCATCCTGCGCATCATGACGGACCGGCCGGGGCACGCCGATTGGCTGGCGGAAGACGAGAGAGGCTGGTTGCAGGCGCGGCTCGATGGTGAAAGCCGGCAGGTCGAGGGCAAGGGCCGCATGACCTGGATACAAGCTCTCGCCGATCCGCGCGTCGTCGCGCTGTCGCTGATCTATCTCATGAGCGTGACCGCCAATTACGGCATCGTTTTCTTCATGCCGCAAATCGTCAAGGGCATCGGTCTTTCCAACATGATGACGGGCATCGTTTCCTCCGGCCCCTACATCATCGGTACCATCGGCCTGATCGCCTGGGGCTGGTCGTCCGACCGCAACAAGGAGCGCCGCTGGCATCTGATTGCAGCATCCGTGGTGGGCGCGCTCGGGCTTGCGTTTGCCGGATGGTCCGGCGCGTCCTATTGGGCGCTGCTTGGAATGTCCGCCGCCACCGTCGGTATCTATGGCTCGCGCGCGGCGTTTTGGCCGATGCCTTCGCTCTTCCTCACCGGCTCGGCGGCGGCGAGCGCGATCGCCATGATCAATGCCGTCGGCAATCTCGGCGGCTATTTCGGGCCCGTCATCGTCGGCTGGATCAAGGATTCCACACAAAGCTTCCAAGCGGGGCTTTATTTCCTCGCCGCCTGTTCGCTGATGGCGGCCGTCATCACCTTCTTTGCAGCGCGCGCGGCCGGAGATCCCGCCGCGATAGCGCGGGCGAACGCCACCGCCGCAGCCGAGTAGTTTCATCAAAAAGCCGAATAATAATGGGAGAAGACCCATGCTTAATCGACGCGACCTTTTGCTTGCATCCGTTGCCGCAGGCGTTGCGATGCAAAATCGGACAGCCTTTGCCAAGGCGGCGCAGCCGACAACGCCGGTCAATTTCGACGTTCCGCCTCACGCCTGCGATTGCCACACCCATATCCACTTGCCGGAAAAATATCCGTTCTTCGAAGGACGGGTTTACACGCCGGAGCCGGCCTCTCCGGAAGAAATGGCGGCGCTGCACAAGGCGCTTCATATCGAAAACGTCGTGATCGTGACGCCGAGCGTCTACGGCACCGACAACCGCGCCACGCTCGAAGGCATCAAGTTCCGCGGCAACACCGCGCGTGGCGTGGCTGTCATCGACGACAAGACGTCGGAGAGCGACCTCGACATGATGGGCAAGGCCGGCATCAAGGGCATCCGCGTCAATCTTGCTACCAGCGGCGTCAATGATCCCAGCATCGGCCGCAAACGCCTCGAGGCTGCGATCGAGCGGATGAAAGGACGCGGCTGGCACGTGCAGTGCTACACCAACCTTCCGTTGCTCACGAATATCAAGGACGTCCTCGCCTCCTCGCCGGTTCCTGTCGTATTCGACCATTTCGGCGGCGCCGATGCGGCGCTGGGCCTCGAACAGCCCGGTTGGGCGGAGCTCATCGAAGCGGTGAAGAGCGGCAAGGTCTATGTGAAAATCTCCGGCGCCTACCGCCTGTCGAACAAGGGGCCGGACTATCCGGATGCGGTACCGTTCGCGAAAGCGCTGATCGCAGCCAATCCCGATCGCCTGGTGTGGGGCTCAGATTGGCCGCATCCGGATTCGTCGATGACGCCCGGCCGCAAGCCGACCGATTTGGCGCCGCTGTATCAGATCGACGACGGCCGCGTCTTCAACCAGCTCGCGGTCTGGGCGCCGGATGCCGCCACCCGCAAGAAAATCCTGGTCGACAATCCGGCCAGGCTTTACGGCTTCTAGAATTTCAACGTCAAAGGCCGGCGCTTTATTCACGCGCCGGCCATTGCGTTAGTGGAGTGGATTTGAAATTCGCTACCTACCTAGCCGCAAGTTCGAATAGCGAATGTCAAATCCTAAACTCCACTAGGAAGTATATTTGCCAGCGGTCCTATGATTCTAACATTCGCAAAAGTGCCTGCCGAGAAGGAATGCGAATGTTAGAATCGGACCGCTGGATGGCTGCCGAGCGGCATTGCCGGGCGCGACCAGAACGCCGGCGTCCGTGATAATTGCGCGGTATGGCGGATCGCCTGCAACGTCCCGAAGCCGGATTGCGCCTGTTCGACAAACGGCGCGATCGCCTCGCCCTTCAAATCCTCGGTCTTAAGGCCGTTCGCGACGCGGCCCAAATTCCAGATCCATCGCCCGGTCTGCGCCAGCGACACGCGAACGTGCCAACTGCCGCCTTCGCGCGACTGGCGCGCTTTCGCCATCATGGCGCCGAACGCCATCAGATAGCCGGTGGCATGATCGAGAATCTGCGCCGGCAATTCTTTCGGACCATCGACGCCGGCTGCCATTCCCTCGGCATGATTGAAGCCTGTCGACGTCTGCACCAGCGAGTCGAAACCGCGGCGGCTCGCCCACGGCCCCACATGGCCGTAGGCCGATAGCGAGACAAAAATGATGCCGGGACTGATCCGCGCAGCCTCATCCGGCGAGAAGCCGAGATTGGCGAGCGCCTGCGGGCGATAGCCTTGCGAAAAGATATCGGCCTCTGAGAGCAACTGCTTCAGTTGGTCCCGGCCCTCCTCGCGCTTCAGATCGATAAACGTCGTGAGCTTGCCGCGGCCGGTATCGATCGTGAGCCACGGAATCGCCGGGAGGTCGGCGCCGGACACCAGCAGCACGTCGGCACCATGCGCGGCCAGCGTCCGGCCGGCAATGGGCCCCGCGATCACGCGCGACAGGTCGAGCACGCGCAAGCCCGCGAGCGGCCTTTCCCCCGCGAGCCAGGGCTTCGGCGCGGCGTCGCCGATTTTCTCGATGGTCATGACCGGCAGTTCTGCGAGCGCTTGGGCCTGCGGCGTCCCGGACCATTCGTCGTAGGAACGCATCATCGCCACCACGCCGCCGGCTTGATAGGCTGCGGTCTCGAACGCCTCGGCGTCCCATTGCATCAAGGCAGCCTGAACCTCGTCGCGTTCGGCCTTGCAACTCAGGACCCGGCACACGGCATCGCGGTGATGCGGAAAATTGGTGTGCAGACGAACAAAGCGCTGGCCGCGCGTCTTGTAGACGCCGGCAATCGCATCCCACGCCGGTGGCGGCGCCTGATCTTCGACGCGAAGGTAACGCTCGCTGCGGCATTCGACCACGGCGTGACGGATGTCGACGGCGATTTTCTGATCCTGTCCGCTACGCAGCTTCCAGATTTCCGCAGCGGCAAGCCCCGCCGCGGCAATGCTCACCTGAGCGGCGGCCGCGACGCGAAACGATGACGGCAGTTGCGGCTCTTCGCCGGTCAAGGTCACGGAATCGAGCGCGGCGGGTTCGCCTCCAGCCAGGGTCCAAAGATCGGCCAGGATTTGTTTCGGGCTTTGCATCTCGGTTGCTCTTCCTTAAACGTCACTGCTCTGCCTCAACCTGGAAGGAACCGCAATGGCTGCGATCGATCCGTTGACTGCCGGGGGCGTCCTGCTCGCAACTGCCTTAACCGATGCGGTCTATGTCCTGTTCACGTCGGCCGTGGTGGCGCGAAAGCGGGTGCCCGCGGCGACCTGGAGCAGCATCTGGTATCTGCTCTCTTCCTATGCGGTAATCTCCTATACGGAGAATTGGGTCTATGTCGCGTTTGCGGCAATCGGTTCATGGCTCGGCGCATTTGCATCGATCACCTTCCTGCATCGGCCACCCGGCGGCCCGCCGATCGGCGCCGCGCCGGAGATCTAGACACACTTGCGAAATCTCGCGGCGCGGATCGCGTCCGAGTTGGAATAGCATTTCTCCCTCCCGAAAAATGAGGGCGCAGGGAAAGCCGGGTGCCTGGTGGTCCGCTTCTAACATTCGCACTCCTTCTCAGCGGACATCTTTGCGAATGTTAGAAGCAAAGGACCACCAGCAAATATATATTGCAGTGGAGTTTAGGATTTTACATTCGCATTGCGGACTTGCGGCAGGTCCTGTGCGAATGTCAAATCCACTCCACTGCCGCACCCGCAGCCTCATGTGCAAAAGTAAAAAAGCACATGAGTTAGTCACCACAGGTTCGCCGGAGCATCCGGCCTTCCCTGCGCAGTGGTTTTACGGCTTACTCCACGCTCTCCCCGGCGATCGGGCTTTTTGTCACCGTCATCCCCGAGAAGCGTTAGCTTTTCAGGAATTTGACGCCAGCGTCGAGGCGTCAGGACCACACGACTTCGCCGTCCGCCAAAGGCACCATTCGTCTTTCGGCGCCTTCGCGTCCACCGCATCCCGCCCAACGTTCGTGACGATGGCCAACGTCCCCCTTATCGAGGCGGGACGTGCGAAGCTCTAGAAGTGATTTGCCCGACAGGTTAAGCGAAATATTTTTTCAAAAGGGGCTGGACAAGCAGACCGCCGATTTGCTCGTCTCGTCGGGCAAATCAGTCGATGCGCGTCCCTGCTTCAACCATGCCCTAATGAAAATCCCGCGACGGCGGCAGGATGCGGACATTACGGGGATGGCGGATCTTTTGCGCCGGATTGTCGGGGTGATCGCGCCGGTCATCGTTGAGCGGTTCGATGACAGCAGCGCCTGGCGGGAGAGCATGTTTCCGGCGCGGCTCGTCGTTGGCAAGATCAAGCAGATCGTGAGAGCGGTCGAACAGCCTTTCAGCCACGAGGTGCACGACCTTTTCCGGGCTGCTTTGAATGGTTCCTTCGACCAGGATCAGCCGTGAGCCCATCACTTCTTTGCGGAAACGCTCCATCACCTTCGGCCACACCACGATATTGGCGATGCCGGTTTCATCTTCCAGCGTCATGAAGACGACGCCCTTGGCACTGCCCGGACGCTGCCGCACCAGCACCACGCCGGCGCAGCGGACATGCTGTTTGTCTCTCGCATCGGACACCGATGAACAGGCGATGACGCCTTCGCGCGTAAACCTCGCGCGCAAGAACTCCATCGGGTGCCCCTTCAGCGACAGGCGAATGGTCTGATAATCCGCCACCACATGCTCCGAGCGTGGCATCGACGGCAAAGGCTGTGCCTGCTCGTCCGGCTGTTCGCGGGCTGTGGCGGCCGTAAACAACGGCAGCGGCACATCATCGGGCAGACGCCGCACCGCCCATAACGCGGCGCGGCGGTCGAGCCCGATCGAGCGAAACGCATCGGCATCCGCGAGCAAAATCAATGCGCGCTTGGGCAGCGCGGTGTCGCGGGCAAAATCTTCCAGTGAGGTAAAGGGACGGCGATTTCGCGCGGCGACGATGCGATCAGCCCAGTTGTCGCCCTCCTGTTCCGGCGGCGCCACACCTCTCCCATAGGGAGAGGTCGCGCCGAAGGCGCGGGTGAGGGGTAAGGTTTCTCGAGGGACCTGAGCCCCCTCACCCGATTTGCTTCGCAAATCGACCTCTCCCCCAAGGGGAGAGGTGGAGCGAGACCGCGGCACCGCCGATTTAACCAAGAAACCCTCAGTAGATACATCCCGGAACGACTGTTGCACTCGTTTCAACCGCTCCGCATCCGCATCCTTCCACTTGAACCCGTCGATCTGGCGAAAGCCGAGCCGCACGGCGCAATAGTCTCCGTCCCTTTCTTCCAGCGTATTCTGCGCATGGCTGAAGGACACATCGATCTCGCGAACCTTGACGCCGTTCTTGATCGCGTCACTGACGATTTGCGCCGGCGCATAAAAGCCCATCGGCTGCGAATTCAGCAATCCGCAGCAGAACGCGTCGGGATGGAAATGCTTCAACCACGACGAGACATAGACAAGCTGCGCGAAGCTCGCGGCATGGCTTTCGGGAAAGCCGTAAGACCCGAAACCCTTGATCTGTTCGAAGCAATTCTTGGCGAAGATCGGATCGTAACCCCGCCGGATCATGTTATTGACCATCTTCTCTTCGAAGTTGCCGATGGTGCCGACGTTGCGAAAAGTCGCCATCGCGCGGCGCAGTCCATTGGCTTCCTCGGAACTAAACCCCGCCGCCTCGATCGCGATCCGCATCGCCTGCTCCTGAAACAGCGGCACGCCGAGCGTCTTGTGCAGCACCTTGTATAATTCGTCCGGCGGGCCATGCTCCGGCGAGGGAGACGGATAGTTTTCTTTCTCGATTTTATTTCGCCGGCGCAAATAAGGGTGCACCATGTCGCCTTGGATCGGACCGGGCCGCACAATCGCAACTTCAATGACAAGGTCGTAGAAGGTGCGCGGCTTCAGGCGCGGCAGCATGTTCATCTGCGCCCGGCTCTCGACCTGGAAAACGCCGAGCGATTCGCCCTTTTGCAGCATCTGATAAACTTCGTCATCGTCCTTTGATTTGATGTCGGCGAGTTCATAACGCTTGCCCTTGTGCTCGTCGATCAGGTCGAAACATTTGCGGATACAGGTGAGCATTCCCAGCGCCAGCACATCGACCTTCATCATGTTCAGCGCGTCGACATCGTCTTTGTCCCATTCGATGAAGGTGCGATCGTCCATCGCGGCATTGCCGATCGGGACATAGGTATCGAGCCGGTCCTGCGTCAGCACATAGCCGCCGACATGCTGCGACAGGTGCCGTGGAAACTCGATCAGCTCGGTGGCGAGCGCGACCGCCAGATCCACCATCGGGTTTTTCGGATCGAAGCCGGCCTGCTTGACCTGCATGTCGTTGAGGCCTGAGCCCCAGCTTCCCCACACCGTATCGGCGAGTGCCGCCGTCACATCCTCGGTCAATCCGAGCGCCTTGCCGACGTCGCGGATCGCGCTGCGCGGCCGGTAATGAATAACGGTGGCGATGATGGCGGCGCGATGCCGGCCATAGCGCCGGTAGACATATTGCATCACCTCCTCGCGCCGCGAATGTTCGAAATCGACGTCGATGTCGGGCGGCTCCAGCCGCTCCTTGGAAATGAAGCGTTCGAACAGCAGGTTGATTTCGGCTGGATTAACCGAGGTGATGCCGAGCACGTAGCACACGGCGGAATTGGCCGCCGATCCCCGCCCCTGACAGAGGATGCTCTGGCTGCGCGCATAATGAACGATGTCATGCACGGTGAGAAAATAATGCGCGTATTTCAGCTCAGCGATGAGAGCGAGCTCTTTCTTCAAGGTCGCGCGCAAGGTGCCGTCGATGTTCCCTTTGAAATAAGTCTGCACCCCCGCCCAGGTCAGGTCTTCCAGATGCTGCTGCGCGGTCTTGCCCCGCGGCACCGGTTCGTCGGGATACTGGTATTTGAGTTGATCGAGCGAGAAGGTGATACGATCGGCAAACCGCATGGTCTCCGCGATCGCCTCCGGCGCGTCGCGAAACAGCCGCGCCATTTCCTCTGGCCGCTTGAGATGGCGTTCGGCATTGGCTTCCAGCCGCTTGCCGACCGCCTCGATGGTTGTCTTCTCGCGGATGCAGGTGAGGACATCCTGCAACGGGCGGCGCGACGGATGGTGGTAAAGCACCTCATTGGTCGCCAACAACGGCACACCGGCATGATCCGCTGTCCGTTTGAGCCGGGCCAGACGCCGCCGGTCGTCGCCGCGATAGTGCAGGCTCGCCGCCAGCCATACGCCGTCGGCGCGACTTCCCCCGAGTTGCTCCAGAACTTCGCGCGCTTCTGCTTCCTCGAAACGGTGCGGGAGCGCCAACACAAGAAGCTGCCCTTCGGCAAATTCCAGGAGATCGTCGATCCTCAGGTGACATTCGCCCTTGAGGGTTCCCTCGCCGCGTTTGCCTTGCGTCAACAACTGGCACAGCCGGCCGTAAGCGGCACGGTCGCGCGGATACACCAGAATATCTGGCGTGCCGTCGACAAAAACGATCCGCGATCCGATCAGAAGTTTTGGCTTGTGTGTTACTTCCGGATTATCCAGCTCCTTGAAAGCCCGCACCACACCGGCCAGCGTATTGCGGTCGGCGATGCCGATGGCGGGAAGTCCGAGAATTGCGGCTTGATGAACATAGGCTTGCGGATGCGAGCCGCCGCGCAGAAACGAGAAATTCGTGGTGATGCCGATTTCCGCATAATTTATCGTCATGCGAACAGCCCGTGCATGAACCAGTTCGGCAGTATGGGCCTGTTCTGTTGCTGCTCGACTTCTTCAAATAGCCCGTCGCGATAAAGCCAGAACCGCAGGCCTTCCTCGTCTTCGACGCGAAAGTAATCGCGCGTCAGCGTCGCATTCCCTGCCCGCCACCATTCCATGGCGACACGTTCGGGGCCTTCGGTACGAACCACGGCATGGGTGGCGCGGCGCCAGACGAACCGCGCCGGCGGACCATCCGGCACCTCGGCGATCACCTTGATCTGTTCCGGCCGCTCGAACAGCCGCAACGGCCGCAACGGCGGCTCGCCCACGATGCGCGCCGGCCAGATGGCCTGCGCAGCGGCCAGCAGATGATGCTGCGCCGGCGCTATCAGCACCGCGCGCTCGGGAATGTGGGTGTCCTGCGGCAGGTGAACGACCACGCGCTTGCCGCCGATCCGTGCCGCGATGCGATCGATCAAGGCTGCCAACTCGTCATTGTCATGAACGTTGGCGTCGAGATCGCGCTGCTGTTGCACGACGATTTCGGTGCGGCTTGCGGCCAGCCGAATGAGGTCGAATCCGAACCCGGGGTCGAGCGGGTCGCTCAAAGCCTCCAGCCGCTCGCGGAACAGCCGGTCGATCACCTCGCTTCTGGTGACAGCCTGCCCGGTATCGACCATGAGGGTGCGAACCGCGCCATCGGTCCGAAAGAAATAGGCTTCCAGCCGCCGCGCGCCCTTGCCTTGTTTTGCCATTGCCGTCACCAGCATCCCGGCCAACCCCGACAGAGTGGCCGAGATGACCGCTTCGGTCGCGACCGGTTCGGCAAAGCGTTTTTCCACGATGTAATCGGGCAGCGGCTTGCGCGGACTGATCGGCGCATCGCGCTCCCCCAGCGCCTGTTCCAACAGCGCCGTAAAGGCAGCGCCAAACCTGGCGGTGATTTCGTGCCGCTCACGCGCCGCCACGTCGCCGATGGTTTTCAGGCCGGCGCGGCGCAAACCCGTCACCACGGTGATATCCGCGCCCAGTGCCGATACCGGCAACGGCGTGACCGCGGCGGCTTCCTCGCCATCGCGGACGATCCGGCCATGGGCATGACGGGTGAGCGTCCGGGCGCAGACGGCCGTCGCAGCGATCGCGCCGCAGACCGTAAACCCCTGCCCGGTCAGGCCTCGGCATACCAGATTCATCATCGCGGCTTCGCCGCCGAACAGGTGGGCACAGCCAGTGATGTCGAGAAAAAGACCGTGCGGCGGATCGAGCGCCACCAGCGGGGTGAAACGGTCGCACCAACAGGCGATGGCGGTCAGGGTCTCCGCGTCGGCGGCCTCGTCGGCATCATGGACTTGCACATCCGGACAAATGGCCCGGGCGTTCGCCAGCGGCAGGCCGACCGCGAGGCCGACATGCGCCGCCGCATCGTCGAGCGCCGAAATCCGCAGCATGTTGTCTTGCTTGGCAACGACAATGCTGGGTCCATCAACCGGGTCGACCGGATGTGAGAGGCTTTCTTCACGCGACGCGATAACCGCGAGTTTGCGCTTGATGCGGTCGATGGGCAGGCGCGGCAGCCACAGGCTGAGGATACGCCGCCGGACTTCCGAAAAGGCACTCATCACATTTCCATTCCATGATCCAGCGGCCAACGGGGCCATGACGGTTGCGGACAAGCTGCGCCTCGAACAAAGGCGATCCCCATGCGCTCGATGGGTGTGAGCCAGGTGGCGAATGCGCCGCGCGCACGATCCATCGGGTCTCGGCGGTCGACGGCCGAGGCTCCGTCGCCATCCGCAACACCAGGCCGGTCGCGCCGGAGGCTTGCGCGGCCAATGTCAGCTTGCGGCTGGCGACAAGGTCGAGCTGTCTCGCCTCACCCCAGACCTCCAGCACGACCGCGCCCACCGCATCGCAGGCGAGTGCGTCCGCAGCCGTTCGCAAGGCCTGTTCGACATCGACGGCGTGGACGCTGACGAGACAACGCGGATCGAGACCGAGTTCGGAAAAACCGTTCATCGAGACCGCGCCTGCTTCGACTTCCGTGAAATCCTGCCGGATCCAAACCACCGGCCGCCGCGCGGCCACGCGCCCTGAAATCCCGGCGACAAATCCAGTCGCGACAGCGCTCTGCCGTCCGGTTTCCGCAAACACCTCGTGCACCGCGCCCAAAGCGAGCCCGCCTTGCAGGCTTGCATCCGCCTCCGCATGTCCGAGCGGCACCTTTCGCAGGCCATACGCCGCGCCATGCGCCTCAAGGCGCTCGATGCTGTCGCGCAAGGTCGCAAGATTAGTGGAGCGGATTTGATGTTCGCTCTCCTGCCGGCCGCGATCTCGTACAGCGAACATCAAATCCAAAGCTCCACTGGAATCCAAAGTTGCGAGTGGTCCTTTGATTCCAACATTCGCAAACGTGCCTCTCCAAAACCGCGCGAATGTTGGAATCGGACCACTCCTGCTGCGCTCATCGTCACGATGCGCTGCGTCCTTCTGAAAAACTGATGTGGCCGATCCGGTTTTTAGAGAACCAGAAGCTGGCTCATTTGTTCATGATATGTTCTAATTTAAAGCTAACGCAGCTTGAAAAGTCAATCGAATTGGCGGCTTGACGATTCATGAATGGAATCAAAGGGATTTTGCTATGGACGTGCAACGCAAGCTGGAAATCCTGGCGGATGCCGCCAAATACGACGCGTCCTGTGCGTCCAGCGGCACCGAGATGCGGGATTCCAGCGACGGCAAGGGCCTCGGCTCGACCGCCCCCGGCATGGGCATCTGCCATTCCTACGCGCCGGACGGCCGCTGCATCTCCTTGTTGAAGGTGCTGCTCACCAATGCCTGCAACTACGATTGCCTCTATTGCGTCAATCGCACCTCCAGCAACGTGCCGCGCGCCCGCTTCACGACCGATGAGATCGTGAAACTCACGCTCGACTTCTATCGCCGCAATTACATCGAAGGGCTGTTTCTCTCCTCCGGCATCATCCGCAGCGCCGATTACACCATGGAGCAAGTGGTCAATGTCGCGCGCAAGCTTCGCGAAGAGCATCATTTCCGCGGCTATATTCATTTGAAGACCATCCCGGAAGCGGACGACGCGTTGATCACCGAGGCCGGCAAATATGCCGATCGGCTGAGCATCAATATCGAGGTTCCCGAAGAGGACAGCCTCGCACGGCTGGCGCCGGAAAAAGACGTCCGCGCCATCCGCCGCACCATGGGCCGGCTTCGCCTCAAGCTCGACGAAGCAAAAGAAAACGGGACGTCGAAGATAAAGCCGCCGCGCTTTGCCCCCGCCGGCCAGAGCACGCAGATGATCGTCGGCGCCGACAGTTCGAACGATCAGGCCATCCTTGCCACCAGCGCCAATCTTTATGGCGCCTACCGTCTCAAGCGGGTCTATTACTCCGCCTTCAGCCCGATTCCGGATTCAAGCCGTGCGCTGCCGCTTTCGGCCCCTCCCTTGATGCGCGAGCATCGGCTCTACCAGGCCGATTGGCTGATGCGCTTCTACGGTTTCGATGTCGAGGAGATCGTCGAGGGCGCCGGCTGGCTTTCGCTCGACATCGATCCGAAGCTGGCCTGGGCGCTGCGGCATCGCGACCGTTTCCCGCTCGATGTCGCCACCGCCAGCCGCGAGGAATTATTACGCGTACCGGGCTTCGGCAGCAAAGCGGTCGACCGCATCATCGCCACGCGCCGCGTGACGTCCATCCGCGCCGCCGATCTCGGTCGCCTTCATATCCCGAGGCAAAAGGCGCTGCCCTTCATCGTTCTCAGCGATCATCGCCCCTCGCCGCATTTGCTGGACGCTCAAAACCTTGCCCAGCGTTTCAAACCGAAGGCGGCTCAACTCGGGTTCGGGTTCTAGATGAACGACGTCATCCTCAAACATCAAACCGATTTCGACGGTTGGCGGCAGGCCGCGCGCACGCTGGTGCTCGACGGCATCCCACCGGCGGACGTGACGTGGCGTGTCGAGGGCGACCAAGACCAGCTATTCGCAACAGCGAAGACAGCATCGCAACCGCGCGCATCGACCGAAACCTTCAACGTCCCGGCCAAATTCGTCGAATTGGCCCAGATCGCGATCCTGCACCGCGACCGGGAGCGGTTTGCCATCCTTTACCGCCTGTTGTGGCGACGGCGCAGCCACCATGACCTTCTGGAGATCGCGACCGATTCCGACGTCTCACGCGTCTCGGCGATGGCAAAGGCGGTGCGCCGCGACGAGCACAAGATGCACGCCTTTGTCCGCTTCCGTGAGATCGGCCGCGAACGCGAGGCCCACTATGTCGCCTGGTTCGAGCCGGAGCATCATATCGTCGAGTTGGCGACGCCGTTCTTCGCGCGCCGTTTCGCCGACATGCCCTGGTCGATCCTGACGCCCGACCTTTGCGCGCATTGGAACGGCGTTGCAATTTCATTTTCACCCGGCGTCCACAAGTCGGAAGCCCCGACCTCGGACCGTCTGGAAGAAACATGGCGGCGCTATTACGCCGCGATCTTCAATCCCGCCCGCCTCAAGGTGAAAGCCATGCGTGCGGAAATGCCAGGAAAGTACTGGCGGAACCTGCCGGAGGCCTCGATGATTAAACCTCTGATCGCCGGCGCCGGGCGCGCCACCGATGCGATGATCGCTGAGGCCGCGACGGAGCCACATAAGGTGCAGAAACGGCGGGAGGAGCCGGTGAAAGGCAAAACCACCAGCACGGCCAACGAACTTGAGAGGTTGCGCGAGGAAGCCGCCGCCTGCCGCGCCTGCCCGCTATGGAAAGATGCGACCCAGACCGTGTTTGGCGAGGGCCCGCCGGACGCGACCGTCATGCTGGTCGGCGAGCAGCCCGGCGACAAGGAAGATCTCGCCGGCAAACCGTTCGTCGGTCCGGCGGGGCAGATGCTCGACCGCGCCCTGATCGAGGCCGGCATCGAGCGCGAGAAAGTCTACATCACCGGCGCGGTCAAACATTTCAAATTTGTGCCGCGCGGCAAAATCCGTCTGCATCAAAAACCGTCGGCATCGGAAATCAAGGCTTGCCGGCCATGGTACGAACGCGAACGGGCCGCTATCAAACCGGTGCTTGTCGTGGCGATGGGGGCGACCGCTGCGCAGAGCGTGCTCGGCAAGGTCACGCCGATCCACAAGAACCGTGGCCATCTCATTGATCTCGATGGTGAAACCAAGGCGCTGGTGACGGTGCATCCGTCTTATTTATTGCGGCTGCCAGATCCCGACGCCAGGGCACTAGAATACCTTCGTTTTGTCAGTGACCTCAAAATTGCGGTCATGTTCCTGAGAAAGTCTGCCGATGCGGCCTAATCGTAGGCAGCCTGCCTATCCGGCCGCGATGAATGGACGCCATGAGGCTGCCCAACTGTTCCTGATTTGATCTTGTCGAGAAATTGCCATCAGCCGAACAGTACACTTAGAATAGAAATATATATTTTTACTATAAGAATCAAACAGTTATTACAAAAGCTGTCTCGCACCAGAAACCCGCCGAATAGCTCCAAACACACAGGACTTTCGTGGCCGTTTCACGCGTTTGTCACATGCCTCAAGCAAAGTCCGGCCATCGAATATTGGGGAGAGATTTACAATGAGCGACGTTGCGTTACCCGGCTCGATCGAACCTGCGGTCCACAAAGGGCCGAAAATGGACGGCGGAATTAATCCGCTACAAGGCATCATCTACATGGGGGTAGTGGCGGCGGCGCTCCTGTTCGTCGCCTACAGCATCTATTCCGACGTTGATGCCACCGGCACCCGCGTCACCTCGTATGCGCCTTATCTCCTGTTGTTTGTCGCCCTGCTGATCGCGCTGGGCTTCGAGTTCGTGAACGGATTCCATGACACCGCCAACGCGGTCGCGACCGTGATCTACACCCGTTCCATGCCGGCCAATGTTGCGGTGGTCTGGTCGGGCATGTTCAATCTGTTTGGCGTCTTGATGTCGACCGGCGCGGTCGCCTTCGGCATCGTGTCGCTGCTACCGGTCGAGCTCATCCTGCAGGTCGGCAGCGGTGCCGGCTTCGCCATGGTATTTGCGCTCTTGATCGCGGCAATCATCTGGAACGTCGGCACCTGGTATTTCGGCCTGCCCGCGTCCAGTTCGCACACCCTGATCGGATCGATCATGGGCGTCGGCATCACCAACGCCATGCTGCGCGGTCGTAGCGGCACCTCCGGCGTGGACTGGTCGCAAGCGGCCGGCATCGGCAAGGCGCTGTTGCTTTCGCCCTTATTCGGCTTCGCACTGGCCGCGATCCTTCTGTTCATCCTCAAGGCTGTGCTCTCGAAGGCAACCCCGGCGTTGTTCGGCGAGCCGAAGGGCGACCAGCCGCCACCGTGGTGGATTCGCGGAATCCTGATTCTGACCTGCACCCTGGTCAGCTTCTTCCACGGCTCCAACGACGGTCAGAAGGGCATGGGCCTCATCATGCTGATCCTGATCGGCACCGTGCCGACCGCCTATGCGCTCAATCGCTCTTTGCCCGACAGCCAGCTACAGCTGTTCGCGACGAACTCAGATGCTGCCAGCAAGGTGATAGGTGCCAAGGGCGCAGGCCACAGCATCATCGGCGATCCGCGACCGGCCGTCACCAACTACGTCGCCGAGCATCAGATCAACGAGGGCACCTATCCGTCGTTGGCGGCGCTGGTCACTGACATCAGCAAGCAGGTCCAACAGTATGGATCGCTGGCCAAAGTGCCCTCCGCAGTCGTCGGCAATACCCGCAACGACATGTATCTGGCCTCGGAAGCGATCCGCTTCCTGATGAAGGATAAGCAAAGTGACCTGACCAGCGCAGACGTTACGACCCTCAACGCCTACAAGGGATCGCTCGACAGCGCGACCAAGTTCATTCCGAGCTGGGTGAAGATCGCCGTTGCCATTGCTCTCGGCCTCGGCACTATGATCGGCTGGAAGCGAATCGTCGTTACGGTCGGTGAGAAGATCGGAAAGACCCACTTGACCTACGCGCAGGGCGCCTGCGCCGAGATCACGGCAGCGGCGACGATCGCAGCAGCCGACGGCTACGGCCTGCCGGTTTCGACCACCCACGTGCTGTCATCCGGCATCGCCGGCACGATGGCGGCGAATGGTTCGGGATTGCAGATGTCGACGATCCGCAACATCGCGATGGCTTGGATCCTGACCCTGCCGATCGCGATGATGCTCTCGGGCACGTTGTACCTGATCTTCTCGCACATCTTCTAATCCGACGGATACGACGCAAAGAAGAAGGCCCGCGTTACGCAACGCGGGCCTATTTTTTATTCCGATCTTGCTTCGGCCGGGATCTCAGACAACAGCCAGCGTGCTTTCGACCAGCTTGATCCAGTACGAGGTGCCAAAGACGATCGCCTCGTCGTCGAAGTTATAGGCCGGATGATGCAGGCCGGCGCTGTCGCCATTGCCGCAGAAGATAAACGCGCCCGGCCGTTTCTCCAGCATGTAGGCGAAGTCCTCGCCGCCCATCAGCGGCGGCATTTCCTGGACGTTGCCGTTGCCGGCGACGTCTTCAGCCACCTTGATCGCAAAGTCCGTTTGCGCGGCATGGTTGACCACGACCGGATAGCCGCGCAGATATTCGAGATCGATCCGGGCGCCAGTCATTTGCGCCACGCCGTCCACCACCTCGCGCACACGCTTCTCAACCAGCGCACGCACTTCGCCCGTCAAGGTCCTGACAGTGCCTCTGATTTCGGCGGTCTGCGGGATCACATTGCGCGCATTGCCGGCATGGAATTCGCACATCGAGACGACGGCGGCTTCGAGCGGATCGACGCTGCGCGACACGATCGACTGCAACGCCGTAATCAGCTGGGCACCGACCATGACGGAATCGATCGACAAATGCGGACGCGCCGCGTGGCCGCCGCGGCCTTCGATGTGGATATTGACGGCATCGGTCGAGGCCATGATCGGACCCGGCCGGATCGCAAAGCTGCCGACCGGAATTCCCGGACCGTTGTGCATGCCGTAGACCTGATCGATGGCAAAGCGTTCGAACAGCCCGTCCTTGATCATCGCGGCCGCACCGAACCCGCCCTCTTCCGCCGGCTGAAAGATCACAACGGCTTGGCCGGCGAAATTCCTGGTCTCGGCCAGATACCGCGCCGCGCCGAGCAGCATCGCGGTATGCCCGTCATGACCGCAGGCGTGCATTTTGCCTTGGGTTTTGGAGGCGTAAGGCAAACCGGTCGCTTCCTCGATCGGAAGCGCATCCATATCGGCGCGAAGCCCGATCACCTTGACGTCGCCGTTGCCGGCGGGTCTGCGTCCCTTGATGACGCCGACCACGCCGGTCCCGCCAAGCCCGGTTACGACCTCATCGCAGCCGAATTCCCTGAGCCGCTCGGCTACGAAAGCCGAGGTACGGCGCTCCTCATAGCCGAGTTCAGGATGTTCGTGGATATCGCGGCGCCATGCCTGGATTTCGGGTTGCAGGTCGGCCGCGCGGTTGACGATGGGCATGGGAACCTCGGGGCTAAATCGTTGATGTCGCCCCTGTTTAGCATGCAAGCTTAAGCCCGCCCAATACCCCTTCGTACAAGAACCGGGCCCCCTCGCATTGACAAAGGCGCAATCGCCAGACTTTGGTCCCGTATTAACGTCTGGCTAACAGATGCGCGGACGAAGGGACGGAAACCTGAAGATGACGACACGGATCGAGGGAGATTTCGACTACATCGTCGTCGGCGCCGGCACCGCCGGATGCATCGTCGCCAACCGCCTGTCGGCCGATCCAAAAAACCGGGTGCTGATCCTGGAAGCGGGCGGCAGCGACAACTGGATCTGGTTTCACATCCCGGTCGGATACCTGTTCGCGATCGGCAATCCACGCTCGGACTGGATGTTTCGAACCGAGCCCGAGGCCGGCCTCAACGGCCGTTCGCTGGCCTATCCCCGCGGCAAGGTGATCGGCGGCTCGTCGGCGATTAACGCCATGATCTCGATGCGCGGACAGGCCGCCGATTATGACCATTGGCGCCAACTTGGCCTGACCGGCTGGGGCTACGGCGATGTCCTGCCGGCCTTTCGCCGGCTGGAGGATCACTTCCTCGGCGAGAGCGAGCATCACGGCACCGGCGGCGGCTGGCGCATCGAAGCGCCGCGGCTGTCGTGGGCCGTCCTCGACGCCGTTGAGAAAGCGGCCCAGCAAATGGGAATTCGCAAAACTGCGGATTTCAACACCGGCGACAATGAGGGCGTGGGCTATTTCCATGTCAACCAGAAGCGCGGACGGCGCTGGTCGTCGGCGCGCGGTTTTCTCAAGCCCGCCTTGACCCGCGCCAACCTGCGCCTCGAGAAGAACGTGCTGGTTGACCGCCTCCTCATCGAGGGCGGCCGCGCGGTGGGCGTTCGGTTCGCCCGGGGCGGCGAGGTTTTCGAGGCCCGCGCCAAAGGCGAAGTCATCCTGTGCGCCGGTTCGATCGGATCGACGCAAGTGTTGCACCGCTCCGGCATCGGTCCGGCCGAATGGCTGGCCCCGCTCGGCATCGCCAGCGTCGTCGACCGGCCAGGCGTCGGGCGAAACCTGCAAGACCATTTGCAGCAGCGCGCGATCTATAAGGTCTCCGGCGTGCGCACGCTCAACGAAACCTATTACTCCTACCTGCGACGCGGCCTGATGGGCCTCGACTACGCCTTTCGCCGGCGCGGACCCTTGACGATGGCGCCTTCGCAACTCGGCATTTTCACCCGCTCCGATTCCCACCGCGAGCGGGCCAATATCCAGTTCCATGTGCAGCCGCTATCGCTCGACAAGTTCGGCGATCCCCTGCACCGGTTTCCTGCCATCACCGTCAGCGCCTGCAACTTGCAGCCGACCTCGCGCGGCACCGTGCGGATCAAGTCGCAAGCTCCCGATCAGGCGCCGTCGATCGCGCCCAACTATCTGTCGACCGATGACGACCGTCAGGTCGCCGCCGACGCGATCCGCACCACGCGGCGGTTGATGAAGCAGTCCGCGCTCGCCCCCTATCATCCGGAAGAATTTTTGCCGGGCCCCTCGGTCGGAGATGACGAAGCCTCGCTTGCGAAAGCCGCCGGCGACATCGGGACGACGATTTTTCATCCCGTAGGGACCGCCAAGATGGGAACGGAAAACGATCCATTAGCCGTCGTTGACGAGCGCCTGCGCTTTCGCGGGCTTGCGGGTCTGCGGGTCGCGGACGCGTCGGTGATGCCGACGATCACCTCGGGCAATACCAACACCCCGACGGCGATGATCGCCGAAAAAGGCGCGGCGATGATCCTGGAGGACAGGCGCTAACGCATGATCCGGAAATGTATGCAGCGGTTTTTCCTCGCGACAAACGCAAGAGCGTTTGCGCGGAGATCATGCGCAAGAATAAGGTGAAGCACGAAACTTCGCGCTTAAGCCGATTTGCGAACCGCGTTGTCGACCAGCGTTTTGCCGAGCGACCAGATCGCACCGGGAACCTTGTGGCTGGATGCGATCACGGAATCGAACGCCTGCTCGATCCAGTTGCAGTCTTCCTCGGTGATGGTCAGCGGCGGCAACAGCTTGATGGTGTGACTTCCGTGGCCGGACACTTGCGTCAGGATCTTGTGATCCTTGAACAAGGGAACCGTGATGAGCTGACAGAACAGCCCCTTGTTCGCGGCTTCCAGCACGTTCCACGACGCCTTCAGCCGCAGCGATTTCGGCGAGCCGAACTCAAGACCGATCATCAGTCCCTTGCCGCGTACTTCCTTCAGAAGCTCGTAGCCGGGAACCATCCGGGTGAGCGCAAGCCGAAGCTCGGCGCCGCGCTTGGCGGCCGCCTCGATCAGTTTCTCCGACTTCATCACCTCTAACGTGGCAATACCGGCCGCCATCGCCAGATCGTTCTTCGCAAAGGTCGAACCGTGCACGACCGCGCGGTCCATTTGATTGAATATTTTGTCGAAGATGTTCTTGCGCGTGAGCACCGCGCCGACCGGCACGTGGCCGCCGGAAAGCGACTTCGACAAGAGAACCATGTCGGGCTCGACGTTCCAGTGTTCCACAGCAAGGAAGCGGCCCGTTCGACCCATGCCGGTCTGGATTTCGTCCGCAATCATCAAGGTGCCGTATTTCCGGCACAACGCGGCCGCGCCGGGCAAGAATTCGTCAGTGGGCATGTTGACGCCCTTGCCCTGGATCGGCTCGAACATGAAAGCCGCCACTTCACGCGAGGAGAGCGCTTGTTCCAGCGCGGCAAGATCGTTGAACGGAATCGACGTGCAGCCCGGAAGCAGCGGCTGGAAACCGCCACGGAAGTTCGGATCGTCCGTCAGAGACAGCGCGCCGTAAGTGAGACCGTGGTAGGCGTGCGCGCAATAGACAATGCCGGGCCGTCCGGTCGCGCCACGGGCGAACTTGATGGCGGCCTCGACGCATTCCGCGCCGGAATTGGCGAAAAACACCTTGTCCAAATACGGGACATATTTGAGCAGCCGCTCAGCCAGCACGCCGGCGAGCGTCGAAACATCGAGCTGGACGAGATTTGGCAAATCGCTATCGAGAACGCTCTTGAGCGCCTCACGCAGGGCCGGATGGTTCCGGCCAATCGCAAAAACGCCAAAACCGCTCAGTAGATCAAGATAACGGACACCGTCACGATCAAAGAGGTACTGGCCTTGGCCCTTCTGGAAGCCGACATCATAACCGATCGTCTTGAGGACCCGAACGAGTTGCTCGTTCAAATGGCGCGCATGCATAGAGCTGCGTTGCCCCTGCCGGTCCCTAAACATCGCAGAAACATCTAGATTAGAATCCGTCATCAGCTACATACTTCGCTTAGTGCCCGTTCCGTCAACTGAAAACGCTCAATGCGGCGTTTTGCCATCCTCAGGATCATTCATTTGAGCACAGGTTACACAATGTTGCACCGCCCGCGAGACGTAATGCGCAAACTTATACTTTTTGCTACATTTTCCGCGCTGGGCGCAACTTCGGCGCTGGCGGCCGATCCCACCGGAGACTGGCTCGTGGCCGACGCCGTGGCCCACATCCGTGTCGCCGAATGCAACGGCAATATGTGGGGCGCGGTCGCCTGGGAAAAGGAGCCCGGCGGCATCGACGAGCACAACCCGGATGTCTCAAAAAGGAGCAGACCCACTCTCGGCATCGCGGTCCTGATCAATATGAAGAAGAAACCCGGGGTCGATCAGTGGGAAGGCCAAGTCTACAACGCCAACGACGGCAAGACCTATAGTTCGACAATTAAACCGGTCGGCTCCGACAAGTTGGAAATTCAGGGTTGCGTGCTCGGTTTCCTGTGCGGCGGAGAAACCTGGACTCGAATTGCGGGCCCGATTCCGTCGAGTCCCACCAACAACGTAGCAAAGGGCGCCAGAGACTCCAGCTCCTCCAGCTCCGCCGAAAACGACGGGGACGATGGCGGCGGTGCCCAAAACAGCGGGTCAGAAGCAGGCATCCACAACTCCTGCGGCCCCCGCCGACGTCGGCGATATCTGCCTACTCCCCGACGTCGCGCGGTTTGCCCATTAACGCCGGCTGAAACAGCAGCACTGCGGCGAGTGTCGTGACCAGCGACAGCGCCAGAAGTTTGCCCATGCTCGCGGTTCCCGGATGGCTCGACAGCCACAGGCTGCCGAACGCCGTGGCCGTCGTCAGGGCGCTGAAAAATATTGCGCGCGTCAGGCTCGATTGCAGCAGATTTGTTCTCCCGGAGCGCCACGCCGTCACATAATAAATTTTGAAGGCGACGCCGACCCCGAGCAGCAGCGGCAGCGCGACGATATTGGCGAAGTTGAGCGGCATGTCGATCAGGACGCAGATCTCGAGCGTGACCGCACCCGCGACCAACAACGGTACCAGCGTCAGCAACACGTCGGTGATGCGTCGCAGCGTCAGCCAGAGCAACAGGCTGATGATGAGCAGTGCCCAGAAGCCGGCGTGAATGAACGCCTTCACGATCGTCTCGCCGGACTTCAGAATCGATACAGGGCCGCCAATCGCGGTCGGCTCGGCGGCAAGCACGGCAGCGGCAAACTTGCGCAGCGTCTCGTTGTCGTTGGGATCGCCGCGCGGCTCGGCCTCGACGCGCATCAGGCCGTCCTTGGTCTTCCAGCCGCTTACGAGATCGGCTGGTAGATTATTCAGGCTGACCGGCCTTGCCTGCATCGCGTTCTTGAGTTGATCGAGCACGATCTTCAGCGGCGTGACGAAGATGGCTTGGGTTTTTTCGCGCGTGGCCTGATTGGAATTGGCAAGCCGTTGCAGGTCGTCAGCCAGCCGCCGCGATGCTAGCGCTCCCGGCCCTTTGGCGTCGCCCGCGATCTTGCGCAAACTGTCCGCCGACCCCTTCAAGGCGTCGATGTTTTCCGCGTCCGATGGCGGCTCATCGACGGATTCAGGATTAAGCGCCGGATTGAGAACCTTGGCACCTTGCGCAATCAGCTTCAGCTTTTCCGGCTGATCTTCCGGCACGAAACTGTCCAGCGAGATCACATTGAGCACTTCCGGCAGTTGCGAAAGCTTGGCCTCGATCTTTTTCGCATCGGCCTCCGAATTCGTCATCACGTTGATGGCGTTGGCGCCGGTGTTCGGATCCTTTCGCAGGTCGAGGAACGTGGCGATCGATTCAACGTTGGGATTGCGCAAATGCATCGGGTTGAAATCGAAGTGCAGAAAGTAAAGCAGCGGCAGGCCCGCGGCCGCGACCAGCAAGGTTCCGGCAATGACGATCACGCGGTGTTTTTCGAGGAAATGATCGAGCGGGGCCAAAAAGGCATAACCGACCGGATCGTCTTCTCCCGGCGGGTTGAGCAGGCTGAGCAAGGCCGGCAACACGGTGATGCTCGTTAAAAACGCCACCAGCATGCCGACGCCGGCGATTTTGCCGAGTTCAGAGACGCCTTTGTAGTCGGTCGGCAGAAACGACATGAATCCCGCCGCTGTCGCCATCGCCGCGAGCGAGAGCGGAACGGCGGAGCGTTCGGCGGCTTTCGCCAGCGCCGCTTTCAAATCGTTGCCTTTGAAACGCTCCGAACGGTAGCGGACGCTGAATTGGATGCCGAAATCGACGCCCAGTCCGACAAACAAAACCGCAAACGCAATTGAAAGCAGATTGAACGAGCCGACCATCATCAGGCCAATCGCCGTGGTGATCGAAAGGCCGATGAACAGATTGGCGAACACCGCCGAAATGATCTTGGCCGAATGCAGCGCCAGCCAGAGGATGAAGAGCACGACCAGAACGGTGCCGACGCCGTTGACGACCGCGCCGTCAGCCACGGTGGCGAATTCCTCGTTGGCGATCGGTACCGGGCCGGTCAGGCGGACCCGCGCGCCATAGTCGCTTTCGAGCTTGAGGTCGCTGGCGGCCTTCCTGATCGCATCAGTTGCCTCCTTGCCGGGCTCGAGCGCGTTGAAATCAAGGATCGGCTTGAACTCGATGAAGGAGCGCCGATCGGCGTCGGTCAGAGGCTTGTCGCTGATCAGCTCGCGCCATGAGAAGGTGGCGTTGCCGTTCTTCAGCACGTCCTCGATCGTCTGCGAGATCTGGTTGAACGGCCGCTCGGTGCTGTCGAGCTTGATCTGGCCACGCTTGACGCCGGAGAGTGCCGTTTCCAGCGCCCCGGTCAGTCCACGCAGGGACGGATCGCCGGCCATGATCTCGATCAGCGGCGCGGCCTGCTCAAACTGGCGGGTGAAACCGGCGACCTGATCCTTCGGTAGGAACAACAACGCGTTCTTTTCAAAGAACTCGCCCGAACCCAGCGGCTGGACCGACTCGAAATGCTGCTTGTCGCCGGCAAGCTTCTGATAGAGCGCGGCACTCGCCGAGTTGGTCAATTCGGGGGTCGGCGCCTCGACCACCGCCAGAATGGTACGGTCCCGGTCGAAAGCCGTGTCAAACTGAATGTCGCGCTTGCGCCAGTCCAGATCGGAAGAAATCAACGTGTTGATGTCGGTATTGATCTCGAAATGTTCGGCGGTATAGAAGCCGGCCCCGACCGCAAGGCCGAGAGCTATCAGAACAGTGGTGGCGGCAAACCGGGTACAGGTCTGGACAATCGAAATAACTAGCTTTGTCAGCACATCTACTCTTTCTGCTGTTAACGCTGATGCTAACGGCCTGCCGGAAACGCCCGCTATCTAACCGAGTTCCCGGGGGCGATCTAATGTTGTTTTTGCGCTTTTCTGGCGCCCGTAGCCTAAAAGGCAAGGAAGGCGCCGAATTGGGGCCATCGGCCGCTTTGCCGCCATTTAATTGGGCGTTATGACGCAGCTGTGAGGGCGTCAAGGCAGTTTAGGTTAAAAGCTGTATTATATTACCTAAATTAACGCTGGAGACCAACTATACCTGCCTGCCGACGATCCAGCCGGGAGTCGGCTTTTCTATCCGGTCTTTTTTTGACACAAAGCCCTGCACCTGTCCGGCAAAGGTTGGTGCGGATATTGCACAAATGCGTTGAAATAAATGTGCGTTGAAATATCTGCGTCGGAATCGAGCGCCAAACTGGGGGTAGTTCAACTTGCGTAACGGCCGTCCTATGGAAGTTTATCTGGCACAGCCTCGCGGGTTCTGCGCGGGCGTCGTGCGCGCGATCGAGATCGTCGAGCGTGCGCTCGAGAAGTACGGCCCTCCGGTCTATGTCCGGCACGAGATCGTGCACAACAAATACGTGGTCGAAAGCCTGAAAAACAAAGGGGCCATCTTCGTCGAGGACCTTTCCGAGGTCCCGCCGCTTGCCGTCACGGTGTTCAGCGCCCATGGCGTGGCGCGAAGCGTGGAGGAAGAGGCCGCGACGCGCGGCCTGCCGGTGCTCAATGCCACCTGCCCGCTGGTGACCAAGGTCCACAACCAGGGCAAGCGCTATATGTCGAAGGGCCGGTCCCTGATCCTGATCGGCCACGCCGGTCATCCCGAGGTAGAAGGCACCATGGGCCAGGTTCCAGGCCCGGTGCTTCTGGTCCAGAACGTCGACGACGTCGCGGCGCTGACGCTGGCCAGCGACGCCCCTGTGGCCTACATCACCCAGACCACGCTCAGCGTGGACGACACCAAGGACATCATCGCCGCCCTCCACCAGCGGTTTACAGATATTCAAGGCCCCGACATCCGGGATATCTGCTATGCGACACAGAACCGCCAATCTGCGGTAAGGGACCTGAGCAAACTCGTAGACGTTATCTTGGTGGTTGGGGCCAATAACAGTTCCAATTCGAACAGGCTGCGCGAAATCGGCACCGAAGTCGGCGTTGCGAGTTACCTGATTGCCGATGGCAGCGAATTGAATCCGGAATGGCTGAAGGACGCCAAGGCGGTCGGGATCACCGCCGGCGCTTCGGCGCCGGAAGTGCTTGTTGACGACGTGATCGAGGCCCTGAGGCGCATCGGACCGGTTGAGGTTTCGGTGCTTCCGGGCCGCGAAGAAAATATTGAATTTCGGCTTCCGGCTGAATTGGCGGCGGGCTGATAAACTCCTCTCCCTGGGTGGTAGAAAGATTTCGTAATGGCAATACCGTTCTTCAAGGAAATTCGCATCGGTGGCTATCTGATGAAGCAGAAGCTGATGGGCCGGAAACGGTACCCGCTGGTGCTGATGCTCGAGCCGCTGTTTCGCTGCAACCTCGCTTGTGTAGGCTGCGGCAAGATCGATTATCCCGATGCGATCCTCAATCGCCGGATGACGGCGCAGGAATGCTGGGATGCGGCCGATGAATGCGGCGCGCCGATGGTGGCGATTCCCGGCGGCGAGCCGCTGATTCACAAGGACATCGGCGAAATCGTTCGCGGTCTGGTGGCGCGCAAGAAATTCGTCTCGCTGTGCACCAACGCCCTGCTGCTCGAAAAGAAGCTTCATCTGTTCGAACCCTCGCCCTATCTGTTTTTCTCGGTCCATCTGGATGGTCTGAAGGACCATCACGACAAGGCCGTGTCGCAGGAAGGCGTGTTCGATCGCGCCGTCTCGGCGATCAAGGCCGCCAAGGCCAAGGGTTTTGCGGTCAACGTCAACGCCACCATCTTCGACGGACACTCGGCGGAAGACATCGCCAAATTCCTCGACTTCACCACCGAGCTCGGGGTCGGCGTTTCGATGTCACCGGGCTATGCGTATGAGCGCGCGCCGGACCAGGCGCACTTCCTCAACCGCACCAAGACCAAGAACCTGTTCCGCGACGTGTTCGCGCGCGGCAAGGGCAAGAAGTGGAACTTCATGCATTCCAGCCTTTTTCTGGACTTCCTCGCCGGCAACCAGAGCTACGAATGCACGCCCTGGGGAATGCCTGCCCGCAACATTTTCGGCTGGCAGAAGCCCTGCTATCTGCTCGGTGAGGGCTATGCCAAGACCTTCAAGGAGCTGATGGACACGACGGATTGGGAAACCTACGGCACCGGCAAGTACGAGAAGTGCGCCGACTGTATGGCCCATTGCGGCTATGAACCGACCGCGGCCAGCGCGGCGTTCGCCAATCCGCTGAAGGCGATGGCGGTGGCCATCCGCGGCGTGCGGACGAGCGGCCCGATGGCGCCGGAAATCGATCTCACCAAGCAGCGGCCGGCGCAGTACATCTTCTCTGCGGAAGTGCAGAAGCGGCTGTCAGAGATCCGCCGCGACGAGGCCCTCGCTGCCCAGCAGAAAGCTTCGACAGCCGCGTAGGCTCTTCAGGGCGCGGTTGAAGTCGATCCCGGTTGTGACGAGATCGCGTAGCGTGCGCGGATTACGCGCCACGCTGCGCAGCACCTTACGCAGGTCGATATCGCCGTTCGGCTTGATCGCGGCCATGGCCAGCGGCGGCAGAGCCCGGTGGGCGGGGTCGCTGACGACCCGTAGCGCCGCAAACGGAAGCCCGGCTTTGGCGGCATAATCCGCCGCAATATGGCTTTCCATATCGACCGCAGCAGCCCCGGTTTCCAGGTGCAGCGCCTCCTTGAGATGACGGGCGGCGACCACCTGCTCGGCGCCCGCCAGGCGTCCCCTGACGATGCGCCGGCGTCCGAGCCCCATGGTGGCGATCAGATCGTCATTGAGGGAAAGACCAGCCAGCCAGCGGGCGTCGCCCGCCAGCACTTCGGTCGCCACCACGATATCGCCTGACTTCAGGGTAGGATCGAGTCCACCGGCCACGCCGAAGCTGATAACCCCCTTGATCGTGGTGGGATCGAATACGGTCAGCAGCGCGCGCAATTGCTGCGGATCGCTACTGCTACAGATGACGGTCATCCCGGGCCCGGATGCGATCCGGGCCTCCTGTATCAGACCAGTCACAATAAGCACTGGCCGCGGGTCCACCTTGCCCACGGGCGCGCCAACCCCTGCCCCCAACTTCACATCCCGACCCCTACCACCCTGCTGTTGGTCTTTCGCAAATTCCGGAACCGCGCCAACGCCCAGAGCGGGAAGAATTTCGAATAGCCATGATAGCGCAGATAAAACACCCGAGGAAAGCCCGTTGCGGTATAGCGTTGCTCATCCCACAGGCCCTTTTGGGTCTGTGTGGCCATGAGGTACTCGACACCGCGGGCAACGGCCAGATTTTCGACCTCGCCCGCCGCCATCAGGCCAAGCAAGGCCCATGCCGTTTGCGAGGCCGTCGTCGGGCCCCCGTCGAATCCCTTGTCGAATTCCTTGTAGTCCAACCGATAGCTGGCCGCATCCTCACCCCAGCCGCCATCGGCATTCTGGACCGACAGCAGCCAGTCGGCGGCCTTGCGCACCATCGGGTCCTGATGGCCGACACCAGCGGCATTGAGCGCGCAAAGCACCGACCAGGTGCCGTATATGTAGTTAAGGCCCCAGCGGCCGTACCAGGAGCCTTCCGGCAACTGGGTCTTCCTCAGATAGGCAATCCCGGCCGCGACCGCCGGGCTCGTATCGGCGGTCTCGCCGAGCTGGGCCAGCATGGAAATGCAGCGGGCCGTGACGTCCTCGGTCGGAGGGTCCAGCAAGGCGCCGTGGTCCGAGAACGGGATGTTGTTGAGGTAATATTCGAGATTATTGACGTCGAAGGCGGCCCACCCGCCATCCCTGCTCTGCATGCCCTCGATCCATTCGCGGCCACGGTCGATCGCCGTGTCGTAGGCCGGGTTCGGCACCGCGCGCCGGGCACGATCCATGGCCATGACGACGACCGCGGTGTCGTCGAGGTCGGGATAGTAAGCATTATTATACTGGAAGGCCCATCCGCCCGGGCGGGTCTGCGGGCTCTTGACCGCCCAATCCCCTTTCACGTCCAGCACCTGTTTGGGCACCAGCCAATCCAGCCCTTGCCGCGCCGGCGCCAGCGCAGCCTCGCTTCCGGCCTCGAGCAGGGCATGACAAGTCAGCGCCGTATCCCACACCGGCGACACGCAGGGCTGGCAATAGGCTTCGTCCTCGCCGATCACCAGGAGCTTGGCGAGGCCCCTCCGCTGGGTTGCGCGCGGCGGATAGTCGGCACCCTTGCCGAGCGCCTCATACATCATCACAGCGTTGGCCATCGGTGGGAAAATCGCGCCCACCCCGTCTTCGCCGTTCAGCCGTTCCTCGATGAACGCGACCGCCTCGTTAATTGCGCGTGCGCGCAACTTCTTTGGAAACAGCGGTTCGACCAGGCGCAGCACGCTGTCCAAGGCACGAAAAAACAAAAACCAGCCCCAGCTTTGATGCGGCGCCTTGGCGGTCATGCCGATCGAACGCGGATCCTGAAGGAACAACTCGTCGATGCCGACGCCCTTTGGATTTTTCGCACGCGGCTTCAGCGCGGCCAGCACCAGAAGCGGCACCAAAGTCGTGCGGGCCCAATAGGAAATCTTGTTCAGGTGAAACGGGAACCACAGCGGCAGCAACGTGATCTCGACCGGCAACACTGGCACGCTGCGCCAGGTCGTCACGCCGAATAAAGCCAGCATGAAGCGCGTGAACACGTTGCTCTTGGCCGCTCCGCCCCGCGCATGGATCGCCTCGCGCGCCCGCACCATATGCGGCGCATCGATGGAATCGCCGATCATCTTCAAGGCGAAATAGGCCTTGACGCTCGCACTCATGTCGAACTCGCCTTCATGGACCAGCGGCCAGCCGCCATGGGCACCCTGAACCCGACGCAGGTAGTTGGCGATCTTGGCTTCCAGGACCGTATCGGCCGGCTCCCCGAGATAGTGGGCGAGCAGCACATATTCGGCCGGAATGGTGCAATCGGCCTCAAGCTCGTATACCCAGTGCCCATCGGCCTGGCGATCATTCAGCAGCCCTAGTGTCGCGGAAGCGATGCTCGCTTCGAGGCCGTCGGCGTTCCCAAGCTGGCTGGCTACAGACTGCATTTCGTCCGAAATCCTAAGTCTTTATCCGTCCGGCCTCACGGAAAACGTTAATTCTCGCCGTCCGTCGATCAGCCATGGTCATCAGTGCTGGTCGTCAGCCCTGGGGCATGGCGAGGACGAGATCGGCTGCGCGGTTCCCTGACCGTACCGAACCCTCGATAGTTGCCGGCAACCCCGTATCAGTCCAGTCGCCGGCAAGAAACAGGTTTTTGAAGGCCGTCACGGCGCCGGGCCGCAGCGCGTTCTGTTCCGGCGTGGCCTCAAATGTGGCGCGGCGCTCGCGCACAATCTGCCAGGGCGGCAGTTCCGCCGCGATCCCCGAGGCCTGGCAGATATCCCGCCAAATCGCCTGGGCGAGCTCCTCGCGCGGCATATCCACCAGGCGGTCGGCGCCGCTGATCGTGATCGACAGGCGCTGAGGGAACGTGAAAAGCCATTCCACCAGCCCTCCCACGACGCCCAAAATGGCGGGCAGGTCTTTGGGCGGCTCGAAGCGAAAATGCGCGTTCACGATGGCGCGGAACTTCGACGGCGTCTTCAACCCCGGCAGCAACGAGGCCGCAGGCCGCGGCGGCACTGCCAAAACGACGACATCCGAGGCGGCAACGGAGATGGCTTCTTCGCCGAACTTGAGCTCATTGACCCGATCGGCCGCGCTGCCAAATCCGCGCAGCTCCTGCCCGAAACGGATATCGGCGCCTTTGCCCTGCAACAGCTTGATCGCCGGCTCGACCAGGACCGCGCTCAGGCCCTCGCGCGCAATTAACGGCCTGCAGGCCTGCCCGCCCGCCAGCAGCGTCTCCCGCACGATCGCGCCGGCAAGACCGGCCGATCCGCCGGGCGGATCAACATTGAGCGCAGCCAAAAGCAGCGGCTGTACCAAACGCTGGTACAGCACGCCCTCGCAAGGGATGGCGTCGCCCACCAGCCGGGAAGGCGACGACCAGATCAAAGGCATCAACGCCAGATAGTCGCGCAGGCTCGTGTCCGGCACCCGTCGCGCGGAATCGAACACCCATAGCGGCAGGCGGCTGTCGCCGAGATCGAGCTGCCAGCGTTTGCCGGTCGTCAGATCGACAAAGGGAAACTGGGCGCGCTTGGGTCCCACCAGCCCCGCTTCGGTGCCGATCGACTTTGCATAGGCCAGAGCATGGCGGTTGCCCGAGAGCAGCAGGTGGTTGCCGTTATCGATGGTCAGGTTGGTTGCGGCATCGAAATAAGACCGGCAGCGTCCGCCCGCTTGCTGCGTGGCCTCGTAGAGGTGAACCTTGAAATTCGCATTCGCCAGCCGGACGGCGGCCGACAGGCCTGAAATTCCCGCGCCAACGATGTGGGCAACTTTTTGCATGATGGTTGTGTGAAAGACTTGGACGTCAGAAAAAGCCGTAGCGAAGCAGAATGGCGATGCGGGCCGCCTTGTTCAGGCGAACCGGCGTTCGCGGGTTAGCGAACCCGCGCGCAACAAGCAATGCCAGAATGGAACCGTAATACTTCGACATGATGCGTGGCGCGCGGACCGCACGGCGCGGATTGCGGGCCATGATCGCATCGGCCTGCGCAAAATGGTCTCTAGCCTGCTCCACCAGCGGCGCGCAGACCTTCGGCACCGCCGGATCGGCAGCAACGACCAGCGGATCGGTCGAACTGATGCCTGCCTGCGCCAGTCCCTCTTTCGGCAGATACAGCCTTCCGATCGCGGCGTCTTCATCGATGTCGCGCAGAATGTTGGTCAACTGCAACGCGCGGCCGAGATGATGCGCGAGCAGAATGCCGTCCTCTCTCGGTAAACCGAACACCTTGACCGAGAGGCGCCCGACCGCGCTCGCGACGCGGTCACAATAAAGATCCAGGGTGGCAAGATCCGGCGCCCGGATGTCCTGCGGAACATCCATTTCCATGCCATCGACGATCGCCAGAAAATCCTCTCGCTCTAGACCGAACTGTTTGACCGAGGCAACGTAATCGCGCAGCCGCGACGGCGGATGGCCGTGATAGAGCGCGTCGATATCTTCACGCCACTGTTGCAACGCTGCCAGCCGCTGATCGCGCGGTCCGTCGGAGTCTGCGATATCGTCGACCTGGCGGCAGAAACTGTAGATCTGAAACATCGCCTCCCGCTGCTCCTGCGGAAGGATGCGCATCGCGGCATAGAACGAACTGCCCGATGCCGTCGTGCCGTAATTCGGATTGGCCGCCGCCACCTCTCCCGTCATGCGCCGGCCGCCGATTTCGACACCGGGCGGCGCCCGGAGAGGCGGTGGATCGATTCGGTGGCGAGGCCCCCGAGGCTGAAGGCCAGCAATTCGATCGGACTAAGGTGCACCCGTTCGCGCAAGGGATCGCGCGTCTTCAGAAGACGGACGATCTTGTCAGCGAACGACTGAATGACGGCGATCTCGAGCCCAAGCCGGAAATCCCTGACTTCCCCTGCCAGCGACTTGCTCTCGTCGAGCAGGACTTCGTTACGCGCCGCCAGCGATTGCAGGCATTGCAGCAATGCCGGCGCGGCTTGCGCCTCGCCCAATTGTTCGGCGGAAGCGCCGCTGGCCGCCAGCGCATCACGCGGAAGATAGACGCGGTTGAGATTTCTGAAGTCCTTGCCGCAGTCCTGAAGGTGATTGTTGATCTGCAAGCCGGCGCACAGCGCGTCCGACGCCACCCAGGTCGACGTGCTTTCGCCGTGAACGTCGAGCATGAACCGGCCGACCGGCATCGCCGAATACCGGCAGTAATGAATCACTTCGTCCCATGTCTCATAACGAAGCTTGGTCACGTCCATGCGGAAAGCGATCAGGACATCGAGCGCATGGCGCGGCGGCATCCCCCGCTCGGCCAGCGCACGGCGCAGATTGACGGCCTCCATTTGGCTGTCACCCTTGCCGAGCAACTCGGCCTCCAGCAGATCGAGAAGCGCAAGCTTTTCGTCGCCGCCGAGCGTTTCATGGTCGGCGATATCGTCGGCGGTTCTGACGAAGTTATAGAACGCCAGGATCAATGCCCGATGCCGCGGGTGGATGATCCACGACGCAACTGGAAAATTCTCGTCGCGGTGGCCCTTGCCGGACCGCCACTCGCTCGCGTTGGTCATCTCCGCGCTGGTCATCTCTAAAGGCAGGCTGTGTCATGGGTTGCGCATGCGTCGGATGTCCCGGCACGCTTTCGGAATTAGATCAGCCCCATATAGGCGAAACCATCACCAAAACCAATGCCATCCACCCACCAGACAGACGCCTGCCGCCTCCCGGGACCGGGCGGCGGCAGGCGTTTGAAGGCGGCTTTTGAGGCTTTTACTGGCCGTGGCTGACAAGGACCTGATCACAAGCCTTGGTCAGCTTGGCCCTGTTCTGCTGCAAGCAGCTCAGAACGATGAGGTCGGCGTCATTCATGACGGCGCGGCAGTATTTCTGAACGTCATGGGCACAGGCTTTCTGCTCCTCGGCCGTTCCGCCGTGTTGTTGTTCGGCCAGAGCCCCGGCCGAGACCGACAGCGACAGCAGAGCAGCGACGAAGAAAGATTTACGCATTGTGTTCCTTTTAATTCTTACGGCGAAGATTATTGCGACGGAGATTTTCTAACCCGAATAGCACGTGGCATCAGCGGGGCAGACTATCCAGATTGCGAAGGCCGCCGATTTCAGCAAGCAGAAGCGCTGGCAAATGCGGCCAAATTTGCGGCGACCATCTCCCTAAATTGCGGCCCCCGAACGCCAATTTCGAGGAACACGTAACCGATTGGCACTACACGGCATTTTTGTGGATCAGGCGCAGGGCGATTGCCGCGCGGCGAGAGGTTCACGATAGCTGAAGTCCCGCCGCTTTCGCGAGTAAAAAAACGCGGATGCCTCACTTTGTCCCGGAGTGAAGAAAATTTGTCACTAGGAAGCAAGTTCCTCGGCGGACGCGGCGCCTATCGAATGATCCTTTGAACCAAACTGTTTGCTGAAACACCAAAGGACATGCGCGCAAAGAATGCCGTGCGCGAAAAGGTCACATTCGAATGGGGCAATTCAAGATGAAACACATCGGTTCAGGATTGATCGGGCAAACGATCAAAGCGAGTGCAATTGTCGCGGCGCTGCTGATGTCGACGTCGTCAGGTCACGCACAAACTCGTCCGTTTGCCGGCTTTGACGGCACATGGTCGGGCAACGGAACAGTTTCCCTCTCGGACGGCTCGACCGAGCGGCTGCGCTGCCGGGCGGTCTACCAGATCGACGACACCGGCCTGGTGTTGAAGCAAACCCTTCGCTGTGCCAGCGACAGCTACAAGTTCGATCTCTCCAGTGACGTCACCAGCCACGGCGATCATATTACCGGCAACTGGTCGGAGACGAACCGCAATGTTTCCGGCAGCCTGGTAGGAACGGCCGGCAGCGGCAAGATCGACGTCACCGTCGAATCCCCGGGCTTTACGGCGAGCCTGACGTTGCGGACCAGCGGCAACAGGCAGACGGTTCAAATCACTTCCAAGGGTGACATCAGGGGCGTATCGATCACGATGGTGAAGAGCTAACTCTTCCCTTCGAGGGCCGAACTATAGGGCGGGTCCAGCGGGACGCGCCGTTCCGCGCAGCTTCATAGACAGGTTGATCAGGAACATCGCCGTCGGGCGCAGGATGAAGAGGTCAGCCACCAGCGCCGACACCATCGAGAATGCGCTCAGCCAGCCGAACAGACGCAGCGACGGCAGATCCGAAAATACGGTCACGACCAGACCGCAGGCGAGCACCACCGTGGTCAGGATCAGCGCCGGCCCGACCAGAACAGTAGCCCGCTCGACTGCAAGCTCCGGCGTCACGTCGGGCCTGGACTCCAGCCTCAAGCGATTAAGGAAATGGATCGTGGCGCTGAGTCCCAGCCCAAACGACACCGTCAGCGCGACGACGCTGGCAAATTGCAGCCCCTCCCCGAGCAACCAAAGCACCGTGCCGGACATAACGACCGGGAAAATGCCGGGCAGGATGCAGGAGAACATCACGACCACGGAGCGGAAGGCCAGCCCGATGAAAATCGCGACCAGCGCGAATTCGATGGTCAGGCCGCGGTTTAGTTTTTCGATCATGTTGGCGGAATTGCGCGCGGCGATCGCAGACAGGCCCGTCACCGCGATCTCGTAGCCGGGATGCGCCTTGCGCACGGCATTCAGTCCATTGTCGAGCTTGTCGACCACGGGAAGGATCTGGCTGGAATCCAGGTCCGGCACCCTGCCCGACACCACCACCGCATCCTGATTGGCGTCGATAAAGCGCTGCACCAGATATTTGGGAATGACGCTGACATATTCCTTCAGGGTCGCGACATCCGAGCTGCCCGCTTTCTCCGCCAGCCAGCGCCGCAGTGTCTCGAGCGACCAGACATTGCCGACACCCGCCTGCTTTTCGACCAGCGAATGAACGTCGGCTATCGTCTGCAACGTTTCGGGAGAATAGAGCGAAGCGCCCTTCGGGAATTCGATCAACACGTCGATCGCATTGGCGCCCGTCAGCTTGGCGTCGAGACGGCCGCTGGCGGCAACCGCCTGCTGCTTGTCCGGCACCTGATCCGCGAGACGATAGCGCGGTTGGAGATTCGCGTAGACCACCGCGAGGCCACCGACGAACAGCACCGCGATGAGACTGAAAAGGCCGGGGCGGCCCACCATCCGCACCGCGATCCAGTAACAGAAATTCCGCAGCATCTGCACGCCGGCGTCGGCGCCCTGGAACTTGACCGCAAAGACCTTTTCGTTGCGCACCAGCAGCACGCCGAATACCGGCACGAGCGACAGCACGGCGATCAGCGCGATGATGGTTGCAGCCAGCCCTGCTTCGCCGAATTTGCGGATCAGGTCGGAATCCGAAAACTGAAGCGCAATGAACGAGATTCCGGCGGTGCCGTGCGTCAGCACGCAAGCCGGGCCTACCACCATCACGGCATTGCGGAAAGCCGTGTACTTGTCTTGTCCGGCAATCAGACGGTCGCGCGCCGCAAAGGTAAGCTGCATCGAGTCCGAAAAGCTGATCACCATGATCAGCGGCGTCATCACGTTCAAAAACATATTGAGGTTGAAGTTCGCCCAGCCGAGAGCGCCGAGCGCCAGCAAAATCGCGATGATAGGCGGGAACGCCGCCACCACCATGAACGATATCTTGCGGAAGAAAATGATGGCGATGACGCAACCGGCGAGAATTCCGAGGACATTGTAGGTAAGTCCGTCACGTTCGACGGCATTGCGAATCTCGAGCTGCATCACGGGCACGCCGGACAATTCGGCGTTGAGCCCGGTATCGCCAAGGTCATCCTTCATCAGCTTGCGGATCTCGCCGATGGTGCTGCCGAGCTTGTTGCTGGCAACCACGTCCGGCTCAAGCGAGAGCACGACCAGCGCCAGCGTGCCGTCTTCCGACAACAATTTTCCACGAATAAGTTCGTTCGATTTCACCGTTTCGATGAACCTGTCGTAGTCGGCTCCTTGCGGCAATTCGGACGGAAACAGCGCAGCCGGAAATTTACCCGGAGCCGGCGCCTGACGCGCCGAGAACAGCGAGATCAGGCCGCGCGTACCCTCCACCAGTTGCAGGTCGGTGATGAAATCACGGAGCTTTTCAAGATTGTCGCGCGCGAGCAGATTTTTGCCCTCGACCACCACAAGCACATCGAATTCCGTCGCCGGGAAACGCTTGATTTCCGATTCATATTGCCGGTATTCGCGGGAGTTGGAGCGAAAGAGCTGGCTTAAGGAATCGTCGATCTTGATGCGCTCGATTCCGAAAATCGCGCCGATGACGAGCGCCACGAGAATGATACAGGACAAAATCGGCGCCTGAACCGCAATGAGTCCGATTCTTTCGAGTCCAAAGGCGATGCTGCCCATCGGCCGCTGCTCGATTTTCTCGACGTGGACTTCACTCTCGTTGTTCTTTTCGAGCATGCCCTATCCAATTCTCACACCGGCTCAATCAGCCAACTCAAAGTACAGCAAAATCAAGCCTGGAAAGCTCCCGCCGATCAGCGGAGTGCTACAATAGCCTTTGAAAATATACGATAATTTTGTGCGGCTGGTGTAGCAGGTCTGCCGGGCTTCTCGCAAGCTGCGCGCTTTGGATGGCACAGCTCGACCGGGCCGCAATCTCACGACATTTTCACATTAGCTTGAATTAGCGGCAATAGCGTGGCTCAGCTGGATACCGCTTTCGTCTTTCAAACCGACGCAGGTCAATTGCCGGGCGAGGCCTTCGCGAATCAACCAGCCGATCTTTGCAGCCGCATCGTCATAGCCGAGCCCGAGGCCTTGGTTGGGAGGCTCGCACCGGCGCGACCCGACGCGACGCGCGCCGGTGTCAACTCGCGCAGGCGCGCGAGCGACAGCAGCGTCAGCCCGGTCTTTTTGGGATTACTCGGCAGGGACGGAAGCCTCGCGCAGCCGCATGGAATAGTTCGACGCATTTTGCCGCCCGCGGGAGGCGGCGCGCGCGAACATGATCAGGTGATGCGCAACCATCATCGAGGCGATGAGGTACTCGATCTCGCCGCGGACCATGCGCCGCAGGGCGAATTTCCAGAATTCGAGCTTGTAGTCGCCGAGAACCCCGACCTTCCAGAAGATGTTGCGCAGCATGACCAGACCGAGCTTGATATTCGGCCATGTCAATTGCTGACGTGACGACGGCCGCTTGATCTGATGCGGGTAGGTTTCTCGAATTTGGTATTCGTAACGCTGCAACAATTTGGCGGGTTCATAGGCTAAGCCCATGCACTTGCGCCAGGTATCGACGACATCATCGTAGGGCTGGCGAAAAACAACATTGGACTCCAGCCCTTCGTCTTCGATCAGACGATTCTCCCGCACCAGGCGGTCCCAGAGCGGCGTCTTGGGCAGCGCCTGAAGCAGATTGATGGTGAGGAGCGGAATTCGCGAGGCCTCGATAAACTCGAGCAGATGGGCGCCGGTTTCCGGCTTGTCCGTATCCAGTCCGAGAATGATTCCGGAGACAACTTCCATTCCGTAGCTGTTGATCGTCTGGATGCCTTCCATGATGGGAACCATCATGTTGTGATCCTTGTGCATCGCTCTCAGCGCTACCGGATCCGGCGTTTCGATGCCGCAGAAGATCGTGGAGAAGAACGCCTCTCGCATCCCGGCCAGAATTTCCGGCCGCTTGGCGATATTCAACGTCGCCTCGCAGGAGAAGCGCAAAACAAAGCCGGTTTTCTTCTGCCATTCGACCAGATGCGGCAACAGGTCGAGCGCAGCCTTGCGGTTGCCGATGAAGTTGTCATCGACGAAATAGACCGAACCCCGGATACCGCATTCAAGCAGCTTGTCGAGTTCGGCCGTGATCTGTTGCGGTGTTTTCAGGCGCGGGTTGCGACCATAGAGGCCGGGAATATCGCAAAATTCGCACTGATAGGGACATCCGCTCGAATACTGGATACTCCCCAAAAAGTAGCGCGGGAGTTCGGCAAGCTCGTAAGCGGGAAGCGGGAAGCATGTCATGTCGAGACGGTCGGCCGTCCTGAACACCACCTGCCGCGACGGGCGCGATGGATCGCGCGCCAGCTGCGCGATCAATTCGTCGGTCGCATCGCCCAATTCGCCAACATGCAGATAGTCGAACGAAGGATAGTAGTCTGGACAGGCGCTGACCGAAGGCCCGCCAATCGCGACCGACAGGTCGAAGGCGTGCGCCCGGCGGCAAATGTCGTTCATTTGATGCCGCTGAATATGCATGCCGCTGACGAGGACGGCCTCCGCCCACTCGAAATCCTCAGCCGTCGCGGGCCGGATGTTTTCGTCGACGAACCGGACCGGCCAGCTTTCAGGCATATAAGCTGCGATCAGCAACAGCCCTTGCGGGGGCATGAAGGCCTGAACGCCGTCAGTCAGCGGATAGGAGTATTCGAACGTGCCAAAAGAGGACGTGTAGCGCGGAAAGACGCACAGGATACGGCGTATGACGCCAGCGCTTTCAGCTCTCATAGCTCCCTCTGCGCCTTCAACTTTGATAATCTAATCATGCAATCCCCAAGCTGGGCCACAAATTTTTCAGGATTGTGGCAGTGGCATAACCCCGCACGGGCCGCATGGTTGCTCGGGTGGCGGCTCAGAATGCCATCCAGTATTGATGCGGTAATGCCTTTGGCATCATCGAAGGGATGAAAGGTCTGTAGCCGCGCGCTCATCCGGCCGTTCGAACCGATCGTGAAAAGCGGTGACAAGTTCGCATTTTTTCGCGACCAAAATCGGGGCCTGATTGCGCATCAGTTTCGAAACCGCCGCTGCCGTCTCCGACGTGACCCCCGCGCGCAATTGTCTTGAGAATCTCCCGGCTGGCCTTACCGGAAAGCAGCCAGTCGAGGAACGATCCGACCGTCTGCGCAGCGATCGCCGCAAAGGCTGTGGGATCATCGGTACGGCTGATGACGTGCCGATGAGCCAAGCCTTCGCCCGACCGGTCGGCGCCGCCTGCCAAATCTCATCGATAACGCAGCATTTGGCGTGTCTGCCTGCGACAAGCTGCCTCGCATCAGGTTGCATATGACGAGTCTGGGCCCGGCGGACCAATCGAATGAGTAAAACATTGATTAGTCTATGTATTTTACATAACCGTGCAGCGAGACGTCCCTTCTAAACCATCGAAATCTGGCCATTATCGGCCCCGGCAGAGGCAATGGTTAAGATTTAATAGAGGAAGATTACACATAGTTGTTATGACGGCCGTCACAGTTTGATTGGCCTCCTGAGTGAGGCCAAGGATGCCTGCCATCATGAAATCTATTGCATCACCGGCTTTCAAGAAAGGCTCAAGCTTCTCGCTTGCCTTCAAGCTTTATTCGATCTTCGCCCTGTTTGCGCTTCTGACCGCGGCCATTACTGCACTGTCCGACTACAACACCCGTCGCGGCACCGAACTTACCCAATCCATCGAAACCGCAAGCCAGGCTGCGCTCAATGTCGAGCGCGTCAACTCGCTGGTCTATGCCGTGGTGATGGAGTCGCGCGGGATCTACATGTCGACCGAGCTGCCCGTCGTCAAGAAGTACGGCGACGGACTGCACAAATTCAGCGAACAGCTCCTTGGCGTCGTCAAGAACTGGGAATCAATCACCCAGGCAGACGACGCCCAGCAATTTGCCGTATTCAAAAAGCGGATCGACCAATTCGTCGAATTCCGCAAGGAACTCGTTCGCCGTGCAGTCGAAATCAGCCACGAAGCGGGCCGGGAATGGGGCGATAACGAAGCCAATCGCGAGGTGCGCATCGCTCTTAACCACGACCTCGGAGAGCTTTCGAAGGTTTATGCGGAACGGAGCCGACGAATTGCTCTGGACACCGCCCTGAACCGCCAGCTCGCTTTTCTCCTGACTTGCCTCGGCGGAATTGCGCTGGTGCTGGTCGGCGCCGGCATCTTCATCATCTCCCGCTCGGTCGCGCGTCCGCTTTCGGCGATCACGACCACCATCAAGCAGGTCTCCGAGGGTGTGGAGGGCGTCGAGGTTCCGCATACCCACCGGCAAGACGAAATCGGCGCATTGGCCCGTGCAATCCGCGTCTTTCAGGAAGCGATGGATCACAACCGCAACCTCAACGCACAGGCGATTCTGGCTTCCAAGGCCCGCGAAGAACGGACCCGGCAAATCGAGGCTTCGGTGGAATCCTTCCGCAGCGCGATCGGAAGCGTGCTGGCCGCGGTGAACGATAACGCCTCGGCGATGCGCAATACCGCGCAGTCCATTTCGGGCGTCGCCGCCGACGCCAGCGGCCGGGCGAGCGCCGCGGCGCGCGCGACCGAACAGGCCTCCAGCAACGTTTTCGCGGTGGCGGGCGCTGCCGAGCAACTCTCCGCGTCGATCGAAGAGATCGGCCGGCAAATGCGTCAATCGGCCGAGGTGGTCGAGCAGGCCGGACAGCGTACCGAAAAATCGGTCGCCGAAATCGAAAGTCTCGCTGCGGCAACCCAACGTATCGACGGCGTGCTTACCCTTATTCAGGCTATTGCCGAACAGACCAACCTTCTGGCGCTGAACGCCACGATCGAAGCCGCACGCGCCGGCGAAGCGGGCCGAGGCTTTGCCGTGGTGGCCCACGAAGTCAAGGCACTCGCCGGGCAAACCGCGAAAGCGACGTCCGAAATCGGCGAGAATATCAACCTGATTCAGGTCTCGACGAAAAATGCGGTCGAGTCGGTGCGCGAAATCGGCACCGCGGTCCGCGAGATCAATGGCGTCACGTCCAATATCGCGGGCGCGGTCGGGCAGCAGGATGCCGCAACCCGCGAGATCTCGCAAAACGCCCAGCTCGCCGCCGACGGCAACTCGACCCTCGTCTCCAATATCGGATCGCTCAGCGAGGCCATCGAGAACACCAACAAGGGCGCCTCGTCAGTGCTTACGGCGTCCAGCGAGCTTGCCTCGACGGCAGAACGGCTATCGCGCGAAGTCGAAAAATTCTTCCGCGACCTGCGCGCCGAAGGCGAAGCCGCGCCGCGAAGCGCGACGGTCAGCTAATCTAGTGGTCCGATTCTAACATTTGCATCCTGATGTGGCAGGCACTTTTGCAAATGTTAGAATCAAAGAACCACTAGCAAATATAGGTTTCTATTGGAGTTTTGGATTTGACATTCGCTTTACGCATTCCCGGCTAAAGGGTAGCGGATGTCAAATCCACTCCACTAGCCTGCGCACGATCAGCGAAGGCCGATAAAATACATTTTTGAACGGATCGAGCCGCCCGGAGCGCCTCAAAACCAGGGATACAGGATCCGAAGGTCGCCGATGAAGATAAACGCCATCGACATGGCAAGCCCGCTGGCGCTGAACAGAGCGATCTGGTTGAAAAGACCGCGTTCGATCGAAGACGAGCCTTTGTTTGCGTCTGACATATCCGGCATGCTTTTTCCCCGCTCTTGCACTCTGCTGGTGCCTGTTTGCCGGTAAATCTACGGGGAGAGAGCTAAGCAGGTCTTACGCGCGGTCGCCAAACACGACAAATAGTAAAGGCCCCGTTAAGAAGCGATGGCGCGTGCGATCAACGCTACGCGATCGGTTCGCGGGTCACTCGACCAGCAGCACGTCGACAGCCACGTTGAGTTTCTGCTTTCGCGATCCGACGATGATGCCGTCGACCGGCGATACGTCGGAAAAATCGCGACCGACGGCCAGAACGATGTGATCGTTCTCGACCAGGATATCGTTGGTCGGATCGAATCCGATCCAGCCCAGACCGTCGCCGCACCATAACGATACCCAGGCGTGGGTGGCGTCGGCGCCTTGCAGACGTTCCTTGCCCGGCGGCGGTATCGTCCGCAAGTAGCCGCTGACATAGGCCGCCGGCAGGCCAAGGCCACGCAGGCCGGCAATCATGACATGGGCAAAGTCCTGACAGACGCCGTGGCGCTTCTCGAACACCTCGTTGAGCGGCGTCGAGATCACGGTTGCCTTCGGGTCGTATTTGAAATCGGTCCTGATCCGGTGCATCAGGTCGACCGCACCGGCCAGAATGCCGCCGCCTGCCGGAAAGCTCGCCGACGCGTAGGCGGTCACCGGCCGCTGCACCGGCACCAGCGGGCTTGCGAAGACATATCCGATCGGAGAAGCCGGACCGAGGCTTTTGGCCTCGATGGCGACATCGCGAACGCTTTCCCAAGGCCGGCTTTGCGCGCGGCGATCCGGCGCGCTGCGCGACACGGATACGCGCGACCTCGAATCGATCCGCAGACTGCGATGCGCCGCCTCGATCAGGATGCTTTCGGTTTGCGTCCCGAAAAAGTCACGTCTGATGGCGCGATCCGCCGGACGTGGCCTGATATCGACGATGTGGGAGATCAATTCCTGCCCGTCGCCGCTTCTCGGTTGCAGCCGCAGCGAGCACCTCGCGAAGCTGACCGGACTTTCATAACTGTATGAGGTGACGTGACGGATGTCGTAGATCACGCAAGGCCCGTCAATTTCTCGGGCCTCGCGGCATTCGGCCCGTGCGGAAAATAGTGCTGCCCGATCGCATCGGCGAGTTGGAGCAGATCTTGTTCAAGGCCAAACAGCGCCTGCGTGGAAAGGCTCGCGGCTTCGGCCGTCGTCAGTACCGCCTGCGCCGCGACGGCGAGACGTTGCGGCCGCTCGATCAACCCACCTTCCTTTAACGTCGGCAGGTTGGCGATGTGGTCGTTCAGCGCGGAGACCTGGAACGCCACCGACCGCGGATTGTAGGGATCGAGGACCACAAGATCGCGCACCGGCGCCAGCAGCGGCCCGACAAGATAGCGCGAACGGTAGGTGATCTGGCAATCCACCAGCGTCAGGAGAACGTCGAGGTCTTCGCTGGTGGCCTCGTCATAGGCAAACTGGCGGGCGAACCGCACCGTGTTGATCGAGCGTTCGACGCGGCGGCCCAACTCGAGGAAGCGCCAGCCGGCGGCGCGATTCATGTTTTCCTGGGCGAGGCCGGCAAAGCTTGCCAGCTCCTGCAACGACAGTTCGGCAGCGCGGATGACGCCGTCGTCGTCCTCGACCTCCTGCGCCAGCCGCTCCGCCATTTCGGTGATGACCTGCCAGGCATCCGGCGACAGCCGCTCGCGCAGCGACGTCGCCGTGCGCTGGGCCGAGCGCACCAGCGACAGCGCCGAACCGAAGCGCTCCTCGTTTTGCAGCGCTTCGGCGACCACCCTGGCAGGCTGGGTCCGCGCGGTTTGCGACGTCGCGCCCCATGCCAGAAGAAGCCGCTGAATCCGTTCCACCGTATGGAATACGGTCGATGTTCCCTTGACGGGGTCGCGCGGCGAGCTTGCCAGCGCCCGGATCAGACGCAACGTCGCCTCGGCGCGTTCGAGGTAGCGGCCAAGCCAGAACAGGTTGTCGGCGGCCCGGCTCGGCACCCAGCCCGCAATGCGCCGGATGCGCACCGTATCGGTGGCCGGCAACAGCGTCGTCGCCGGCACCGCCCGATCGGAAATCACCCACACGTCGGCAGCGCGGGCGCCGTCTCCCATCGATACGGCTCGCGCGTCAGGCTGCTCGGCGATCCGGCAGAAGCCACCCGGCATGATCGTCCAACCGTCAGCGGTTGCGGCGGCAAAAACCCGGAGCACGAACGGCCGCGGCGCGATCCGCCCCTGATCCCACACCGGCATGGTCGATAGCCGCACCAGCTCCTGGCCGACGAAATCGATGCCCCGATCGCTGATCGCCGTCCTCAGCCTTTCGCGATCGGCCGCCGGCAACTCGCCGGCCAGCACCGGGCTTTGGCCCGGAAAGCCCGGCACATCGCGGCGATAGGCGCCTTCGATCGCGATCCCGTCGAGCCGCGACAGCACTTCCTCGCGGGCGGAAGCCTGTCCGCACCACCAGGTCGCGATATGCGGCATCTTCAAGTCTTCGCCAAGCAAACGCCGGCAAAGACTTGGCAGAAAGCCGAGCAGAGCGCGCGCTTCCATCACGCCGGAGCCCGGCATGTTGGCAACCACGACGCCGTTCTTGCGGAGCACGTCGATCAGCCCGGGTACGCCGAGTTGCGAGGAAGCGTTGAGTTCGAGCGGATCGAGAAAATTGGAATCGACCCGCCGCAACAACACATCCAGCCGCTTCAACCCGGCGACGGTGCGGATATGGATGCGATCGCCGCTGACCGCGAGATCATCGCCCTCGACCAGAAGGAAGCCGAGATAGCGCGCCAGCGTCGCATGCTCGAAGTAGGTCTCGTTGAACTGGCCGGGCGTCAACAGCCCGATGCGCGGCTCATCGCGGTCGGCGCCGGCGCGCAGCAAATCGCGGAATGCCTCGAAGAACGGCGCCACGCGCTCGACGTTCATCGACTTGTAGAGGCCGGCGAAGGCACGCGACAGCACCAGACGATTTTCGAGCGCATAGCCCGCGCCCGACGGCGCCTGCGTCCGGTCGCTCAATACCCACCAGCGGCCGTCCGGTCCGCGGCCGACATCGGCCGCATACAGGCTGAGATATCGTCCGCCCGGCGGTTTGATCCCGCACACCGGCCGCAGAAATTCAGGGCTGCCGGCAATCGCGGCCGCCGGGATGGCCCCGTCAGCGATCAGCTTGCCCTCGCCATAGAGATCGCTCAGCACCAATTCCAGCAACTGGGCGCGCTGCACAATGCCCGCCGTCAGTTGCCGCCATTCGGCCTCATCGATCAGAAGCGGCAGATGGCTCAACGGCCACATCCGGTCGGCGGTCTCGCCGGGTGCGCGATAGCTGACGCCGGCTTCCCGCAGATGCCGGTCGGCGGTGCCGAAACGCCGTTCGATCTCGGCAGGCGTCAGGGTGGCGAAGGCTTCGAAAAAACGGGTCCAGACCGCGCGCGGCGTGCCGCCTTCGGCGATATATTCATCGGGAATTCCGGGCAGCGGCACATAGTCGCGCATCCACTGCGCCACGCGGCGGCTGCCCGGACGGGCCTTGATTCCTTGTCCGATTCCCTGGTCGGCCATCCCTGAAATCCCACGACTTCTCCACACTTGTCTTCAATGCAAGAGTGGCGTCCGCAAGTCGAGGGTCAAGGGGAATTCAATCGTGCGCTCCTCCGGCGGCGGCTCGATCTTGCCGGGGGTGTGGCCATGATCCTGAAACCGGGCAAGCCGGCGCGCCTCGGCCTCGTAGGAATTGACCGGCTTGGTATCGTAGGTCCGCCCGCCGGGGTGGGAGACATGATAGACGCAGCCGCCGAGCGAACGGTTGTTCCAGCTGTCGATCAGGTCGAACGTCAGCGGCGCATGGACAGGAATGGTCGGATGCAGGCCGGACGCCGGCTGCCAGGCCTTGAAGCGGACGGCCGCGACCGCCTCGCCCGAGCGCCCCGTCGGCGTCATCGGCATCCGCCGGCCGTTGCAGGTGACGATGTGGCGCCCCTCGACAAAGCCTTCGGCCTTGATCTGCAACCGCTCGACCGAAGAATCGACATAGCGCACGGTACCGCCGGCGCTCCCCTCCTCGCCGAGAACATGCCAGGGTTCGAGCGCCTGACGGACTTCGAGCGAGACGCCGCCGTGATGCACCCGGCCGAACACCGGAAAACGAAATTCGAGCTGGGCTGCGTACCACTCCGGCGAGAACGCGTAGCCGGAATGCCCGAGCTCGGCGAGCACATCGAGAAAATCTTCCCACAGGAAGTGCGGCAGCATGAAGCGGTCGTGGAGGGTCGTGCCCCAGCGCACGAACTTCCCTTGTTGCGGCTCGCGCCACAATTTCGCGATCAGCGCGCGGACCAGGAGCTGCTGGGCCAGCGACATCCGCGGATCCGGCGGCATCTCCAGCGCGCGGAATTCGACGAGGCCAAGCCGCCCGGTCGGGCTGTCCGGCGAATAGAGCTTGTCGATGCAGATTTCGGCGCGATGGGTATTGCCGGTCAGGTCGACCAGAATGTGCCGGAACAGCCGGTCCACCAGCCATAGCGGAATCTCTTTTCCCGCCGGCGGCACCTGGGCAAGCGCGATCTCCAGTTCGTAGAGGCCGTCATGCCGGGCCTCGTCGATGCGCGGCGCCTGGCTGGTCGGGCCGATGAACATGCCGGAGAAGAAATAAGACAGCGACGGATGACGCTGCCAGTACAACACCAGGCTCTTCAACAGATCCGGACGGCGCAAAAACGGTGAATCCTTTGGCGTGCCGCCGCCGATCACCACATGATTGCCGCCGCCGGTCCCGGTGTGGCGGCCATCGACCAGAAATTTATTCGCGCCGAGTTTGATTTTTGCCGCGTCTTCATAAAGACCGAAGGTGATATCGACGGCCGAACGCCAGTTCGTCGACGGCTGGATGTTGACCTCGATGACGCCGGGATCGGGCGTCACCTTGATCACCTCGATGCGGGGATCGAACGGCGGCGGATAGCCCTCGACATGTACCTTGACCTGCATGTCCTCGGCGGTCGCCTCCACCGCCGCGATCAATTCCAGATAGTCGTCGATCTTCTCCACCGGCGGCATGAAGGCACACAGCACGCCGTCGCGGATCTCGATCGACATCGCGGTACGGACCCGCCGCCAACGCCCTTGAGCTGCTGTTCCTGCACCTGCTGTTGCGGCCCGCTTTCCACCGGCGCCCCGTCAAACACCGGCAATTCCTCCCGCGGCGCCAAGGGATCCTGTTCGACGATGTAGGGATATTCGTCGGCGGGAATATGCGGCAATGAGGCGATCGGCAGCCGAAGCCCCAGCGGCGAGTCGCCCGGAGTCAGGAACAGGTTATTCCGGCGCAGCTGCCAGCGTTCGCTCTTCCACTTGCCGGCATCCGCGTTCCAGCGCTGGATCGGCAACACGAACCCGCGAGGCTCGTTCAACCCTTTATCGAACACTCGCGCCATCCGCGCGCGCTCTTCGGGGTCGGACAGTTTGGAATCGCTGGGGTCGACATTCGGCGGCAGCGCCCGCTTCCTTTTGCAGCCAATGACCGGGATCTTCGAAGGCGGGCATGACGTATTCGGAATCAACCCCCAGCCGCTCCGCGGTCTTTTCTGCGAAGTTCTGCGCTTCCGCGACGTTTGCCTCGTGCGGTCCCTCGATGTCCGCGATCAGGTCTGGCGTTCTTCCAGATCGGCACGCCGTCCTTGCGCCAGTAAAGGCCGAACGCCCAGCGCGGCAGGCTTTCGCCGGGGTACCATTTGCCCTGCCCGTAATGCAGCAGGCCGCCGGGCGCAAAACGCGTCCGCAATTTGCGAATAAGCTCATCGGCGAAGCGGCGCTTGGTGGGACCGACGGCGGCGATATTCCATTCCGCCGATTCCATATCGTCGACCGAGACGAAGGTCGGCTCGCCGCCCATGGTCAGGCGCACGTCGCCGGCCGCCAGATCCGCGTCGACCTGCTCACCGAGCTTGTCGAGGCGCGCCCAGGAATCATCGGAGAACGGCCGGGTGATCCGCGGCGCTTCGCGGATTCGTTTAACGCTCATCTCGAAGCCGAACTCGACATTGGCAAATCCGACGGCGCCGCTGATCGGCGCTGCGGTCCGATAATGCGGCGTAGCGGCAACGGGAATGTGTCCCTCGCCGGTCAGCATGCCCGAGGTGACGTCAAATCCGATCCAGCCTGCGCCCGGCAGATACACCTCGGCCCAGGCGTGCAGATCCGTAAAATCGTTTTCAACCTCACGCGGGCCTTCGACCGGATCGATGTCCGGCCGCAGCTGGATCAGGTAGCCCGAGACGAAACGCGCGGCGAAGCCGAGATGCCGCAGGATCTGGATCAATAGCCACGCGGAGTCGCGGCAGGAGCCTGCGCCTGAGGCAAGCGTTTCCTCCGGGTTCTGAACGCCCGGCTCCATCCTGATGATGTAGCGAGTCTTTTTTTGAAGCTCGGCGTTGAGATCGACGAGAAAATTGACGGTGCTAGGCGCCTCGCGTTTGATGCCGGCAAGATAGGCGGCAAGGTTCGGCCCAGCCTCGGTGGTTGCAAGATAAGGCGCAAGCTCGGTCTTGAGATCGGCGGTGTATTCGAATGGAAAACTGTCGGCGTAGGGTTCGACAAAGAAATCGAACGGGTTGATCACGGTCATCTCGGCCGTGAAATCAACTTCGATCTTCAGCTCGTTGGCTTTCTCGGGAAACACGAAGCGCGCAAGCCAGTTGCCTTGCGGGTCCTGCTGCCAGTTCACGAAATGATTGGCATGGTATCACCTTGAGCGAATAGCTCAGGATCGGGATGCGCGTATGCGGCGCCGGCCGCAGCCGGATGGTCTGGGGGCCGAGATCGATCGGACGGTCGTATTTGTAGTGGGTGACGTGGTGAAGTGCGACGAAGATCGACACAGAGGGGGTGCTCCAGCAGCTTTTTTAAGCAGAACACCTGATCAGACTGACATCAAGCACTAACAACGGGCAGCCGGTGCCTAGGGGCGTGGCGGATTTGGGGTGTGCGCAGGTGTTTCCCCAGCGTCGTCCCCGCGCAGGCGGGGACCCATACCGCGTGATCTATCAATAAGGCACTCGGCCAATACATTCAGCCCAACCACTTCCGGTGGCTATGCGGTTCCTGCTTTCGCAGGAACGACTTCTACGCATTTCAAGCAGCCCCCATCCATAGACGCGGCTCCGCTATCTCGCCGCGCCTCCACGCGAGTTTTGCTATCGAGTTCCCGCCCTCCGAGATCAAAGGGCGCAGGGAATGCCGGGCGCCCGGTAGCGCCCGCAGCCGCGCGTGGTGGTAGAAAACACGCGCGTTAGTCACCACGGTCACACCGGAAACACCCGGCATTCCCCGCGCAATGGTTTTAACGGTTTCCTTCGTGCTCGCCCCGGAGACCGGGCTTGGTTGTCTCCGTCACTAGCGTGATGCGAATTTTCGCCAGCTTGATATCAGCGTCGGGACATCAGGCCCACACGACTTCGCCGTCCGCATCACCCGTCTTCGCCAAAGGCTCCGCCGGGCAAAGGCGCCGCTCGTCTCGCGACACCCCGCGTCCACCGCATCCCGCACTCCACGTCCGTGACGATCGCGAAACGCCCCTCATGCCGAGGCGGGACGGCTGGAATCAGTAATGCTGTGTCTACCAAACCGAGAAGCGAAATATTTTTCGCAGACGGGGTCGACAGCGGCGCGACTCTGCGCGGAGTGATTTTTTCCGATCGGGAAAGGCGGGAAATTTTTTTGACGATAGGTCAGCGCGTAGGATGGGTGGAGCGAAGCGATACCCATCAAATAAATTCGTGAAGATGATGGGTTTCGCGAAGGGCTCAACCCATCCTACGCACTACTAAACATCGTGACGATGGGCATCGGATGCCCATCGGGAGTGCGGATGTTGACGCCGTCATTCCGGGATGGTCCGAAGGACCAGACCCGGAATTTCGAGATTCTCTATGTGCAAGTGCACATCATAGTTCGGTGCTGCGCACCGCTACGGAATGACAAACACACCCTACATCG
>CAVVLH010000073.1:0-33060 GCA_963748805.1 uncultured Alphaproteobacteria bacterium | reverse complement strand
ATGAATCGCCGCGGTCTACGATTTCATCATCGACGAGGCCGACGATTCCTATAACGCTTTCGTCAGCGCGCGCGCGCTCGGCTATCGCGGGATTTCCTCAAAGTCGTGCAAGGGAATCTACAAGTCCGTGATCAATGCGACCCGCGCGGCCAAATGGAGCACGGGCAAAGAGAAGTTCTTTGTCACGGGCGAAGACCTGACTTGTCAGGCCGGGCTCTCGGTGCAGCAGGACCTGGCGCTCGGGGCCCTGATCGGCGTCACGCATGCGGAGCGGAACGGCCATCACTATGTCGATGGCTTCGGCGATACGCCACCCGACGAGGCGAATGCGTTCCTCGCCGCGCATCCCGATCTCTACGAACGTGCCGGCAATCGGGTTCGGCTCGCCGTCCATGACGGCGACCTCCTGACGGGATACATTGACCGCGCCGGGCTTTGCGACCGGCGTTCATCCGCTATGGCCTGCCATGCAGACCTTTCGACAACCAATAGCAAGAACATTGCAGGAGCAATCGATATGACGACGCAACGCCTCGGCGTGATCATGAACGGCATCACCGGCCGAATGGGGCTCAACCAGCATCTGATCCGCTCGATCATCGCGATCCGCGATCAGGGAGGCGTGAAGCTTTCCAACGGCGATCGCGTGATGCCCGATCCAATCCTGGTCGGCCGGGATCCTGCGAAAGTGGAGGCGCTCGCCAGGCGTTTTTCCGTCGAGCGCTGGACCACCGACATCGACGCGGCGCTCTCGGACAAAAAGGACGCGGTGTTCTTCGATGCCGCCACCACGCAGGCCCGGCCGGGCTTGCTGACGAGAGCGTTCAACGCCGGCAAGCACGTCTATTGCGAGAAGCCGACCGCAACCAACCTCGAGGAGGCGGTGGCGATCGTGAAGCTCGGCAACAGCAAGGGCCTCAAGCACGGCGTGGTGCAGGACAAGCTGTTTTTGCCCGGCCTGAAGAAGCTCGCTTTCCTTCGCGAATCCGGATTCTTCGGCCGCATGCTTTCGGTGCGCGGCGAGTTCGGCTACTGGGTATTCGAGGGCGACTGGCAGGAAGCGCAGCGGCCGTCGTGGAATTACCGCAGCGAAGACGGCGGCGGCATCATTCTCGATATGGTCTGCCACTGGCGCTACGTGCTCGACAACCTCTTTGGCGAGGTCGAAAGCGTGGTCTGCATCGGCAACACCGATATTCCCGAACGCTGGGACGAGCAGAACAAGAAGTACAAGGCGACCGCCGACGACTCGGCCTACGCGACCTTCCGCCTCAAGGGCGGCGTGATCGCGCATATCAATATGAGCTGGGCGACGCGGGTCTACCGCGACGACCTCGTCACTTTCCAGGTCGATGGCACCCACGGCTCGGCGGTCGCGGGGCTCACCGATTGCATCATCCAGGCGCGCCAGATGACGCCGCGGCCGGTATGGAATCCGGACGAGAAGCGGCTGCACGATTTCTATTCCGACTGGCAGAAGCTGCCGGAGAACACGACCTACGACAACGGCTTCAAGGAGCAGTGGGAAATGTTCATTCGCCACGTCTGCGAGGACGCGCCGTATAAATTTACGCTGCTCGAAGGCGCCAAGGGCGTGCAGCTCGCCGAATGTGCGCTGCAAAGCTGGCGTGAGCGGCGCTGGATCGACGTCGCACCGATCAATGTGTGAGGAGAAGCCGCTCATGAACAAACCGGTGATGCCCGCATCCTCGCTGTCGCTAAAGCTGCCGAACCAGCTGGCGGTGACGACTGGAAACCTATCGGCTTGCGGCGTCGCGGAGTTTTCCCGCGCAACTCGAAGGTACGCTCAACCGTGTGGCGTTCTCCGCCGCGCATGTGGTGTCCAATCCGTTCGCCGATGTCGATCCGTGGCTGACCGCGGCGGTCGACTGGGACAAGACGATTGCCTTTCGTGAGCACATCTGGGACCTCGGCCTCGGCGTGGCGGAGGCGATGGACACGGCGCAGCGCGGCATGGGGCTGGATTGGCCGACCTCGCTTGAATTGATCCAGCGCTCCGTGCGGGCGTCGAAGGCGAGGGGCGGCTGGCGCTGGTGTTCTCCGGCGCCGGCACCGACCATCTCGCGATTGAAGACGCCAGGAGCGCTCGACGACGTGATCCACGCCTATGAACATCAGATCGCGGCGATCGAGAAGGCCGGCGGGCGTATCATCTTGATGGCCTCGCGCGCGCTCGCCAAAATCGCCCGCAGCCCGACGACTACGCCAGAGGTCTACGACCGCGTGCTGTCGCAGGTGGGCGAGCCAGTTATCATCCACTGGCTCGGCGACATGTTCGACCCGGCGCTGATCTGGTTATTGGGGCTCGGCCGATCTCGGCAGAGCGATGGACACCGCGGTCGCGATCATCAACGCCAACGCCGCCAAAATCGACGGCGTCAAGATCTCGCTGCTCGACAAGCAGCGCGAAATCGACATGCGCCGCCGGCTGGCCGATGGCGTCAAGATGTATACCGGCGACGACTTCAACTATGCCGAACTGATCGCCGGCGACGACAAGGGCTACTCGCACGCGCTGCTCGGCATTTTCGATGCGATCGCGCCCGCGGCGTCCTATGCGCTGTCGCGGCTGGCGGCTTCCGACGCGCAGGGGTTTCACGACGTGCTCGGGCCGACGGTGGCGTTGTCGCGCCACATCTTCAAGGCGCCGACGCGCTTCTACAAGACCGGGATCGTCTTCATGGCCTATCTGAACGGCCATCAGGATCATTTCACCATGGTCGGCGGGCAGGAAAGCACGCGCTCGACCCAGCATTTGGCCGAATTGTTTCGTCTGGCGGATCAGGCGGGATTGCTCGCCAATCCTGAACTGGCGACGAAACGAATGAAGACTGTGCTGGCAGTTTGCGGCGTGGAAGCCTGATGCGGGATTTCTCGGCCGATCACCGCTGGCTGTCGCTCAACACAGCGACCGTGCGCAAGCAAGGTGATCTCGTTGCAGATCATCGACGCCTGCGCGCGGCACGGCATTCGCGCCATCGACCCCTGGCGCGATCAGGTGGCAGCTGTTGGGCTCGACCGCGCCGTGCGCGCCGTGCGCGAGACGGGGCTCGAGTTGTCGGGTTACTGCCGCGGCGGCATGTTCACGTCCGATGCCGCTCGCCGCATGGAGGTACGCGACGACAACCGCCGCGCGGTCGATGAAGCCAAGGCGCTCGGCGCGCCCTGTGTCGTGCTCGTGGTCGGCGGCCTGCCGCAATACTCGCGCCCGGGAAGTGCTGTTTCCCGGGATATCGCAGGCGCGCGAAGCCAGGTCGAAGACGCCATTGCCGAGATGATGGAATATGCGCGCGGGGCGAAACTTCCGCTCGCGATCGAGCCGCTGCATCCGGCCTATGCGGCCGACCGCGCCTGCGTCAACACGACCAAACAGGCGCTCGACATCTGCGACCGCCTCGATCCCGGTCGTACCGGCGCGCTCGGCGTCGCGCTCGACGTCTATCACATCTGGTGGGATCCGGACGTGCTGCCGCAAATCCGCCGCGCCGGCAAAGATCGCCTGCTGGCGTTTCACGTCTGCGACTGGCTGGTGCCGACCAAGGACATCCTCAACGACCGCGGCATGATGGGCGACGGCGTGATCGACATCAAATCGCTCCGCGGCGCCGTCGAAGCGGAAGGTTTTGCCGGGTATTCGGAGATCGAGATTTTCTCGGAAGCCTGGTGGACGAGGCCGATGGATGAGGTGTTGCGCACTTGCATCGAACGGCATCGCACGGTGGTTTGAGCCGTTACGCGACGCTTGCGCCGACAGCGGACCCTCGGCCGTCATTGCGAGGAGCAGCGCGACGAAGCAATCCAGTCTTGTATTTTCTCGCTGGATTGCTTCGCTTACGCTCGCAATGACGCTTCATTGAGAACTCTCTGTTGCAAAAACCTATCGACGTTCCGCCGCCTCGCCGCCAATCGCGGCCGTGCCTTTGCCGCTACAGCCATTGGCGCCGTATCGCGCGAATTTCTGCACGCGTTTCCCGGTGTCGACCTCGCCGGTATAGATGTTGCCATGGCTGTCCAGGCTAACCTGGTGCAGCCAGTGGAAATCGCCGGCCATCTGGCCGCTATGTCCGAGCCGGCCGAGCTGCTCCAGATTGCCGCGATCCAGGATGTAAATTGTCTGGTTGGTATTGTCGCCGATATAGAGACAGCTTTGCGCCTGATCAGGCGAGAAGTTCATCGACACGGCCGTGCCGGGCATCACCGGTTGGGTATAGGTTTTCGCGCTGACGAAACGCTCGGTCACAAAACCGCATTTGCCGGCTTCGCCATTTGGATTGCTGCATTCCTTGCCGAGTGTGACATCCTTGCCGTCGAACACCTGAATGCGATCGTTGCCGCGGTCGCAGACGTAAATCTTGCCGTCATCGGCGATCTTCACGCAATGCACGGGATTGCGGAAGAAGGCGGGTTTCGTCTCGCCCTTCGCTGAACCTTGCGGCCAGGTGCCGGCGGCGGCCGCCGCCGCGTCGTCGATCGGATTGCTCCCATAGGCGCCGAAGTGCCCGATATATTTTCCGCTATCGGCATCGACGATCAGGACGCGGCGGTTGGCGTAACCGTCGGCGACGTAGAGCCGATTGGTTCTGGGATCGACCACCATGTCGGCGGGCCGATAGAGCAGCGGCGTGCCGTTGAGGCCGCCATCCCTGCTGTTGCTGTCGGGCGCGGTCGGCGTGCCGCCGATCCGCATCTTGAAATTGCCGTCCCGGTCGAACTTCAAGATGAAGCCGTCGCCGCCCCCCTTGTTGGTGGTCCACGGAATTTCCTTCTCGCCCGCCTTGGGGGCGGGGGAATTGCCGGTAATCCAGACATTATCGTTCTGGTCGACATAGATGCCGTGTTCGACATTCGGCCAGATGCAGCCGTCTTCAGTCTTGCATTTGCCGCCGACAAAACCGGGATCGGCTGGACCGCCCCAGGCGCGCAGCAATTTGCCGCTGCCGTCAAATTCCATCACCGAAGGCGCCGCGCGGCAACAGTCCGCACCGAACCCGTTGGCCCGCACGAATCCAAGGCCATTGATGGGCTGACCCTTGGCATCGGTCGCGCCAGCGATCGCGGGCTCGAGTCCCACCTCGTCGTCGTTGAGCGTGCGCGGCCGGTTGTAGACCCAGATATGGTCGTGATGGTCGACATAGAGGCCGCCGATTTGCCCCAGCAACCAGCTGTGTGGCAACGGCTGCGGCCAGGTCGGATCGACCATGAATTCGGGCGTCTTTCCGGAAGGAGATCGGTCATAGACGCCACTTTGCTTCTGCAACAGATCGAGCAGGGCGCCTTCGCTCAGAGGGCTCGCGTCGTCAGCCCGAACCGAGGCAGCCACAACGCTCAAGGACAGGCAGGCGAACAGCGACACGACTATGGGTGCGTTTTTCATCCCCGGACTCTTTTGTTTTCGTTATTTGGCGAAAACCCTCGCCGGGTTTAAGCGGCCTGTCAATTCGGAGTTTCGATGGTGCATGGCACACGCAACAAGGCGTGGAAGCGCCATACCCTGACGCGTCACCGATATGCCATTTTCGGCCTTTCGAAAAACGCGCCGCCCTCTAAAGTCCGGCGCCGAAAGCATACCGACACCGAACGGAACATCAGACATGGACGCCCGTCACCAAGCGCCGGCCGAATTTGCGCCTTCCTGGCCGGAAGATATTTTCGAGATTTTGCAGCGCTTCGATGTCCGTCAGGTGGCTTACGTGCCGGATGCCGGACATTCGCAGTTGATCGAGCGGGTGCTGGCTGAGCCTTCGATGCGGGCGGTGCCGCTGACGACGGAAGAGGAGGGCGTGGCGCTGCTGGCGGGCGCCTGGGTCGGCGGCGAGCGCGGCGTGCTTCTGATGCAGTCGAGCGGGGTAGGCAATTGCATCAACATGCTGTCGCTCACCCATATCTTCCGCTTGCCGTTCCTCACCCTGGTGACGATGCGCGGTGAATGGGGCGAGTTCAATCCGTGGCAGGTGCCGATGGGCTCGACCACCCCCGGCGTGCTCGAACTGTCCGGCGTCAAGGTCTTGCGGGCCTCGCATCCAGGCGAAGTTCGCGACGTGGTCGAGGCGGCGGCGGGGCAGGCCTACAATGCCTGCACGCCATCCGCCGTTTTGCTGTCGCAACGCCTGATCGGCGCAAAGGTCTTCGTGAAATGAGCAAGGCAAATCTCCTCGAACGCCGCAGTGTCGTTTCCGCACTGCTTGAAGACCGCAAGGACGCCGTCGTGGTCGGCGGTCTCGGCGCATCGACCTACGACATTGCCGCGGCCGGCGACCATGACCGCAATTTCTATCTCTGGGGCGCGATGGGCGGCGCGGTGATGATTGGATTGGGCGTCGCGTTGGCCCAACCGAAACTGCCGGTCGTCGTGATCACGGGCGACGGCGAGATGCTGATGGGAATGGGAAGCCTCGCAACCGTCGGCCTGCAACAGCCGAAAAACCTCAGCATCGTCGTGCTGGACAACGAGGTCTATGGCGAAACCGGCGGGCAGGCGAGCCACACCGGAACCAATACGGATCTCGTCGGCGTGGCCAAGGCCTGCGGCATCGCCGATGCGCGCGCGATGGCGACCATGGCCGAGATCGAGATGTTTGCGAAAACGATGCATGACATTTCAGGCGGTCCGCGCTTTGCCAGCATCAAGATCGACAGCGCCAATCTGGAGCGGGTGTTGGCCAGCCGGGACGGCACTTTTATCGTGAACCGGATTTGCGGGGCGCTGGGTTTCGGCCCGATCTAGCGCCAGCCTCACAACTCCCGCCTCTGCAACAACAATTTTGCGTCGCAGCAATCCCCTTGACTTGGATCAAAGGTGAGTGCTTACTCACAAGATGAGCACCCTCCGCATGACCAGTGACCTGCGGCGTCAGCTGATTCTGGGCGCGGCGAAACGCTGTTTCGCCCGTCACGGCTTTGCCGGTACCACGACCAAGAGTGTGGCGGCGGCGGCCTCGATCTCCGAAGGGCTGTTGTTCAAGCATTTCCCGACCAAATCGGCGCTTTATGCCGAAATTCTCGCCGAGGAATGCGCGGCCGACCCCGATTTGCTTCGTTTGATGGAGCTGGAACCCTCGACCGAGACGCTCGTGATCTTGGTCCGCGAAATGATCCGCCATTTCCGCGAAGTGGAGTTGATGCCGGATCAGGAGGAAGCTCAGCGCACCCGGCTGATGCTCGCCAGTCACCTCGACGACGGCGAATTTGCCCGCCTGATCTACGACAAGATCGGTGAGTTGATTGGTCCCACCTTCCTTGCCTCGCTCAAGAGCGCCATCGAGGCAGGTGACGCCAAACAGGTCGGACGCAAGCCGATGAACCTGTTCTGGTTTGCCCATCACACGTTACTAATGGTGAGCCTGACGCGTATGCCGACGACGCCATGCCTGTCCTATGGCGAGGGCGCAGACCCTGAACGACAGGTGAGTGAATTCATCCTCCGCGGCATCGGCCTGAACGAAGCCGCGATTACCCACTACCTCGACCGCGATTTGGCCCGGAACTCCGGGCAGCCGGCGATTGCAGAGAGCGTCTGACTATGAATATTGCAACCGAAAGCCATCTCTCGGGCCGGCCGATTGCCGAGAAACCCGCCGCGCGCCCGGTTCGGCTGGTGCGCTGGTTCATCATTGTTGGATTGCTGCTGGCGCTTTTGGTCGGCGCGCTGGTCGGCTTCAATGCCTTCCGCAACCACATGATCGCGCAGTTCTTCGCCAACAACAAGCCACCGCCGTCCTCGGTGACGGCGGTCGAAGCGAAGTCCGAAATGATGCCTAATCTGCTGACGGCGGTCGGCGATCTGGCAGCCGTGCATCAGGTGAATGTCACTTCCGATGTGTCGGGCCGCATCACCGACATCATGTTCACGGCCGGCGCTTCGGTGAAGGCAGGACAGCCGCTGGTGCAGTTGTTCGACGCCCCCGAGCAGGGCGATCTCGCAAGCTTCAAGGCCCAGGCGACCGGCGCGCAGCTGGCGCTCGATCGCGCCAAGCAACTCGCGGCGCGTCAGTTCGGCCCGCAGTCGACGGTCGACGCCGCGCAGGCGACCTATGACACGGCCATGGCCGGCATCGCCAAGACCGAAGCGCTGATTTCGCAGAAGCTCGTGCGCGCGCCGTTCGATGGTGAACTGGGCGTCCGCCGCATCGAGGTCGGTCAGTATCTCAGCGCCGGAACGCAGATCGTCACGCTGACCGATCTGTCGATGCTCTATGCCAACTTCACGGTGCCGGAGAAGGCGAGTGCGGCGCTCAAGGTCGGTCAGACCGTGCGCCTCTCGGTCGACGCCTATCCAGGCCGGAATTTCGAGGGCAAGATCACGACGATCGAGCCGCAGATCGCGTCCGACACGCGCAACATCCGCGTTCAGGCCACGATCGCAAACCCCGACCACATCCTCAAGCCCGGCATGTTCACCACCACGACGGTGGTGCTGCCGGACAGGCCGCCGGTCGTCACCGTGCCGGAAACCGCCGTCGACTACACGCTTTACGGCGATTCCGTCTTCCTCATCACCGAGAAGAAAGGCGATGACGGCAAAACCAGCCTTGTCGTGGTGCGCACCTTCGTGCGAACCGGCGATCGGGTCGACGGCCGCGCCGAAATCCTCGAAGGGCTGAAGGCCGGCGATCGCGTGGTCGCGGTCGGCCAGCTCAAGCTGCAATCGGGCGCGGCGGTCGCGATCTCGACCGATCCGGCGCCGCCGATTCCGGCGAAGCCGCCGCGCTATTGATCGAGCGTGCTTCATCAATTCAAGAGCCGGAGCTAGCCGATGGTCTGGACTGATCTTTTCATCAAGCGACCGGTATTGTCCGTCGTCGTCAGCCTGCTGATCCTCTTGATCGGCCTGCGCGCGGCAACGGTGCTGCCGATCCGGCAATATCCGAAACTGTCGAATACGGTGGTGAATGTCACCACCTCCTATCCCGGCGCTTCGGCCGACCTGATTCAGGGCTTTATCACCACGCCGATCGAGCAGGCCGTCGCCTCCGCCGAAGGCGTCGATTACATGACCTCGTCGTCGGTGCTCGGCACCAGCACGATTCAGGTCTACATCAAGCTGAACTTCGACCCGAACCAGGCTTTGACCGAAGTTCTCGCCAAGGTGAACTCGGTCAAATACCTGATCCCGAAGGAATCCAACGACCCGATCGTCACCAAGACGACGGGACAAACCACCGCCGTGATGTATCTCGGGTTCTCCAGTGAAGTGCTGTCGGGGTCGGCCATCTCGGACTATCTGACGCGCGTGGTGCAGCCGGTGCTCTCCACTGTCGATGGCGTCGCCTCGGCCGACATCCTCGGCGGACAAACCTTCGCGATGCGGTTGTGGCTAGATCCGGTGCGCATGGCCGGCCGCAGCGTCTCGCCGAACGACGTTTCCGCCGCGATCGCCGCCAACAATTTCCAGGCGGCCGCCGGCCAGTCCAAGGGCTTCTTCATCGTCTCCAACGTGTCGGCCAACACCGACCTGCAAAATCTCGATCAGTTCAAGCGGATGATCGTCAAATCCAAGGACGGCGGCTTCGTCCGGATCGAGGATATCGCAACCGTCGAGCTCGCGGCGCAAAGCACCGACGCCAGCGTCGCCTTCAACGGCGAACACGCGATCTTCATCGGCGTTCAGGTGACGCCGCAGGGCAACCCTTTGACTCTGGTGAAGGGCGTGCGCGCGCTATTCCCCGAGCTTGAGCGCAACCTGCCGCCCTCGATGAAGATGAAGGTGGCCTACGACTTCACCAAGTTCATTCAGTCCTCGATCGACGAGGTGGAAAAGACGCTAGGCGAAGCCGTCATCATCGTCGTCGTGGTGATCTTCCTGTTCCTGGCCTCGTTCCGCTCGGTGCTGATCCCGGTCGTGACCATTCCGTTGTCATTGATCGGCGTGTGCAGCCTGATGTTGATGGCGGGCTTCAGCTTCAACCTGCTGACGCTGCTCGCCATGGTGCTCGCAATCGGCCTCGTCGTCGACGACGCCATCGTCGTGGTCGAAAACATCCACCGCCATCTGGAAGAGGGCAAGCCGCCGGTGCAGGCCGCCATGATCGGCGCCCGCGAAATCGTAGGCCCCGTCATCTCCATGACCATTACGCTGGCCGCGGTGTACGCGCCGATCGGCTTCCTCGGCGGCCTGACCGGTTCGCTGTTCCGCGAATTCGCCTTTACGCTTGCGGGTTCGGTGATCGTATCCGGCATCATCGCGCTGACGCTGTCGCCGATGATGTGCTCGGTGTTCCTCAAGAACGCGGAGGAAGGACGATTTGCCAAGCTGGTGAACCGGGTGTTCGGATCGATCACGCGCGGCTATGGCCGGATGCTCGATCGCTCGCTCGACTACCGACCGATCACCGGGCTGTTCGCGCTGACGATCCTTGGATTGGCCGGCTTTCTCTACCTGCATACGGCCAAGGAACTCGCGCCGGAAGAAGATCAGGGCATCGTCTTTGCCGTGACCAAAGCGCCGAAATACGCCAACATCGATTACATCGATTTCTACGGCGACAAGCTCGACAAGATCTTCGCGAAGTTTCCCGAAACCGATCTGCGCTTCGTCCTGAACGGCATCAACGGCCCGCAGGGCGGCATCGCCGGCATGCTGCTGAAGCCCTGGGATGAGCGCAAGCGTTCCTCGATCCAGTTGAAGCCGCTGGTCCAGGGAGCGCTGAGCAAGATCGAGGGCGTCAATGCCTTCGCGTTCAACCTGCCGCCGCTGCCGGGCGGTCCCGGCGGTCTGCCGGTTCAAATGGTGATCAGTTCGACCAACGGCTTCCAGTCGATCTATGAGGAGATGAACAAGCTGAAGGATGCCGCGCGCAAGAGCGGATTGTTTATCGTCTCCGACAGCGATCTCGACTTCAACCAGCCGGTGGTGCGCGTCAAGGTCGATCGCTCGAAGGCAAGCGACCTCGGCCTCACCATGCAGAGCATCGGCAATACGCTGGCCACCATGCTTGGCGGAAACTATGTGAACCGCTTCAACCTCGAGGGGCGGTCCTATCAGGTCATTCCGCAGGTGCCGCGCGAGAGCCGTCTGTCGCCGGAGTCGCTTGGCACCTATTATTTGAACACCCCGACCGGCCAGCAGATTCCGCTCTCGACAGTGGTGTCGATCGAAACCGCGACCGATCCCAACGCGCTGACCCACTATAACCAGCTCAACTCGGCGACCTTCCAGGCGGTGCCGATGCCGGGTGTGACGGTGGGGCAGGCGGTGGATTTCCTGGAGAGCCAGGCGCAAAAAATGCCTGCCGGTTTCAGCCACGATTATCTCGCTGACTCCCGCCAATATGTGCAGGAAGGCAATCAGCTCGCCATTACGTTTGGTTTCGCGCTGATCATCATCTTCCTGGTGCTGGCCGCGCAATTCGAAAGCCTGCGCGATCCGCTGGTGATCATGATCAGCGTGCCCATGGCGATCGTCGGCGCGCTGATCCCGCTGTTCTTCGGCCTGGCGACGATGAACATCTACACCCAGGTCGGTTTGCTGACGCTGGTCGGTCTGATCAGCAAGCACGGCATTCTGATGGTGGAGTTCGCCAACGAGCTTCAGCTCAATGAGAGCCTTGATCGCCGTTCGGCGATCGAGATGGCGGCCCGCGTCCGGCTTCGTCCGATCCTGATGACCACCGCCGCGATGGTCACCGGCCTGTTGCCGCTGCTCACGGCTTCGGGCGCGGGCGCGGCGAGCCGGTTCTCGATCGGCCTTGTGGTCGTCTCCGGCATGACGATCGGCACACTGTTCACGCTGTTCGTGCTGCCGGCGGTTTATGTGTGGATCGCGACCGACCATCGGGCCGGCGCCGAGTCCGAACGGGCTCGGGAAATCGCCGACTTCGATATGGGATCGAAGGCGCTGCGGCCGACCTGAGCAAGATTGGCGCGGGTGAAAATCCGCGCCAATTGGATTGTGGAGGCGGTTTCAGGATAGGAGATTATGTTAAAGTTCCGTGGAACGTAACATGATCAAGGGAAACGCCTGAAGTGACCCGCGACTTTTCTCCCGGCAATTATCGTTTCATCCCGGCCGTGTTTCAGTATTCGAGCGGCGCCTGCGCGTTGCCCGGTTTCGAGATCGAACGGGTGCGCTTCGACAGGCCTCGGCCACTGGCCAAGGGATTCGCGCAGGCCGCCAATTACATTCAAGGCATGGGCGAGAAGCTGACATCATTCTGCGCCTGCGAGTTGCGCTCGCCGGCGGCGTTCACGGAGGCGGGCTTCCTCAGTTTCAACCAGCACTATGTCAAGACGCTTAGCGAGTGGGGCATCTTCGACGGCACCACCAATCCCGTGGCGCGCAGCAACGTCTGCCCGGAGATCGAGCCGCCCGACGAGCCGTCGTTCTACGCCTTCTCGTTTGTTCGCCGGATCGGGGGACAACGCCGCACCGCTGTGCCTGATTTCGTCATCGCCGGCGGCGCGGAAGCGCGCAGCGGCGCCGGCAGCTATCCCGAGCGGATCGTGCGCTATCGCGACCTCAGCCCGGACGGCTGGAAGGAAAAGGTCGGCTTCACCGTCCGCGAGATGGAAAGCCGCCTCGCGGCATTTGGATTCGGCTGGAAGGAAACCACCGCGGCACAAGCCTATACCGTTCACGACTTCCACCCCGTGATGACCGAAGAACTCGTGCGCCGAGGCGCCGCACGATCCGGTCTGACCTGGCACTTTGCCCGGCCGCCGGTGGTCGATCTCGAATTCGAGATGGATTGCCGAAGGGTGAGCCGCGAAACCTTGATTTAAAGTGCGTCTCCTCATCCTGAGGAGGCGTGAAGCGCCGTCTCGAAGGATGAGGCCTCATGGTTCGAGATGCGCGCTCGGAAATCTTCAGGATGGTATTCATTCTTTAAGGCGCGCTCCTCACCATGAGGATCGGCGTCACCGCGACTTTGGATCCAGCGCATCGCGCAGGCCGTCACCGACCAGGTTGAATGACAGCACCACGAGGAAGATCGCCAGTCCCGGCCACAGCGCCATCCAGGGCGCGTTGGTCAGAAAGCGCTGCGCCGAATTGAGCATGCTGCCCCAGGACGGCGCCGGCGGCTGCTGGCCGAGGCCGAGGAACGAGAGTGCCGCTTCCGCGATGATGGCGGCGGCGATCGAGAGCGTGGCCTGCACCAGAAGCGCCGGCAAAATATTCGGCAGGATATGGAACAGCGCGATGCGCCAGGGCGGATTGCCGATGGCGTGCGCCGCCTCGACATAGTCCTCGACCTTGACGCCGATGGTCTGGCCGCGGGTCAGGCGAATGAAGATCGGCGTCGCGGAAACGCCGATCGCGATCATGGCGTTGCCGAGACTCGGCCCGAGAAAGGCGGCGAGCGCAATTGCGAGAATCAGGAACGGGCAGGCCAGCATGGCGTCGGTGAGCCGGCTGATCAGCGCGTCGACAAAGCCGCCGCGATAGCCGGAAAGCAGGCCGAGCGGCACGCCGACCGCAAGCGCAATGCTGACCGAGATCGCGCCGGCTGCAAGCGAGGCCCGCGAGCCGTAAACCACGCGCGCCAGTATGTCGCGTCCAAGATCGTCGGTGCCAAACCAATGGGCTGATGTCGCCGGCTTGCGAACCAGCGCCCAGTTGGTCGCGATCGGATCATAGGGCACGATCAGTGGCGCAAACAGCGCAAGCAGAATAAAGGCTGCGATGACGATGAGGCCGACCACTGCGCCCTTGCGTTTGAAGAGACGGCGCAACGCCCGGCGCGCCGGGCTTTCCAGCGTGTCCGGGGCCATGGCGGCCAGCGAAGGAAGGGCGGCGTCGGTCATCATCCCCTCAGCCGCGGATTGACGAGGACATAGGCGATATCGGCGATCAGGTTGAGCGTTAGATAGACCGTCGCGGTGACCAGCACGACGCCTTGCACCACCGCATAGTCGCGGTTGAACACGGCGTCCACGATCAGTTTGCCGAAGCCGGGAATCGAAAAGATCTGCTCGGTCAGCACCGCGCCCGACAGCAGCGTGCCGAGTTCGAGCGCGCCGAGCGTGATGATGGGCGTCAGCGCGGTGCGCATCGCATGTTTGAGGATCACGCTGCGCTCGGAAAGACCCTTGGCGCGCGCGGTGCGGACGTAGTCGCTCTGCAAGACCTGAAGCATCGCGCTGCGGGTGTGCCGCATCAGGATCGCTGCGATGGCATTGCCGAGCACGAAGGCCGGCATGATGGTCGAGGCGAGGCTGGCGCGCCAGTTCTCCGAGAGCGGCACGTAGCCGGAAGCCGGAAGCCAGCCGAGCTTGATCGAGAACAGGAAGATCAGCATGATCCCGAGCCAGAAATTCGGCGTCGAGATGCCCCATAGCGCGAACAGGTTGGCGCCATAGTCCCAGGCGGTGCCCTGTTTCACCGCGGAGACGATGCCGGCGGGAATGCCGATCAGGAAAGCGATCACGATCGCCATCGATGCCAGTTGCAGGGTCACCGGTAGCTTCTGCGCGATCAATTCGCGCACCGGCACCTTCACCCGCAGCGATTCACCGAGGTCACCCGTCAGCACGCCCTTGACCCAGTAGGCATATTGCACCGGGATCGGTTGATCGAGGTGATATTGTTTCCGGATCTGCTCGATCACGGCCGGATCGCGCTCCTCGCCGGCCATCACCAGCGCCGGATCTCCGGGCAACAAATGTTGCAGCGAAAAGATCAGGATCGACACGAAAAACAGCGTCGGCACCATTTGCAGCAGGCGGCTGCCGAGGAAGTTCAGCATACTGCTATCCGTGTCCCGGGCGCATCGCAGCGTGTAACGGTGCGATGCTGAACCGGGATCCACGAGAAGAAAATGGATCCCGGATCAGCGCTGCGTCGCTGTCGCGCTGCATCGCATCCGGGACACCAGACGATCGTTTCGAAGTTGCTCACTTCAGTTTCAACCCGACAACGCGCACCAGTCCGTCCGGTACCGGCCGGTAGCCCTCGAGCTTCTTGGTATGCGCGAACAGCAGCTTCTTGTGGTAGAGGTAGATGATCGGCTCGTCGTTGAGCAGAATTCTTGGTCAGTTTTTCGTAGATTGCTTTTCGCGTGGCGAAGTCGCTGGTCAGTCGCGCGTCTTCCATCAATTTGTCGGCTTCGGGATTTGAATAACCGCCGTCGTTCTGCGGCGCGCCGGTATGCAGGAAGACGTAGGAATTGCCGTCCGGGTCGATGCGGCCGCTCCAGTTGATCTGGAACACCTGGAATTCACCGGCCTGGACCTGTTTGAAGGACGTGGCGAACTCAACCAGCCGAAGCTTGATATCGAAACCGGCTTCGGCCGCCATCGACTGAACGACTTGGGCTACCGCTTCATATTCCGAACCTTTCGGCACCATGTAGTCGATGGAGACCGGCAGCGAGACGCCGGCTTCCTTCAACAGCGCCTTGGCTTTTTCGATATCGCGCGGACGGATCGGAGAGGATTGCTGGTAGTAGGGATGCGAGGGGCTGACCCACTGGTTGCCCGGCGTGAACTCGCCGTTGAAGGCGACCTGATTGAGCGCTTCGCGGTCAATTGACAGATCGAGCGCCTGACGGACCTTGACGTTGGTGAGTGCGCCCTTGCTCTTGTCGTTGTTGGTATTGATGGTGAGCCCGAGATAACCGAGCTCGGGCGCGGTCGCCAGCACCAGGCGTGAGTCCGACTCCACATCCTTGATATCGGTCGCGAGCACGCGCTCGATCAAATCGAGTCCGCCGGATTTGAGATTGGCAAGCCGCACCGTGGCATCGACGATCGGCAGGAACACGACGTGGTCGATGAAGACGTTGTCCTTGTTCCAGTAGTCGGCGAAGCGCTCGAACACCATGCGGTCCTGCTGGACGCGCTCGACGAACTTGAAAGGTCCGGCGCAGACCGGATGCAGGCCGAACTTGTCGCCTTCTTCCTTCACCGCCTTGGGCGAAACCATCATGCCGGCGCGATCGGTGAGCTGAGAAATCAGCGGCGCATAAGGGCTCTTCAATACGAGTTTGATGGTGAGGGGATCGACCACCTCGACATGGTCGACGCTGGCGAGCTCCGATTTGCGGAACGAGCCGGGCATGTTGATATGCCGCTCGATCGAGAATTTCGCGGCTTCGGCGTCGAACGGTTCTCCGTCATGAAATTTGACGCCTGGCCGAAGCTTGATGGTCATGGCCTTGCCGTCGCTCGAAGTTTCGTAGGACAGCGCGAGCTGCGGCACGATGTTGAGCTTCTCGTCGATATCGAACAGCTTGTCGCAAAAGGCGGAGAACACGATGCGTCCGACATAGGTCCGCCCCAACGACGGATCGAGCATGTCGGGATCTTCGGCAAGGCCGATGCGAAGCGTCGTTTCGGCTTGCGCGCTCGCCACCAGCGACATCGCAAGAACCGCTGTGATCGCAGCCAGGCGCATAGTCCACATGGTCCAGTTCTCCTTAACTCATTAACTCAGATATTCGCCTGCATTCAGATATTAGCCAGCGTTGCATCATCCGTACCAACACCGGAACCGCCAGCTCCTTCCGTGCGATTGAAGGCCGCGATCAGTCTCGTCAGCGTCGGCGAGAGCCCGCCGTCGGAGGGAACGATGGCGTCGGACGGCGGTAATTCGTCGCTGCGGTGGCAGGCGGTCAAATGTCCGGCTGTGTTCGGCAATAGTTGCGGGATTTCGACCCGGCAGCGGTCGATCACGTAGGGACAACGGGTATGAAAGCGGCAGCCGGACGGTGGATTGAGTGCACTCGGCATTTCGCTTTCCAGCACCAGGCGGCTGCGCTTTGCCTGCGGCTTAGGCACGGGGATGGCTGATAACAGCGCACGGCTGTAAGGGTGACGCGGCGAGGCGAACAGTTTTTCTGCGTCTGATGTCTCGACGATCTGGCCGAGATTCATGACCGCGACCCGGTCGGCGATATGCTTGACCACCGCGAGGTCGTGCGAGACGAAGATGTAGGCCAAGCCCAGCCGCTGTTGCAGATCGTGAAGCAGGTTGAGGATTTGCGAACGGATCGAAACATCGAGTGCCGAAACCGGCTCATCGCAGATGATCAGCTTCGGTTCGACGGCGAGCGCCCGCGCAATCGCGATCCGCTGGCGCTGGCCGCCGGAAAATTCGTGGGCGTAGCGGCGCGCCGAGCGCGGCTCCAACCCGACCAGCCGCAACAGCTCCTCGACCCTTTCGCGGCGCTGTTCGCTTGGTACGAGGTTATGCAGCGCCAGCGGCTCGGCCAGGATCTGGCCGACGGTCATCCGCGGGTTGAGCGAGGCATAGGGATCCTGGAAGATGATCTGGGCATCCCTGCGGAACGCGCGCAATTCGCTCGCGCCCATCCCCAGGAGATCGCGGCCTTCAAAATGGATATCGCCCTGATCGGGTTCGATCAGGCGTAGCACCAGGCGGCTCACGGTCGACTTGCCGCAGCCGGATTCACCGACCAGCGCCAGCGTCTCGCCGGCATTGACGCTGAAGGAAACGCCGTCGACAGCCCTCACGAAGGATGTCGGCCGTCCGAATGCCGAGCGCTTCGCGACGAAATGCTTGACGAGATTCTCGCCTCCAGCATGCGGTCGCATTCAGTCGACCGTCATTCTCGTGTCCCGGGCGCAGCGCAGCGCAAAGCGGTGCGCTGCAAACCGGGACCCACCTAAACTAGACCCCGTTCAGCGGCGCAACACAGCGCTGCGCTTGTGCTGCACCGCGCCCGGAGAACGAGCTGAACTGGTGCGGTCATCAAGAGACCAGCCTTTCCAGCGGCGCGCGGATGCAGCGCGACCAATGGCCCGGGCTGACCTGTTCAAACGGGGGCGGCTCGGTGAGGCACGCGGCTTCAGTGAAAGGACATCGCGCGGCGAACCGGCAACCCTTTGGCGGGTCGGCCATGTTGGGAACCATGCCCTCGATGGTGGCAAGATGCGAGGTGCGGTGGTCGAGGCGTGGAATCGAACCGAGCAGGCCGACGGTGTAGGGATGCTGGGGATTAGCGAACAACGCGTCGACGCTGGCGCGTTCGACGACCTCGCCGGCATACATCACCGCGACCTCGTCGCAGACTTCGGCGACAACGCCAAGGTCGTGGGTGATCAGGATGATGGCGGCGCCGCTTTCAGCCTTCAGCTCGCGCATCAGATCGAGGATCTGGGCCTGCAAGGTGACGTCAAGCGCGGTGGTGGGTTCATCGGCGATCAAGAGGCGGGGATCGCAGGCCAGCGCCATCGCGATCATGACGCGCTGGCGCATCCCGCCGGAAAGCTTGTGCGGATATTCGTCGATGCGCTGCTCGGGGGAGGGGATATGTACCCGCCGCAGTAACTCGATTGTCCGTTTGCGCGCGGCAGCTTTGCTTCCGCCGCGGTGACGAAGGATGGATTCGATGATCTGATCGCCGATGGTGAAGCTCGGATTGAGCGAGGTCATCGGTTCCTGGAAAATCATCGCGAGCCGGTTGCCGCGCAGATCGCGCCTGGTCTGCTCGGAGACGTCGAGCAGATCGAATCCGTCGAAGCGGATCGATCCCGTCACCTCCGCCGACTGTTTCGGCAACAGCCCCATCACGGCGAGCGACGTGACGCTCTTGCCGCAGCCGGATTTGCCGACCAGGCCAAGCGTGGCGCCTCGCGCGACGGCCAGATCAACCGTGTCGACCGCATGGGTGGTGCGTCCATCATCGCCGCGAAAGGTGACGCGCAAATTCTTGATCTCGATCAGCGGCGTCTCGCTCATCGCTGGCTTTCAAGTGCCGCCGCGATGCCGGCGTCGATCACCGTGCGATCGGTGATTCCGGCCGGATTTTTCCGGCTCGGCAGATATTTTCGAAAATGCACCCAGCGCTCGCGGCTCACCGCTTCCAGCCGATCGAGTTCGGCGAGGGGATCGATGTGATCATCGACGCGCAGATCGAGATCAGACCATTCTTCGTCGCCATAAATCAGAAGGGCCGCCGATTGCTTGCCGCGCCTGTCGCCGCCAGCCAGCTCGCCCGCGCGCATCGCCGCGATCAGGCGCTCGGCAAAAGGAAGGTCGGCATTGTCGGTCAAGGCTTTCGCCGTATCGTCCAAGACGCGCCCATTTGCGAGCATGTTACCGGCAATCGAAAAGCCGTCGCCCTGGAGATGCCCGCACCAGTCGACGCAGTCTTTTCCGGTGTAGGCGGCGATCTGCCCCCGCGCGTCCATGACATGGAGCTGCCGGCTGGCGTGGCCGGCATCTCGTGCGATCAGCGTTTCGATAATGTCCTGCGGAGCAAGTCCGTCGCGAAGCAGCCGCAGCCCGTCGATCCCATAATAGGGATTGACCAGTGCCTGCGTGGCGATGCCGCCGATCGCGGGCGCGATGTGGGGCACGCGCGAGCCGACCGCAAAGAATTTCGTGGCGACCGCTATTGCGATCCGGCCGGTGGCATTGTCCTTGGCAATGATCGACCAGGTCATGTGATTTAGCGCCCCGCGGCGTAGCCCTGCATGCCGCGGGCATTGGCTGCGGCGCGGCGGCGGCGGCCGATTTTCGAGGCGGCGGTCAGGCGGCCTTCGGACCAATCCGGCCCGACCTCGACGATGTGACCGCGTTCGCGCAGGTTATCAATCGTGGCCTTGGGAACGCGATTTTCAATCACCATCACGCCGGGTCGCGAGGTCCGCGGCCAGAACGAGATCGGGAAATGCTCGGAGTGCCAGGCCGGCGCGTCAATTGCTTCCTGCAAATTCATCTTGGCGTGGACGTGCCGCAGGAAGAATTGCGTGATCCATTGATCCTGCTGGTCGCCGCCGGGCGAGCCCCAGGAGAGATACGGCTCGCCGTCGCGCAGCGCCATGGTCGGCGACAGCGTGGTGCGCGGTCGCTTGCCCGGCGCGAGTGAAGCGGGTTGGCCTTCCTCGAGCCAGAACATCTGCGCGCGGCTGCCGAGGCAAAAGCCGAGTTCGGGGATCACCGGCGAGGATTGCAGCCAGCCGCCGGACGGCGTCGCCGAGATCATGTTGCCGGCCTGATCGATGATATCGAAATGGACGGTGTCGCCTCGGACCTCGCCGAAGCGGCCGACGGTGGGTTCGCCGGCACCCATGGCGCCGACCGCCTCGCGTTTGCCTTCCTGGCGCCGCAGCTTCACCACGCCGCCAAAACCTTCGACCGAGCCGGGAATGAATTCGAGCGAGGCTTTGTCCGAGATCAATTTGCGCCGTTCATCGTTATAGGCATCCGACAACAAGGTCTCGATCGGCACTTCCACGAACTTGGGATCGCCGTAAAACTTCTCGCGGTCGGCATAAGCGAGCTTGGCGCATTCGATCTGGGTATGGATGAATTCAGGGCCGGTGGCATCGAGCCCGTCGAGCTGAAAACCTTTCAGCAATGCCAATTGTTGCAGCATCACCGGCCCCTGGCTCCAGACGCCGGCCTTGCAAACCGTATAGCGGCCGTAGTCATAGGTCAGCGGTGCTTCGATGGTCGGTTGCCAGCGCGCCATATCATCGGCAGAGAGCACGCCGCGATGCGGCGACCCGCTCACATCCATCACGTCCTGGGTGCGGCAGAACTTGCCGATGGCTTCCGCCACAAAACCTTTCGACCAGGCTTTACGCGCGGCTTCGATTTGCGCATCGCGATCGCCGCCGGCGCTTTCAGCCTCTTTGAGGATGCGCGTATAGGTTTCCGCGAGCCTGGCGTTCGTGAAAATCGAACCGGGTTGCGGCACCTCATTGTTCGGCAGATAGACCGCGGCCGAGGTCGTCCAATATTTCCGGAACAATTGCTCGACGGTCTTGACGGTCGCAGCCGCACGCTCAAGGAACGGATAGCCGTCGCGGGCGTAAGCGATCGCCGGTTCCAGCACCTCGCGCAGCTTCATGGTGCCGTAGTCGCGCAGCAACAGCATCCAGGATTCGAAAGTGCCGGGAATGCAGGCCGCGAGCAGCCCGGTGCCGGGTACCATCTCGAGCCCCTCGCTCTTGTAATGCGCGATCGTGGCGCCCGCAGGCGCCGGCCCCTGGCCGCAGATCACTTCGGTGCGGCCGCGCTTGACGTCATGCACAATGATCGGCACGTCGCCGCCGGGACCGTTCAGATGCGGCTCGACCACCTGAAGAGTGAAAGCGGTGGCGACGGCGGCGTCAAACGCGTTGCCGCCTTTTTCCAGGATGCCCATGCCGACCGCGGTCGCAATCCAGTGGGTCGAGGTGACCACGCCGAACGTGCCCTCGATTTCGGGGCGTGTGGTGAAGGGATCGGGATTGATATTGCCCATGGCTATCCGTGGTTGTGATCAAGTCAGAAAGCGGCGCAATTGACCACAGGTGGAGCGCCCTGCCAACACCCTACCAGTTTTGTGATCATGCGCCGATCGTCGCCTCGGCGGGGTCGTTAACGGCGTGGCAGGCGACCCCGTCGATCAGCCGGGGGGCCTCGCGACGGCAGCGATCGAAGACCAGCGGGCAGCGCGGATTGAAGGCGCAGCCGGCGGGCGGGTTGATCGGGTTCGGAATTTCGCCTTTCACCGGAATGCGCTGGCGGCCCGACATCGCAAGATCGGGCACCGCGCCAAGCAGCATCTTTGTGTAGGGCATGCGCGGCGAAGTGAACAATTCGCGGGATTCCGCGATCTCGACGACGCGGCCGAGATACATCACGCCGATGCGCCTGGCCATGTGCCGGACCACCGCGAGGTTGTGGCTGATGAAGAGGTAGGTGAGGCCGAACTTGTCTTGCAGGTCGCGCATCAGGTTGAGGATTTGCGCCTGAACCGACACATCGAGCGCCGAGGTCGGCTCGTCGCACACGATGAATTCGGCTTCCGACGCCAGCGCGCGCGCAATGGCGATGCGTTGCCGCTGGCCGCCGGAGAACTCGTGCGGATATTTCCACCCGTCATCGGCGTGGAGACCAACGAGGCCGAGCAACTCGCCGACGCGGGCGCGAATATCGGATTCGTTTTTGATCAGATCGAAGGCGCGGATCGGCTCGGCGATGATGGCATCGACCCGAAGCCGTGGATTGAGGCTTGCATAGGGGTCCTGGAAGATCATCTGGATACGGCGGCGCAACTGCCGCCGCGCCTGCGCCTGACGTGGATCGGTCATCGAAACTCCGTCGATGACGACTTCTCCCGACGTTGGCGGCAGTAGCCCGACCACCATCCGCGCCGCGGTGGTTTTTCCGGAGCCGGATTCTCCGACCAGTGCGAAGGTCTCACCTTTGGCGATGTCGAAACTGATGTCGTCGACGGCTTTGAGAAATTCGAGGTGCCCGCCTTCGAGAACACGGTTGAGCCATGGCTTGGAGACGTCGAAGACGCGGCGCAGGTTCTTCACTTCGACAAAAGGCTTCTCCGTCATGCCGCATTATCCGTCGTGGCGGCATCATAGAGATGGCAGGCGACCGACTGCGTGCCATGCGTCATCGGCTCGGGCCGTTCGGTGCGGCAACGGTCGAACGCAAAGGTGCAGCGCGGATTGAACGGGCAGCCGGCAGGAATCGCGGACAGCCGCGGCATGGTGCCGGGAATCTGGATCAGACGCGAGGCGTCGCTGGCGAGCGTCGGGATCGCGCCCATCAAGCCCTTGGCGTAGGGATGCAGCGGATGTTGCACGACATCGAGCACCGGACCGATTTCGGCGATGCGGCCGGAATACATCACCGCAACGCGATCGGAGGTTTCCGCAATCACACCCATATCGTGGGTCACAAGCATCACCGCGGTGCCGTGGTCGCGCCCGAGCCGTTTGATCAGGGCAATGATCTGGGCCTGCACCGACACGTCGAGCGCCGTGGTCGGCTCATCGGCGATGATCAGTTCAGGCTCGGCGCAAATGGCGAGCGCGATGACGACGCGCTGCCGCATGCCGCCGGAGAATTCGTGCGGATAGGCATCGATGCGTTTTTCCGGCGCGGGAATGCCGACCTCGGCGAGCAGATCGATGGCGCGCCGCCGCGCCGCCTGTTCCGACAGATTGGTGTGGGTCCGGATGGTCTCGATCAGCTGATCGCCGATGCGATATAGTGGATTGAGGCTCGTCAGCGGATCCTGGAAAATCATCCCGATCCGTTTTCCCCGGATGCGGCGCATTTCTTCCGGCGGCAGATTGTCGATCCGCAAGCCGGAGAGATAGATCTCGCCGCCGGCGATGCGGCCGGGCCGGTCGATCAGGCCGATGACGGCGAGCCCGGTCACGGATTTTCCGGCGCCGGATTCGCCGACCACGCCCAACACCTCGCCCTTGGCGATGTCGAAGGAAACGCCATCGATCGCGTGCAGCACCCGATGACGGGTGGCGAATTCGACCCGCAGGTTACGCACGGAGAGAACAGGTTCGCTCATCTCAGTTTCGGGTTCAGCGCGTCGCGAAGCCAGTCGCCGAGCAGGTTGATGGACAGGATCAGCGCCGCGAGCGCCAGCCCGGGGAAGGCCACGATCCACCATTCGCCGGCGAACAGATAATTGTTGCCGATGCGGATCAGGGTTCCGAGCGAGGGCATGGTGTCGGGCATCCCGGCGCCGAGAAACGACAAGGTCGCCTCGGTGATGATGGCGAGCGCCAGATTGATGGTCGCAATCACCAGGATCGGTCCCATCGTGTTGGGCAGGACATGTCGCAGCATGATCACAGGCGCGGGCAGGCCGATCAATTGCGCCGCCGCGACGTAGTCCTTGTTCTTTTCCACCATCACCGAGCCGCGCACGGTACGCGCATATTGCACCCAGAAACTGAGACCGATCGCGATCACCAGCACGACAAGCGTGCTCATGGCGTCCAGCCGGTTGCCGAACAACGACTTGGCGACGCCGTTGACCAACAGCGCGATCAGAATGGCAGGGAAGGTAAGCTGCACGTCGGCGATGCGCATGATCAGGGCGTCGATCGCACCGCCGAAATAACCGGCGATCAGGCCAAGCGCGATGCCGAGCGCTCCCGAGAACACCACGCCGAGAATGCCGACGACGAGCGAAATGCGCAAACCGTAGAGAATGGCCGACAGGACGTCGCGGCCCTGTTCATCCGTGCCCAGCAGGAACGGGCTTTGGCCGTCCGCAGTCCAGAGCGGTGCGATCCGCGAATTCATCAGCTGGAGCTCGCTCGGATCGAAAGGATTTTGAACCGAGATCAGCGGCGCTGCGATTGCGAGCACGAAAAAAAGCAGCGTCACGGCCGCGGCCACCATCGTCAGCCGCGAGCGGCGGAATGAATAGAAGATGTCGCTGTCGAGCGCGCGCCGGACGAGTCCGGCGGCGGGCGCGTGGCTTGAGCTGGCTTTCTCGGAGAGGACGGCTTCTGACATGTCAGTCCTCTCAGGCCGGGCGGCCGACCGTGGCGCGCAGGCGCGGGTCGACTACCGTGTAGAGCACGTCCACCACGAGATTGATGGTGACAAAGATCAGCGACACCATCAGCAAATAGGCTGCCATAATCGGGATATCGACATTCTGAACCGCCTGGACGAACAGAAGCCCCATGCCGGGCCACTGGAAAACGGTTTCGGTGATGATCGCAAATGCAATAACCGAGCCAAATTGCAGGCCCGCCACCGTGATCACGGGCACCAGCGTATTCTTCAGCGCGTGCCCGAAATGGATGGCGCGGGTCGTCAATCCGCGGGCCCGGGCAAAGCGAATATAGTCGGTACGCAGGACTTCAAGCATCTCGGCGCGCACCAGCCGCATGATCAACGTCATCTGGAACAGGCCGAGCGTGATCGACGGTAGGATCAGGGCCTTCAACCCCGAGATCGTCAGAAGACCCGTGGTCCACCAGCCAAATCGCACGACGTCGCCGCGCCCGAACGAAGGCAGCCAGCCGAGCGTCACCGAGAACAGATAGATCAGCAGAATTCCGATCAGAAAAGTCGGCAGCGAAATGCCGATCAGCGAAACCGCCTGGAATAGTTTTGCCAGCCACGTGTCGCGGCGGAGCGCCGAATAGACGCCCATCAGGATGCCGAACACCATCGCCAGAATGGTCGCGCAGGTCGCGAGTTCCAGCGTCGCCGGCATCCGTTCCTTCAGGAGGTCGGCAACCGGCAGGCGGAATTGATAGGAGACGCCGAACTTGAATTGCGCGGCGTTGGCGAAATAGCGCGCGAATTGAACGGGAATCGGATCGTCGAGCCCGAGCGATTTCCTGATCTCCGCCCGCTCGGCGGAAGAGGTATCGATCGAAACGATCTGGCTCACGGGATCGCCGACGAAGCGGAACATCGAGAACGAAATGATGCCGACGGCGATCATGACGCCGATCGCTTGGATGGCCCGGCGAAGCGTGAAAGCGAGCATCTGTTCCTTTCACTTCTTCAAAACGCGATACACGCCGCAACCGTCGCGTTATTCCTGCTTCGTCGCCCAATAGAACAGGACCTGATTGTCGGCCCGCTGGACGATCTTCACCTTTTTCGAAACGCCCCAGGCCAGCGACTGCTGATGCACCGGGATATAGCCATAGTCCTTGATTCCGATTTCGAAGGCCTGCTTGATCATCTGGTCGCGCTTGGCGGTGTCGGTTTCGACCAGAACCTTGTCGGCTAGCGCATCGAGTTCCTTGTTGCAATAGCCGCCAAGATTGGCCTCGCCCCGCGTCGGCTCCTTCGGATCGTGGCAACCCATGATGTCGTACAGCACGTTATGGGAATCCATCGACGCCGGCGTCCAGCCCAACAGATAGAACGAGGTCTGGTAGCCGCCGGGCTTGAGCACCTTGCCGAAATACTGCGCCTTGGGTTGTGCCAATAGCGTAACCTTGACGCCGATGCGCGCGAGCATGCCGACCACCGCCTGGCAAATATCGGCATCGTTGATGTAACGGTCGTTGGGGCAATCCATCGTGACTTCGAAGCCGTCGGGATAGCCGGCTTCCGCCATCAGTTTCTTGGCGGCTTCCGGATCGGCCTTGGGTCGGACGAAGTCCTTTGAAAGCGCGAACAGTTGCGGGGCGATCATCAGCGCCGAAGGCGTCGAAAGGCCGCGCATCACGCGGTTCTTGATCAGATCGACGTCGATTGCCTTGTAGAAGGCTTCGCGAACTCGGATGTCCTTGAACGGATTCTTGCCCTTGATGTTGGAGTAGAGCAGCTCGCCGCGCTCCTGATCCATACCGAGAAAAATCGTGCGGACTTCCATTCCGGTCAGGACCGTCGCGTTGCCGCCAGCATTCACGCGCTGAATGTCCTGCGTCGGCACCGGCTCGATCACGTCGACCTCGCCCGACAGTAGCGCGGCCACGCGCGTCGAGGCCGATCCGATCGGCGTGAAGATGATCTCCTTGATGTTATGCTCAGGCTTGCCCCACCAGTTCGGGTTGACCTTGAACACGGTCTTCACGCCGGGCTGGTGGCTTTCGATGATGAAGGGGCCGGTGCCGTTCTCGTGCAGCGAGGCAAAGCTCGGCGTGGTGGCGGAGGCAGGCGTCGGTGCGACGGAATTGTTTTCCTCGCACCATTTCTTGTCCATGATGAACCAGCCGTCCCATTGCGAGGTCAGGATGGGATTTGGCGAGTCGAGTTTGACGTCCACCGTATAGTCGTCGATCTTGATGAACTTGGCGTCGGCGGGAACGTTGGTGAGGAAGTTCGAACCCTTGGAGCGAACGCGCTCGGCGGAGAAGATCACGTCATCGGCGGTGAAGGGGTCGCCGTTGTGAAATTTGACGCCTTTGCGTAAGTGGAAACGCCAGCGGGTCGGCTCGGGGGTTTCCCAGCTTTCGGCCAGCGCAGGCACAATCTTCAGGTCCTTGTCGCGGGTAACGAGGCCCTCATACACATGGGCATGATGGGCGATCGTGGTGGTTTCCTTGAGCGTGTAGGGATCGAGCGACTTGAGCTCCCCCTGATTGGCGTAGCGTATGGTCTGGCTTGAGGCCGGCATGGCGGCAAAAGCGACGATCGTAGCGGTGGCCGTTGCAAGCAAGATCTGACGTAACGGCATTGGTAAAAGTTCTCCACGCTGGTGTACACTTCGCACATGCAATAAAGATGCCCATGCCATGTTGCCAGAGTTTAGCCGCCGCGCAAAGGCGGTTTCCTCTGGCTGCAATGGCTTGCGGGCATCTTGTCCTACCTGAGTTTAACGCTGGCGGCTTTTGCGGATTTCGCCAAACTGACGGAGTAGTTGATGGCGGAACCGAAAGGCGACGTGCTTGTGCTGGGCGCGGGCATGGTGGGCGTCAGTGCGGCTTTACACCTGCAAAGGCTCGGGCGTGACGTCATTCTGGTCGACAGGAACGAGCACGCCGGCGACGAGACCAGCTATGGCAATGCGGGCATTATCGAGTGCGCCTCCGTCTTTCCTTTGATGTTTCCCCGGGACGTCAAGCAACTCTTCCAGTATGCGCTGAACCGCTCGCCGCAGGCTTATTATCGTCTCTCTGAGCTGCCGGATTTTCTGCCCTGGCTGGCGCGTTATTACTTTGCATCTTCGCCGGCGCGGGCGTTGCACAGCGCGATGGCGGAATGGCCGCTGATCCAGCGCAGCCTGGTCGAGCACGAGGCGCTGATCGCGGAGGCCGGCGTGCCGGAGCTGTTGCGCCGCACCGGCTGGCTCAAGCTGTTTCGTTCGCAAGCCAGTCTCGCCAAGGCCATGAGCGACGCCGAGCGGGTCAAGCAGTATGGCGTTCCCAGCGAAATCCTCGATCGCCAAGCGATCGCCGCGCGCGAACCCAGTTTGACCGGCGATTTTGCCGGCGCCGTTTATTGGCCAACTCCGGGCTTCATTGCCGATCCCGGCGCGCTCGCCAAAGCCTACGCCGCGCTGTTCGTCCGCAAGGGCGGCCGCTTTGTCGTAGCGGATGCGCGAACGCTCAAGCAGGAATCGGGCGGATGGCGGGTCGATGGCGCCGCTGCGCGCGAGGTCGTGGTGGCGCTCGGACCATGGTCCGATCTGGTGTTCCGCCCGCTTGGATATTCGATCCCGCTCGGGGTCAAGCGCGGCTATCATTTGCACCTGAAGCCGGGCGGCAACGCCGTGCTCAATCATCCGGTTCTGGATTCCGATCTCGGCTATCTGCTCGCGCCGATGAACCGGGGCATTCGTCTCACCACCGGCGTGGAGTTTGCCCGCCGCGACGCCCCGCCGAGGCCGATTCAGGTCGAACAGGCCCTGCCGCGGGCGCGAGCTCTGTTTCCGCTGGGCGAGGCGGTCGATGCAAAACCCTGGATGGGGGCCCGGCCATGCCTGCCTGACATGCTGCCAGTGATTGGTCAGGCCCCGCGCCATCGCGGGCTATGGTTCGATTTCGGCCACCAGCACCACGGGCTGACGCTCGGCCCCGTGACCGGCCGGCTGCTGGCGGAAATGATGACCGACATGACACCCTTTACCGACCCGCGCCCCTATGCGGTCGAACGCTTCGGTTGACTTCTCCCTTCGGACGGCTTGCTTCCCGCACGAGGTCGTGGCGATACTGGCAGGCATCAAGGAAGCTAGGGAGCGCACATGAAGGTTAACGTGGAGATCGACTGCACGCCGCAAGAGGCGCGGCAGTTTTTCGGACTTCCCGATGTGCAGCCGATGCAGACGGCGGTGATGGAAAAGCTCCAGCAGCAGATGATGGACAATATCCAGAAAGTCTCGCCGGAAGCCTTGATGCAAAGCTGGCTTTCGTTCGACCCGAAATTCGCCGAGCGATTTAGCGACATGTTTGCGGCAATGACGGGCCTCGGCGGCACGCGGCCGCCCGACAAGAAATGACGTCTTCGCCTGACGGCGGCGACGGGCCGGCGGGAGGCAAGCTTCGCGCGCCAGGTCTTCGCGCGCCGGGTCTTGGTCTGCTTCTGGCCGAGATGCGGAGCATATTCGAATTCAATGCCAGCCTGATGATGTCGCCGCTGTTGCTGCGCGCACCGAAAGGCGATGGCCACCCGGTGCTGGCCCTGCCGGGCTTTCTCGCCAGCGATTTGTCGATGGCGCCGATGCGCCGTTATTTGAAGGAGCTCGGATACGACGCCCATGCCTGGCAGCTGGGCCGAAACCTCGGCGGTCTTACGCGCGTACGTGCCGCGTTGCGCGAGCGGCTTGCGGAAATTCACGCCAGCACCGGCCGCAAGGTCACCGTGATCGGCTGGAGTCTCGGCGGCGTTTATGCACGCGATCTTGCACTGCACGCGCCTGATATGGTGCGCTATGTCGTGACGCTCGGCAGCCCCTTTGCGAACGATGTCCGGGCCACCAACGCAACCCGGCTTTACGAGGCGCTGTCCGGCGAGACCGTCGGTGAAGATCCGGAGTTTGTCAAAGCGCTCTCCGGCGACCTGCCGGTTCCGACGACCTCGATCTATTCGCGCTCCGACGGGGTGGTGAATTGGCGGACCTGCCTGTTACGCCCCTCGGCGACGGCCGAGAATGTCGAGGTCTACCTGGCAAGCCATGTCGGGCTCGGCGTCAACCCGGCGGTATTGTGGGCGGTCGCCGACCGCCTGGCCCAGCACGAAGGTCAATTCAGCCAATTTGACCGATCCGGGCCCTTTGCCATTGCATATGCGCCGCCGGAGCGGGCACAATCCTGACACAGAAGCCCCAGGTCAAAGGGACCGTCTGAACGCCAGAATCAAAAAAAGCACCATCCAAGGTGTAGCGTAATAGTTTGCGGGAGGGATCTATGAGCGACGCCAGGAAACTGTCGGCCATGGACGCGTCGTTTCTGTACCTGGAAACGCCGGAAATGCCGATGCATGTCGGAAGCATGGCGATCTTTCGTCTGCCCGAGGGGTACAAAGGCGACTTCTTCGAAGACTTCAAGGCGATGATCGCCTCGCGCCTGCACATCGCGCCGATCCTCAAATCCCGCCTGGAAAAAGCCCCGCTCGACATCGATCATCCGTCCTGGGTCGAGGATGACCAGTTCGACATCGACCGTCATATCTTCCGTGCCAGCCTGCCGGCGCCGCGCGATCGCGCGACGCTCGAGCGCATCGTCGGCTGGATGCATGCCAAATTGCTCAACCGCGCGCGTCCGCTCTGGGAGTTCTATGTCTTCGAGGGCATGAAAGACAACGAGATCGGCCTCTATTCCAAGATGCACCACGCCTGCATCGATGGTGGCGCCGGTGCTGCGCTGACCAACATGATCTACGATCTGACGCCGGTGCCTCGCGAAATCGAGCCGCCGACGGAACGCGCCAAGGTCGGGCAGGAGCCGCGCGACATTGCCGCCAATCTTATCGATTCCTATCAGCAGCTCTGGCGTCAGCCGTTCGATGCGTCCACCGCTGCCAAGGGCATCGAACTGCCGCGTTCCGGCAAAAGCGATCTCGGATCGATCCTGTTCGACAACGCGATGTTCCAGATCGAGAACGCGGTGAAATTCGCCGGCAATGTTCCGACCTTGCTCAAGAGCGTCTCGGAGGTGGTCGGAAAAATCGCCGATCCGAAATCGCGCGACAGCATTGTCGGCATGATGTCGCCGCCGACCCTCCTCAACAAGCAGATATCGTCCGAGCGCAGCTTTGCGGGCGTCTCGATTCCATTGTCGCGCGCCAAGGCGGTCGCGAAAGCGGCAGGCGGCAAGCTCAATGATGTCGTCCTGGCGATATCGAGCGGCGTGGTCCGGCGCTATCTTGCTGGAACGCGGCGCGCTGCCTTCGAAGTCGATGACGGCGGCGGTTCCGATCTCGTTGCGCGAGGAGGGCAATACCGACTCCAACAACCAGGTGTTCGGCATGATCTGCTCGATCGCGACCAATGTCGAAGATCCAAAGACGCGGCTTCAGACCGTCATCGCGCAGTCGACCAAATCCAAGGAAATATCGCACCCGCTACGTGCCTTGATGCCGCAGGTGTCGAACGTCTCGATGCTGGGTGCGCCGATCATGGTGCAGATCCTTGCGCTGCTCTATAGCCGTTCCAGTCTTTCGGACGTGTTGCCGCCAACGGCCAATATCACGGTGTCGAACGTTCCGGGACCGCGGCAAACGCTTTACGCAGCTGGTGCGGAGCTTCTGCATATCTTCCCGGTGTCGATCTCCACCCATGGACTTGCGCTCAACATCACCGTGCAAAGCTATCGCGACCAACTCGATTTCGGTTTTATCTCCGGCGCCAATATCATTCCGCATGTCGAGGTGCTCTGTAACATGGTGCCGGAGGAGTTTGCGGCGTTGGAAGCCGCCTTCGCGCCGCCGTCAGCCGAGGTGAAAGGTGCGGCCGAGTAGGGCGAAACCATGATTGAAATGCCGCCGCTGCAATTCGCCGAGACCAACGGGATCCGGATGGGTTTCTACGAAGCCGGCCCGAAAACCGATTCACCTCCGATCGTTCTTTGTCACGGTTGGCCCGAGATCGCGTTCTCCTGGCGCCACCAGATCAAGGCGCTGGCGGAGGCCGGCATTCGCGTGATCGCACCGGATCAGCGCGGTTATGGCTCAACCGACCGGCCGGAGCCGGTCGAGGCCTATGATCTCTCACATCTCACCGGCGACCTCGTTGGTTTGCTCGATCAGCTGAAAATCGACAAGGCGATTTTCGTCGGTCACGACTGGGGTGGATTCGTCGTCTGGCAGATGGCGCTTCGGCATCGCGACCGCGTCGCCAGCGTGGTCGGCGTCAACACGCCGCATTTCGACCGTGCGCCTTCGGACCCGATTGAACTGATGCGCAAGCGGTTCGGCGATCAGATGTATATCGTGCAGTTTCAAGACCCTGCGCGCGAAGCGGATGCGATATTCAACAGCCGGGTCGATCAGACCTTCGATGCCTTCATGCGCAAGCCGATCCCGCGCAAGGACGACTTGCCGCCAGAGCCTGCGAGCGCGGGCGTCGGCGCTTCGTCGAAACTCAACCTGGCATTTCCGCAGATGATTGCGGCCTATGATGCCAGATACGATCCGCGCAAGCCGATCCTGTCGGCCGAGGAGAAGCAGGTCTTCGTCGATACCTTCACGAAAACCGGCTTTACCGGCGGCATCAACTGGTATCGCAACTGGACGCGGAACTGGGAGCGCGCGGCCGGCCTTGACCATACCGTTCGCGTGCCGGCGCTGATGATCATGGCGGAGAATGACGCGGTGCTGCCGCCGTCGGCGGCCGACGGCATGGAACGACTGGTGCCCGACCTCGAGAAATACCTGGTGCGTGGCAGCGGACACTGGACGCAGCAGGAAAAGCCGGAAGAAGTCAGCGCCAAGCTGATCGAATGGCGACGAAAGCGGTTTGGGTGAGATATGAAGGGACAGTCATTCGTCATTGCGAGGAGCGTCAGCGACGAAGCAATCCAGCCCTTTTCTATTTACTCTGGATTGCTTCGCTTCGCTCGCAATGACGTTTGAAGCAGGGTGGAGACTAATTTACAGATGGCGTCGACCAACCGATTGGCCCCCATCCCGCAGCCACCGACCAAGCCGGTGGTCGGCAACATGCTGTCGCTGGATCCGACGGCGCCGGTGCAAAACCTCGCCCGGCTCGCCAGGGAGCTTGGGCCGATCTTCTGGCTCGACATGATGGGCGCGCCGGTCGTCTTCGTCGCCGGCCATGACCTTGTCGATGAACTCAGCGACGAAAAGCGTTTCGACAAGGCGGTGCGCGGGCCATTGCGGCGCGTGCGCGCGATCGGCGGCGACGGCCTGTTTACCGCCGATACCGACGAGCCGAACTGGAGCAAGGCGCACAACATCCTGCTCCAGCCGTTCGGCAACCGCGCCATGCAGTCCTATCACCCGAGCATGGTCGATATCGCCGAGCAGCTGGTGAAGAAATGGGAGCGGCTGAACGCCGACGAAGAGATCGACGTCGTTCACGACATGACCGCGCTGACGCTCGACACCATCGGGCTGTGCGGGTTCGATTATCGCTTCAATTCGTTCTACCGCCGCGATTACCATCCCTTTGTGGCCTCGCTGGTGCGCTCGCTCGAAACCATCATGATGATCCGCGGGCTGCCGCTGGAAAATCTCTGGATGCAGAAACGTCGCCGCGATATGGCAAGCGACGTCGAATTCATGAACAGGATGGTGGACGAGATTGTCGCCGGGCGGCGCAAGAATGCAGCCGCGGCCGACGACAAGAAGGACATGCTTGCGGCGATGATGACGGGTGTCGATCGCGCCACCGGCACGCAGCTCGACGATGTCAACATCCGCTACCAGATCAACACTTTCCTGATTGCGGGCCATGAAACCACGAGCGGAAGCAATACGGAACCGAACCAGTAGACAACATA
>CAVVLH010000072.1:0-26927 GCA_963748805.1 uncultured Alphaproteobacteria bacterium | reverse complement strand
CGTTCTCCGACCGTCCGGTGCAGCAGAAGCTCGATCTGTTCCGCGAGGACCGCGGCAACGCGTAAGCCTGTCGTCTCGCTTTATCCAATGTCATGGCCGGGCTTGACCCGGCCATCCACGTCTTGCTTACTCCCCGATCGCGACCAAGATGCATAAGGTCAGGTCGTACGCGAAGCGGATGCATGATCATGTTCAAACCGAAGGCCACTGCATCCGTCAACGTCGTGACCGCCTGTCTTTTTTCCTGCGCCCTCGCATTCAGCTCACCCGCCAGCTCCGTCGAACAATGCCGGTTCATCCAGGCCAAGCCGGAGCGCGAAGCCTGCTATCAGCGCCAGGAGGCTGAGCTCGCCGCGAAAAAGAAGCCCGAGCCGCGCCGGGATACGACCATGGAAGCGCTCCAGCAGATGAAACAGGAAGATCAGGCGCTGGACCGCCAGATCCACAGCATCTGCCGCGGCTGCTGAGCGCTTCCACCGTCATTGCGAGGAGCACGAGCGACGACGCAATCCAGTACTTGGTCTTTTTTGCTTGCTGGATCGCTTCGCTGGCGCTCGCGATGACGCGGTTAGAGCCCGGCTTCGAAAATTCAGAGCGTGTCCGCCCAGCCGACGAACGCATCGAGAATTTCGTTCAGCACTTCGCGGTCGTTGCGGCCAGAGCGCGCCAGCACGTGGAAGGAATGATCGGCGCCGTCCACCAGATGTAGCCTTGCCAGCGATCCCAAATGCTTGACCACACCTTCGATCAGCGAAACTTCCGCGAGGCCGTCGCGCGTGCCCTGTAAAAACAGCAACGGGATATCGATCCTGGCGAGATGATCGGCCCGGTCGATCGAAGGCTTGCCGGCCGGGTGCAGCGGGAAGCCGACAAAGGCAAGCCCGCGCACGCCCGGGAGTGGCGCTGCCGCCTGCGCCTGCGAGGTCATGCGGCCACCGAAGGATTTTCCGCCCGCGATCAGGGCAAGACCGGGAAAAATCTTCGCGGCTTTTGCCACTGACGCACGCACGGTGGCTTGCGCGACGGCCGGCGGGTCCGGCCGCTTGCTGCCCTTTTCCATGTAAGGAAATTGATAGCGCAGGGACGCGATGCCGCGCTCGAGGAGGCCGCTCGCAAACGCCTCCATGAAGGAATGCGCCATGCCGGCGCCTGCGCCATGGGCGAACACGTAGCACGCGCGCGGCTGATCGGGGCGCAAGAGCAGCGCCGAGACCGGCCCGGACTTTCCGGTCTCGATCGTCAGGTGTTGGTTGTTGGCTTTCAATGTATCCGAAGCCACCGAAAGGAATGGCGATCCCGGCATGACTCGAACATGCGACCTACGGTTTAGGAAACCGTCGCTCTATCCGGCTGAGCTACGGGACCGGAGCACCCGCTTTTGACAAGCGGCATCTCGCCCTCCATTTACCAGAGCTCGTTCGACGTCGCCAGCCTCATTCAAGAGTAGAGTTTACGGGTCGTCGCGCTTTTTTCCGCCGCGTCCGGCCCGCGGAACGTACCAAACACACCGTCCAGCGTCGGGTTACTGACGCCGAACCAGTGCTTCTCGCTGATGTAGTGATGGCGCAAATGGTACTGCTTGATCCAGCGGCCCAACCTGGTGCGCGGCTGGTAGGGAATGTGGGCAACATAGTGCACCCATTCATAATGCAGGATCGCCAGCATCATGCCGAACAGCGCAGACACGGAGGCTTGCGCGCCGAACACCAGCGCCACCAGCGCGGTGGCGACGGCGAGATTGGGCACCAGAAACCAGATCGGCAGAAACAACAGATCGAGCCGGCTGGGCTCGACATGGTGGTCGTAATGCAGGCGGTGTTGCAACTTGCGCGCCGGCAGCCACGACAGCGGCGGCGCATGAAAGGCAAACCGGTGCATGCCGTATTCGCTTGCGTAAAACAAGAGCGCCCCGAGCAGGATCAAGCCGAGCCTCGGCTCGATCCTGCCGAAGCAAAACGCCAGCCCTACAACCGCAACGCCAGCCAGAAGTGCTGCCACACCGCCGTGACGAAGGAACACGAGGAACATCTCTTGGCCCTGCTCCCGCGATTGCCCTGTTATTTTTTATCTTTGGGCATAGCGCGAAAATACAGGAGAAGGCCGCCGGCCGCCAGCGTCTCCTTGCCGACGGTCTGAAGATGCGCGCGGGTTGCGCGGCTCATTTCTATTCCGGATGCAGCGCCGCTTTCTGCGCTTGCAGCTCGGCAATCAGCGCCGTAATCCTCTCGATGGTCAACTGGTCGGTCATCGCGGCCTTCACTTTCTTGGCGTGCTCGATCTTTTCGTCGAGCTGATCGCATGCATCGCACATCCAAAAGTTCCATTCCCACTGGCAGCCGACAGGGCTGGCTGCTGATATGACGGCTGACCTGCGAATTGGTTCACCGTACACATCACCGTCAACGGGCCACTCCCCTCTCGCCGATGTCGTACCCAGCCGGTACTTTCAGTTTCGACTCCACGAACAGGTGCCGAACATGAAGCGACCCGCAGCGACAGCGCCCGAGATTTCCAGCGCGCGGCCATTTGGGCTCGTTCGACCATCGAGCCCGGTGTCGCTGGTCGCGGTACTGCTGGCGGGTGCGGCCGTTGTTGCCGCCGCCGCGATCCCTGCTTTGGCCCAATCAGGCCCGCTGACCGGATCGGCGGCGTTCGGCGACTGGCGCGCCGATAAACCCGGGATCGTCCGCCTGATCCGCCCCACAGATCTGCCAAAACCGGGAGCCACAGCCTCATCGGCCAACGTCTCGCATGTGGTGCCACGGCCGGCTTCCGCGATGCCGCAAGTGCCCGCCGGGTTCAAGGTCGAACTGCTGGCCGAGGGATTGAGCGGGCCGCGCGAAATGAGGACGGCGCCGAACGGCGATATTTTCATCTCGGAAACCCGCTCGGGGCGAATTCGCGTGCTCCGGCTTTCGCAGGACGGCTCAAAACCGGTCAAAAACGAAATCTACGCCAGCGGACTCAACCAGCCGTTTGGAATTGCCTTTCTTCCCAGCGATCATCCGCAATGGGTTTACGTCGCCAACACCGACAGCGTGATCCGCTTTCGCTACCGGGACGGCGACCTGAAAGCCGCTGACAAGCCCGAAACCGTGGTGGCCGAGTTGCCTCATGCCGCCGGCCATTCGACCAGGGACATCGTCTTTGTCGAGGGCGGCCAGCGGATGCTGGTTTCGGTCGGCTCCGCCAGCAACGACGCGGAAGGAATCAAGGGCAGCCCTTCCGACGATTCGAAACTCGCGCTCGGCGCCAGCTCAGGCTATGAGGCCCGCCGCGCCGACGTGCTTTCCTTCGGCCCGGATGGAACGGACGCGAAAATCTTCGCCACCGGAATCCGCAATTGCGTCGGGCTCGCCGTTCATCCGGCCACCGGCGACGCCTATTGCTCGACCAATGAGCGCGACGGGTTCGGCGACGATCTCGTGCCCGACTACGTCACCCGCGTGCGCGAGGGCGCCTTCTATGGCTGGCCCTGGTTCTATATCGGCAACCATGAAGATCCGCGTCACGCGGGCGAGCGTCCTGACCTGAAGGACAAGGTCACCGTTCCCGACGTGTTGATCCAGCCGCATTCGGCCTCGCTCGGGCTCACATTCTATGACGGCAACGCATTCCCGGCGGACTATCGCGGCGACGGCTTTGCCGCCGAACACGGTTCCTGGAATCGTGCGAAGCGCACGGGCTACAAGGTGATCCGCATCCGCATGAAGGACGGGGTTCCGACCGGCGAATATCAGGATTTCATGACGGGCTTCGTCGCCGGCGATTCCGATGTGTGGGGCCGCCCTGTCGGCGTCACGGTCACGCGCGACGGCGCGCTACTGGTCTCGGAGGACGGCAACGGCACGATCTGGCGCATCACGCATTAAAGCATGATCCGGAAAAGTGTGAAGCGGTTTTCCCTCGCGACAAACGCGGAACGCGTTTGCGCGGAGATCATGCTTCATAAAAGAACTAAAGCGCGATGACGATTTAACCAAATCTCATCGCGCTTTAGGCCGCTCAGCCGCGCCCACCCGATCCAGCGAAAGCTGTTCGATACAGAGCAGCACGTCTTCCGCAACTGATTTTGCACGTCGATCACCAACTCTTTCAGGGTCGACAAGCCGGCCAATAATGGCGACAATCTGCGGTGTATCGGGTCCCTCGCATTCGCCGCAGAACAAAGCTCTTGACCGCTTCACCTAACCAGATCGGCTTGATGGCCGCGATCATCGGCTGCGCCATGCTTTCGTCATCACAGGCGAGCGCGCAGTGGTGGTCGCGCGGGCCGTCCGATTTCGAGGAATGCGCCGACATCGCCGAGAAAGCCGCGAGCAAGGAAGCCAAAAGGACCGGGCTTTCCGAATGCAACGCCAAATTCGCCGGACGCCGCAAGCCGGGCGGCGGCTATACCTATTTCGATTTCATGCAAAATCGAAGCTTCGATATCGCCGGCCCCAATCCGACGGCGGAAGAGCAAAGGCAGATCGACGAGCAATATGCCGTCTATCTGGAAAATCAGCGGCGTCGAAGCATCGCGGCGGCCTTTGCCGCGAAGCAGCAGCAATTGCAGCAACAGGCCTCTTTGACGAGCGAAAGCGATCACGCGGCGCCCACGACCGGGAGCATCGCCAAGCCGCGGGTTCCTGCAAGCGACCCCCGGCGCGTCAAGCAAGCCGCCTGTCAGCAGCATTCCTTCTCGTGCGAATGGCCGCGGCTTTCGGAAGGCATCAAGGACCTGAAAAAGGCCCTGTTCGGACCTTCGCCGAGCAAGGACAGGCGAAGCTGACGTTGCGATCCGGCGGATCTAGCTTTCCGAAACCCCGGCGCGGATCTGCTCGACCGTCAGCCGCGGCGAGCCTTGTTCAGCCGTCTCGGCCTCCCGGATCAGCGCCGCGATCCGCCGCGACAACGGAACGTTCACCCCATGACGGTCGGCGATGTCCGTGATCACGCCCTGAAGATAATCGATCTCGGTGCGGCGGCGACGCTCGAGGTCTTCCCACATCGACGAGCGCGCCTGCGGATCGATCTTCATGGCCGGCGCCAGCGCGATCGCAAACAGGGCGTCAGGCAGCCGCAACAGACGCGGCACCAGGCTCAGCGGCACCGGCGTCGGCGATGCCGGTTTGATCCCTTCCGCCCGCACCGCCATCAAGCCCTCGGTGATCTGGTCGGCAAATAATCGGCGCCAATCGCGGTTGCCAAGTTGCTCGCGGAGCGGCAGGCCGGACAGCGCATTGACGGCGTTATTGAGATTGACGAGCAGCTTGCCCCATTGCACGCCCGTGATGTCGTCGGTCGGACGCATCGCAAGTCCCGGCACCGACAACTGCGCGGCGGTGCCGGCCGCATCGCGCTCGATCACGATATCGCCCGACGTGGCGCGATGAAATCGCCCTTCGCCTGCCGCGATCACATTGAACGGCACCATGGCCGCAAGCACCGCCCTCCCCGGCAGCCGCTCACGCAGCACGCCTGCGTTGGCGACGCCGTTCTGTAAACTGACGATGACGGCATCCGATGGCGCGTGAAGCGCGATGGCGTCGGCGATCTCGGCGGTATCGGCGCTCTTGACGGTAACCAGCACCACGCGCGCCTCGGCAAGAAGGCCCGGATTCTCGGACAGTTTCAATTGCTGAGATGCCACATGCCAGGACGAGCCTTCCAGGCTCGTGAGGGTCAAGCCGAAACGCTCGATCTCCGCGATCATACGCGGGCGCGTCAATAGCGAAACCCGGCGGCCGGCACAGGCAGCGAGGCCGCCGACAAAGCAGCCGATGCTGCCGGCACCTGCCACGACGACCGGTCGATTCTTTTCCATCCGCTGCCCGCCAAAATTTCAGTAAATCATCTGCGCATCTGGTAGCCAACGCCCTCAAGCCTGTCGCCTTGTAACGGTCATACCCCCTCGCTATGGTCCTCACCCAGCGGGGCGGATGATCGACAGGAGACAACGATGGGCTTACTCGATGTATTGAACGGAATGCAAAACGGTCCGCGCGGCCCCTCTACGTCCAGCGCGCAATCCGGCGGCGGCATGTCGCCGATGACCATGGCGATCCTGGCGCTGCTTGCCTACAAGGCCGTCAAGCACGTGACCGGCGGCTCGGCTTCGACCGCGGCACCGACGCCGGCCCCCTCCCCGGCTCCCGGCGGACTTGGCGGCGGTTCGGGCGGCGGAGGAGGTCTTGGTGGTCTCCTCGGCGGCCTGCTTGCCGGAGGCGCGGCGGGCAGCGTTCTCAGCGGCGGACTGGGTGACCTGCTCAAGCAATTTCAGCAAAACGGTCAAGGCGACACCGCCAATTCATGGGTGAGCCCGGGGCCGAACAAGCAGATCGCGCCCGGTGATCTGGCCAATGCGCTTGGCGCCGATCAGATCAACAGCCTGATGTCGCAAAGCGGCCTGTCGCGCGAGGAATTGCTGAACGGCCTCAGCCAGCATCTGCCCGAGGTGGTCAATCACCTGACACCGGACGGACGGTTGCCGACCGAAGACGAGTTGGCGGGCCGGATCTGAGCGAGCCGAGCTGCGACCAATTTTCATACGTGCTTTTTAGGGGAGAAAGACACTCATGATCAGGATCATCATTGTCGGCTTTGTCGCCGGCATCATCGCGCGGTTGCTCTCGCCGGGCCCCAACAATCCGAGCGGCTTCATCCTCACCACCGTGCTCGGCATCGTCGGCGCATTTCTCGCCACCTGGGTCGGCCAGGCCATCGGTCACTATGAGCTTGGGCAGGGCGCGGGCATCATCACCTCGACGATCGGCGCGCTGGTGGTCCTGTTCATCTGGAACCGCCTGGTGGCGAGCGGCGTGCTCCGAGACTTCAACAGATAGTCGTCTTTATTCCGGGGCGCGAACGGCGCCCCGGATGCTTTCCCGAGCGTATGGTCTTTGTTTTGATGCGTTTTCTTTACGCGAACCGGTTCCCACCCCCGGATCAAGTCCGAGGGTATGCTTCGCTCTAAAATGCTTTAGGCGATCAGATGCGCGCCGGCGTCGATCCGGACGATCTCGCCGGTCATGTTGCCCGATTGCGATGATGCGAGGAAGCAGACGACGGCAGCGACATCCTCGGCCGTCGAAGCCCGCTTCAGCGGCACCTTGGCGACCACCGCATCACGGACCTTCGCCGCCCCTTCGACGCCGCGGCCCTTGGTGAACCAGGGCGTGTCGATATAGCCGGGACATACCGCGTTGACGCGGATCAGCGGTGCGAGCGCGCGCGCCAGCGACAGCGTGATGGTATTGAGCGCCCCCTTGCTCGCGGCATAGGCGACCGAGGAGCCGACCCCGCTGATACCCGCCACCGACGAAACGTTCACGACAGACGACGCGCGGCCCGATGCCTTCGCGCCCGCTTCCAGCAGGGATCGCGCGGCCCGCACCATCTGGAACGGTCCGATCGTGTTCACGCCGAACAGGCGTTGAAAATCCTCCGACGACAGGCCGTCCATATCCCCGTGCGGAACGTGCTTGGTGGTGCCGGCATTGTTGACGAGCACATCAAGCCGTCCCCACGGAGCGGCAGCAGCCGCGATCTTCCGGCAATCCTCGTCGCGCGACACATCGCCCTGAACCACCACCACCTCACCACCTGCCGTGCGGCAGAGATCGGCGGTCTGTTCGGCCTCTTTCTGGCTGGAGGAATAGTTGATGACGATGCGCGCACCACCTTTGGCCAGAATGGCCGCTGTCGCGGCGCCAAGACCCGAGGCAGAGCCGGTTATCACGGCGCACAGACCATCCTTTGACATCGCATGTTCCTCGGCTCGGTTTTGAATGTTGGTGCGATCTAGTGGAGCGGATTTGATATTCGCTCTCATCTAGCCGCGACTACGCAAGCGAATATCAAATCCAAAGCTCCCCTAGAAACGTATATTTACTAGTGGTCTTTTGATTCCAACATTCGCAAAAGTGGCCGCTGAGAAGGGATGCGAATGTTGGAATCGGACCACTAGCACACGATGACACCTTAGAGAAACTCCATCGCGCGGAAATACCCCGCATGCCTGAATTGGCGTCGCTTCATTCCGCTCCCGCAGGGAGCCTTGCTGGGATGAGCGCTTGTCAGGCCTATCCCTTTTCCCCATCATGGCCGCAACAAGAGCCTGCCGAGGAACGCCGTGGAAGAAGCCGAGAACATTGTTGCGCAAACCGCCGAGCGGATATTTGCCGATCTGGCCGATGCGCAAACCATCAACAGCGACAAGAAAGGCGGCTGGAAGACGCCGCTGTGGCAGGCACTGAGCGAGGCCGGGCTGCCGCTGTCCTGGGTCGCTGAAGAATACGGCGGCTCCGGCGCCTCGCTGGCCGAGGGCTTTGGCGTCCTGAGCGCCGCGGGCCGTTTTGCGATTGCCGTGCCGCTCGCCGAGACCATGCTGGCCGGTTGGCTGTTGTCGCAGGCGAAAATCGCCAGCCCCCAAGACGAAATGACGCTCGCGCCGGCCGGCCCGAAAGACCGCATCACGCTCAATGCCGACGGCACGTTATCGGGCCGCGCGCGCGGCATTCCCTTCGCAAGCGAAGCCAAACATATCGCTGTGCTCGCGCAAGGCGACGGCGGAAAGCTCTCGATTGCGCTCGTCGAGGCGGCCAAATGCCGGATCGAGTTCGAGCCGCAATCTCGGCGGTGACGGCAACGACACCGTGACCTTCGATCGCGTCGCGCCCGTTGCCGTCAAGCCGGCGCCTGAAGGTTTCGACCTCACCTCGCTGCTGCTGATGGGTGCGGTGGCGCGCAGCCTGCAGATCGCAGGCAGCCTTGAGACGATGCTCGAGATCAGCGTGCGCTATTCCAACGAGCGCGTCGCGTTCGAGAAGAAGATTTCAAAGTTTCAGGCGGTCCAGCACAATCTGGCAAAGCTTGCCGGCGAATCGGCCGCGGCATTGGCCGCCGCGACCTCGGCGGCGGATGCGTTGGCGGCCGGCGCTGCGCCTGACGCGGTCTTTCTCGAAGCCGCGTCCGCAAAAATTCGCTGCTCGGAAGCAGCCGAGAAAGCAGCCGCCATTGCCCATCAGGTTCACGGCGCGATCGGCTTCACCATCGAGCACATCCTGCATCGCTACACCTTGCGGGCGCTGGCGTGGCGCGACGATTTCGGCTCCGAGAGCTACTGGGCGGTCGAACTCGGAAAGCGCGTGGCGGAGGGCGGCGCCGACGAACTGTGGCCGCTGGTGGCTTCGCGCTGAATGATGACCATGAGAAACTCCGCATGTGCGATCTTGCTGACCTCTCCCGTGGGGAGAGGTCGGCGCGAAGCGCCGGGTGAGGGAGTAAAGTCTATCGAGGGACAGTACGCCCTCACCCCAGCCCTCTCCCATCGAAGTCGGATTTATCCGACTTCGACAATCCGCGATGAACAACTCGGGTATACCCGAGTTGTTGGGGAGAGGGGGCGTACTTCCACTGCCGAGACATCTGGACCACAACGCTCGAAAAAATATCACCGCCTCCAGGACGTGCTTCAAACATGACCGCAGCCCTTCGTTTCGACCCGATCCGCCTGCCGAGCGAATGCGTCGCGCTGCGCAAGGAAGTGCGCGCGTTTCTCGCCGAGGAGATCGCCGCCGGGACCTTCGATCCGCACCAGCCCAACCGCGAAGACAGCGACGCCCCGGAATTTTCTCGCCGTGTCGGACAGCGCGGCTGGCTCGGCATGACCTGGCCGAAGAGATATGGCGGCCATGAGCGCACCTTCCTCGAACGCTATGTGGTCACCGAGGAGATGCGCGTCGCCAACGCGCCGACCCGGCGCTTCTTCGTCGCCGACCGCCAGAGCGGGCCGGTGCTTTTGAAATACGCGACCGAACGCATTAAGATGGACATCCTGCCGCGGATCTGCCGCGGCGAGGTTTGTTTTGCGATCGGCATGAGCGAACCCAATTCGGGCTCCGACCTGTTCGCGGCCAAGACCAAGGCGACCAAAACCGACGGCGGCTTCCTGATCAACGGCACCAAGATCTGGACCTCCTCGGCGCATATCGCCGACTACATGATCGCGATCTTCCGCACCTCACCACCGACCAAGGAAAACCGCCGGCACGGCCTGACGCAGTTTCTGGTCGACATGAAGCAGCCGGGCATCAAGGTCAACCCGATCGGCCAGATCACCGGCCAGTTCGAATTCAACGAAGTGGTGTTCACCGACCACTTCGTCCCCGACGACCAGATGCTGGGTGAAATCGACGGCGCCTGGAAACAGGCCACCAGTGAGCTCGCCTATGAGCGCTCGGGGCCTGAGCGCTTCCTCGAGACTTATTACGTGCTGACCGAACTGGTGCGTGCGGTCGGCCCCTCGCCCGATACGCGGGCTGCCGAAGGCATCGGGCGGCTCGTGGCGCAGCTTCACACCATGCGGCGAATGTCGGTGTCGGTGGCGGGCATGTTGCAGGCCGGCAAGGAGCCGGTGGTGGAAGCCGCGATCGTCAAGGACATCGGCACGATCTGGGAACAGCAATTGCCTCACCGGGTTCGCGACCTCGCCGCCTTTGTCGACGCCGACGCCTCCAATCACGAAACGCTGGAGAACCAATTGTCGTTCGCGATGAAGACGGCGCCCAAACTCACCATTCAGGGCGGCACCACCGAGGTGCTGCGCGGCATCATCGCGCGCGGGCTGGGTTTGCGCTAGATGCCGACGGTTCCAGAAGCTTGCGCCACATACTCTGCTAACCTCTCCCTATGGGAGAGGTCGATATTCGCGCGAAGCGAGAATATCGGGTGAGGGGCTACGGTCCCTCGTTATAGCGTAACCCCTCACCCTAACCCTCTCCCCATGGGAGAGGGGGCATGCTGCCGATGACGAAATATTCGATCAAATCGAAACACTGGAGACCGACATGAGTACCACCAAGGACATCGGCGTCGAGAAGATCGGGCATGTCGGCCTGATCGAAATCCGCAAGCCTCCGCTGAATTTCTTCGACATCTCGCTGATCAATCAGATCGCGGACGCGCTGGAGGAATTCGACCGCGACATCGAAATCCGCTCGTCGGTGCTGGCGGCGCAAGGCAAGGCGTTCTGCGCCGGCGCCAACTTCAACGATCCGGCGCGGCAGGAGCAGGAGGCTCGCGCCAAGGCCGATCCGGCCTCAGGGCTTGGCCCGATCGCGCATCTTTACATTCAGGCCGTGCGTATTTTCCGTGCCCAGAAGCCGATCGTCGCCGCCGTGCATGGCGCTGCGATTGGCGGCGGGCTCGGACTGGCGGTATCAGCGGATTTTCGCGTCACTTGTCCCGAGGCGCGCTTTTCCGCCAACTTCACCAAGCTCGGCTTTCATCCCGGCTTCGGGCTGACGGTGACGCTGCCGGAACTGGTCGGCAAGAACAACGCCGAGCTGATTTTCTACACCTCGCGCCGGGTGACCGGCGAGGAAGCCTATCGGATGGGCCTTGCCAATGAATGCGTGCCGCAGGACCAGGTTCGCGAGCGCGCCATGAAGCTCGCGCAGGAGATCGCCGAGTGCTCGCCGCTCGGCCTGCTCTCGACCCGCGCCACGATGCGCGCCGGGCTCGCTGACCGCGTGCTGGCCGCCACCAACCACGAACTCGCCGAGCAGACCCGGCTGCGCGCCACTGAAGACTTCAAGGAAGGCGTCAAGGCGACCGAGGAGCGAAGGGTCGCCAACTTCAAGGGGCGTTGAGCTCTTTCCCTTCTCCCCTTGCGGAGAAGGTGGCGCGAAGCGCCGGATGAGGGGTTGCGTCCATGAAATACCCCTCACCCGCCTCACCGCTTCGCGGTTCGGCACCCTCTCCCGCAAGGGGAGAGGGTAAGAAAGCGTTCGCAGCGATGACGACGGTATCCTCAGTGATTTTGAAACACTGGCTTGCGTTTTTCGACGAAGGCTTTGGCGGCTTCCTTGTGATCGGCGGTCTCGCCGGCGCGTGAGTGATGGAAGGCTTCCGCGTCGAAGCAGGTTTCCAGCGGCAAACGCTCGGCGTTGTTGATGTTGCGCTTGATATAGCCGAGCGTGATCGTTGGCCCCTGCGCCAGCGACGTCGCGAGTTCACGCGCCGCCGCCTCGACTTCGGCATCGGGAACGACCCGCGTCACCATGCCGAGCGCCAGCGCCTCCTGCGCAGTCAATACCGGGGACATCAGATAAAGCTCGCGCGCCTTCGCGCTGCCGAGCATCTGGGTCAAAAAATAAGTTCCGCCGTAATCGCCCGACAACCCGACCTTGGCGAAGGCGGTCGTGATTTTCACCGACGTCGACGCCACGCGAAGGTCGCAGGCGAGCGCGATCGAAAGTCCCGCGCCGGCCGCCGCGCCGTCGAGCTGAGCCACCACCGGCTTCGACATCTCGTGCAGGACCCGCGAGACTTCCATGCCGCGCCGAAGATTGACCTGCCTTGCTTCGAACGATAGCGGCGCCCGGCCTTCCGCCATCGACTTGACGTCGCCGCCGACACAGAAGGTGCCGCCGGCGCCTTTCAGCAGAACGGCACGAACCTCGTGATCCTCGGCCGCGCGCCGCGCCGCCGCCACAAGACCCAGCGTCATGTCCGGATTAAGCGCGTTGCGCCGCTCGGGCCGGTTCATGGTGATCGTCAGCAGGCCGGATTCGAGGGTTTGCAGGACGGTTTCGTTGCTCATGCGTGGGTGCCTCTGTTTTTATTGCTCTTTCCGCCGTCATTTCGTCATTTCTTCACCAGCGGGCAACGCGACGCGGAGAGCGGCTGGAATGCCTCATCGCCGGGAATGGTCGCCAGCAGCTTGTAATCGTCCCAGCGGCCCTTCGATTCCGAGGGCTTCTTGACCTCGAACAAATACATGTCGTGCACCATGCGGCCATCCTCGCGAATCCGCCCCTGCCTGGCAAACATGTCGTTGATCGGGGTTTCCTTCATGATCTTCATGACGGCAGCAGCATCCGTGGTACCGGCCGCTTTCACCGCCTTCAAATAATGCGTGACCGACGAATAGACGCCAGCCTGCGCCGCGCCGGGCACCCGTCCCACCCGCTCCATGAAGCGTTTGGAGAACGCACGGGTGTCGTCGTTGAGATCCCAGTAAAAGGCTTCCGTCAGCAGCAGTCCCTGCGCGGTGTCGAGCCCGACGCTGTCGATATCGGTGATGAAGGCCAATAGCGGCGATATCTTCTGCCCGCCCTTCATGATGCCGAATTCCGCCGCCTGCTTGATCGTGTTGATGGTATCGCCGCCCGCATTGGCAAGTCCGATCACCTTGGCCTTGGAGGCCTGTGCCTGGAGCAGATAGGACGAGAAATCCGACGAGTTGAGCGGATGCCTGACGTCGCCAAGCACCTTGCCGCCGGACTTCTGCACCACGTTGACCGTGTCTTTCTCGAGGTCGTGGCCAAAAGCATAATCGGCCGTGATGAAGAACCAGGTATCGAGACCTCGCTTGACCGCGGCCAACCCGGTGACATTGGCTTGCGAATAGGTGTCGAACACGTAGTGCACCGTGTAAGGGCCGCAGGCTTCGTTGGAAAGGCGGATCGATCCGGGGCCCGAAAACATGATGATCTTGTTGCGGGTCTTGGCGATCTCGCCGGCCGCGAGCGCGGTTGCCGAGGCGGCGACGTCGTAGATCATCTCGACGCCCTGGTTGTCGATCATGTCGCGGGCGATGTTGGCGGCGAGGTCGGCTTTGTTGAGGTGGTCAGCCGCGATGATCTCGATCTTGCGGCCCAGCACTTCGCCGCCGAAATCTTCTGCCGCCATTTTCGCGGCCATCTCGGCGCCGGGCCCGGTGATATCGGCGTAAAGCCCGGACATATCGAGGATGCCGCCGAGCTTGAGCGGAGGTTTGCCTTGTGCGAACGCCGCGGTGGCCGTCGCCGCCAACATCACGCCAAGAAAACCGGCAAGAAAGCCGGAAAGAACCCGTCTCATAAAAACCTCCCTGTCGCATTGCGGTAGAGCCGCAATTGCCGTTATCGCAATCATGCCGCAAGCAGCCAGCAGCAGCAAGTTAGCGGAATGGCTACCACCGGCCCGCCCGGACCATCTGACTGATTCAGTCTTTCCGTCGGGTGGAATGAAAAGATGATCTGAGCCAATAATCCGAGCCAATAATCTGAGCCAGGACACGTGCGGCAACCATGTCGATCGGACTTGAATTGCGGACGAGGATTGCATTGGCGGCGGCGTTCGCAATCGTATCGGCCGCTCCGGCATTGGCTGTGCCTTGCGCATTCGAATTGCAGGGCGAGGGCCGCGTAACTGATGTGACCGATTCGCGCAGCTTTCACCTGGAAGACGGGCGCGACATACGTCTTGGCGGCATTGAACCTGCCTTCCCCGCGGAGACGGCCACCGAGCGCCAGCGGGCGCTGACCACGATCCTCGCCGGGCGTGACGTGCGGTTGGGCGGAGAAGACGACACGCCCGACCGCTATGGCCGCCAGACCGCCTTTGTGTGGCTGTTGCCCGACGAGACTTTGGTGCAGCGCGAACTTTTGACGCAAGGCGAGGCCATCGTTTCAACTGATGTGAGCAACAGGGAATGTACTGCTGCGCTTTTGGCCGCCGAGGCCAGCGCGCGTGAGGCTAAAAGAGGCATCTGGGCCGATCCTGCGGTCATAAAAAACGCGGAAAGTCCGGGCGATATTTTGGCTGGGATTGGGCGTATGATGCTGGTCGAGGGCAAGGTTTTGTCCGTCCGGCAGGCGGGGGCAACCACCTATCTGAACTTTGGACGGAACTGGACACGGGACTTCGCTGTGACTATTCCCAGGCGGGCGCTCGCCGGCATAGCGGCCGCCGGCCTTGAGCCTAAAGCGTTGGAATACAAACGTATTCGTGTCCGGGGGATTGTTGAGGCGCGTACCGGACCCCGAATTGAAGTGGTTCGGGCGGGACAAATTGAGCTGCTGAAATAGCTCGCCGGAACAATTAGAATGGCTGCCGTGGTGGACGGTGTAGGACTTCACAGGACAAGCTCGAGTTGCCGGCCCTGGGCTTCGCCCATCTTGCTGGGCGCTACGCTGTTGCTTGCCGGCTGCGGCGAGATTAACCGATTTCAGACTGCGGCGCCTGCGTCGCCCGCGATTACGGCCAAGCCCAAAAGCACGTTCGTCCAGAGTCCGGCCGCCGAGAAGGAACATGAGCGCATCCTGTCGTCCTATGGCGGCGCCTATGACGATCCCAAACTCGAAGCATTGATTGGCAAGACCGTCGATCGGCTGGTGGCGGCCTCCGAACGGCCGGATCAGGCCTACAAGGTGACGATCCTCAATTCCGGCGCGGTGAACGCCTTTGCGCTGCCGACCGGCCAGCTCTATGTGACGCGCGGTCTGATTGCGCTCGCCTGCGACACTTCCGAATTGTCCTCGGTACTGAGCCACGAGATGGCGCATGTGCTGGCCAAGCACGCCTCCAGCCGTGAGGATCAGGCACGGCAGGTGGCTGCGGCCGCCGCGACCCGCGTCATCACCGACGTGGGCAGCGATCAGGATCCAACGGCGCTGGCGCTGGCGAAAACCAAGCTGACGATGGCAAGCTTCTCGCGGACGCAGGAGTTCGAGGCGGACGGCATCGGCGTCGGCATCTCGGCACGCGCGCACTTCGATCCCTACGGCGCGGCGCGTTTTTTGACGGCGATGGAACGCAACGCTGAACTGAAGGCGGGCAAGGCGTCGGCCGATCCGCGGGCGCAGGACTTCCTGTCGTCCCACCCGGCAACGCCGGAGCGGGTCGCCAACGCGCAGAACACTGCGCGGCAATACACCTCGTCTGACGCCAACGAGCGCGATCGCGATACCTATCTGGCCGCGATCGACAACATCGTCTACGGCGAGGACCCGAGCGAGGGCTTTGTGCGCGGGCGCAGGTTCCTGCACCCCAAGCTCGGCTTCACCTTTACGGCTCCGGAAAACTTCACGCTGGACAATACCGCGCAGGCCGTGATCGGCGTGCGTGAAGGCGGAACACAGGCGATGCGCTTCGACGTCGTGCGGGTGCCGGCCGAGCAGTCGCTCGGCGACTATCTCAATTCCGGCTGGATGGAAAACGTCGACAAGGCGTCGACCGAAGACATCGTCATCAACGGCTTTCCGGCGGCGTCCGCCGTTGCCAGCGGCGATCAGTGGCAGTTCAAGGTCTATGCGCTGCGCTTCGGCAGCGACGTCTATCGCTTCATCTTCGCCACCAAGCAGAAGACGACGGAAAGCGATCGCAACGCGCGGGAAACCGTGAATTCCTTCCGGCGATTGTCGCTCGACGAAATCCAGACGGCGCGGCCGCTGCGCATCAGGGTGATCAACGTTCAGCCCGGCGACACCGTGGAATTGCTGTCGCACCGCATGGCGGGCGTCGACCGCCCCGTTGAACGCTTCCGCATCATCAACGGGCTCGAGGCCCACGCCCAGGTCAAGGCGCGCGACCGCGTCAAGATCGTGGTGGATTGACGCGCGAAAGTGTCATCTCTGATGCGCAGTTGCGCATCATAGGGCGCGAGGCGAACCCGGGATCCCGGGATTCCGGGTTCATGCTTCGCATGCCCCGGAATGACGTCACAATAAAAAAGCCCGGTCGCATCGACCGGGCTTTTTCAATTCGCTTGGATAGGAAAAGCTTACGCGGCTTCGTCCGCGACCGCGGCGTCGTCACCATCGGTGTCGACATCCGCCTCGCCGTCGGCCTCGGCATCCGCCTCAGCATCGGTCTCGGCCTTGGCGCCGCGGCGCGGGCTCTTGGCGAGCTGGCCTTCGATTTCCTTGACCGCTTCGGTCTCGGTCACGTGCTGCACGACGGCGATTTCGCGCGATAGGCGATCGAGCGCGGCTTCGTAAAGCTGGCGTTCGCTGTAGGACTGCTCGGGCTGCGATTCGGAGCGATAGAGGTCGCGCACGACCTCGGCGATCGCAACGATGTCGCCCGAATTGATCTTGGCTTCGTATTCCTGGGCGCGGCGCGACCACATCGTGCGCTTGACGCGGGCACGGCCCTTGAGGGTCTCCAGCGCCTTCTTCACCAGCACGGGCTCGGACAGCTTGCGCATGCCGACATTGGCGACCTTCGCCGTCGGCACCCGCAGCGTCATCTTGTCCTTCATGAAATTGATCACGAACAGCTCAAGCTTGGCGCCGGCGATCTCCTGCTCCTCGATGGCGAGAATCTGGCCGACGCCATGGGCCGGATACACCACGAATTCGTGGGTCTTGAAGCCCTGACGCTGGGTCAACGGCTTCTTTTCTTCCACGCGCGGCGCGGCAGCAGCCACAGGTTTTGCGGCAACGACGGGCTTGGCGGCGACCGGAGCCTTGACGGGCGCCTTGGGCGCCACAGCCTTCGGCGCGGGCTTGTGGACGGCAGGCTTGGAAGCGGCAACCTTCGACGCAGTGGCCTTCGAACCGGTCGCTTTCGCGGCAGTTTTTGCAGTCTTGTTTGGCATTGAGCTTCTTTTGTTTTTGGAGGACTTGGCAGCCGACGCCTTGGTTGTTTTCCGGGAATCCTTCGCGGATGCCGGGGCACGGCCCTTGGTTGCACCCCGGCTAGTGGCCGCGGCGGCTTTTCTTGAAGCCTTCGAAGTACTCTTTGTACGCGTTTTTTGTGACACAGCCTGCGCGCGGAACTGCCACGCCCCTGTTCGATGTTTTCACGGGAACCCATGGGGGCCGATAAGCGGGCTGACGGGTTCGGCTAGCTAGTGGGTCAATATAGCACATTTCCCGCAAAAATCAATGATTTATGCCCTTCCAGCGCCGCATGGACGCAGTTTTGCCACCGAAATCACCAACAGGGTTAAGCTAACAGCCTATCCACAAGCTTTTTTGGCCTGTGGATAAGGTGAAAAACCCGCGCCTCAGGGGGTCAGTCGCCGGTGCCGGCGTTGGGAGAAAAATATTTCTCGAACTTGCCCTCTTTCCCCTCGAAATCCTTCGCGTCGGGGGGAGATTCCTTCTTTTGGGTAATATTTGGCCAGGATTTGGCATATTCGGTGTTCACTTCGAGCCACTTTTCGAGCCCCGGCTCGGTATCCGGCTTGATGGCGTCGGCGGGGCATTCGGGCTCGCACACGCCGCAATCGATGCACTCGTCCGGATGGATGACCAGCATGTTTTCGCCCTCGTAAAAACAATCCACAGGGCAGACCTCAACGCAGTCGGTATATTTGCATTTGATGCAGGCTTCAGTGACGACGTAAGTCATCCAAGGCTCCGGAACGGGTCAGTTTTTAAGTCAGATTTAAGAGGGTTGCGTAGCGCAGGAACCCCCGCGCTGCAAGGGAAGCTCCTCGCCTGCCAGGAGTGCAGATAGTCACTAAGGGCTGGTGGTTCCATTCCAACATTCGCATCCCTTCTCGGCACGACCCTTTGCGAACTCGCAACTAGCCCTCCAAATCGAGATAGAGGGCACGCGCGGACGCCGAATCGCCGCGCCGCGCGGCAAATCCGATCACCTTGAGGACGCGCACGGTCCGGTCGAGCCCGACGGTGAGGACATCACCCGCTTTGACCGCGTGACCGGGCGAGGTCTCGCGCACGCCGTTGATGCGCACATGGCCCGCCTCCACGAGCGCGGCGGCACTGGTCCGGGCTTTCACCAGCCGCGCATGCCACAGCCATTTATCGAGACGCTGGCGCTCCACGCAACACCCGGTGTCCACTTTCCGAAGTTCGTGCTCCATCGCAGCACCCATCTTCACGAACTTCGGAAAGTCATGGGCACTAGCAAACTTATTACAACTGGTACCGCTTTATCGATCTGAAGTGCCTGATCGAACTTGCCGCTCGCAGCGCAGGACTTCAGATCGGCGGTACCAGGCGAGAAGGTCTTTTTCTGAAAACGCCGCTAGTGTCCCGATTCCGAAGTTCGTATCATTTTACGGAGCCACGTTTCGAACTTCGGAATCGAAAGGACACTAGCAAGTCCATTGATCTAGTGTGGCTTTGGTTCGGAAGTCCGCATGACGAACTCGCGGCGATCATGATGCGGACTTCTGAACCGCCGCACTTATGGGTCTTTGCGGTTCGCGCTCATCTGCTCCTTGAGCGCGGCAAGCTTGGCGAACGGCGAATTGGGATCGATCGGACGATCACGCTCGCGCGGGTTCGCGCTCGACGCATATTGCCGATGCGACGGACCGCTTTCCCGGCCGCCCCGATCGCGGTCGCGTCCGCCTCTATCGCCGCGTCCCTTGTCCCGCCCCTTGTCGCGTCCACCATCTTCGCGATCACGGAATTTGCCCTTATTCCGGTCTCCGCCGTGTCCCTTGCCGTCGACGCGATCGCGTGGCCGGCCCTGCTCGCCATCACGCGACTCCCGTGCGGGCGCGCCATCCGCTGCGGCCGGAGCCGCGACAGCGCCATCTGTTGCCGGCTGACCGGCGCGTAGTTTGTTGAAATCACGGTGACGATCGCGCCGCCCACCCCGATGACGTTCGCGCTTGGCGCCGTCGCCGGCCTCGCCCGTCGCGTTCTCGCCGGCGATAGCAGCAGACTGCGTGCCTTCGGCAGTGCGATCAGGGCGACGATGCCGATTGCGATCATGGCGCGGCGGACGCCGCTCCTCGGACCGTCCACCAGGACGCCAGACCTCGACCAGTTCGGGCTCCGCGGGGGCTGCGACCGCCTCCGTTGGCGAAACCTCCCCCGCAGTTGCCGGCCCAGGAGAGGTTTCCGGACTCGCTTCGACCGGCGTTTCCGCCGACGGCGCCAAGGCCTCTGAACTTAAGGCCTCTGAACTTAAGGCCTCTGGACTTGAAGCCTCTGGCGTTGAGACCGCTGGAGTTATGGCTTCTGAAGCTAGGACCTCAGTGGTCTCCGGCGCTTCCGATGTCGGTTCAGATGCGTCCGAACTTCGCGCGAAATCGACAGCGGGCAGCAGCGTCGACGAAGCCGCAGCCTCTTCAACCAACGGCGCCGGCGCCTCAGTCGCTTCGGTGGCTGGCGCAGCATCAGGTGTCGACGCGGCTTCGCTGGCGGCGACCTCCGCAACAGGCCCAGCCACCGCTTCAGAAGAAATGACCTCGGAAGAAACGGCTTCCGAAGCCGTCTCGGCCGGCGGGGCATCCGTCGCAGTTTCAACCACGACCGGCTTCGGCGGCGGCGGACGGCGTTCCATGCGATAGCCGAGCGCGCGCAGGATCGAAGCGAAATCCTCGCCTGCCGAACCGGTGAGCGAGGTCATCGCCTGCGTCACCACGAAGCTGCGGCCATCGAATGCGCCAGCGGGCTTTTCGCCGGGCGAGTTTTCACGCCAGGCGAGCGCCGGACGGATGAGATCGGCGAGCCGCTCCAGAATATCGACGCGCACCGCGCGCTCGCCGCATTGGCGATAGCCGAGCACGCGATAGGCATCGCGCGGCAGCGTCTTGTCGATCGGGAAAGAGGTGCGGCCGCTGGAGGCCAGATGCTGGGCGCCCGACAGCACCGAAAGATCGACATTGGACTCTTTCAGAGCCCAGAGCAGCGAGGCGAGCGCGCGCGCCGCGGGTTTAAGCAGCGGCGGGACGTAGATGTGATAGGCGCCGAAGCGCACGCCGTATTTGCGCAAAACTGCCCGCGACGGCTGATCGAGATCCTTCATCTCGGCAGCAATCCTGGCGCGCTCGAGCACGCCCATCGCCTCGACCAGCTGGAACGCGATGCCGCGCGCAATGCCGGTAACGTCCTCGGCCTTGCTCAATTCGAACAGCGGCCCGAGCAGCTTTTCGATATGGGTCTTCAGCCACAGATCGAGCCGGGTTTGCACCGCCTCGCGCGGCGCACCACTCAAGCGCTCGTCGGAGATGATGCGGACGCGCGGATGCAGCGCATCGTCGGCGGCCATCAACCGGCCGACCGCGTCGCCCGTCCAGCGGATCGTTCCTTCCGAGGTCAGCACGAACTGATCGTCGGGCGCGGCGGCCAATTTCTCAGCACGCGCGTCGATTTCACCGGCGAGCGCCTTTTGCGCGGTCGCCTGCAAGGCCTTGGCCTCTGAGCCGGCTTCCGCCGCATCTGGCGCAAAGGTGAAACCGTCCAGACGGCCAATCACATGGCCCTCTACGATCACTTCGCCGGTCTTGCCGATTTCCGTATTTAACATCGCGTTTTCCCGCAGGCGGCGCATCAATACACTGGTACGACGATCAACGAAACGCTCCGTTAGCCGTTCATGCAGCGCATCGGATAATTTATTTTCGACCTCGCGTGCGATCCCTTGCCAATGTTCGGGGTCGGCGAGCCAGTCTGGACGGTTGGCAACGAAGGTCCAGGTGCGAATTTGCGCAATCCGGCCCGATAACGTGTCGATATCGCCGTCCACCCGGTCCGCCTGATCGACCTGGGCGGCAAACCAGGCATCCGGGATGCGCCCTTTTTGCATCAGGAATCGAAACAGGGTCGTGACAAGTTCGGCATGGGCGGCCGGCGCGATCCGGCGGTAATCCGGGATCTGGCAGGCTTCCCACAGCCGTTCCACTGCATTCGCCCCCTCCGCCGTCTCCCTGATATCGCCGTCACGCGCGACATGATCGAGCACGCGCAAGTCCTCCGCGATCGGGGCGCGGGTCAGGACTTCATGGTTGGGCGAAAGCGCGAGCGACACCTGAAGCGCGCCCAGCGAGGAGAAATCGAGCTTCGAATTGCGCCATTGCAGCGTCCGCACGCTTTCGAAGGTGTGGTTCTGCAACGCATTGACCAGTTCCGGCTCGAACGGCGCGCAGCGGCCGGTGGTGCCGAAGGTGCCGTTTCGGGTGGCACGGCCGGCTCTGCCTGCAATCTGGGCAAATTCGGACGGGATCAGGCGGCGGAACTGATAGCCGTCATATTTGCGGTCGGATGCGAACGCCACATGGTCGACGTCGAGATTGAGGCCCATGCCGATCGCGTCGGTCGCTACGAGATAATCGACGTCGCCGTTCTGGAACATCTCCACTTGCGCATTTCGGGTGCGCGGCGAAAGCGAACCGAGCACCACCGCGGCACCGCCGTGCTGGCGGCGGATCAATTCGGCGATGGCGTAGACCTCGTCGGCCGAGAAGGCGACGATCGCGGTGCGCCGCTGCTGGCGGGTGATCTTGCGGTCGCCGGCGAATTCGAGCTGCGACAGCCGCGGCCGCGTCACGATATTGGCGGCGGGCAATAGCCGTTCGATCATGCCGCGCATGGTGGCAGCGCCCAGTAGCAAGGTCTCGTCGCGGCCGCGCCGGTTGAGGATACGATCGGTGAAGACATGGCCGCGTTCGAGATCGGCTGCGATCTGGATTTCGTCGACCGCGAGAAACGACACGTCGAGATCGCGCGGCATTGCTTCGACGGTCGACACCCAGAACCGCGGCCGCGGCGGCTTGATCTTCTCCTCGCCGGTGATCAGCGCGACGGATTCCGCACCGGCGCGATCGACGATCTTGTTATAGACCTCGCGCGCCAGCAGCCGCAGCGGCAGACCGATCACGCCGGAGGAATGCGCCAGCATCCGCTCGATGGCGAGATGCGTCTTGCCGGTATTGGTCGGCCCGAGCACGGCGGTGACGCCCGCACCGGGAGCCTTCCCATTGGTGGCGAACGAAGACGAAGTTGACGAAAGAACCATGTTTTAAGGAGTTTCTGTGGCTTTCGGCGTTGAGCGCAAATCGCGCAAATATCAGGGGCGAAGGTTTGGGCCGGCGCGCGCGCGAGATGTCCACTCGCGGGATAAGGCCCGCAAACCGCGAATTTCTGGTGATGATGCCATGCCCGTCACAGCTCGGAACCTGCACGGGCGGCGGCAAAAGTGTCAAACTCTGCACTCAGTAACTGCATTGTATGGGAACCCTTTAGCCCGCATGTCTTCTTCCATGACGCTTCTGGCGCCGCACGCTCGGCCCGCTCGCAATCCTGGCCTCCTGCCTGATGATGGTGGCGGCCAGCGGCTCGACCGATATTCCCGTCGCTGACCGTGGCACTGCCCGAGGGGGCCATCCATCCGACCGAGCGCCAGCGGCAGGTGGCGCCGCACATTGCCGAGATCCTGGAGGCCAATCACTACAGCCGGCGGCTGATCGACAAGGCCTTCTCCTCCGAGACGCTCGATCGCTTCGTCAATTCGCTCGACAGCCAGCGCAGCTATTTCACGCTCGAGGATCTGGCGAGCTTCGAGCGCTGGCGCGGCAGCTTCGATGTCATGATCCACAGCGGCCAGCTCGACCCGGGCTTCGCGATCTTCAACACCTTCCAGCAGCGCAACCGCGAGCGCATGAACTACGCGCTGGAGCTGCTCAAGACCGAACCGGACTGGTCGGTCCCCGAGCAGATCAACTTTGATCGCGACAAGGCGCCGTGGCCCAAGGACGCGGGCGAGATGAACGAGCTGTGGCGCAAGCGCGTCAAGAGCGATGCACTGACCCTGATGCTGACCGGCAAGAGCTGGCCCGAAGCGGTCGAGGTACTGCGCAAGCGCTACGAGCATGTGATCACGCGCATCAACCAGATCAGCGCCGAGGACGTGTTCGAGTCGCTGATGAACTCCTACACGCAGGTCTATGACCCGCACTCCAATTATTTCTCGCCGCGCAGCTCGGATGAATACCGGATCCAGATGAGCCTGAGCTACGAGGGCATCGGCGCCTCGCTGCTGCTGACCGACGACTACGTGACGATCAGCTCGCTGCTGCCCGGGCGGCCCGGCGGCGGCCGCCGGCACGCTCAAGACCAACGATCGCATCCTGGCGGTCGGCCAGGGCACGGTCGGGCCGCTGACCGAGGTCATCGGCTGGCGGCTCGATGATGTCGTGCAGCTGATCCGCGGCAAGGGCGGCACCGAGCGTGCGGCTGCAGGTCCTGCCGGCCGGCGCCGCGCCGGGGACCGACGAGCACGTGGTCATCCTGCAGCGTGGCAAGGTGACGCTCGAGACCCAGGCGGCGAAGAAGGACCTGAAGCTGATCAAGGTCGGCGACAAGACCCTGCGAGTCGGGCATCATCACGGTGCCCGAGTTCTACGAGGATGTGCAGGCGCGGCCAACCGCGATCCCAACTACCGCAGCACCACGCGCGACGTGCGCCGCCTGATCGGCGAATTGCAGGCCGGCGGCGGCATTGATTCGCTGGTGCTCGATCTGCGCGGCGACGGCGGCGGCTACCTGCCCGAGGCCACCGCGCTCACCGGACTGTTCATCGGCCGCGGCCCGGTGGTGCAGGTCAGGAATCGCGACGGCCAGCCGGATGTGCTGTACGGCGATGAGCGCAACATTGCCTATGACGGCCCGCTCGAGGTGCTGGTGGATCGCACCAGCGCATCGGCCTCGGAGATCTTTGCCGGCGCGATCCAGGACTATCATCGTGGCCTGATTGCTGGCCAGACCACCTTCGGCAAGGGCACGGTCCAGAGCCTGATTCCGCTCGATCGCTGGTCCAATGACACCAATCAGGGCCAGATCACGGTGACCATCGAGAAGTTCTACCGCATCACGGGCGAGAGCACGCAGCTGCACGGCGTCGAGCCCGACCTGACGCTGCCCTCGGCGATCAACCCGAAGGATGTCGGCGAGAGCAGCATGGAGCATCCGCTGCCCTGGGACCGGATCACGCCGGTCGCCTTCAACGGCTTCCCCTCGCCCTCCGCCGTGGATTCCGACGCTGCAGCACGATGAGGGCGCGCGCGAAGCCTGCCGATCCCAACTACAAGTGGATGCTCGACGGCCTGGCGGCACTCGAAGTGACGCGCAAGGATCACTCGCAGTCGCTCAACCTGAAGGAGCGCGAGAGCCGAGCGCTCAACGCAGGAGCAGGATCGGCTGGCGCGCGAGAACGTCCGGCGCATTGCCAACGGGCTGCCGCCGCTCAAGAGCTGCCGAGGAAATGAAGGACGATGAGATTCCCGACGTGGTGCTGCAGCAGGCGGCGGGCATCGCGGCGGATCTGGCGGTGCAGACCACGAGCGGTGCCCTGCTGGCGCGCACACCCTGTCCCTGCGGCCTCGCACTAGAGCCGCTCAGCGCTGAACGGCCCAGCGCAGCTCGCCGCGCGATCGCGGCGGCTAGCGCAGCAGCAGCCGGTAGATTTCCCAGGAATCCTCGAGCAGCACCCGCGAGCCGCGGCCGTTCTCGGCGACTGCCAGGCTCTCGGGCGTCGGCAGAGTATCGGAGCTTGCCCGGAAGCGCGCCCGCGTCTTTAGGATATCCACCTGCTCGCGGATCTCCTGCTGCAGTGTCGTCCGCTGCTGCAGCAGCAGGCTCGCCCGCTGGATGTCGGCCATCAGCTGTTCGCACGCGGCCCGATCGCCATAGGCGTCCGCCGGCGGTTCACGCCGCGCACTGGCTTCGCGCGCGCTCTCGAGCAGTCCGGTGCGCTCCAGCCGATCGCACAGCACCTGCCCGTAGCCGATGGTCGCCAGATTGATCAGGCGCCGCGCCTCCAGGCTCAAGCCCGGGAACTCCGGCACCGGTTCGGCCGCCACGCTCGCGCGCGTGGCGCGGCTGCGCTTCCAGATCCTGCTCGGCCAGCATCGCCTTGAGCGTGGCCGCCTGCAGATTCTGGCGCGCGGCGCGCCGCCGGAAGTAATGCCAGGGGCGATGCAGCGCCGCCAGCGCGCGCTCGAGTTCATTGGCTTCGTCGCGCGCCGCGATCGCGGCCTGCTGCATGCAGCAGGAATTCGGTTTCGACGGCCTGCCGGCGACTGAACTGCTGGCGGTTGTACTCGGCCAGGAACTGGCGGCGCTCGCGCTCTTCCTGCTGGGCGACCAGTTCGTTGAGAAACTGCTCGAGCAGCTTGCGGCCGGTCACCCACAGGTGGCGCAGCTGGTAGAAGACCATCGCCGGGTAAGCCGCTGACGGGCGCCGCAAGCCGCTCTTCGAGGGCCTGCAGCATTTCCTGCACGCGCGCGGTGGCGCCTTCCTGCTGCTTGATGCGATCACGCATCCGCTGCAGCTCGTCCTGGACGCTACCGTAGGCTTTCTTCAGTTCCGCGCGGTTGCGGAACAGATGCATGATCCGGCCGCGCTCAGCCTCGTCGGCACCTTCCGGAATCAGCGCAACGCGCAGAAATCCAAGCTGTCGGATGCGCTTCATGATGAGGGCTGGCAGGTCCACGGGCATATCTCGACGATGGCACGCCGCAGGTCATCGCGTCACTAGCTGATGACAAAGCAATGGCCCTGCTCGGCGCAGTATTCCAGCCACTTATTTAGCATCATGTTGCGCGCCCAGCACTGATGCAGTTCACGTTCCGGCCCAGGGCCCGCTCTGGCGCAGGCGCGCCTCGAGCAGGCGGGCATCGTGGTAGACGCGCAGCCGCAGGTCCGGAATGCGCTCCAGGGGCCCGGTACTGCGCCGGCATGGCGCCGGCGGCCGGCACCAGGTAGGTCAGATCGAGTTCATCGGTGTAGGGCGCACGCTCGATGAGCGTCAGCACCAGATCGCATTCGCCCTGCGACGTGCGAGACGCGCGTGCCCTGCAGTTCCAGCAGATTGCCCGCCAGCTGCGCGAGGCGCACGTAGTTGCTCTCGTACAGGCTCATCAGCGCGACAAAGCCGCGCGGCCGGGAGCGCCAGGTGCTGAGCAGATTGGCTTCGCTTATCACAAGCCCGAATATAGCACGCGCTGCGTGCGCGTCAGCCACCGTGCGGCGCCAGGTCGGTAATCAGGTCACACTTGAGCGCAGCAGATGCGTGCGGTAGTAACGCAATTCTTCGATTGATTCGTAGATGTCGGCGCGCGCCAGGTGCGCGCCCTGCTTGGCAACGCCCGCGGCGACGCCCGGAAACCAGCGCCGCGCCAGTTCCTTGAGCGTGCTGACATCCAGATTGCGGTAATGAAAGAAGCGTTCGAGCTCTGGCATGTATCTTGCCAGGAAGCGCCGATCCTGGCAGATGCTGTTGCCACACATCGGCGAGCGCCCGGCCGCGGCGTGCTTGCGCCAGAAACTCCAGTGTCTGGCGCTCGGCCGCCGCAGTGCTCGTGCTGCTGGCCTGCACGCGCGCGATCAGGCCGCTGCCGCCGTGCTGGCGCTGGTTCCAGTCATCCATGCGTGCCAGCGCCGCGGCTTCCTGATGGATCGCAAGC
>CAVVLH010000071.1:0-9141 GCA_963748805.1 uncultured Alphaproteobacteria bacterium | reverse complement strand
CACGACCCGAAACGGCACCAGGATGCGGGTGCCCATGACCGGCGCGAACGCGATTTCCATGTTGCGCGCGGAGACGAGATATTTGATCACTGGACGATCGGGGATATAGCCCGCGATCGGAGTGAAATAGATCGCGCAGACCACGACCGGACCCTGATAGCCCTTCTCGGCCTTCACGGTTTCCATCCGCTTGAAATCGAGTTTCAGATCGTAGCGCATGCGGCCGTCGAACACCGCGGCGCTGCCGCGGCAGGCGTCGGGCGAGAGCGGATCGGCGGTGCCGGGCACGCGTAGCATCGACCCGGTCATTGGATCGAACACACCCTTCTTGTGCGCCTCCGTTACCGGGATGCGATCGGGATCGACCGGCGGCTCCGGCTCGATCGCAAACTCCTTGATGGTGCCGTTGTTGAGCACCATGTGGATGGCTTCGGATTTTTTCGAAGTCGTTGTCGAGGCGCTGTAGTTGGTCGAGACCAGCGCGCCGTTGACGACGCGCCCTTGCGCCGAGCCGCTGCCGGAACTGCTCGAAAAGCTTTTCAGGAGCCCCGCCGTGCCGCCGACGGCGGAGGCCGTGAACTGGTCGTCGGTGATCTCGATATTCCAGGCGCCCCTGCCGACGGGAATGCCGGCCAGCGTCGCCTCATACTGCGCTTCGAGCCTGCCTTGCGCGAATGCCGGCTGTGCGCCCGAGCCGACAACAACAGCCACCGCTGCCAGTGCCGGGAGCAACCAACGGGCCCGCCGGGGCATCGTCCTGCGCAGATCGGTCACGGAAACGGCAGTCCTCACAAGAGAGCGGGATCTTTGTTTCATTTAAACTAAAAAATCCGGCGAACAACGCCTGCACGCGCCTTTAGCTATAACAGGAGGCCGGGCGCTGGCACAAAACCCTTTAATCTCTCTGGATATCGGCCCGGAATGCGCCGTTTATGTGATAGCGAACGCGGCAAAAAGCCTGCCAAACCGGTCCTTTGGGGCACCTCCAAACCTTGACGACTTGCCGATCTGCCCCTATACGTCCGCCGCTCCTCAGGAATGGACGAGTTTTTGACCCTTGGCGCCGATCCGTATGATGCGGACGAGAGCCGGGACGGAAGGATTTTTCAAGATGTCGCGGCGTTGTGAACTGACGGCCAAGGGCCCGCAGGTGGGTCACAAGGTGAGCCACTCCAATATCAAGACCAAGCGGCGTTTCCTGCCGAACCTTTGCAACGTGACCTTCATCTCGGATGCACTGGGCCGCAACGTGCGCCTGCGCGTCTCGACCAACGCGATCAAGAGCGTCGACCACAATGGCGGCCTTGATGCCTTCCTCCTGAAGGCCCGCGCCACCAACCTCTCGCCGCGTGCACTTGAACTGAAGCGGGCGATCGAGAAGAAGGTCGCCACCGCGCCGGTCGCTAAAGCAAGCTAAAAAGCTTCCGAAAAACCTCTGAATTGAAACGGCCGGGTCGCAAGACCCGGCCGTTTTCGTTCCAGTGCAGGCATCGGGACTTGCGGCGAGCTATTCGGCCGGCTCGTCGGGCGTCAGGTCGTTCGGCAACACCGAGAAGTCCTTGGACTTCTGCCCGTCCGCCACTTCCGCAAAGCCTTCGGCCGCCATGCCGCGCTTGAGCAGCTCGCGTATGGCCGCGGCCCGGCTCGGCATTCGCTTGGTAAAACGCCAGGTATCGACGATCCGCAATTCGTCGGGGGTCAGCATGATCTGGAGCCGTTCGCCTCGATTGAGCTCGCCCATTTGACCTTCCCCTCGAAAACTCCCTCCATCAACGCAAGGGACCCAAAATGAGTTCCTTACTATTTGTACTCATCAATCTAACTTTTCTGCTTTAACCAATAGAGCCGAAAAGCCGCTCAATCCACTAATAACACATTGATCTTATTATCATTTTATTGCTTTCGACCCTCGCGAAGCGCATCGTTGTCTTTGAGGAGCCGAAAATGGCAATTTTAATCGAGCACGGGGATGTCGGATTGGCCGAGGCCGATCATCGGATCGCCAACAACCTTGGCAGTCTGAGCGGCGCCATTCGCTTACAGCGCAACGCCGTGTCGAGAGGCGGCAAGACGCTGACGGCCGAGCAGGTTTGCCAGTTGCTCGACGACATCAGCGCGCGCATCGAGGTGACCGCAAAACTCCACAAATCGCTGGCGACGGCCGGCAACGGCAACGGCGTCAATCTAGGAAATTTCCTGGAGGAAATCGCCGAAATGATTGGCACGCTCTGTCCGAAAGGACGGATGAAGTTGACCGTCGCCTGCTCCGGCCAAAATCATGTCGATCCGCGCCACGCGCTGCATGCCGGGTTGATCACCGCAGAGCTTCTTACCAACGCCGTCAAATATGCGCATCCGACCGGCGTGCCTGTGAGCATTCAGGTCCGCTGCGAAACCAATGACGACGGTTCGTTCCAGGTCGAAGTGACGGATGACGGCATCGGCTTCCCGGAGAATTTCGATCCCGCAACAGATGGCGGGCTCGGCTTTCAGCTGATGCGCGCGCTCACGAGAGGGCTCAACGCCGAACTTCAGTTCGAGCACGACAGTCTTGGCGTTTGCGCCCGGCTTGTGAAACCGGGGACCTTTGGCGTCTCACGCATCGAACGGGCGCAGGCAGCGAAGGGAAATTAACGTGGCATCCATTCTGCCGTTTAACCGCAAAGCCGGTACCGTGTTTGACGATCGTATCACCGAAATCATGGGTGAGGCCTTCGACAGCGCCTGCCACGAGCTGCACGACAGCGGACAACCGCCGATCGTATATGAGGTGATCGCCAAGCGTATCATCGATGCGACGCGGACCGGCGAGCGCGATCCCGTTCGCCTGCGCAATGTCGGCCTCGCCGCGCTCGGGCGCCAAGATCTTGGACGTGAAGACGACGGCAAGCAGGCGGGTTAGGCGGCGCCGACTGCCTACGTCTGGTTTGAATCTCGATGAATACGCTTGCATGGCTTTTCGCGCCAGACGGCCGACCCGCTAAGGTGAGCAAAATTGCTCACATTTAGATTGGCTGCCGGCCGGTGCCACCTTCATCGTTGTGTTACAAGGGCCGCGCACATTCGGTTTGGCGGGCCTGATTGCGTGTTTGATGCCATGAGCGAACGGCGGCACGAACTGACATTTAGCTCGCCAGGAAAGCGCCCGGCCCTCCATGGTTTCGCCTCCCACCCCGGGCTCCGCCAAAGTTCTCGTTGTCGAAGACGAGATGCTGCTGCGCATGCGTGCGGTGGATATCGTCGAAGACGCAGGCTTCACCGCGATAGAAGCCGTGAATGCCGATGAAGCCCTCGCCATCATTGAATCCCGCTCGGACGTCGATCTCTTGTTCACGGATATTCAGATGCCGGGAAGCATGGATGGCATGAAACTGGCGCATGCCGTTCACGAACGGTGGCCATCGATCAAGATCATCCTTGTTTCCGGGAAATTGACGCCGACTGACAGCGAGAGGCCCACCGACAGCCGCTTCTTTCGGTGGGTACAAGTGCCAATGCAATCCGAATACTTACGACACGGCGCAAACGGACAACATTAATTTGGTTGGACGTCAATGCATTCCACGTAAGTTATACATTCTACTTAAATCTTTAAGTCATTCATTCCATGCAAGTCTTTAAATTTTTATTCCACGTAAGTTCCAAGGAGATAAAAGTCTTTCGACTTGGCTGGTTGAAAGTAAAGTAAAATTCCAAGTTTCATACGTGGTTAATTAGTTAATCATTTAAGTTTAAATTGATTGCATTCGAACTTTGATTCGATTTTTCTTTTTTAGTGGTCAACGAATGTTTGAATGCGACGCTGAACGATTGCGACAAACAGGGCGCTGATTGCACCGACACTAGAGAAGCGTACACGTGTCAATGCAAACACGGATTCCGCGACGTTTCCCCAGACTCTGTGCATTTCCCAGGCCGCGACTGTCGAACTCGTAAGCTAAAAGTCATTTTTTTCAATATATTTTTCCCCAGGCCGCGATTGTCGAACTCGTAAGCTAAAATTTATTTTTTCAAAACTTTTTTCCCCAGGCCGCGATTGTCGAACTCCTAAGCTAAAAATTATTTTTCGAAAAGATTTTTCAAAAGATTCTTCTATGGGCGAATTTGGATATTTTTTTTTTTTTCTTGCAGTGCGAAATCAATGTGAAGACGGGACGAACGATTGTCATCCAGAAGCGATTTGCCGGAATTTGGAGCAAGGATTCACTTGCGAATGTCCGCCGAATTACATCGATCAATCGCCGAACCGCCAAAATCGGCCGGGCAGATTTTGTTTGAAAAGTAAAAACGATAAAAATTGAAATTTGGGACCGAATTTTTTGAAAATTTTTGAAAATTTTTGATAAAAAAATGAATTTCAGAGGAAAACGAATGCGAAACCGGAAACAACGACTGCGATACGAACGCGAACTGCCGCGATTTGGACATCGGCTTCACCTGCGAATGCAAGCCCCCCCTGGTCGACAAATCGCCGAACATCCGCCAAAGGCCCGGACGCGTTTGTCTTTCCGACGACACATGTCCGGCGAATCACAACTGCAGTCCGAACGCCGTCTGCGAGCCGCTGGGCCTCGGCCGATTTTCCTGCCGGTGCGTCGCCGGATTTACGGATTTGTCGCCGCCGGATAATCCAGGGCGAATTTGCGAGCGGGACAACAAATGTCGCGACAGTCGTTTGAATGATTGCCATAGTTTTGCCGAATGTTTCGATATTCCAGGGAAGGGCTACCGCTGTGAATGTTTCCCAGGTAAAAATTAATATTGATTTCGATATCCCAGGGTATGGCAGGGCTACCGCTGCGAATGTTTCCTAGGTTAATACTAATATTGATTTCAATATCCCAGGGTAGGGCAGGGAGGGGGGTGGGAAATTGATCCGGACGAATGCTGAAGTTTATTTTTGCCCGAATCATTGCTGAAATTTTAGGTTACATCGATCGATCCCCAGATCCGGCGAATTTGCCCGGTCGAATTTGCGAACTGATTTCGCCGTCGCCGCCGCCAAGTACGGAATAAAATAAAATTGGATATAAATTTGAAAAAAATATTGAATTTTTTCAATTGTTTTAGGAAAACCTTGTCAAGACCCACTTCTGAACGACTTTTGAAAAAAATATTTTAAATTTTATTGAACTTTTTAGGAAAACCCTGTCAAGACCCACTTCTGAACGACTGCTCGCCTTTTGCCCAATGCGAAAGCGTCGGCGCCAATAATTACACGTGCAAATGTTTGCCGCGATACGTCGACCGAAATTCCCAAAATCCGGGTCGCCAATGCGTCCCAGACACGGCGATTTGTGCGGATCCAAAAATGAACGATTGCCATCCGTACGCAGTTTGTACCCCGACTGGGGACCAACGCGGGTTCCGCTGTCAATGCAGGGACGGATGGGTCGACGAAAATCCACAAGAGCCCGGGCGCCAATGCCGAATCCGCGAAAATCCATGCCTGGATCGGACGCTAAATGATTGTCATCCGTTCGCCGTTTGTACGCCCATTAACGGAACCACTGGGGCCAATGGGGACGGGTATATTTGTGCCTGTAGGCCGGGATTTAAGGACCAGTCGCCGGACCGGAATCGCCCCGGAAGGGACTGCCTTCTGTTGGTGAACGAGTGTCTGAACCCGCAGTTGAATAATTGCAGTCGAAACGCCAGATGTACGGATTTGGAGGTTGGCTACGAATGCCGGTGCTTGGACGGATTCAAGGATTCTCAAAGGGACTGCCCGGACGAGTCTGCGAGCAGAGTAAGTGAACTGAAGTCCTACCTAATTTTTAGCTAATGACCTTAAAGTTAGGTTTGAAGGTTTGAAGTATTTTGATGAATTTAAATATGAAATATTTTGATGAATTTAAATGAATGAAATAAATGAATTAAAAAGTCATGAATGAATGAATTTGAGTAATTAATGAATGCATTTTAGTTATCAATGAATGCATTTTAGTTATCAATGAATGCGCGAATCCACAGTTAAACGATTGTGATCGGCTACATGCGGATTGTTTTGATGAAGAATTCGGATACCGATGCCAGTGCCGGCAGCCGTACCGGGATGAATCTCCGCCTGGACGCGCGGGCCGAATTTGCAGATGTAATCATTTTTTTTTGTTCAGAGATAATTTGATGGTCATGGATATTAAAAGCATCCTCACCTTAGCCTTAATAAAGGGCGGATCCTGCGCCCTTGGGGGCTAAGTATACCCTAACTTTAACCTTAGCAAAGGGCAGATCCCGCGCCCTCTAGGGTTAAGTATAGCCTAACTTTAACCTTAGTAAAGGGCGAACCCTGTGCACCAGAATTAATAATTATTTTCTGTATTAAAATTATATTCAAGAACGAATTTCAGACAACGAATGTTCGGACCCGTCGTTGCACACGTGCGATCCGAATGCCGTTTGCCAAGACACGGACGAATCGTACGTTTGCAGTTGCCAAACCGGATTCAACGACCTTTCGCCGGATCCGGTAAATAAACCGGGACAAAAATGCGGACCGGCGATTTCGTTTAATTTGCCGACTTCGCCTTTAATTACGAATCGACCGCCGATTTTGGCGATTCCCTGCAATCGTACGACCTGCGACCCATCGCTGGGCGAATTATGTATCGGGGGGTCATTTTGCGGTTGCGCCCCGAATCATTCCCGAAAAAATTCGAAAGAAAAATGCGTCCCCGCTTCATATGTCGATTTTCCGATTATTTTGGCGCGAAGGAATGAAGTCCCGTTGTTTTGGACCGAATCTTTTGGCGATTCCCACAGCCCTAGATTTTTGGAAATCGCTGAAACTTTTAATCGCGGGATGGGCGCCGTTTATGACCAAACGAATTTCGGTCCTTTTTATTTGTCGTCTGAAGTTCGAGAAATTTTAAATCCTCGAAACGTAAACGCCTCATTAAATACCGGCGGACTTTACACGAATTACAGGGTCTATTACCTGCCCGAAATTCAAACCGCCGTCCAAAATCCAGAAGAAATTCAAACTTCGATCATTCGAACGATCGTCAATCGATTTAATTTTTCTGTCGGCGGCACCGATTTGTTTATCAATCCTTATCAGCCGTCAGAAACAAACAAAATCCCATGCGGCCAAGATTTTTGCGATGCGACTTTGGGCGAAATTTGTTTCAACAACCAAATTTGCGATTGTCCAGTGACCGAAGGCCGAAAATCAAAAAAAGAAAAATGTATTTTACGTCAAGGATTTCGACTTTATCTTCACGTAATTCGAAAAAATAACGACGTTTTCCAATGGAGCCCAGATTTTTCGAATCCCAGACATCCTTTGTATGTCGGCGGTCGCCGACGAATTTCGTCACGGAATTGATAACGTTTACCGCCAAATTCCGGCCTTGGAGCCTTTTTATTTGGGCAACGAAATTATTGAAATTCGAAATCCAAAACAAGTCAATGGGTCGTGGGATCGTGGGCTGTTCTTTAATTTTACCGTTTATATGGAAGGCGGCCAAATTACGAATCCGCAGCCGATCTGGGACGAATTGTACCGCCGAATTGTCACTCAATATAATTATTCTGTGGGCGGAACCGAATTGTACATTAATGGATTCCAATATAATCCATTTGGTAAGAAAATTTTATTATTTTATAAATATAATTCACATTTGATAAGGAAATTTTATTAATGGATTCCAATATAATCCATTTGGTAAGAAAATTTTATTATTTTTTAAATATAATTCACATTTGATAAGGAAATTTTATTATTTTATGAATATAATTCACATTTGGTAAGAAAATTTTATTAATGGATTCCAATATAATCCATTTGGTAAGAAAATTTTATTATTTTTTAAATATAATTCACATTTGATAAGAAAATTTTATTAATGGATTTCAATATAATCCATTTGGTAAGAAAATTTTATTAATGGATTTAAATATAATCCATTTGATAAGGAAATTTTATTAATGGATTTCAATATAATCCATTTGGTAAGAAAATTTTATTTAATGGATTCCAATATAATCCATTTGGTAAGATTAAAGATTATTTAATGGGTTTAAATATAGTTAAGGAAATTTAAAATTAAAATGCAATTAAGACGAAATTGAATTTTGTTTTTGTTTCAGGCGCTTGTATTAATCACAATTGTCATGCGTTTTCGATTTGTTACGATTTCACGACGAATTTCCGATGCGAATGTGGCCAAGGGTTCATAGAGCAAGACCCTGGGAACCCCGGCCGCCAATGCAAACCGAGAGAAAACTACAACGATTGTTTGCGAAAAGAAGACAACGACTGTCACGTCAACGCCGATTGTATCGATCAATTTATTTTTGTACACTTGCAAGTGTAAAACTGGTTTCAGCGATCAATCGCCGCCGAATCGGCCCGGTCGCAATTGCGTAGAAAGTAAGGCCCAATACGCATCCCTTAATACCCTTTGCTTAGAAAGTAAGGCTCAATACCCATATCCCTTAATCCCTTATCCCTTTGCTTAGAAAGTAAGGCCCAATATTCCTTAATGCCCTTTGCGTAGAAAGTAAGGCACAATATCCCTTAATACCCTTTACTTAGAAAATAAGGCCCAATACCCATATCCCTTAATACTCTTGCTTAGAAAGCAAGTCATAATCACCATACTCGAATTTGGGGCCCACAGTTGGCTTTAGGGGGGTCTAAAGGGTAATCACCTCAAATTTTAGACATTTGCCTGCAAAATCCATGCAATTCGATCAACGAAACGTGCAAAGAAGTTGGTGGCCAAGCGACCTGCATTTGCAAGGATGGATTCGTGGACCTTAGCCCAGTATCCGCAGAGCTGAAAGCGCGCAGTGGACTGCAGAACAATCGATGCCTACCGCTGGAAGGCCTTAACGAATGCCTGCTTGGCTTGACTGATTGCTATCGTGGCGCCAACTGCACGGACTTACGACTCGGATATACTTGCGAGTGCCCGCCAGGCTTTACAGATGGTATGATAAGGGGAAGAAACCAAGCCTAGAACTAGCCGAGGGAGAGGGGAGAGGGGAAGGGGAAGAAACCAAATCCGGGACCGGGAAAAAGAGAAACCAAACGTAGAATGGGCTGGAGGAGAGGGGAAGGGGTATTTCAACTTTTCCAAGTTACGAAAATGTTACGTTTCAGTAGCGGGACCGTAATTTGAATTTCGTTTTGCA
>CAVVLH010000070.1:0-14760 GCA_963748805.1 uncultured Alphaproteobacteria bacterium | reverse complement strand
GCACACCATCGATCTTTACACGTCCGGCGCGGCTCGCGGCTATCGCGCCCTATCTATGGATGGCGCTGTTCTTTCTGGTGCCGTTCCTGTTTGTCCTGAAGATAAGTCTGTCGCAGACCGCGATTGCGCAGCCGCCCTATACGCCGGTGTTCGATGTCGCCGAGGGATGGGAAGCGATCAAAGCCGCCTTTGCCGCGTTGTCGTTCGACAACTTCCGGCTACTGGTTTCCGACGACCTCTATATTCTTTCGTATGTGCGCAGCCTCGCGGTCGCTGCGATTTCGACCTCGATCCTGCTTCTGATCGGCTATCCCATCGCCTACGGCATGGCGCGCCTACCGCAGCGCTGGCAGGCGGTCGCGATGATGCTGGTGATCGTCCCGTTCTGGACCTCGTTTCTGATCCGCATCTATGCCTGGATCAACATCTTGCAGCATGATGGTTTACTCAATCAGATTCTGCTGGCGCTGCATCTGGTTTCCGCGCCGGTGGTATGGTTGTCGACCGATGGCGCGATGTATCTCGGCATCATCTATTCCTATCTGCCATTCATGATCCTGCCGCTGTACGCGACGCTATCCAAAATGGACCCGGGGTTGCTGGAAGCCGCCAACGATCTCGGCGCCTCGCCCCGCGAAGCTTTCTGGCGGGTGACGTTTCCGCTCTCGCTGCCGGGCATTGGCGCCGGCGCTCTGCTGTGTTTCATTCCGATCGTCGGCGAGTTCGTGATTCCCGATTTGCTGGCGGGGTCCGACGCGTTGATGATCGGCCAGACGCTGTGGCTTGAATTCTTCACCAACAAGGACTGGCCGGTGGCGTCGGCCACCGCCGTCGTGCTTCTGCTTCTGCTGCTGGCGCCGCTCTTGCTGTACGACCGCCTGCAACGTCGGCAACTGGAGCGGACATGATGACTCGCTCGTACTGTTGGCTTCACCTCTCCCAGGGGGAGAGGTCGGATCGCTCTTGCGATCCGGGTGAGGGGTTTCGCTCTTCCGAGGGACCGCACCCCCTCACCCCAGCCCTCTCCCCATGGGAGAGGGAGCGGGCCGGTCTCGCGGCTGACATGGGCGTTCATCAATGCACACGATGACAAAACTCTCACGTTTCAACATCGCCGCGCTCGCGCTCGGGTTTGCATTTCTGTATCTGCCGATCGTGATCCTCATCATCTACTCGTTCAACGCCTCGCGGCTGGTGACGGTGTGGGGTGGCTGGTCGTTGCGCTGGTACACGGAGTTCTTCATCGACAGCGCCATGATCGACGCGGCCTGGATGAGCCTGCGTGTCGGAGCGACCTCGGCGACGCTGGCGACGTCGCTCGGAACGCTCGCGGCGATCGCGCTCTCGCGCGCGGCGGGCTTCAAGGGACGAACGCTATTTTCCGGCATGCTCTATGCGCCGCTGGTGATGCCTGAGGTGATCACCGGCCTCTCGTTGTTGCTGTTGTTCGTCGCCATCAACGCCGAACGCGGCTTCTGGACGGTCGTCATCGCCCACACCACGCTGACCATGTGCTTTGTCGCCGTGGTGGTGCAGGCTCGCCTTGGCGCGCTCGATCGAAGCCTTGAGGAAGCCGCGATGGATCTCGGCTGCGATCCCTCGCGCGCGTTCGTGGCCGTTACCTTGCCGCTGATCGTCCCATCGGTTGCCGCGGGGTGGATGCTCGCCTTCACCCTGTCGCTGGATGATCTCGTGATTGCAAGCTTCACCACCGGCCCGGGCTCGGCGACGCTGCCGATCCGGATCTATTCGGAAGTGCGGCTCGGTGTGAAACCGGAAATCAACGCGATCTGCACGCTGGTGGTAGCGCTGATCGCGGCCGTGATCGTGGTCGCCTCGCTCGCTTCGAAAATCGCCGATGCGCGCGGCAAGAGCGCCGCGCCGTTGTAGAACCCCGCCCCATCCTTCGAGACGCCCGCTCGCGCGGGCTCCTCAGGATGAGGTCTTGCTCCTCATGGTGAGGAGCGCATCTTTGCGCGTCTCGAACCATGAGGCCGCGGTCTAAGACTTCACCGCACCCGCGGTCAGGCCGCCGACCATGTAGCGGCGGAAGGCGTAATAGATCGCTGCCGGCGGCAGCGCGTAGATGAAGCCGGTCGTCATCAGCAGTTCCCACGGCAAGTCGTCGGCGGCGAGGAAATTGCCGAGCGCCACCGGTAGCGTGATGTCGCGATCGTTCGAGAGCAGCAGAAACGCGTAAAGATATTCGTTCCAGGCAAGCAAGACGGCATAGGTGCCGATCGCCACCAGTGACGGCAGCATCAGGGGCACATAGACCAGGCGGAAAATCTGTAGGGGTGTCGCGCCGTCCATGACGGCAGCTTCATCGAGTTCGACCGGCAATTTGTCGGACGCCTGCTTCAATACCCAGATCGCGTAGGGCGAGGCGATCGTCACCATGGCGAGGATCAGCGCCCAGCTGGTGTTGAGCAGGCTGTAATTGCCCATGGTGCGATACATCGGCACGGCGAGGAACGCCGCCGGAATGAAGTAGGTGAACAGCGCCAGATTGAGCACGATGCGTCCGCCCGGCACGCGCAGGCGCGAGATCGAAAACGCCGCCGCGGTTGCAATCGCCAGCGTGAGAGCGCCGACGGCTGCCGCGATTACGACCGAATTGCCAAACTGCACCCAGAAATCCCGCAGGAAGTAATGCTGCTGGCGAAACACGATCTCGAAATTGTGCAGGGTCGGATGATCCGGCCATAACTTGCCGGAGAAGGCATCTTCCTTCGGCGAGATCGCGAATACGAACATGTGGTAGATCGGAATCATGGTCCAGATCAGAACGGGTATGCCGATCAACAGCAGCCGCGCTTCGGTCGCCGTATCGCGCAGGGAAGGCAGCTTCATCGCGACAACCGTTTCATCATGAAATAGACCAATGGCAGCACGAACGGCATCGCGATGACGATCGAGGCCATGGCGAGATTGAGCTGGTCGAGGCGCAAATACCGGATGCCGAGCGTTGACAGTACGTGGGTGAGGTCGGCCGGCCCACCGCCGGTCAACAGATACACGCTATTGAAATCGCCGAGCGTCCAGAGCATCGAGAGCAGCGTGCAGGTCAGATACAGCGCCTGCATCGACGGCCAGGTGATGAAGCGGAATTTCTGCCACCAGTTCGCGCCGTCGACGTCGGCGGCTTCGAACAGGTCCTGCGAGATCGCCAGGCGTCCCGTCATCAGGATCAGTGTCCAGAATGGCAGCGATTTCCAGATGTGCACGCCGATCGCCATCGAAAGCGCGACAGTGGGATCGTTCAGCCAGTTCGGTCCGTCATCGCCGGTCAGCTTGAAGATCAACTGGTTCACCATGCCCCATTCCGGATTGAGCATGAAGCGAACCGACAGGATGGTCGGGATCGACGGCACCGCCCAGGGCAGGATGAAGATCACCGACAGCCAGCGGATCCAGCTGCGCTGCTGCACAAAGAAGCCGGACAGAAACAGCGCGATCAGCATCTTGATGTTGATGCCGATCAGAAGAAAGATCAGCGTGTTGACCGCGGCGCGTGCGAAGATCGGGTCATTATAGAGCGCGACATAATTCGAAGGCGCCCTTGCCAGCCAGAATCCGTAAGCCACGGGATAGACCACGAAGGCTGCGAATACGAGCAGGTACGGCGCGATCAGCACGATGCCCCAGACCTGCGTCGTCGACAGCCGCGGCGCGAGCGGGGCGCCGGGCTCGACACGTTCGGAGGCTGAGATCGTGATCGCCATATGCGTTACTCTTGGACGGATATTGCAGCCGTAGTCTCAAACCGCGTTGTCTCAAACCGCGTTCCCCGGACGCGGCGCAGCGTGAAACGGTGCGCTGCTGATCCGGGGTCCATTCCTGTCGTCACACGCAGTTACATCACCAAACCTACCCCGCGACCTCCTTGATGCGCGCGATCAGCTCGTCGACCGCTTTCTCCACCGGGACCTTCTCGCTGACGACGCGGTTCATCGCTTTCGCCCACACATTCTCGTTGTTCAAAATCGTGAACTTGTAGTTCTTGGTGAAGTCAAATGGCTGGGTGCCGCCGGTGAACTGGTTGTAGACCGCCTTGCGATGGCGGTCGTTCTGCCAGAACGGGCTCTTCTGGCCCTCGATCGTTGCCGGGAACCAGCGGCCGAGCGCGCCCTCGACATAGGGGCCGAGGTTTTCTTCCTGAAGCAGGAAGGCGACGAACTCCTTCGCCTTGGCCTTGTTCTTGGCCGCGGTGAAGATCACGCCGGTCTTGACATCGGAGCGATACTTGATCGGCTGACCGTCCGGCTTGTTCGGGAAGGAAGCCGTGATGATATCTTCCTCATAGGCCTTCTTGCCGGCGGCGCGCTGCTCCGGCGTCAGCGCCGGATTGGTGGAATCCTCGAACCACTTCGCCGCGATCGAGATCGTGAAGTTGTGGGTCATCACGATCGTCTTGTTGTGAAAGGCGACGTTGTTGTCCGGGTCCTTCCAGGTGGTGGAGGAGGGCGGCGTGCAGCCCTTGATGTAAGTGTCGGTATAATCCTTCAGCGCGTGGATCAGCCCGTCGCGGACCTTGTCGTCGATCGTGAGCTTGCCGTCGTCATCGACCAGATGGACGTTATAGGCGTCCATGAAGGTGTAGAACGATTGCAGGGAGTCGAGTGGATTCCACGCCCATCGGCTGGCCGATGCCGTAGATGCGCTGCCCTGTCGCCTTGCGGACCGCCGGCTGCACCTTGTCGCACCAGAACGACCAGTAATCTTCCCACTTGGTCGGGATGTCGGCAGCCTTGAAGCCGGCCTTCTCCAGCAGATCGCCCCAGATCTGCACATGCATGCTCTGCTGCTTCAGCGGAAAGCCGTAATAGCCCTTTTTCTTGGTCTGGCCGTTCAAGAGGAAGGCAGTTTCAAGCGTATTCGGCGCAAACTTCGCCTTCATCGGCACCAGGATATCGGAGAGCTCTTCGAGCTTGCCCTCGAAGGCCCATTTGCCGCCGGCCTGCACGTCGAACGTATCGGAATAGGCGACGTCGGGCACGGTGCCGGAATCCAGCGCCGCAACCGTTTTCGGGATCATGTCCTGGATCGCGTATTGCGACAGTTCGACCTTGGTGCCGGTCTTCTCTTCGAATTTCTTGACGACCTTGAGCAGTGCGTCGTCTTCGGACTTGTAGAAGCCCTTGCCCCACCAGACCGTAATCGTGTCCTGCGCGGCGGTTGTGTGTGTCGTGACCAGCAGCGCCGCTGCGGCCGCGGCAAAAAGCCGGATTCCTCCCCGAACTGTCAACGTATCCCTCCATCTCGTGTGCCGGCCTTATTTTAACCGGTCGGGGGAAAGACTAGCGCAGGGCTGCGGGGCGGGCCAGTGGCATCTTGTCCGACCAAGGTCGCGCTGGAGGTTTAGAATCAATGTCTCCGCAACGGCGGTGCGCTCCCTCGCCCCCTGTGGGAGAGGGTTGGGGAGAGGGGTTTTCCTGGATAGCTGAGTGACCCCTCTCCCGGAGACTTCGCTTCGCTTCGTCTCCGACCTCTCCCACAAGGGGAGAGGTGAAGCCTCACCCGCCCTGCGCGGCCTGGACCAGCGTTTGCAGCGTGGAGCGGGTTGGCGCGAAGAACGTCGTTCCGGTCAGCGGTTTCGAAAAATCAAGCAGCCGGTCGTAGGCGCCCGGCGGATCGCCGATATACATCCGTTGCAACATCTTCTCGATCACCCAGAGATACCGGGAATAACCGATAAAATAGGTTCCGAACTCCTGTTTGCCCGGCCGGCCGAACGGCATGTTGTCGCGCAGGATGTCATATTCGTTTCCATCGGCATCGACGATCGTGGCCAGCGACTTGTGCGATTTACGCGGCGCATCGTCGTCATCGATTTCGATATTGTCGATCTTGGTGCGGCCGATGATCTCCTCCTGGAGGGGCGTTGGAGTCCGCGACCACGCGCCGAGATCGTGCAGATACTTCTGGACCACGACATAGCTGCCGCCGGCGAAGTCGCCATCCTCGTCCCCGACCAGCGCGGACGAGGGCAAATCGAGGCCGGTCGGATTGGCCGTACCGTCGACAAAGCCAAGAAGGTCACGCGCATCGAAATATCGAAAGCCTGAAACTTCGTCGACGACGGTCACGCCGTCGCCAAGGTTGTCGAGCAGGATCCGCTCGAATTCAAAGCACAGATCGGGACGTTCGGATCGGATGTGGAACAGGAGGTCGCCCGGGGTCGACGGCGCCGTGTGGACCGTTCCCTTGATTGCGGCAAACGGTCTCAGTTCCTTCGGCCGCCCGCCCGAATCCAGGCGATCCCAGAGATCGCGGCCGATCCCGGCAATGCACGACAGGCGACCAGAAAGATCACGGAACCCGACCGTCTTGACGAGATCGTCCAGCCCATCGAGGACCGAGCAGACCTTCGCCAACGCGGCCTGTTCGCTTGCGACGGTGACCACAAGAAACACCGCCGCCAGCGACAACGGAGCATCGATGCTCTGTGCGTCGATCGGTACTCTGTCCCAATTCTTTCCCGGCATCCCGAACTTCCGCTTTCTGCCGGAATTTGTATCAGAGGACCACGAACCGGCCGCGGGCCGGCCTTCCTCCCGCGCGGGCTGTCATATATGAGAGATTTGTCGTCGGATAGTCTACAGAGGCGGCGGCGTGGATGGTGGCGGCGGCCAATTAATCCAAAAAACACGATCTCGCGCTTGAGTGATCCAGAGCGCGGACAGGCAATTCAACCGGGGCATGGCATGGAAATTCGATGTGAGACGGCGCGATCCAACGCGGCGATGTGGCGTTTGCGGCCTTCCACCCTTGTGACGCTGGCGGCGATGACTGCGCTGACGGCGTTGACCGCCGGTGCCGCGGCCAGACAGGCCCGCCCGGCGGCCCCTACCGAGGCGACGGCGCCGCGCGAGGCGGGCGAGCCGATCATGGCGATCGTGTCGATCAAATCCCAGCAGGTCACATTCTACGACGCCGACGGCTGGATCTTCCGCGCGCCGGTCTCGACCGGCACCACCGGACGCGAGACGCCGGCCGGTGTCTTTGCCCTGGTCGAGAAGGACAAGGACCACCACTCGACCATGTATGACGATGCCTGGATGCCGAACATGCAGCGCATCACCTGGAACGGCATCGCGCTGCATGGCGGGCCGCTGCCCGGCTATGCGGCCTCACATGGCTGCGTGCGGATGCCCTACGACTTTGCGGAGAAGATGTTCGACAGGACGTCGATCGGGATGCGGGTGATCATCTCGCCGAACGACGCGGCGCCGGTCGACTTTACCCACCCGGCGCTGTTCGCGCCGAAACCGGAAGCCCTGGCGGCAGCGCCTGCGCGAGCCGAGAAGCTCGGCCTCGAGGCTGAAGATGCCGCCAGGGTCGCCAACGAGGCGAAGGCCGCCGCCGCGACCGCGACGCGCGACACCGCGACACTCAACGCCTCGCTGCGCAAACTGGAGCAGCTCAATGCCCGCGCCCAGGCTGAGCTCGCCTATGCCAACAAGGCGCTGGCCAACGCGAAGACCGACCAGGCCAGGGCCAAGGCCGAGGAACTGAAGCAGAAGGTTGAGCCAAAGGCCGCGGAAGCCCAGACCCAGCTCGAGACCGCCAAGGCCGATGTGAAGCCGAAGCTCGATGCCGCCGCTGGCGCAAAAGACGCCGCCAAGGCGGCCGCGGCCAAAAAAGCCGACACCGCCAAAGCGGCACTTGAGGCCAAGCTCGCGCTCGAGCCGGTGTCGATCTACATCAGCCGCGCGACGCAAAGGCTTTACGTACGGCGCAACACCCACAAGGCGTGGGCGGATGGCGGCGAGGTATTCGATTTCTCCATCGAGGTTCCGGTTACGATCCGCGATCCCGACCAGCGGATCGGCACGCATATCTTTACGGCGATGGCGCGCAACGATTCAGGCCTGCGCTGGAGCGCGGTCACGATCGACGATTCCGACGACGCCAAGGACGCGCTCGACCGCATCACCATCCCTCAGGAGATACTCGATCGCATCGCGCCGACCGCCATGCCGCGATCCTCGATCATCATCTCGGACGAGCCGCTGAGCAAAGAGACCAACTATCGCACCGAGTTCGTCGCGGTACTGAGCAACCAGCCGCAAGGCGGCTTCATCACGCGCAAGCCGACGACGGAGATTCCCGTCGCGAGCGGAGACGACGGCAACTTCTTCGGCTCGTTTTTCCAGCGCGGTTGGGACCCGCAGGGTAATCCCCAACCTGGCAATCCGCAGGCCGCCAATACGCGTCAGCGCGTGCAGCGCTATCCGGACGGCCAACTCTATCCGCCTCAGGCCCAGCAGGGATATCAACAACCGGGCTGGGGCTGGTAAGTACAGTTCAACGCGCGGGTGAGGGAGGGTGTCCCATGATTGAAACCATGCGCCCGGCAAACCGAATGGTAAACGAGGCGTTATCGCGATCGCCGGAATCCGGCCGCTGACTGCAAAGCTTGCTTATCGGCGTGTGCGTTAGGTGTGGTCGACACTCCTCAAAGAGCCCCTGATGAGTAGCATCTCGACGATTGCCCTGTCCGGCCTGAACGCGGCAGCGAGCCGCCTTCAGGTCTCCGCCTCGAACGTTGCCAAATCCCAGACGATTGGCGCGCTTCCGAATGCCAATGGCGCGGTGCCGGCCGGAGCGCCGCAGGCTTATTCGCCGCTCGCGCTGGTCCAGACCGAAAGCGCCGGTGGCGGCGTCCAGACCTCCGTCACCACGGTGTCGCCGCCCACGACCGCGGTCTACGATCCGCAGGCTTCCTTTGCGAACCAGGACGGCCTTGTCGCAGCGCCTAATGTCGACCTCGCCCAGGAGTTCGTCGGTCAGCTTCTGGCGAGTTATAGTTTTGCCGCCAATGTCGCGGTGCTGAAGGCGGACGATCAGAACAGCAAGGCGCTGCTCGACATCTCGGTGTGAGGCCGCGCGCCTTCGAAGCGGATGTCAGCCTGCCCGACATGGGCATCGTCACAGCGAAAAATAAGCCGCCATCGACAGCACGACAAACCCCAGGATCATGGCGAGCACAAACTCGACCTTGATGCCGCCGGCGGCGTGAGATTGTTGATCGTCGATCATTCGGCTGGTTCTGACAAATCGCACCAGCGACAGAACGATGATCGCCATCCCGATAAGGATCAACGCCAAGCCGTCATAGTGGCTGAACGAACCCGAGAAGCGTTCCAGCCGCAGCCGGGTTGCGCCGTCCGATGCGTTGGCTTCAAGGATGCTGCGAACGAACAGGTTGAACTTCTCGACGACGAAGCCAAACGCAATGATGGCGATTCCGGTCCTGACCCAGGCCAGAAAAGTCCGTTCGTTCGCCGCATGATCAGAGTATTTTTCGATCATCGAAACCTCTTTGAATGTTGAGGGGCAGGACGTGTCCTTGCGGGGTGAGAAACGATCTTGCCCGACAAAACAACATTCTCTAGCCGCAAGAGGACTGGCAAGGGGGAGCGGTGGCGCCCGTGCACGCAAAACCCCGCGCGAGCGGGGCTCGTCGCGAACCATGCCGATCGTGTTGAGAGGTGGTGTTCGATGGCTTTTGTGCGAGAGAGGCGCTGCGCGTCAGGCCGCGGCGTCTTGCGGCTCGGGCCTTGGTGTTTCGCTTTTCAGCGTGAACGACGCGTCGGCCAGGTGTTCCCACCGTTCGGCCTGGGCCAGCCATTTCCAGTTTTCTTCGGGGTGAAGGTAAGCCTGCTGGCGGCAGAGGAGCGCATTGGCGCGACACCGTTGAGCGTTGTCCATGATTTCCTCCCACTCACTTCCGGGGTTTAGCTCCCCGGATTCTAGCGGTCGCTTGCAACGCGATCTCTACCGAAATGTTACAGCCGAAAATTGGTCAGATCAAAGGCGATTCATCGCAGGCCAAGAGAAAGCCCGCCAGGAGGGCGCGGCCTTGCTGGATAGCGACGAATGACGGGGAACCGTGGGAGTTCCCGGTAGCAGGTGTCACCAGCCGCGCCATCCCCAGCCAAATCCCCAGGGCCGGTAGTAACCGTAATACCCGTAATAGGGATAGGGCCGGTAATAACCCGGCGGCCGGGCATAAACCGGGCCTTCGACGACTTCTTCCTCATCATACACCTGGGGGGCGCGACGCGGCGCCGGCCGCGGACCCATGCCGACGTTGCGGCCGATGACAAAGCCGTCCTTGCCGTCCACCGAGGCCTCGCACCAGCCGTTGGTGCATTTGCCGACCTCGACCGTCGTGCCCTTCGGGATCAGCGTGACCACCTCGCTGCTGGTGCCGGGCGATTTCCGCAAATTGGTTTCCGCTGTGGTGGCGACCGGCTTGGCGGTCGCGCCAACGGCCGACAACAGGGTGATGATGGCGGCGGATGCCGCAGCTTGAACAAAGCGCATGGCCAAAGGCCCCTGTTCGTGATGCAACCCGCAAAACATGCCGAGGGAAGCCGGCTTTGTCTTGTTAAAATTCTGTAAGCGTTGGGGTGGCGGCTCGGAGGACGGGGTGAAGCGAAACGCCGATAGAGGGATTTTTCGGAGAGGCGGCGAGGAAATATTTTTGAGAGGGGATCGGCAGATGAAATCTCGCTAATCCGGTTTGGGAAATTGGCAGGCAGGCAAAAGTTAGTAAACAGTCGTGTTACGCTCGCAATAATTGTTTCCTAAATCTAACAGCGTGATGCGAGACTAGTATTCTTTTGCGCAGTGGGCAGCGCTAATAGGAATCAATAAATTTACGTATTACTTCACGCCTCCCACCGTCGCCGGCGCATTGGTCGGCGCCGGTGCGGCCTCGTCGGGCGTCGTGCGTTTGGCGCCACCGGTGAGTTGCTCGATCACCGAGCGCACGGTGTCGCGGGCCTTGGGATTCTTCAGCGCATCGAGGAGAGGTGCGGCCCCCGGCGAGCGGCGGATCAGGCTGTCGGGATCGGGAAAGATCAGCGGATCGTCCCACGGTCCCTGCACCACGAAGGGCAGCTCGAAGCCCGGCGTGGCAGTGGCCGAAGCAAGGCTCGCGATCCCCTTCATGTCGAATTCGCGGCCAGGCACCGAGGCCGTGCCGGTCAGCGTGATGCGCGCGGGCCCTTCGATACGGACATCGTCGAGCGTGGCGACGCCGTCGGCGAACTTCACCCCGATGGTGAGGTTGTTATAAGGCGTCGAGCCCGAGCGGAAATTGCCGGTGCCCGAGAGCGGCCGGCGCTCCAGGCGCTTGAGCAGTTGTTCGGCGTTGAAGCCGGAGATCGCGCCGTCATGACCGGTGAGCATCGCCGTGCCGTCAAGCGATTGCGCCAGCGCAAACGGGCTCGAGCCGAAGGCTGCCAGCGAGACGCCGAGATTGCCGCGGCCGGATAATTTATTCATCCCGAACAGCTCGCTGGCGCAGGCCTGCAAGTCGACATCGGTGAACTGGAACTGCGCCTTTACATCGGCATCGGCGTCGATCCGCGACAACGCGAACGAACCCTTGGCGATGCCGCCATAGATCTGGGCTTCGCCGACCGAAAGCGCCAGCGCGCCGTTGCGCAAGTTCGCGCCGAGCGCGGTGCGGCCGAGTTTCGACGGGCCGACCGTCATCCGCGCCGCCGAAAGGCGAATGTCGAGATCGGTCATCGACAGCGAATTGAGGTCGAACAACTGCCGGTTCCAGTCGTGCGCGCCGCTGGCGAGCAGGCGGAAGGTCGAGATATAGGGCGTGAAGTCGAGCGCGTCGGCCGCCAGCGTCGCTTGCAGGGATTGCCGGCCGTTATTGGCATAGGTCATCACGCCCTCGGCGACATTGCCGTCGAGTTCGACATTGACGTTGGTCAGCGCGACCGAAGCGCCGACCGCGTTGGCGCGGGCCTTCAGCGCGAAACGGCCGAAGCCGCCGCTGCCGGGTGGTTCCTGCCCGGTCCAGCGCAGCGCGTTGCGCAGCGACGGCGTATCGACCGTCAGCGTGCCTTCCATCATCAGGCTGGTGCGGTTGGCGGCGGTGCCGTCGAAGGCGAGTTTTAATGGCGCGCTGGCCAGCCGCGCCTTGAAGCCGGAGCGGTCGCCCGAGAGGGCTGCGAGGAAGTCGCTGATCGAAACGCTGCCGTCGACGCGCTGGCCGCGCCAGTCGAATTGACCGGTCGCGGCGAACGAGCGCGAGATCGACGGCCAGGCCAGCGACAGATCGATGTCGTCGAGCGCTTCCTTGACCTGACGGACCGGGTCTTCGTAGGACAGCGTGCCGTCCTGAATGCGGATTTCCGAGAACGACAGCTGATTGTCGGCGCCGGGCTTCATGGTGTGGGCGATGGTGCCGACAAAGGGCGTCCAGTTGCTGTCGCCGTTGATGTCGCGAACCACGCGGATGTGCGGCCGCAGCATCATCACATCGGCAATCTCGAAACGTTGCAGCAACAGCGGAAGCAGGCGCAGGTTCGCGGTCAGGACATCGACGGTCAGCGCCGGATCGGCCGCAGCACCACCTCGCAAGCCCACGTCATGGAAGGAGACGTAGCTGCCGGGGAACACCGAGATGTCGGTGCTGCCCTTGATGACCAGATCGAGCCCGGTCACGGCGCGGATTTGCGCTTCCACCGCCGCGCGAAGTGCGTCGCGGTTGAGCAGCCAGCTCGACGCGATCAGCGCGACCAGCGCCGCGCCAAGCAGCGCCACGACCGGCATCGCGAGGCGCCTTGTTCCCTGGGCCATCGTCAACGGAAAATCCTGGTAATATCCAAGTCTGGTTTGCCTTGCCGGATGCGCGCATCGGCTTTGAGGCCGCACGGTTGCTGCCGAAAGTGTGGGCAGGGGATCGGGGTCCGCCTGCCCCGTTCCAACTTGCGGCAACTTGCTGGTTTTTCTTGACGCTTTCAAGGCCAATGGGGCAGCGCCGCGGGTGGTCTCACGGTTCGAAACGCGCGGCGCCGCCGTGATCCTCACCGTATCGAACGCAGCCCGATCATTGACGCATTGCGAAGATTTCGCCTAATAGTTGGCAATGGTTTCTCGAATTTTCTCCATCAGGTCGTTATTCGCATGAAAAAGGTCTATCCCGACGCCAAAACGGCCCTCGACGGCATCCTCAAGGACGGCATCATGATCATGTCGGGCGGCTTCGGCCTCTGCGGCATCGCCGAGACCCTGTCGGATGCGATCCGCGACAGCGGCGTCAAGAATCTGACGGTGGTATCCAACAATGCCGGCGTCGACGGGATCGGGCTGTCTCGGTTGCTCGAGACGCGCCAGATCAAGAAGATGATCTCGTCCTACGTGGGCGAGAACAAGCTGTTCGCCCAGCAATACCTCGCCGGCGAACTCGAACTCGAATTCAATCCGCAGGGAACACTGGCCGAGCGCATCCGCGCCGGCGGCGCCGGTATCCCGGCCTTCTACACCAAAACCGGCGTCGGCACGCTGATTGCCGAGGGCAAGGAAGAAAAGGTGTTCGACGGCGAGAAGTACATCATGGAGCGCGGGCTGTTCGCGGATCTCGCTATCGTCCACGCCTGGAAGGGCGATACCGCCGGCAATCTGGTCTACCGCAAGACCGCGCGGAATTTTAACCCGATGATGGCGACCGCCGCGAAGGTCACGGTGGCCGAGGTCGAGCATCTGGTGCCGGCCGGCGAAATCGATCCGGACCACATCCATACCCCCGGCATCTTCGTCAAGCGCATCATCGAGGTCGGCAACGCCAAGAAGCGCATCGAATTCCGCAATACCCGCCCGCGGCCCGCCGCCTAACCTGATTTCAAGGAGCTTCCCATGGCCTGGACCCGCGAACAGATGGCCGCCCGCGCCGCCAAGGAATTGCGCGACGGCTTTTACGTCAATCTCGGCATCGGCATCCCGACGCTGGTCTCCAACTACATTCCAGACGGCATCGACGTCTCGCTGCAAAGCGAGAACGGCATGCTCGGCATGGGGCCGTTTCCGTATGAAGGCGAGGAAGATCCCGATCTCATCAATGCCGGCAAACAGACGGTGAGCGAGCTGCCGGACACCAGTTATTTCTCGTCAGCCGAATCCTTCGGCATGGTGCGCGGCGGCCATATCGATCTATCGATTTTGGGCGCGATGCAGGTCGCCGAGAACGGCGATCTCGCCAACTGGATGATCCCCGGCAAGATGGTGAAGGGGATGGGCGGCGCGATGGACCTCGTCGCCGGCGTCAAGCGCGTCGTGGTGGTGATGGAGCATTCCGCCAAGGACGGCGCGAAACTGCTGAAGAAGTGCACGCTGCCGCTGACCGGCGAGCGGGTGGTCGACATGGTGGTGACGGATCTGGCCGTCTTCACCATCGACAAGCACGGCAAGGACGGGATGGCGCTGATCGAGCTCGCCGAGGGCGTCACGCTCGACGAGGTGAAGGCCAAGACCGAGGCTGATTTCCGGGTCGCCTTGAAGAACGCGTAACCCCAAACCCTCATGGTGAGGAAGCGCGTAGCGCTGTCTCGAACCATGAGGCCCCAGCGGGAGCCTTCATCTTTCGAGACGGCCGCGTTGCGGCCTCCTCAAGATGAGGTGCAGCAGCACTCTCACCCTCACACACTTCCCTTGGCCGCGACATCCTCAAGCCCGCGGTTGCGCGGCTCGACGCCCCAGGCCCACACCACGAGAATCTGCACCACCACGAGGGCGATCATCAGCCAGACCACGCCCGGCAGCTTGTAGGAAGCCATCAGGCTGCCCACGATGAACGGCGACACCACGGTGGCGCCGCGTCCGAAGAAGTTGCAGATGCCGTTGGCGCGAAGCCGGATCTCGGTCGGAAACAATTCCGGCGTATAGACGCCGTAGAGGATTGCGGTCTGGATGTAGATCGCAACCACGAGCACGAATCCGACGGAG
>CAVVLH010000069.1:0-14357 GCA_963748805.1 uncultured Alphaproteobacteria bacterium | reverse complement strand
GGTTTTGGCACAAAGCCGCAGATAGAAGGTGGGCAGAGGATGTCGGCTCTGCCCGGGTACTTCAGACATCAACCTGTTCCGCTATCGCCAAGGCGTCATCGACCTCGATGCCGAGATACCGGACCGTGCTTTCGATTTTGGTGTGCCCAAGCAAGAGCTGGACGGCTCTGAGGTTGCCTGTTCGGCGATAGATCAATGTTGCTTTTGTGCGGCGCAGGGAATGTGTCCCAAACAGCCTTGGGTCGAGCCCAACACTGCCGATCCACTCCGAGACAAGACGGGCATACTGGCGAGTTGTCATGCTGCGACTAGCCCCGCGGTGGCCGGTGAACAAGAACTCGCCCGGCCTTTTGCCAGTGGCCTTTAGATAATCGTCAACCGCCTGGCGGGTCTGCTCGCTCAATTCGAATTTGACGTGCCGCCCGGTCTTTTTCTGCCGAACCGTTGCACGATCCGCTGTATACCCATTGGCAGCAACATCCTCGACTCGGAGGGCGACAACGTCGCAGCCGCGTAGCTTGCTGTCGATTGCCAAATTGAACATGGCGAGGTCGCGAGTGCGACCCTCGATCTGGAGCTTTGTCCGGATTGACTAGACATGTTTGGGACGCAGCGGCGGCTTTGCCCCGGTCATCTTTCCCTTATTCCACGGTACTCGCTCGCTTGGTCAGGGGAGTAGCATTCACTTGGTCCTGCATGGCCATACTCCTTGGCTCGGTTACAGAGGCGGGAAGCGTGGCACCAGATTGGGCATGGAAAACAGGTCGCCTCACGGGACAAAGCAGACCCCGTCGGCCGCGAGCGCGGTGTGGCGATTGACCGACAACCATCCCAGAAGCACGCATGAGATGGTCGGACGCGCCTAGCCTATTGTCTCTCTAGTGGCGCTTTGATCGACCCGCGGTCGATATTCGTGGAGGTTCGACCACAATGATAAGTTCGGCTGGTTTCTTGCCCTCACGGTTGTCAAAAGCGTGCGGCAAATCGGCGTAGCATGAGCAACTATCGCCAGCCTTGAGGTCCGCGCCATCATTTCCGAGCGTTATTCGAACCGCACCTGACGACAGATAAACGTGCTCGATCGTGCCCGGCGCGTGAGCCGGAAATGGCCCTGCCCGGGTTCGCGACGGCACGACTAAGCGCAAGAACTCGACCTCGCTGCCGGCAACAGTTGGCGTGAAGCGATCACGCTTTGCGCCGCTGCTCGACTCGACGAGCCACTGCCGCTCCGCGGCCTTCACGACGCGCAGCCGGGCCGGCTTCCGGCCCTCAACCATCGTTGCAAGTGGGATCTCCAGCGCTTCGGACAGTGCGGCGAGCGTGGAAACATCGAACTCCTTTTCGCCAGCGCCCTCAAGCTGGCTCTTGTTCGGGAGCAGTACAACTTTGCAGTTTCGCTGCTCTCGTTAAAATGAGATCAACCCAAAGACATCTTTCACACTCAAGTCACCGCCGCGATAGATCTGTAGTGAGAACGACTAACGCGCTTAAGCTTGATGCCATGTTTGCGGGCTTGGGTTTCGACCGAGTGGCTTGTTCGACCAAGAACCGACGCGATATCGATCTTATGGATATTTTGGTTCGCTAATTCGCGAAGGCGTTCGATATCTTTGTCGGTCCAGCGTAAATTATCGGACGATCCGTTTGTGCTGCGGACTCCACATATCCGATGATAACCGCGATCAAAGTATATCAGGCCGGAAGCCGTCTTATGTCGTTCGATGCCGATCACTTCACAAAATAGAACAAGGTGGTTTCCGACCTCAGAGGTGCTTACAACGCGGCAATCGAACGATACCGCTGCTCCCTCAAGAACGGGAGCGCCGGACTTTCGTCGTTTCCAGGTTGCGTAAGCAAAGCGCTCTCGCATCGGCGCCTCGCCGCCGAACACGCGCACAAGTGACTCGTGAACGGGACGCAGCGTGTTCACGCAAACAGCGCTGTTTTGAACGAACGAGTTATGAAACGAAACAGTCGTATCGAAGCACACAAGCAGTGTTGGCGGCCGATCGCTTACGCTGCAGACAGAAGACGCTGAAAATCCGGCGGGACCTGCGGGGCCGTCGGTGGTTACGATATTAACGGCCCTTCCGAGCCGCGCTATTCCGTCGCGAAAATCTGCCGGCATTGAATGAGTGGCGGCGGCAAGCCGTTTGGCTTCTCCCAGAACCAGCTCATGCGATAACTGCTTCATCTCGTTTTTCAATTTCATTTCACGGCGCCTGGAAAGGTCAGTTTTGCGATCTTGAATTGCGATTGCGCATTTCGAGTTCGGAGAAATGGTCACGTTTTAAGGAAGAAGCCTTCCTCAGCTTCCAGCTCATCAGCTTCATTGAGACGGTTAGTCATGCGAAAGCGAGATATGTCTAACGGATCGACATCGGTCAATCCTGCTGCCGCCCTTTTAAAGCGGCGCTGTTATTTCGCTGTTCAAATGCAGATCATCTAAACCAAAGTTATATAACCAAAGAGTTCTGGCTCATGCCGACTGGTCTCGCCTATGTAGGTGTTAACGATCCGTGTGTGCAGCCGGGGAATACGATGATAGCCAAAAGATTGTGGGTGCTCGCGTCGGTGCTGGCTTTGGTGCCGCACGGCGCTCAAGCGGCGGAGAAATTCGCCATACAACTCAAGTGGTTTACTCAAGCTCAGTTCGCTGGCTATTACGTCGCGCAAGCGAAAGGCTATTACAAAGACGTCGATCTTGACGTTCAGATCAAGGCCGGAGGACCCGACAACAGTCCGCCGCAAATCCTGGCCGGTCATGGCGCCGACGTCATGGTAGATTGGATGCCTTCGGCGCTTGCCGTGCGAGAGAAAGGCGAGCCTGCAGTAAACATTGCGCAAATGTTCCAGCGATCGGGCTTAATGGCTGTATGCCGGCGCGATGCCGGTGTCGCAGCGCCGACGGATTTCAAAGGCAAGACCATGGCGACATGGTTCTCCGGGAACGAGTATCCGTTCCTGGCTTGGATGCGGCGATTGGGTTACAGCACTTCGGGTGCAGATCCACAAATCAAAGTATTGAAGCAGGGATACAGTATTGACCCGCTGCTTCAGCGTCAGGCCGCGTGCATTGCCGGCATGTCGTACAACGAAACCTATCAAGTCCCCAAAGCAGGATTGACCGACAAGGACGTCATCTGGTTTTCCTACCAGGATGCTGGCGTGGCGACCCTCGAGGATGGCTTGTACGCTCTCCAGTCAACGATTGACGACCCGAAAGGAGCTGATCGCCTCGCTCGTTTTCTTGCAGCATCGATCAAGGGGTGGAAATATGCTGTCGAGCACCAAGCCGAAGCGGTTGATATCGTGCTAGCTGCCGACTTCGGTGGCAATCTCACGAAAGACTATCAGATCCACATGATGCGTGAGGTTGCTAAGCTCGTAGAGCCCGCACCCAACGGTATCGGTTATCTCGACCCTTCAGACTATCAGCGGACCGTGGATGTCTTGTTGACGGGTGGCTCTGATCCCGTGATCTCAAAGCCACCCACCGGTGCTTGGACGCATGCTATCTACGACGCAGCCAAAAAGTTCTAAGGAAAATGCTATGAGCAATCCCGTACCGGTGATCGACATATCCGCATTCCTAGGCGCCGATAAAGTCGCTCGTCAACGCGTCGCCGATGACGTCAACAATGCTTGCACTGAAATCGGCTTTTTGATTGTGACCGGCCATGGCGTTCCAGCGACGCTTGTCGACGAGATGCGAGAGGTGTCGCGGCAATATTTCGATCTTCCCGCGGAGGAAAAACTTAAGTTACGTATGCCCGCCGACCGCTATCGCGGCTATATTGCGCTTGGAAACGAAGCATTGGCGAATAGCCTTGACGAGCAGACACCGCCCGATCTGAAAGAATCGTTTTCAATTGGCCCGTCGGTTCCGGTCGATGACGATTATCACCGCGCAGCAACGCCCGGCAATTTCTTTGCACCGAACGTATGGCCCGATCAGCCCGCATCATTCAAGCCGGTCTGGGAGCGGTACTACGGCGAAATGGAAAAGCTTTCCGCGACCTTGATGCGGATTTTTGCCGTCGGACTTGGCATGGACGAGACCTTTTTCGACGACAAAATCGATCGTCACATCACGAACTTCAGCGTGATTCATTATCCTGAGCAGCCCAAGCCGCCACTGCCTGGCCAGTTGCGGGCCGGCGCACACACGGACTACGGCAGCCTGACCATCGTCAAACCTGACAATGCTCCAGGCGGACTTCAGGTGCTCTCGAAGGATGGCGCCTGGATGGACGTGCCGAATTTGGAAGATGGCTTCGTCGTCAACCTCGGGGACTTGATGGCCGAGTGGACGAACGATCGTTGGGTCTCCACCATGCATCGCGTTGTCAATCCGCCGCGCGACAACGCGCTCGGCAGCCGTCGTATCTCGATGACCTTCTTCCATCAGCCCAATTACGACGCGGTGATCGAGTGTTTACCGACCTGCTGCTCTCCGGATCGGCCGGCCCGTTACGGCAAGACGACTTCCGGAGAACACGTCTGGATGAAGATCACCAAGCATCGCGAGCCGGAATTGGCAAAGGCGAGCTAACATGCTGATCGAGCAGATCACGTACACGATGCAGCCAGGAAAGGCCCGTGCGCTTCTTGAGGCGTATGACAGCGAGGGTTTGGCGATCATTACCGCCAGCCTCGGCCGCTTGATCGCGTTCGTCACGTCGGAGATCGGTCCGATGGACGAGGTGAGCCATCTGTGGTCCTTCGAGGGCGCGGCGGACCGCGAGGCAAGGCATAACCGGCTTGCGGCGGATCCAGCTTGGGGCAGATTCACATCTACCTATGGTCATCTTCTGGTTGCTCGCCGTAATCAGTTGTGGCGCGCAGCTACTTTCTCTTCGAAGGTGTGACCGGTCCCTCAGAAAAATGGCTTGCAAGGCCTCTGAGGGGTGCGCAGACTCGGCCTATGCTGGATCTGCCGCCCACAGCCGCACCATGGGACAGCGATGACCCCGCCAGTCGTCTGCTCCTGGGCCTCATCGCCCAGAGCACCAACGACGGTATATGGGATTGGGATCTTGATAGCGGCCTTGTCTATTATTCGCCACGCTGGCTTGAATTGGTCGGTTATCTTCCTGGCGAACTTCCGGGTCATATTTCGACCTTTCAAGATCGGTTGCACGACGATGACCGTGACCGCGTTCGGAAAAATATCGACAACTATCTCTCGGGCCAGATCGCCGATTACCGGATGGAATTCCGGTTGCGCCATCGGGATGGAAGCTGGCGTTGGATCATGTCTCGGGGCATTGCCTTACGCGAGAGAGATGGTCGACCATTTCGCGTCGCCGGAACTCACACAGACATTACCGATCGAATGCGTGCCGCCGAACGCCTGGAGAGCGTGGTTGCAGATCGGACGGCGGAATTGCGAAATGCCCGTGACCGTGCTGAATCCTCCGCTGCGGCGAAGACGAAATTCCTCGCCACAGCAAGCCATGACATACGGCAACCATTGCAGGCAATGGCCTTACTGCTGGGAAGCCTCGCGCCAGAGGTCCAGACCGTTGCCGGCCAGAAAACGCTTAAGGCCATCGAACGGTCGCTAGGCGCGGGCATGGAACTTCTCGACGCGCTTCTTGAGTTCATACGTCTCGACGCTGGCGCGATGCGGCCCAAGTTTGGTGACGTTAACGTCAGCCGTCTAGTCGAGAGCGTCGCGGACTCGCATCTTGCTGAAATATCGCGCAGAGGGTTGCGGCTTAAGATTGTACCGACCCGCGCCGTCGTGCGAACCGATCCACAATTGCTCGCCCGCATTCTGCGTAACTTGATATCCAATGCTTTGAAATACACTGAACGTGGAGGTATCCTTATCGGATGCAGGCGTAAGGGCACCAAGGTAAGCCTGGAGATCTGGGATACGGGGTGCGGAATTGCTCCTGAGCAACTAAGGCAAGTATTCTATGAGTTCTTTCAGGGCGCAGATAAGCAATCTGGCCTGGGCCTCGGTCTTGCAATCGTCGAGCGTCTGGCCGGACTATTGAAACACCAGGTTCATGTTCGGTCCTGGAAAGGACGAGGCTCTGTTTTCGTCGTTGAAATGGAGCGTTCGTTTGAAAGCCCCGCCGAGGACGAGAAATCCCGGATCATATTGCGCGATCTGTTCCTGACCAATCGGCGCGTGGTGCTGATAGAAGACGATCAGGCAGTCGCCATGGCGCTTGCTGAATTGCTTAAGGCCTGGGGCGCGGCCGTCATCTCTGCTCCTACCGGCGAATTTATTATCGAACAGATCGGTGCCAGCGCGCCAGACTTGGTGATTGTCGACTGTGAGCTCAAAACAGACGAGGACGGGTTCGCGGTTCTTGACAAGCTTGATCGGCACTTTGGCAGAAGGTTGCCGGGATTGGTGCTGACAGGAGAGTACGACGTGAGTGCAATCGGTCGGCGAAATGGCTCGAACCGACGGGTTCTTCACAAACCGGTCTGGCCTGCTGTGCTTCAGGCCGTCATCCAGTCCGAGCTGGCTAATGAGACCGATAGTCGTTCAGCCAGGAATTAAGCTGAGCGCAGGCCGGCACGTTCGGCAGCCAACAACATCTGTACTCGATTGCGAGCCCCGAGTTGCCTCATGATCGCTGCCACATGTGCCTTGATTGTGCCTTCGGAAGTCTTAAGCAGGTGAGCAATCTCTTTGTTGGAGTGTCCGTCAACAATGAAATTCAGCACCTCGGTTTGGCGTTTCGTCAACCTCGGCGTTTCGGCTTTGGGCGGAACGATTGATTCCGCATTCGCAACTAATTCTCGGGGAACATAAATGCCGCCGACAAGAACGAGGCGCAACGCCTCCAGAATGACAGCAGCAGTTGCCGATTTCGCCAAATATCCGCTGGCGCCCGCCGAAAGAGCTTGAAACACGTCCTCGCTTTCTTCTGACGCTGACAAGACGACTATCGGCGCGCCGACAACGCGTTTGCGCAACTTGCTAATTCCCTGAAAACCCTCCATCCCAGGCATTCGTAAATCGAGAAGGATAATGTCTGGGGGCTGGTCAATGGCGAGTTCAAGCGCGGTTGCAAGGTCACCGGCCTCGTCAATGATGATGTCTTCCGAGAGCGACGCCAGTACAGCGCGAAGGCCTTGTCGGAAAATAGCGTGGTCATCCGCGATCAGAAGCTTCATGGACTTATTTTCCATTATAACGCTTGTGCAGACAAGCCATGATATCAATGGCCCGTCTGGCCTCTGCCAACAAAAGAGACGTCGAGGACGGAGGCGGTTTAGCCTTCCACTTGCACTTAAGGTTCCCGCAGAGGTCTGGCCGCCGCAAGACTTTGATCCGGACAATAAATTAGCGGTCGCATTTCGCAGCTATTCCCCGCTTACGCAATATCGATCAGGCTGATCGCTTTCTCCAAATCTTTGAGCGCCGACAAATACGTGTCGAAGTTTTCCTTTAGCCGCGACGTCGGGCCGGCAACGCCGATTGCGTAAGGCTCTCCGCCGATCCGATGCGCGATCGAGATGCCCATCACGTCGGCGACCGTCTCGCCCCGCGTCAGAAAATAACCCCGTTGGCGGCCGGCCAGAATGTCCTTCTTGAAGGCCTCAGCGTCGGTGATGGTGGCGTCCGTGAATTGGGTGAGTTCCAGTTTGCCGATCGCCTTGTCCAGCGCGTCGTCGCTGAGCAGGCTCAGCGACGATTTGCCGAGCGCACTGGTGTGCGTCGGAAACGTGTCGCCAGGTGATGCCGTGTAACGCACCGTGTGGCTGCCCGGCACGACATCGAGATAGATGACGATATCGCCCTGCATCTTGCCGATGATCACGGTCTCTCCGGTAGTCTTTGCCAGTTGGGTGGCGATCGGCGTCAGGCGTTCGAGCGCGGTGTCATAGCGGCCGATCGATCGCGCAATCCCGAGCAGGCGCTTGGTCGGATAGATCCGCTTGCGCTCCTCGAGCACATAGACATAGCCGCGGATTTGCAGGGTCCTCACGATGCTGTGGCAGCTCGAAATCGGCACCGAAATCCGCTGCGATATTTCCGTCAGAGAGAGCGGGCCGCCGGCTTCCGCGAACACCTCGAACAGATCGAGTGTTCGCGACGCCGCCTTCACCTGATCCTGACTGCTGCTCATCCACACCGCCTTGTTCAACCACCGCCTCCTCGTAGTGCGCTGCCTCGCCATCGGCAAGGCCGCCAAAATGCCTGCTCATTGAGCGGGCCTAAAGAATCAGCATTTCGGCTAATAGAAATGCTTTTCGAAATATCGAAGTCAATCTATTTGTGGCGAATTGGAAGGGCCGAGCACGCAAGCCGGCGGTCTTCCCGGAACTCAAGCTGGAGGGACACGGAAATGAGCGAGGCCACCATGGTTCTTGCCCCCGCGAGCAGCCAACTGAAGTCTGAAGAGCGTAAGGTCCTGATCGCCGCATCCCTGGGAACGGTGTTCGAATGGTACGATTTTGTGCTGTTTGGCTCATTGGCCGGTCTGATCGGCCAGCAATTCTTTTCGAAGGCGGATCCTTCGATTGCCTTCATCTTCGCTCTGCTGGCCTTCTCCGCCGGCTTCATCGTCCGCCCGCTGGGCGCGCTGGTGTTCGGACGGCTCGGCGATCTCGTCGGCCGCAAATACACGTTTCTCGTCACTATCCTGATCATGGGCCTTGCCACCTTCGGCGTCGGCCTGCTGCCCGGTTACGACGCCATCGGCCTTGCGGCCCCAGCGATCCTCGTCAGCATGCGCATGCTGCAAGGTCTCGCGGTGGGCGGCGAATATGGCGGCGCCGTCGTCTATGTCGCCGAGCATGCCACCAAGAACCGCCGCGGCGCCTTTACTTCGTGGATTCAAGTCACGGGCACGGGCGGCTTCATCCTCAGCCTGGTCGTAGTTCTCATCACACGGGTAAGCCTGGGCGAACCGGCTTTCGCGGCGTGGGGCTGGCGGCTGCCGTTCCTGCTGTCGATCTTGCTGCTGGCGATTTCGGTTTGGATCCGGATGTCGCTGGAAGAATCGCCTGTCTTCAAGCAGATGAAATCGCACGGCACGCTGTCGAAGGCGCCGCTGACGGAAGCTTTCGGCCGCTGGCAGAACGTCAAATACGTGCTGGCGTCGCTGTTCGGCCTGATCGCGGGTTTCGGCGTGGTCTGGTATACGGCGCAATTCTACACGCTGCTGTTTCTGACGCAGACGCTGAAAGTCGATCCGGTCATCGCCAACACCGTCGTCGTCATCGCGTTGTTGCTCGCGGCTCCTTTCTTCGTGGTGTTCGGCTCGCTGTCGGACCGCATCGGCCGCAAGAAGATCGTGCTCAGCGGCATTCTGCTGGCCGCACTGGCCTTCTATCCAGCGTTCCGCGGCTTGACCCATTTCGGCAACCCGGCGCTGGAACGCGCCATCGCCACCGCACCCGTCATGCTGGTCGCCGATCCCGCCACCTGCAGCTTTCAGTTCAACCTGACCGGTACAAGCAAATTCACTACGCCTTGCGACGTCGCCAAGTCGAAGCTTGCAGCACTTTCCGTCAGCTACAACATCCAGGCCGCTCCAGCCGGAACGCCTGCGACCATTATGGTGGCCGGCAAGCCCGTTGCGCTTGCAGATCTCCCGGCCACCGTGCAGGCCGCGGGTTATCCGGCGAAAGCCGATCCGGCGCAGGTCAACGCGTTGATGCTGACCTTGATCGTCTTCGCTTTGGTGTTCTGCCTGACCATGGCCTACGGCCCAGTGGCGGCGATGCTGGTCGAGATGTTTCCGACCCGGATCCGCTACACCTCGATGTCGCTGCCCTATCACATCGGCACTGGCTGGTTCGGCGGACTGACCCCGACCTTCGCCTTCGCCCTCGTGGCGGCGACCGGCGATATCTATTCCGGGCTCTGGTTCCCGATCGTTATCTGCTCGGCCACCGCTGTCATCGGCGCGCTGATCATCCCGGAAACCAAAGACTTCGACATCAACCGCTAAGGCACGCCCTCAAACTTCCAAGGAAACATCATGACGTCCCACATCGCCACCAAGCAGGTCATCTCGCCCCGCGACGCCGAAACCATCGTTTCGTCCTGGGTGACCGCCAAGATCATGGCTTCGCCCGACGCGAGCGGCGCCGAGAAAATGAGCGCGGTTTCGCTCTACTTCAATCCCGGCCAGGGCCACGCCCGTCACAATCATCCGGTCTCCGAACAGTTGATCTTCGTGATCGGCGGCGAGGGCGAAATGATGATCGAGGACGAAGCTGGTCAGCCGGTCAACACCGCAATCGGTCCCGGCAGCCTCGTCACCATTCCGCGCGGTGCATTCCATTCCACCTTCAACACCGGCTGGGAGCCACTGCGGATTCTCGCGGTCTATTCGCCGGCGGGTCCGGAAGCCGCGATGCGTAATTCCGATGAATTCAGCATTCTCGCACCCGGCGTCGTGCCGACGAGACTTTAGCGCCGAAACTTTGAGGCGGCCCCAGCACCGGCGTTTCATTGATTTCCTGCAGGAGCACACACCATGTCCTACCCATCGCGTGATCAAAACCCTGCCGGGAAGCCCGCCAAGGCCGTCACTGTCGGCAATGTCAATGTTGGATTGCCGCTGACAATCGTTCTGATGCTCGTCTACGGCGGATTTATCGGGCTCGGCACCTTCGCACCATCGGTATTGGCCAAGCCGGTCTTTGCCGGCGGCACGACCACCTGGGCGTTCGCCTACGGCCTGTTTGTGATCGCTCTCGGTGTCGCATTATCAGGCGTGTACGTCCTGATAGCCAACCGTCGTTCATGAGGAGGCTCCGATGATCAACGCGACTGCCATTGCTCTTTTCATCTCGTTCGTTCTAGTGACGCTGGGCATCACCTGGTGGGCGGCAAAGCGGACCAAATCGACCAACGATTTCTACGCGGCCGGCGGCAAGATCACCGGCTTCCAGAACGGATTGGCAATCTCGGGCGATTTCATTTCGGCCGGCGCCTTCCTCGGCCTGTCGGGTCTGGTTTATTCGTCGGGCTTCGACGGGCTGGTATTTGCGGTCGGTTACACCACCGGTCTGCCGATCGTCGTGTTCCTGCTGGCCGAACGGCTGCGCAATCTCGGCCGTTTCACCTTTACCGACGTGCTCTGTTATCGGCTCAAAGAGAAGCCGATCCGTATTTTCTCCGCCTGCGCCTCGCTGGTGGTAGTAGCGTTCTATCTGATCGCCCAGATGGTCGGCGCGGGCCAGCTCATCAAGCTGCTGTTCGGGCTCGACTACATCTACGCCGAAATCATCGTCGGCGTGCTGATGATCTGCTACGTGATGTTCGGCGGCATGGTGGCGACCACCTGGGTGCAGATCGTCAAGGCGGTTCTTTTCCTCAGCGGCGGCACCGCGGTCGCGTTTCTCGTGATGATGCAATTCGGCTTCGACTTCGGCGCGCTGCTGGCGAAGGCGGCCAGCGTTCACCCGAAGGGCATCGCGATCCTGACGCCACAATTCCTTGCAAAGGATCCCTGGTCCGCGGCCTCGCTCGGGCTGGCGCTGATGTTCGGCACCGCCGGCCTTCCACACATCCTGATGCGGTTCTTCACCGTGCCGGATGCCAAGGCCGCGCGGGTCTCGGTGTTCTGGGCGACGCTCTGGATGAATTATTTCTTCTCGCTGGTGTTCATCATCGGTTTCGGCGCGCTGGCCCTGCTGGCCAAGAATCCGGCCTATCTCGATGCCAAGGGCGCCCTGATCGGCGGCGGCAACATGGCGGCGATCCATCTCGCCAACGCCGTCGGCGGCAGTGCGATGCTTGGCTTCATCTCCGCGGTGGCGTTCTCGACCATCCTCGCGGTGGTGGCGGGCCTGACGCTGGCCGGTGCATCGGCTGTGTCGCACGATCTCTATGCCAATGTGTTCCGCAAGGGCCCCGTTGACGACAAGAAGGAAGTGCGGGTGTCGAAGATCGCGACCGTCGGCCTCGGTGTCATCGCGGTGCTGCTCGGGATCGCGTTCCAGACCCAGAACGTCGCCTACATGGTGTCGCTCGCCTTTGCGGTCGCCTGCTCGTCGACGTTCCCGCTGTTGCTGCTCTCGATCTATTGGCGCGGTCTGACGACGCGGGGCGCCGTGATCGGCGGCTCGGTCGGCCTGTTTGCTGCACTGGCGCTGACCATCCTCGGGCCGCCGGTATGGGTCAAGGTGCTCGGCTTCGCCGCGCCGGTGTTCCCGATCGACCCGCCGACCATCGTAACGATGCCGCTGGCGTTCGTTGCCTGCTGGCTCGCTTCGGTGCTCGACCGCAGTCGGCAGGCCGTCAGCGATCGCGATCGCTTCGGCATGCAGACCGCCCAGGCGATCGGCGGAAACGCTGTGCCGGCGGAGTGAACGATGCAATCGGCGCGCCTTGACCGGTGCGCCGCTACTGTCCAACCATCCATCAGACGGAGGTCATCATGTTCAAATTGATCAGCGCCACACCCAGTCCCTATGCGCGAAAGGTACGGATCGCGCTCGCCGAGAAAGGCCTGCCGTTCGAGCTCGTGACGGAGGTGCCGTGGGACAGTACCACCTCGACCCCGAAATACAATCCGCTCGAGAAGCTTCCGGTTCTGATCCTTGACGACGGCTCCAGCGTCTACGAATCCAGCTTCATCCTGCAATATCTCGAGTGGAAATATCCGGAGACATCGCTGTTGCCGGTGGATGTCGACGGCAAAATCGCAGCGCGGCGGTTGGAGGTTCTATGCGACGGTGTCTGCGATGCATTTGTGCTGATGTTCTTCGAACGTCAGCGGGCGGAAGCAGCGAAGAGTTCGGAGTGGATGGCTCGGCAGCGCCGCAAGATCGACGGCGGTGTCCGCGAGATGGCGCGGCTGGTCGGCGACCGCACGTTTGCGGTGGGGCGCGAATTCAGCCTCGGCGATATCGCGGTCGGAACCTTGATCGGATACCTCGCGGTGCGCTGGCCGGAATACGATTGGCAGAGCCAGTATCCAAACCTGGCGGCCTTCAGCGCGCGTATCGAACAAAGATCCTCGTTCAAGGGCAGCATTCCTGTGCCGCAGAAGATTTCCGACAAGGTGATGTAGACCTACTAGCCCGCGATCAGAGGTAGACCAAGGCGATGCCGCATCTTTTTAGTCCCTACGAGCTCAAGGGCGTCATGCTGCGCAATCGAATTGCGATGTCGCCGATGACGATGTACCGCTCAGTCGATGGCCTGACAAGGCAGCGCTATGCTTTCTTCCAGGCATCCCGAAAAGCCGGGTTTGTTGGTGAACTCCTCTGACTTGGCGTTGAAGGTGGAATACAGCACTGATGAAAAAAGCCGCCTCCGGAAATCTATTTCCGTTGCAGCATTTCAGTGGCTGACTTGAGTTAGTCGGATAACTGATAGCGGCTTTTGTTAAAACGGGAGTCAGTCCACCAACTGATAAGGAAACACTGGAAATAGAGTCAGTTCGCACACTGATAAGGTTTCGGCAATTCCTTATCAGTTGGCCGTTTGTGAAGTCTTGATTGCATCGGTTTGATGGCTGCGCCGTCTCCGTGGAAATCGTTGACTTCCCTGGAGGACGACTGGCCCTGGGCCGCGCTGCTCGAACCGATAGCGACCTGACGGATAATAAACCCGCTTCTTGACCATAAAAGGCGGGTACTTGACTTGCCTCACCACATCAGTCTACTTATGCAAGTAACAAAGTGGGCTGCGACTGTCGGTCGAAAAGTCCGAGAACTTATCGGCTGAGCGCCAAAGAGGTCACGGTGGAGGAAATTCGCATCGAACGGCGCGGCACCCTTGCCCACGTCATCCTGGATCGGCCAGCCGTAAAGAATGCCGTGACGCTTGCGATGTGGCGCGAATTGGCTGCGATCTTCGCTAGCTTCGCTGGCGATCAAGATGTCCGAGGTGTGGTCCTCAGGGGTGCGGGTAGAGACTTTTCGACCGGCGCGGACATTTCCGAATTCGAAAAGATCAGAGACGACAGGCACCAGAGCGCGGCCTACGAGGTTGCCGTCGACACCTGCTCCGGGGCGATCGCTGCGCTGGGGAAACCAGTCGTGGCAGCCATCTCCGGCTATTGTCTCGGCGGCGGTTGCCATCTCGCGCTCGCTTGCGATTTTCGCTTCGGCGATCGCACCGCCATGATGGGCATTCCTTCGGCAAAGCTGTCTATCGTGTACGGAGTGCACAGCGTGCAGCGCCTGCTGGCGATCGCGGGCGTGTCCAACGCGAAGCGCGTTCTCTACTCGGCCGATCGTTTTCCAGCCGAACAAGCCCACTCGATGGGTCTGATCGACGAGTTGCACGAGAACGCGGGCCAGGCCGCCGAAAAGTTTCTGGAGCGGCTGGTGGCCAACGCGCCTCTGTCGATTTCCGGCGCCAAATACATGTTGAACAGCCTTTCGACGGGATCCGGCGCGCTCGATCTGGCGGT
>CAVVLH010000068.1:0-94855 GCA_963748805.1 uncultured Alphaproteobacteria bacterium | reverse complement strand
TAGTGATCGACGATTTCGTGTCCTGCGGTACGAAATCCGCGCGCGATTATGAGAGCAGTTCCCAACCCGAGACGGACATCAAGCTCCTGATGCCAGCGCTCCGTGGCGTCAGGCAATTCTTCCAGAAGCCCCAGGGCGCTTGAAAAGTGCTTCAGTGCCTCACTCCCGGCCGAACGGCGCAGCGCGAGCTCGCCGGCGCGCTGCCAGTAGATTGCGGCCTGTTTCCTTGAACCTGCTTCGGTTCGATGCCGCGCAATGACTTCCGGCTGGCTTGCGGCGAGTTCGGGAAACATGTCCTCCATCGCCTCTCCGATGCGGGCATGCAGCCTTCTGCGCCGGTCGCGCAGCAACGTGCTGTAAGCCGCATCTTGCAGAAGCCCATGCTTGAACAGGAAGTTCGATCGCGGCATGGCACCGCGTTGAAAGATGAGGCCGGCGTCGACCAGATGGGCGAGGGTTTGGTTGAGCTCGAGCTCGGGCCGCTCGGCGACCCTGGCGGTGAGTTCATATGAAAATTCCCGGCCGATCGCAGCGCCAATCTGCGCGATCTCCTTGGCTGCCGGGCCGATCCGGTCGAGCCTCGCCATCAAGGAGGCGTGAAGCGTCGCGGGGACCGAATGAGACCACCGCGCAATCGGCATTTCGGCAGGCCGCGCATCCACGACGGTCTTGGTCACTTCCTCCAGGAATAACGGCACGCCATCGGCGCGCTCGACGATTTCGCCGATCAGGTCGCTTGGCAATGCGGTCGTTTTGGCCGCCAGCTCCCGAACCAAGGCCTCACTGTCGAATTTGTTCAGGCGGTTGAGTGTCACCATGGTGACGTGTGGCTGGTCGCCCCACGGTGCGGCGAAATCCGGACGGAAAGTGGCAATCAACAGCGCCGGGATATGCTGGATCCGTTGAATGAAGATATCGAGCAGTTCTCGCGTGGTCGGATCGATCCAGTGAACGTCTTCGAAGATCATCAGGATCGGTTTTTTGGAGGCGAGCTCGGTGACCTGCCGCAAGAGCGCTTCGAAGGTCTCCTGCCGCCGCCGCCGCGGGTCCCGCTCAACGGCGGCATACCGATCGGTCGGCAGCAGCAGCAGGTCGGCCAGAAGCGCCACGTCCCGTTCGGCTGCGGAAGTTCCGGCCATCAGCGCCTCGAGCCGGTTCAACTTTGTCGCCGGCGTGTCTTCGCGCCCGAAACGGGCTGCGCGTTCGAGGAAATTAATGATCGGGAACAGTGCGCTGTTCTGATGGTGAGGCGAGCAAAAAAAGTGCAGACCCGTATAGTCGTTGGAATCGAGCACATCCGTCAGCGCCACGATCAGGCGTGATTTGCCAATCCCGGCTTCGCCCGAGAACAGAATCGCGCGTCCTTCGCCGGCTTTGACCTGGGTCCAGCGCCGAAGCAAAAGTTCGGTCTCTTCCTGACGATCGACGAATGGTGTTTCTGCCGAACGCAGCGCCTCGAAACGGCTTCTGAAGCGATTTTCGCCGAGTACGCTCCAGGCGCGTTGAGGCTCACTGAAGCCCTTGAGTTCTTTGAAGCCGAGATCTTCCAGCGCAAACACCGACCCGATGAGCCGCCGCGTAGTGTCGCCGATAACGACGGTATTCGGCTCGGCGAGACCGAGCAGCCGAGCGGCCAGATTGGGCACCGCCCCCACCACCTCGTTTTCGTTCGAAATTCCGGATCCGACGAGATCGCCGACGACCACGAGCCCGGTGGCGATGCCGAGCCGAACCTGAAGCGGCTCACGGCTCTCGATCTGACCGATCTCCTCGATCATCGCGAGAGCAGCGCGCACCGCCCGCTCCGGGTCATCTTCATGGGCGCGCGGGTAACCGAAATAGACGAGCACACCGTCACCGACACGGCGGGCCGCGAAGCCGCCAAATCGGGCCACGACTTTCGCCGCAAGTTTGTGGTAGGCGGCGATCAGTTCATGAAGGTCCTCGACATCGAGTTGAACGGATAAAGCCGTCGAGCCGACAAGATCGCAGAACATCACCGTCAGGTGGCTTCGCTCGGCGACACCCGGGTCAGGCAGAAGAGGCGGGGCTCCGATGATGTTGCCTGAGCCGGAGAGGATTACGCCGCACCTGCTGCAAACCTCGGAGCCAGGCGCTTCGCTGCTTCCGCAGGAAGGACAGTTGCGCGTCAATGCCGCGCCGCACTGGCTGCAGAACCTCGCAAGTTCTGAAACTTCCGCATGGCAATGAAGGCACTCCATACGACACCTGCCGGCCTAACGGATCAAGGGCAGCACCATTGCTGTTAACCAAGCATCGAGAGGACGCTGGCGGTATTCCGCAGCATCGAGCGTAGGCTGCCTCTGGAACATTATTGTCAGCATTCCATACATGTCACTAGCCAAGTTTGCAGTCTGATACCGCGCCTGATTGTCCCGGGGGGATTCCCGGCGAATTGTGTGGTTCAATCCTTGGCGCTGACCTTGGCGCTGATGGCCTGCCGGACCGGTCTGGTGAAAATTGCACTTGTGTTTCCGCCATCGGCAGCTGTTGAATGCAGGTCATGGGCAGGCGGTAAATTCCGAATGCCTGGCTATCGACCGCTTCTCCTACGCTGAGGCGGTCGAAACGCTTGTGCCGACTAGATCCTGCTGGGGAGAGTTTGGCGATGAAACCCAATGCGTTTTTTCCATTCGTCTTGCTGGCCGCCGGCTTTTCGGCGCAGGCCGCCGACAACGCCAGGCCGACCGATCCGCCGGTCAGTCATTTCCAGGGCACGTGTGACAGCGACCCGGACGGCAAGAAGTTCGCAGGCAGAGCCTGCTATACCAAGGACAATCCGGCAGATGCGGGTTATGGCGCCGACTATCGGCCCCCGGCATGTGACAACAGCAAGTCGCTGACCGATCCGCAAAGGCAACTGCTGGCCAAGGCCTACGTCCGGGCGCCAGACTATATGAAGGGCAAGCTCTGCCGGTTGACCCAGATCTTCGTGACCGAAGAAACCACGGAGGGCCCATGGGGTTGGGGTTATTGGGAGGGGGCGGACCGCCCGCCCGGAACAGGCGTATACGTCGCCGTCTCCGCTTCCGAGCTAACGACCACGAAATCGCTCGCCGAACGGGAAAACGATACGATCGACCTGCTGCTCGGGGTACGAGACGAGAAGAAAAAGCGAGCCCGGCTGGCACGTTTAAAGACGCAAGTCGCCTCGGAGCCGGAGCTTGCGGTGCTTGGCGGGCTTGCTCACGAACTTGGCCACGCCTTGCTCGCTGACACCAATGCGGATGGGGTGAACGATCATCATCCTCGCCGGGACGTCAGCGGGCCGCCGCAAAGCTCATGCTTCGAGGACGCTTTCATCGGTACGTCATGGGACGCCGATCAATTCCATCACAACATGACGCGGTGGGTGGCGTTCGGAGAGCAAAGCCATAATCTGCACAAGAATCCCGATCTCCGTTTCAACATCCATCGTCTGAGAGAACACGCAAAGCTAGGCAAGCTCGATCCTGCCAATGACCTGCTTGACCGGATTTATAAAAGCCAGGAATTCCTCAGCGTGCCCGGCGCCATGCGGCCGGAAGAAGACTTCGTCGAGACCTACAAATTCAAGGTTCTGAGCGATGCCGGAGCCCAGCCGGTTCAATTCCGGTTCGGACGTTCGAACGTCGGGATTTCGCAGCGTTTGGGTAACGATGTTTTTTCGAAGAAGGTGGAATGCCTGCGTGCGCTCGGGCTGCTCACGGGCCAGCCATGAGGCGCCGGAAAACGGCACGCTAAGGCGGCTCACCTCGCTCGATTATTTGCCGGGCTTCCTCCCAGGCAAAGGTATGGGCGAATTGGTAGGAAGCCCGAAACGGGGGGGCGTCCATTTTCATGTGCCTCAGCATTACGCCAAGCATCTCTTGGGCATCGACGCGCTTTTGGTCTATTTTCCCGCGAGAAAGCCAGTCAGCGAAGCGTTCAAGTTTTTCCGACGACAGGCCGCGTTCTGCCGCAAGCTTCAGAATTAGGTCATAGGTTCTGTCCTTATAGAACAGCGACTTTGCAATACTGACGAGGACTACGGCTACGTTCGGCTCCACGATGCCTGATTGAAGCGCGCAATCGACCGTCGATCGGACATTCACCATGGCTTCGGTGACCGGTACATAGTCGAGCTCGGCGGGGCCGTGCAGGACAGCCACTTCATCGTCATCGCTCAGTCCGCCGGAACGGAATTGACGATACACGAGCCCGATTCCGGTCATGCCAAAATCCGCGAGCTCTGCGGCCCGTAAGGCGCCGATACTGGCGGCACCGTAGACATGGACGCCTTGAGCCATGGCCCACAGGATCTCCTTGTGCCAGACGGTCGGAATGGTTTCAAAGTAGCCATCGACAACACCGATCAGCTTCGGGCGCTGCAAGGCAGCCAGGTACAGATCTCCCCGGCACAGCGGTGGTCGCCATTCAAGTCCTGCGACGGTCGGTCGCGTGGACGGCGGAAGCGACGGGCCGGCAAAAATAACAGCGCTCATGCTGTGCACCCGCTGGCTTGTCGCGCACGGCGACCGGGGACATAGCGTGGATGCGTGCAATCCCATTCGAGACCAGGAACGATCATCCTGACAACGGGGATGCCGAACTCCGGACGCGTGAGATCGACCGCAATTGCCGTCTTTACGCCGGCAGCGCGCAGGCATTCCAGTTCCCATTGCACATCGGCGAGCACATCGTCCGCATCGTGGTCTGGAATGTCTTCGAAAGCGGCAGCCGGCGCAGCTTCCGACATGGCGTCGAGCAACGCCGCGCCGAGTTTATCCTTGGACGATTCGGAGTAGTCCTGAAGATCGTCTCGAATCCCGGCAATATAAGTGAGGCGGGTTTGGGCCGCTTCAGTCATCGCCCTTGCCAGGGCAACGGCTCGACTGGGATGACAGCCAGCGCCGCGGAACCGTCTCAATGCAACGGACGGGTCTTCGGTCGGCGCTGGAATGTCGCAAATGAATGCGGGTATCCCGATATCGGAAGTGACGTTCCAAAGCCGGGGCGTTATCCCGGCCTTGTTGTACATCTCGAACAGGCTGCGACAATCTTCGTCGGTTACGGACGCAAAATCCAGCCGGCACCGCGATCGCGCGCGCAGGTCCCGAGCATGCCAAAGGGCGACAGCGTCGCGTTCAACCAGTTCGCAAATGGCGGAGCTGATGGCTTCAGAAAGATGATTGCCGGAAGCCAGTCCATTGGTGCCTGAAAGGAGGTTCTCGCCGCTGTGACTGGTCGGAAGCGTATAATCGGTATGCACAACTTCCCAAGGCACCCAACAAGCTTCGCTGCCGAGCAAATCGCATCCCTCCATCCAGGCGATCTCGGTTTGCTCGGGAAGAGGAAGTCCGGTGCCGCAAAGCGAGGCCGGGGATATGGTGGGGGATGCTGCTGACAGCTGACGATAGCTTGCGACGATCGCTCGCTCCCTTAAGTCCTCGCCGTGAAATAATTCGATCGCCTCCATCGTGGCGGAGGCGAGAGCATCTGAAAGTAGAAGCCCCTTGCCTTGCGAGACCGAGAACGAGCGCGAATTCGGACGAACAGCGACGGTGACCGGAATTCCAATTCGATCCAGTCCCGTCACATTGCCTACGCGGGTGATGCCGATCTGCTGCGCGATGGACGCTACCCGCGCCAGCGTGTTCTCTGGCGTCGTCGTCCGATGCGTTCCACGTTTATATGATTTGAAAACGGCCGGGCCCAAAAGGGCCTCGGCCAAGCCGGCGACACGCGACCGCTGCACGGCCGACGCCTGCTAGAAAAAAAGCTCCCGGTGCGGGCAGATCATTTGTCGTTTTCCCTTTTGCCGGGGGGACGCGATGTTGATTGTGGGCCAGTTTTCCAGCCCCAGCCCTTGCCGCTGGCGCCGCCGCTCGCGACAATCATCGAGCCAACAGGAATAGCGACCGCTTGCCCGTCTGATACCTCGTCCCGCAAGAGCTTTCTCAGATGCAAGGCCTCGGGCGTGTCGCCCAGGCGCAGCACCTCGAAATGACTTCCGTCTTGTGAGATGAAGATGTTCTCGCCATCAATCTTCACGATGACTTCGTGTGCTTGAAGATCCAACTGGCTTGGTGGCTGTGGCTTAATATCCGCTCGGGCGCCGCTAATGAACGTCCCGCCACCCAGCAACAGCGCTGCCCACGCGGGGAGATGCGACCAGATGTTCCTCAGCTTCGCGCGCGACATGAGATACCTCACACGGGCAAAATACAGGATAAATCATAGAGCACACCATTGATCCAGCCGAGTCAAGTGAGACAAGAGCCGGCGATCCTTTGTACCTCGCGCGGACGACGCGCTCTGAGTAAGCCGTGCAACTCGCACCCAATCAGCTGGTTCGTTTATCCTCAATTCGTTTATCCTCAAAGAGATCACCAAACTTCGAAAGCAAGACCGGGAAGGGCGCGAGGGCCCCTCGATCTCAACTTGCGCGCGACGGAGCAGGCTGGCTCGGAGAAAGTTGCCAAAGTTGCATGAAGAGGTCGTCGCATAAGCGACAACGTAACTCCCGTCTGGGCTGGGTCGGTGGCTTCTCGTCGTTAGTCGTAGTCGCGCCTTGCGGGGGTTTCAGCGATCAGTCGGTCGCATTTGTTTCAGCCGCTTCGGCAGCCTCGCCGTTGCCGGTGGTGGGAGCTGAGGCCAGGGGGATTTCACCAGCGCCGCTGCGAACACCGGGCAAACCTCTGCTGAGGTCTCTGTCATTGTCTCGGAATTCTCAAACTCAGGGCAACCTGAATCGATTTATCGCGTTTTTGGAAAGAGTTGCAGCATCTGAAGCCGTCTGGCGGCTATTGAGCCTTGATTTTGCTGGCTCCCCGGGCTGGATTCGAACCAGCGACCATTCGATTAACAGTCGAATGCTCTACCACTGAGCTACCGAGGAATAGGCGAAGCTGTGTGTTCGCTGGGCGGAGCGTATAACAAAGCCTCCGAGGCTTGCAAAGGACCAAATAGGGGTAGTTTTTGTGACGGGGGAATGCCGCCGGAGGGACATTTCGACCGGGTAGGGCGGCACTTTCGTTCTTTTAAACGGTAAACTCCGTCTTGGCTCCGGTCCCGCGCCTGTCGTCATGTTGCGTTTTGACGGGCCTTGTATCAAAGATGGCGCCGATTTTTCCTCACCTTCCGCGGCCATGACCGCTTGCCACCGGGGCCTCCAATGTCCGATTTCTCGACCGCGCGCCAGAAAATGGTCGATGGCCAGGTGCGTCCGAGCGACGTCACAGATATTCGAATCATCGATGCGATGCTTGCGATCCCGCGTGAAGCATTCGTTCCGGAGGCGCAGCGATCGCTCGCCTATCTGGACCTTGATATCGACGTCAGCGCAGGCGGCCCGGCCAAGCGATTCCTGTTGAGGCCAGCGGCAACCGCCAAGATGCTGCAGGCCGCCGAAATCAGTGAAACAGACAACGTATTGGTGGTGGGATGCGCGTCCGGCTATCTGGCGGCTTTGGCATCCCGTCTGGCCGGTCAGGTCACGGCGACCGAATGTGATGCCTCGCTCGCGGCGAAGGCTGCGGCTGCTTTGGCCGCGCTCGCTCTCGGAAACGTGACAGTGAAGCCTGCGCCGGTGGCTGACGGCGATTTGGCGAATGCGCCCTTTGACGTCATCTTGCTCAATGGTGCTACCGAAATCGTGCCCGAATCGCTCTATCGGCAGCTCAAGGAGGGCGGTCGCTTGGTCGGAGCCTTTGCTTTGACCGCTCCCCAGCGGGCGATGATTGTGACCCATTCCCACGACGATTTCGGGCACCGGGCGCTTTTCGACACCGCAATACCGGTGCTGCCAGGTCTTGAACGACCTCCAGCCTTCGTTTTCTAGCGCCAAACGCCTTTCCGGATCGCAGATATCCTCGGAGTGTGGCCCGGATGCCCCATCTGCCGAGTTTCCCACCGACCTCGCCGTTCGGGGGGTTCCTTCGCTCTGGTGTGACGAATAAGGTGTGACGTGGGATATCTGTTTGGAATGACTAGATGACCCGGGTGATGGGCTGGGGAACCTGGGACAGAATGATTGGAATACTTGGGATGAATGGGGTGAAGGTTGTTACCGGTGCTGCGGCAACGGTACTTCTTTTGGCGTTGGCGAATCCGGTGCCGGCATTGGCCGACACCATCGAGGCTGCGCTGGTGCGCGCCTATCAAAACAATCCTCAGCTCAATGCGCAGCGCGCGGCCGTCAGGGCCACCGACGAAAACGTTCCGCAAGCCTTGTCGGGATATCGGCCAAAGGTCGCCGTGACAGCGAGCGCGGGCTATCAGTACACCGACACGAATTCGACATTCGGCGGCACGGCGACGCAAATCGTCCGCTCCGAGGTGCACGGAACCGATCCACCGCGGGCTGCCGGTCTCACGGTGACCCAGACCTTGTATAACGGCAATCAAACCGCCAACAAAACGCGTATGGCCGAGAGCCAGGTCTCCGGTGCCCGCGAGGGCCTGCGTGTGCTCGAGCAGTCGGTGCTGCTGTCGGCGGCGACAGTCTATATGGACTATCTGCGCGACGCGGCGATTGTCGAGGTGAACCAAAGCAACGTTCGCGTTCTCGATCAGACGCTGAAGCAGACCAAGGACCGTTTCAATGTCGGCGAAGTAACCCGCACCGACGTCGCCCAGTCCGAAGCCCAGCTTGCGGCCGGCAAGACGCAACTGCTCGCGGCTCAAGCGACGCTGACGACTACGCAAGCCAATTTCCGCCGCATCATCGGTAACGAGCCGCAGGCGCTGGCGCCGGGCTCGCCGGTCGATCGTTATCTGCCGGCTTCGCTCCCCGCAGCCGTCGAACTCAGCCTGATCGAAAATCCGAACGTGACCGCGGCGATGTATGGCATCGACGTCAACTTTCTCACGGTCAAGGTGAACGAGGGCGCGCTGTTGCCGACGGTGACGGTGCAGGCCTCGGTGCAACAGTCCTATGAGCAGAGCCTTCAGGTCTTCCGCACGTTCGGGGCTTCCGCGATCGCGCAGATCTCGGTCCCGGTTTATCAGGGCGGTTCGGAATATTCGCTGATCCGTCAGTCTAAGGAATCGCTCGCGCAACAACGTCTGGTTCTCGAACAGACCCGCGATCAGACCCGCGCCAACACCGTGACCGCCTGGGGACAACTGGTCGCCGGCAAGGCCCAGGTCACGTCGGCCCAGTCGCAGGTGACGGCATCGGAGATCGCACTCAATGGTGTGCGCGAAGAAGCCAAGGCCGGACAGCGAACCACGCTTGACGTACTCAATGCGCAGCAGGCGCTGGTCAACGCGCGGGTCGCGCTCGTGACGGCACAACACGATCGCGTCGTGGCTTCTTATAGTGTGTTGTCGTCGGTGGGACGGTTGTCGCCGCAGGTGCTCAGCCTGGCGACTCAGACTTATGATCCCAGCGTGCACTACCAGCAGGTACGCGACAGCTGGTTTGGCGTTCGCACGCCCGACGGCCGTTGATCGTCCTCGCGCCGTTGCAAGATCCGGCTAGGTTTATAGGCCAGCTATAGCCTAGCCGACGTCAGCCTTTCGCTGCATCGCCTCGCATCCACTTCGGTGAGTGTCGGCGTTGCTTGCAATCATTTGTCGCCCTGACGTAGCGTTCTCGGAAGGCAGCAGAGCGATTCGCACCGCGGCATATTTAGCGGGCGAGATGACGGTGTGCCGGGCGGGGCCAAGGCCGTACGACTGCGTCGGACGGCGTTTGTCTGGGGACAAGTCGGGTCGGCACGATGAATTTCCGAACCGGTTTATCCGGAACCAGCAAATACCTGCCTCGCTTGGTGTAAAAACGCTGTTGAGGGCGTTGATGAGGTGGGATCGGAAATGACGCAGCCTGCGAAGGTTCAGGAACCCTCGATGGAGGAGATTCTGGCGTCGATCCGGCGCATCATCGCCGATGACGAGGCGAAGCCGGCGGCTGCCGAAAAAGCTGCGCCACCGCCAGCAAGCCCTCAGCCTTCACCTCCGCTTCCAAGTCCCGCGGCCGCCGCGGCACCGGCCAAGCCGGAGAAGCCTGCGCCGGCTCCCGCCGCGCGCGCGCCGGTCGACACGCCACGGCCGGCGGCTCCTGCGCCAGCAAAGGCTGCGGCTCCAATCGCGCCGCCGCCGCCTCCGGCGCCGCCCCCTGCGAGCAATAGCCAGGACGATATTGACGCGCTCCTCAATGGACTCGACGAAGCCACAACCCCCGAGGAAATCCGTCCGGCCGCGCCGGAGCCTGAGCCGGAATCCGATGTTCTGGACCTCACCGATGAGATGGCTCTGCCAGATCCGCCGCCTCAGGCTGCCTTCAAGAAGGTAGAGCCGCCGGACGATCTCGAATTCACCGAAGCGGCTGCCAGGGCACCGGCGCGCGGAATGGCGTTCGATCTGCCTCCGCCGAGCCCGATGGATTCCCATCCCATTCTGTCGCGCACGACGGTGTCTGCGGTCGAATCGGCGTTCAATAGCCTGGCTCACACTGTATTGAGCAATAATGCGCGGACGCTGGAAGACCTGGTCAAGGAAATGCTGCGGCCGATGCTGAAATCCTGGCTTGATGACAATCTGCCGGGGCTGGTGGAACGTATCGTCAAGGCGGAAATCGAGCGGGTTTCGCGCGGTCGCTGAGCTTATCGGGCAGCCACGGCCGATTGCGGGCTGCGATTCGGCCATTACATCGGCTTTATCTCTTTGTCCGACCTGACAGCGTGTTGACTTGGCGCGCCGGGGCGGCTTCTTACCCCGTTTCAGGTCCCCCCGAAATGCAGCCGTCATGATCGAGAAAAACTACCAGCCCGCCGATATCGAAGGCCGTATGTCCGTCATTTGGGAGGACAGCCGCGCCTTCAGTGCCGGACGCCCGGAACGGCGCGAGGCCACGCCCTTTACGATCGTGATCCCACCGCCCAACGTGACGGGCTCGCTCCATATGGGGCACGCGCTCAACAACACCTTGCAGGACATTCTGTGCCGTTTTGAGCGGATGCGGGGCCGCGACGTGCTGTGGCAGCCCGGCACCGATCACGCCGGCATCGCGACCCAGATGGTCGTCGAGCGGCAATTGATGGAACGGCAGGAGCCGGGTCGCCGCGACCTCGGGCGCAAGAAGTTCCTGGAACGGGTCTGGCAGTGGAAGGCCGAAAGCGGCGGCATCATCGTCAACCAGCTGAAGCGGCTCGGCGCCTCCTGCGACTGGTCGCGCGAGCGTTTCACGATGGATGAAGGCCTGTCGCGTGCCGTCGTCAAGGTGTTCGTGGAACTGCACCGTCAGGGCCTGATCTACAAAGACAAGCGGCTTGTGAACTGGGATCCGAAGCTTCTCACGGCCATTTCCGACCTCGAGGTGCAGCAAATAGAGGTCAAGGGCAGCCTCTGGTATCTGCGCTACCCGATCGAGGGCAAGACGTTCAGCCCGGATGATCCCACAAGCTTCATTGTGGTCGCCACCACGCGGCCCGAGACCATGCTCGGCGATACGGCCGTGGCTGTGCATCCCGATGACGAGCGCTATCAGAGTCTCGTCGGCCAGCACGTGATCCTGCCGCTGGTCGGCCGCCGCATTCCTATCGTCGCCGACGAGTATTCCGATCCCGAGAAAGGCTCAGGCGCGGTCAAGGTGACGCCGGCGCATGACTTCAACGATTTCGAAGTCGGCAGGCGTCACAATCTGCCGCAGATCAGCGTGCTCGATAAAGAAGCCTCGCTCGCACTGGTCGGCAACGAAGATTATCTGCGCGGACTGCCTGAAGGATCGGCCGAGCTTGCGGCCGAATTGAATGGCCTCGATCGTTTCACCGCGCGCAAGCAGATCGTGGCGCGAATGGAAGATTTCGGTTTCCTGGAGCGGATCGAACCGAACACGCATATGGTGCCGCACGGCGACCGCTCGGGCGTCGTGATCGAACCCTATCTGACCGATCAATGGTACGTCGACGCCAAGACGATGGCGCAGCCGGCGATCGCGGCCGTGCGCAACGGAACGACAACCTTCGTTCCGAAGAATTGGGAAAAGACCTATTTCGACTGGATGGAAAACATCCAGCCCTGGTGCGTCTCGCGCCAGCTGTGGTGGGGTCACCAGATTCCGGCCTGGTACGGCCCGGACGGCAAGGTGTTCGTCGCCGAGACCGAAGAAGAGGCGATCGGCAACGCGCTTGGCTATTACGTCGAGCAGGAAGTCATCACCGCCGAGCAGGGACGGGAGATGGCGCTCGATCGCAACAAGCGCCAGGGCTTCATTACCCGTGACGAAGACGTGCTCGACACCTGGTTTTCCTCGGCGTTGTGGCCGTTCTCGACGCTTGGCTGGCCGGACGACACACCTGAGGTCAAGCGGTACTATCCGACGAATGTTCTGGTCACCGGCTTTGACATCATCTTCTTCTGGGTCGCCCGCATGATGATGATGGGCCTCCATTTCATGAAGGAGGCGCCGTTCTCGACGGTTTACATCCACGCGCTCGTCCGCGACGAGAAGGGCGCCAAGATGTCGAAGTCGAAGGGCAACGTCATCGACCCGCTGCATCTGATCGACGAATACGGCGCCGACGCACTGCGATTCACGCTGGCCGCGATGGCCGCGCAAGGCCGCGACATCAAGCTCGCCGCAAGCCGTGTCGAAGGATACCGCAACTTCGCGACCAAGCTGTGGAATGCAAGCCGTTTTGCCGAAATGAATGCGTGCGCTGTGCCCGGCGATTTCGATCCCGCTAAAACGACGCAAACGCTGAATCGCTGGATTGCGCACGAGACCTCGCATGCCACACGCGAAGTGACCGAGGCGATCGAGGCCTACCGTTTCAATGACGCCGCTGGCGCGATCTATCGCTTTGTCTGGAACGTCTATTGCGACTGGTATCTGGAATTGGCAAAGCCGGTGCTGATGGGCGAGGACGGTGACGCCAAAGCGGAAACCCGCGCGATGGTGGCATGGGCGCGGGATGAAATTCTCAAACTTCTCCATCCGTTCATGCCGTTCATCACCGAAGAACTTTGGGCAGTCACCGCGAAGCGTGATGGCCTCTTGGCTTTAGCTCCCTGGTCGCGCAAGGCAAACGAGTTGACGGTGGAGCAGGTGGCGCTGATGGCAGCGGCAAGCCCGATTGAGCCGATACCGGCGCTGGCTTTGCCGATCGCCGACGCCGCTGAATTCACCGATCCAGCGGCCGAGGCCGAGATCGGCTGGGTGGTAGATCTCGTCATCGCGATCCGCTCGGTCCGCGCCGAAATGAACATTCCGCCCGCGACGCTGACCGCGCTTGTGCTGTCTGGGACAGCAGCGGAAACCAAGGAACGGGCGCCGCGTTGGAGCGACGTCATCAAACGGATGGCGCGGCTCTCCGAGATTTCCTTTGCCGACCGTGCCCCGGAAGGCTCGGTGCAGTTATTGGTCCGCGGCGAAGTGGCTTCGTTGCCGCTCAAGGGTGTGATCGATCTTTCCGCCGAGAACGCTCGCCTCGGCAAGGAGTTGGCCAAGGCCGATGCCGATATCAAACGGGTGGACGCCAAGTTGGCGAACGAGAAGTTCGTCGCCAACGCGCCTGAGGAGGTCGTCGAAGAGGAAAAAGAGAAGCGCGAGGCCGCCTCGGCCCGAAAAGCGAAGATCCTGGAAGCGTTGGAACGTCTGAAGGGCGTGGCGTCGTAACAGAGTGGGTGCCTTGACTTAGACGTTCCCCTCGACTTGAGCGATCGCTTCTTTGCTGCGGACGCCGTACATCGACAGGCTCAATAAAATATAAGCTCCCGAGGTCCAGACGGCTTGCCAGTTCTGAGTGCCCTCTTTGAAGACAATGTAGAGCGCGCTGAAAAAGAAAATTCCAGCAAACACCGTCTCGGCGATGGGGCGAGTGCCGGCTTTGGGCCGGTTCAGCCATGACAGCACAACCAGCGGCACCGCCGCCATCGTCAGTGCGGCAAAGGGAAGATCCTGCCAGCGTGGATCGAATACCGAGCCTAAGGCCGCCCCCGTTGCGATCACGACAATCGCGATCAGGACGATGCCGAGGGCAAATGTCGGGAGCGATCGGGTTCTGCTGTCGCGCGGTCCCAGCAATTCCACTAACGCGGGGAGGGAGCGGCCCGACATCAGGGCATTGGCGCTGAGCAGTGGCGCCGCGGCGGCGGCCGCCAGCAGCGAACCCCATCTGAGCCAGCCGCCCAACCCGAAACTTTCATACGTCATCTTGTCGAACGCGATCCCCAGCAGGATTCCGGCGACCGTCGCCGAAATGCCAACAGCGATCCACAACGAAAGACCGGGTTTCCACGGCTTGCGCCGCTGGCCGAGCCAGGCCGCTGCGAATACGCAGATCGCCAATATCATTCCGCTTCCCATCAGCGGCTTCCACAGCGGATAGTTGCTGATGGCAATGCCGGGCGGGTATTTCAGGGTCTGATGATCGGCTTTGAACAAGCCCCAATTGCCACCGACGGTGCCTTCCCAATACCGCTTCCAGGACGCATCAAACGCCTCGATCAGGTTGACGCGAAAATGGTCGCGCTTGGCGACGTCGAGAATTTCAGAAATCACGCGGGCCTGGTTGATCCGCGATGGAAGCGCGCCCTCGCGCATGCGCCCCATGCTGGGCCAGCCGGTTTCGCCGATCACGACTTCCTTGCCGGGAAAAGCAAGGGACACCTGCTTGTGGATAGCGGCCACATGTGCCGCCGCATCCTTGGCCCGGATCGGAATATTGTCCCAATAGGGCAGGACATGGATCGTCACGAAATCCACCGCGTCCTGAATTTCCCGATAGCGCAGCCAGTATTCCCAGACTTCCGCGTAAGTCACGGGCACCGTGACGCGCGCTTTGACCGACAGCAGGAGTTCGTGAAGATCGGAGGGGGTCATGTCCCCATGCAACAGCACCTCGTTGCCAACGATGATCGTGGTGATCGTGTCCGGATATTTTTTGGAAAGGGCTACCGCGGTATCGACAAGCTTCGCGTTCTTGAGACGGTTGTTGCTGATCCAGATTCCCAGAAGGACTTTCAGCCCGATCTGCGACGCCAGTTCGGGCACCTTGTTCAAACCGTTGTCGACGGAATAGGTGCGGATGCAGCGCGATATCCGGGAAATCTGCAGCAGGTCCTCGCGGATTTGCTCGGCACTTACCTCCAACGTGGGATCCAGCGGTGTCTGGTCGTCGCGGAACGGCGCATAGGATACGCAGTCGAGTTTGTCCGCGGGGTCGATCGGGGGGCGCGCAAGCGTAACCGGTTCGGCGAGCCACCACCAAACCGAGACAATGATCGTCAAAGAGATCAGCAGAAACGCCAGCGGCGCGCGAACGGCAATTGGTCTATCCTCCGGAAGACTTGTCGATTATGGTCCAGCCGTTCATGGTCGAACGCAACAGGGGTCGTGATAGCAAATTGCTGTCACCAATAAAGGCCGGCCCGTTCAACAACAAGTGACGTGATGTTTTTCAACGGATTTTCCCGGCGACAGTTTGCCAAAATGGCAGCGTGGTCCGCCCTCGGAATCCCGATCCGATCTGCCGACGCTGCCGAGGGTATCGCGACCCCGGCGCCCCAATTTCCGAACAATAACTCGGGCACTTTTCCGCCGGACTTTCTATGGGGTGCTGCGACCTCAGCCTATCAGATCGAGGGGGCGGTGAACGAGGACGGGCGCGGTCCATCGATCTGGGATCGCTTCGTTCACCTCAAAGGCAAGATCGTCGACCAAAGCACCGCCGACGTCGCCAACGACCACTACCATCGCTACAAAGAGGATGTTCAGCTCATCAAAGAGCTCGGCGCCAAGGCCTATCGTTTTTCGATCGCCTGGCCTCGCGTGTTTCCGGAAGGCACCGGAGCGCCGAATCCCAAGGGGCTGGATTTTTATCAGCGGCTTCTCGACGAACTATTGGCCAACGACATCCAGCCGTTTGCCACGCTCTATCATTGGGATCTGCCGCAAGCGCTTCAGGATCGCTACGGCGGCTGGAGATCGCGCGATACCGCGAAGGCGTTTGCGGATTATGCCGGATATGTCACTGAGCGTATCAGCGATCGCGTCAAGCACATCTTCACGATCAATGAATGCGCGAGGATGGTTCAGGCCGGCTTCGGCAGTGGCATCGACGCGCCCGGCCTTACGCTGCCGCAAAAAGAAGTCAATCAGGTTCGTCACCACGTGGCGCTCGGCCATGGCCTGGCGGTGCAGGCGATCCGCGCGCATGCGCGAAGCGGCACAAAAGTCGGTCCGGCCGAGAACATCGAAATCTGCATTCCCGCCATCGAAACCCCGGCCAACGTCCGCGCGGCGGAAATCGCCACGCGCGAGCTCAACGCCGGCTACCTGACCGCAATTCTGGAAGGGAAATACACCGACGGTTTCCTCAGCTATGCCGGTGCCAACGCGCCGAACTTTACCGCAGAAGACCTCGCCGCCATTTCATCTCCGATCGATTTCGTCGGCCTCAACGTTTACATGCCCAACCAATATGTCGTGGCAGGTGAGAACGGCAGCGACTTTGCGCTGCTGCCGTTCGCGGCGTCCTACCCGCATATGGATTCGAACTGGCTCAGGATCGGCCCCGAGGCGATGTATTGGGCGCCCCGTCATGTCGCCAGACTCTGGAACGTCAAGTCGATCTACATCACCGAGAACGGCACGTCGGCGGCAGACGAGGTGAGCGCGGGCGGCAAGGTCTATGATGTCGATCGCATCATGTATCTGCGCAACTACCTGACGCAGCTTAATCGCGCGACCTCGGAGGGCGTGCCGGTCAACGGCTATTTCCTCTGGAGCCTGATGGACAATTTCGAGTGGGCGGATGGTTACGACAAGCGCTTCGGATTGTACCGCGTCGACTTCCAGACCCAGCGCCGCACGCCGAAATTGTCGGCCTCGTACTATCGCGAGGTCATCCGGCGCAACGCCGTGATGTGATCGGGCGGGACGGTTGCTTTATTCGGCGAACCGCTTTGAGAGAAATTTCGAGCCTCGTAGTCCATAACGCCAGGGCAGGTCGACCGCCTTGGTGAGGCCGATCCGCACGCCAGCAACGACGTCAGGCTTGCTGGTGCGCGCGTAAAGCGCCATCGGGGGTTCGTCGAGCGCCAGTCCGTTATGGGCGTGGGTGATGCCGAGCGCTTCCGTGAGCTTGCCCGGTCCCGAACACAGCGATCGCTCGTCGTGAAGCCCACGCCGGCGCCGCATCGCGGGGATGCCATGGGTCGGCTCCAGCGCCCGGATCAGGACGGCGCTCGCGGAGCCCGCTTTTTCGCAGACAAAATTGACGCACCAATGGATGCCATAGGAGCGGTAGACGTAGACGAAGCCGGGGGGGCCGAACATCACGGCATTGCGCGGCGTCATCCCGCGGTAGGAATGCGCCGCCGGCTCGGTGTGGTGGTAGGCTTCGACCTCCACGATGATCCCCCCGACGCCGTCGACCAGCAGCGTCACGCCGATCAGATCGGGGGCGACCTCGTGCACGCTGCGGTTAAAGAAGGCTCGTGTGAGCTGTTTGCCCGGTTTCGAGCGGTTCTGGACGGAATTTCGGGGCATGGCCGGGTATGCTGGGTATAAGGTCTCAAACCTGCCAAAGCGAGCGGTTGCGGTTCACGGTTCACCGGATTAGCTAGAAGATCAAGAAAAGCACGGATTCCCCATGGTCGTCATCGTCGATACCGTCTCCGCCACGCCGGTGCGCCCGCGTCATCCCGAAAAGGCGAACCGGCCGGACGCGCTCTCGCCGCCGAAGCCGGACTGGATCCGTGTCCGAGCGCCGACCACGCGTGGCTACGCCGATACCCGCAACATCGTCAAGGAAAACGGCCTCGTCACGGTCTGCGAGGAGGCGGGCTGCCCGAACATCGGCGAGTGCTGGGACAAGAAGCACGCCACCTTCATGATCATGGGCGACACCTGCACCCGGGCGTGCGCGTTCTGCAACGTCAGGACGGGAATGCCGGGTGCGCTGGACGCCGGTGAGCCGGAGCATGTCGCCGAAGCCACCTTCAAGCTTGGCCTGAAGCATGTGGTGGTCACTTCCGTGGACCGTGACGACCTGGCCGACGGCGGAGCGCAACATTTCGCGGAGACCATCCGTGCGATCCGCGCCCAGTGCCCGGAGACGTCCATCGAAATCCTGACGCCCGACTTCCTGCGCAAGGAAGGCGCGCTCGAGATCGTGGCCGCGGCGAAGCCCGACGTGTTCAACCACAATCTGGAGACCGTGCCGTCGCGATATCTGAGCGTGCGGCCGGGCGCGCGGTACTTCCATTCGATCCGCTTGCTGCAACGGGTGAAAGAAATCGATCCCACCATTTTCACCAAGTCTGGCATCATGGTCGGCCTCGGTGAGGAGCGCCACGAGGTCTTGCAGGTGATGGATGACCTCCGCTCGGCGGATGTGGATTTTCTCACCATCGGGCAGTATTTGCAGCCGACGCGGAAGCATCACGCGGTGATGCGCTACGTCACGCCGGACGAATTCGAGGGCTACGAGAAGGTCGCCTATACCAAGGGCTTCCTGATGGTGTCGGCGAGCCCGCTGACCCGTTCATCTCACCACGCCGGCGAGGATTTCGCGAGATTGCAGGCGGCGCGCGCAGCCACATCACGCTAACACAATGCCGAGCTTTTCCAACAAACGCCGGGTACTTCACACCGCACCCGAGATGTTCGATCTCGTCGCCGATGTCGAGCGCTATCCAGAATTCGTGCCGCTCTGCCAGTCGCTGAAAATCCGCCAACGGACGCCGAAGCCGGACGGCACCGAGATCGTCGTGGCCGACATGACGGTGTCGTTCAATCTGGCGAGGGAGGGCTTCACCAGCGAAGTGACGCTCGATCGTCCCAACCTGAAGATCACCGTGCGCTATCTGCGCGGGCCTTTCTCAAGTCTTGAAAATCGCTGGACGTTTGAACCGAAGGGCGACAACGCCTGCGAGGTCGGGTTTTTCATCGCCTACGAATTCAAGAGCCGGATGCTGGCGCTCTTGATGGGCTCGATGTTCGATGCGGCCTTCGCGCGGTTTTCGGCCGCGTTCGAGAAACGCGCGGATGCCGTCTACGGGAAGCGGGCTTGACCGCATGCCCCGGACGCGGTGCATCATGAAGTGATGCGACGCAGAGCCAGAGCTCACCTTTCCTGGTGGCATGGGTTCCGCTTCTGCGAAGCAGCGCTTGTGCGCCGCATCGCGCCCGGGACATGGGAGCAGGTGCGTTTGTCTCCGATAAATCTGTCAAACAGCGCTTCGCATTCCCGCGACGCGAAGGCGCCCGGGTGATCGCTTTTCGTGACGTCCTCTAAAGCAAGAGGGCGCAGGGAATGCCGGGCATTTGGCTCGCCCGCAGCCTCGTGCGCAAAGTAGAAAGCACACGAGTTAGTCACCACAGGTCCGCCGAAACGATCCGGCATTCCCTGCGCGATGGTTTTACGGTTTCCTTCGTGTTCGCCCCGGGGATCGGGCTTTCTTGCCCCCGTCATTGGCGAGAATATCTCGCCAATTTGACGCCAGCGTCGAGGCGTCAGGCCCACACGACTTCGCCGTCCGCGCAAGCGTCGCCCGTCCGGCAATGCCTGCCCGTCCACCGCATTCCCACCCAACGTTTCGTGACGGTCGCGAAGCGTCCCTCTTGTTCGGGCGTGAACGGGGCGAGGTCGTAAAGGTGATTTGCCCGACGGCGCAAGGGGGAATCTTCGCGCTATGCTCGGTCAGCCCCTCGGCCTTCTTCCTTTCGCCGCGTGCCGCCGCGGCGCGCGCACGGCGCGTGGACGAACGCGGCTGACGGCCGCACGTTTCGGCTTCGCCTGAACCGGGCCGCGGGCCATTTCCATCAGCATCCGCAGGGCTTCGATCACCGAGCGCTGCCGCACCGCGCTGCGGCCGATCGCGCCAAAGCGGCACTCGCGGTGTGTGATGCGGCCGTCGCGCGCGGCGACCGCGAAGTGCACGAGGCCCACCGGCTTGCCCGGCACCGCGCCGCCGGGGCCGGCGATGCCCGTGATTGACACTGCGAGATCGACACCGGCCCGCTCCAGCGCGCCGACCGCCATTTGCGTGGCGGTTTCCTTGCTGACCGCGCCGAAGGTCGCGAGCGTTGAGGCCTCGACGCCCAGCATCGCGCGCTTGGCGTCGTTGGAATAGGTGACAAAGCCGCGATCGATCACGTCAGAAGAGCCGGGAATGTCGGTCAGCGCGCCGGCGACCAGGCCGCCGGTGCAGGATTTCGCCGTCGCAATCGTCAGCTTGCGGCTGCGGCAGAGATCGAGCAGCGAACGGGCGAGGGCGCTGGTGGTTTGACGTTCGCTCGCCATCTGCTGTGCTTTCAGACCGAAACAGGTCCCTTGTCGTCCCACGGCAGGCGGATGGTGGCGCAGGCGGTCGCCGCGATGCCTTCCTCGCGGCCGGTAAAGCCGAGGCGTTCGCTGGTGGTGGCTTTGACGGCCACCCGCGACACGTCGAGACCCGTGATTTCGGCGATCCGCGCGCGCATCTGGTCGCGCAACGGGCCGATCTTCGGCCGTTCGCAGATCAGCGTGACCTCGAGATTAGCAATGCGGCCGCCGCGCGCGGTGACGCGCTCGACGGCGTATTTCAGGAATTTGTCGGAAGCCGCACCCTTCCATTTCATGTCGCTCGGCGGAAAGTGCGAACCGATATCGCCGTCGGCGAGCGCGCCCAGGATCGCATCGACCAGCGCATGCAGGCCGACATCGCCATCGGAATGGGCGAGGAATCCTCGCGTGTGCGGCACGCGGACGCCGCAGATCATCAGGTGATCGCCATCGCCGAAAGCGTGAACGTCATAACCGGTGCCGCTCCTGATATCGCCGAGCTGGCTGGCGAGGCGTGCTTCCTCGCGGACGAAGTCTTCCGGTGTGGTGAGTTTCATGTTCGCAACATCGCCTTCAAACGTCGCCACCGTCAATCCCACCCATTCGGCCAGCGCTGCGTCGTCGGTGAAGTCGTCGCGGCCCTCGCGCGCCGCGCGGCGGTGCGCCTCGAGGATCGCCTCGAAGCGGAACGACTGGGGCGTCTGCGCAATTCGCAGGCGTGCGCGCTCGGGCGTTGCCTCGACCCGGCCGTTGCCATCGACAAGCTTGATCGTGTCAGCGACTGGTATCGCGGGGATGGCCGCGCCAGTCGCGGAAGCCGCATCGATCGCACGCGATATCAAGGCTGGCGAGACGAAGGGACGGGCGGCGTCATGAATGAGCACGATGTCCGGCTTTGCTGCGACCAGGGCTTCAAGCCCCGCACGCACCGAGGCCTGGCGTGTCGCGCCGCCTTTGACGGGAGGCGCGTAGTGAAGGCCGCGCACCGCTTCGTCGAAGACAGAAGTATCATCCGGGTTCACCACCGGCTGCACGGCGGCGACCTGGGGGTGGCTGCAAAACGGTTCCATGGCGCGGAAAATCACCGGCTGCCCACCGATTGAACGATATTGTTTCGGTCCGCCGGCACCGGCGCGGAGGCCGCGTCCTGCGGCAACGAGGATGGCGGCAGTCCGTGGCGGTTTCGGCATGGGTTTTCGGCTATCGGTCGATTGGGTTGGCAAACCACAGCTTTTCGCTGGAGCCCAGCCCTTATCACGCTGATGCGGGGAAGACAGAACGATTCCTGTCGCCCGGGAAAAAATTGGATACTTTGTTGCGGTGCACTTGCAAGATACGCCGGACTGTCTAAAGTGTAGGCATGAAACTTGACTGCACAAGATTTGTGCGCAACAATCAATTCCTGCGGGTAACGGCACCCGTCAAAGCAACGAGAAATCCGTGAGCAGGTTCGAACTCCTTGCGCCATAACCCATTGAAGATAGGCGATATTGAGCTTGTCGGCCGGGTTTTTTTGGCGCCCATGTCGGGCATCACGGACGCGCCCTTTCGGCGGTTGGCCGCATCTCTCGGAGCCGGGCTGGTCGTGTCCGAAATGACTGCCAGCGATGACCTCGTCAACGGCAAACCGATGTCGCAGCTGCGGTGCGAAGCCGCAGGCATCGGCCCCCACGTGGTTCAGTTGGCCGGCTGCGAAACCAGGTGGATGGCCGAGGGCGCACGGATCGCCGAGGCCGCCGGCGCCGATATCATCGACATCAATATGGGTTGTCCGGCGCGTCACGTGACCGGCGGACAGTCCGGTTCCGCACTGATGCGCGATCTCGATCACGCCGTCCGCCTGATCGAGGCCACCGTCGAGGCCGTCGACGTGCCGGTGACGTTGAAGATGCGGCTTGGCTGGGACGAACGGTCGTTGAATGCGCCGGAGCTGGCGCGCCGCGCCGAGGCCGCCGGCGTGCAACTGATTTCCGTACATGGCCGGACCCGCTGCCAGTTCTACAAGGGGGAGGCTGATTGGGGCGCCGTGCGGGCGGTGAAGGACGCCATCCGAATTCCGCTTGTCGTCAATGGTGACATCACCTCGTTCGAGAAGGCGGTCACGGCGATCGAAACCTCCGGCGCCGATGCGGTCATGGTCGGAAGGGGCGCGCAGGGCCAGCCCTGGCTGCCCGGTCAAATCAGCCGGCGGCTTGAGGGCGGTGCCGCTGAAGCCGCGCCGTCGCTTGCCGAGCAATTGCGGCTCATCCGCACGCTCTATGATGAGATTTGCCGTCATTACGGTTTGCGGATCGGCCTGCGCCACGCGCGCAAGCACCTCGGTTGGGCACTCGAAGTCGCAGCCGGCTTCAGCCGGGCGCCTGCGGCAGCGTTGAAGAACTGGCGTGGACGCATCCTGACCTCGGATGATCCGCACGCGGTCGATCGATCCCTTGGCGAGGCGTTTGACGATTTTGCGTGGAGTGCGGCTGCATGACCTCCACCGCTGAACATCGCAGGCCGTTGCCGACCGACGCCGAGATCATCCTCAACGCATTGCCGAACCCGGTGCTGCTGGTCGGGCCTGACGGCCGGATCGCGGACGCCAACATGGCGGCGGAGTCGTTTTTCGAAATTTCCGCCCAGTTCCTGCAACGGCATTCGCTCAAAGAGCTGGTGCCGTTCGGAAGTCCCCTGCTGGCCTTGATCGACCAGGTTCGCGCCTCTGGCTCGCCGGTCAACGAGTACAAGGTCGATCTCGGCACGCCGCGAATGGCTGGCGACCGGCAGGTCGATCTTCACGTAGCCCCGGTCAGCGAGCGGCCCGGCCATATTGTGGTGATGCTTCAGGAGCGCAGCATTGCCGACAAGATGGACCGGCAACTGACCCATCGGAGCGCGGCGCGCTCGGTGATCGCGCTGGCCGCGATGCTGGCCCATGAGATCGAAGAATCCGCTGTCGGGAATTCGCGGCGCGGCGCAATTGCTCGAGCAGGCGGCGTCCCCGGAAGACCGGACGCTGACCCGGTTGATCTGCGACGAGGCCGATCGCATCGTCACGCTGGTCGATCGCATGGAAGTGTTCGGCGACGATCGTCCCGTGGCGCGTGGCCCGGTCAACATCCATTCGGTGCTCGATCACGTCAAACGGCTGGCGCAGTCCGGCTTCGCGCGCAACGTCCGCTTTGTCGAGGAGTACGATCCGTCACTGCCGCCGGTGCTCGCCAATCAGGACCAGTTGATCCAGGTTTTCCTCAATCTGGTGAAGAACGCCGCCGAAGCGACCGCCGACCTCGGCAACGAAGCGGAAATCCAGCTCACCACCGCCTTCCGGCCGGGCGTACGGCTGTCGGTCCCGGGAAAGAAATCGCGGGTTTCGCTGCCGCTGGAATTCTGCGTCAAGGACAACGGTCCCGGCGTGCCGGAAGACCTGTTGCCGAACCTGTTCGATCCGTTTGTCACGACCAAGCCGACCGGCAGCGGGCTGGGGCTTGCGCTGGTCGCCAAGATCGTCGGCGATCACGGCGGCATCATCGAGTGCAAGTCGCAGCCGAGAAAGACCACCTTCCGAGTGCTGTTGCCGATGTTCAATGCCGCCAAGAAACTTGATCCAGGTGACCGCGACGACGTTTCGGGGACGTTGCCCGCCTCACAGAACACAAGATGAGTATGACGATGCCCGCAGGAAGCATTCTCGTAGCAGATGACGATACCGCCATCCGCACCGTTCTCAATCAGGCGCTGTCACGCGCCGGATATGAGGTCCGGCTGACCGGAAACGCCGCGACGTTGTGGCGCTGGGTCAGCCAGGGCGAGGGCGATCTCGTCATCACCGACGTGGTGATGCCCGACGAGAACGCCTTCGATCTGTTGCCGCGGATCAAGAAGATGCGGCCGAACTTGCCCGTGATCGTGATGAGTGCCCAGAACACCTTCATGACCGCGATCCGCGCTTCCGAACGTGGCGCTTACGAGTATCTGCCGAAACCCTTCGACCTGAAGGAATTGATCGCCATCGTCGGCCGCGCGCTGGCGGAGCCGAAGGAGCGGGTGGCAAGCGCGCCCGACGATGCCGAGTTCGACGCGATACCTTTGGTCGGCCGTTCGCCGGCGATGCAGGAAATCTATCGCGTGCTGGCGCGGTTGATGCAGACCGACCTGACGGTCATGATTTCCGGCGAATCCGGCACCGGCAAGGAACTGGTGGCGCGCGCGCTGCACGATTACGGCAAGCGGCGGAACGGACCCTTCGTTGCCGTCAACATGGCAGCGATCCCGCGCGACCTCATCGAGTCGGAATTGTTCGGTCACGAACGCGGCGCCTTCACCGGCGCCAATACGCGGGCTTCCGGCCGCTTCGAGCAGGCCGAGGGCGGCACGCTGTTTCTGGATGAAATCGGCGACATGCCGATGGAGGCGCAGACGAGGTTGCTGCGCGTGCTTCAGCAGGGCGAATACACCACCGTCGGCGGCCGTACCCCGATCAAGACCGACGTGCGCATCGTGGCCGCGAGCAACAAGGATTTGCGCATCCTGATTCAGCAGGGGCTTTTCCGTGAAGACCTGTTCTTCCGGCTGAACGTTGTGCCGCTGCGGCTTCCACCCTTACGCGAGCGGATCGAGGATTTGCCCGATCTGATCCGGCATTTCTTTACGCTGGCCGAGAAGGATGGATTGCCGCCGAAGAAGCTCGACGCGCTGGCGCTGGAACGGATGAAGCAGCACCGCTGGCCCGGCAACGTGCGCGAACTCGAAAACCTCGCCCGCCGGCTCGCGGCACTTTACCCGCAGGACGTCATTACGGCCTCGGTGATCGACGGCGAACTGGCGCCGCCCGCGGTCGCCTCAGGCGGCACCATGCACCAGGGTATCGACAACCTCGGGGGTGCGGTGGAAGCCTATCTGTCCTCGCACTTCTCGGGCTTCCCGAATGGCGTGCCGCCGCCGGGTCTCTATCACCGCATCCTCAAGGAGATCGAGGTCCCGCTGCTGACGGCTGCGCTCGCCGCGACCCGGGGCAATCAAATCCGCGCGGCCGACCTGTTGGGCCTCAACCGGAATACACTGCGGAAGAAAATCAGAGATTTGGACATTCAGGTTTATCGCACTGGTAACTGAGTAGCCAACAACCGCCATTTCAGTCCAATTCCTGGGGGATAGGACTTTCATGATGTGGCACGCGCCGCGGATTTGTCGCAATTTGGCAACATTGTGATATGAATGCATCAGTGCGCCAGCGCGGGCGCTAGAGCTTTCATCTTATCATTTGCCGGTATGACCAGCGTGGACACTTCGGCCGCCCAATTCGATCCGTCGCTCGTGGAGCCCAGGGGGAGATCCCTCTTGCGGCTGCTCGCGCCGATTGCGATCGGGCTTGCGCTGGTGTCCGCCTTTCTCACCTTTGTGGTGCTGACCGGCCTGACGCACATCGAGCCGACCCGCGAAGTCGCGGTGTCCTTCATCCTGATGAACGGCGCCACCATCCTGGTGCTGGTCGGCATCATCCTGCGCGAAGTCTGGCAGGTGATGCAGGCCCGGCGCCGTGGCCGCGCCGCCGCCAGGCTTCATGTTCAGATCGTCAGCCTGTTTTCGGTCATGGCGGTACTTCCCGCCGTGCTGGTGGCGATCGTCGCCAACGTCACGATCGAACGCGGCCTCGACCGGTTGTTCTCCGGCCCGACCCGCGAGGTGATCGAGAATTCGCTGATCATTGCGCGGGCCTATATGCAGGAGCACGCCCAGCTTATTCGTGGCGACATCCTCGGCATGGCGAACGATATTGGCCGCGCCCGGCCGCTCTATGACCAGGACCGCCAGTCCTTCCGCGAGTTTCTCACCGCCAGTGCTGCCTCGCGCAACCTGCCGGGCGCCATGCTGATCGACAAGGACCGTCACGTTCTTGAAAGCGCCGAGACCGGTATTCCGCTGGCATTCGCCGCGCCGCCTGCGGACTTCCTCAGCAATGTCAACGAGAATGAACCTGAAATCGCGGTTCTGCCCGAGCAGAACTACGTGGCGGCCCTGATCCGGCTGCGCGCGTTCAACGATACCTTTCTCTACGTGGCGCGCCGGCTCGATCCGCACGTGGTCGAACAGCTCAAGCAGACCGAAGCGAGCGTCGCCGAATATGCCGAGATCGAAGCGCGACGGCTTGGCGTTCAGGTGAATTTCGCGCTGATCTTCGCCGTCATCGCGCTGACCATCCTGATGGCCTCGATCCTGCTCGGCCTGAATTTCGCCAATTCGCTGGTCACGCCGATCCGCCGGCTGATGGGCGCGGCCCACATGGTCTCGACCGGAGATCTGCACGTGCAGGTGCCGGTGCTGCGTTCGGAAGGCGACCTCGCGCAGCTCGGCGAAACCTTCAACAAGATGACGCAGGAATTGCGCACCCAGCGCGACGAACTGGTCAATGCAAGCGACCTGATCGATAGCCGCAGGCGATTCATCGAGGCGGTATTGTCGTCCGCCAGCGCCGGCATCATCGGCGTCGACGCGTCCGGCAGCGTCGGCATCCTCAACCGTTCGGCGGAAAAGCTGATCGGTCATGCCGAATCCGAAACGCTGGATCACCCGTTATCGGACGTGTTGCCCGAACTCGATGAAATGATGAAGACGGCGCGGGAGAGCACGCAGCGGCTGGTGCAGGGCCAGATCACCATCAATCGCGACGGTCATGAACGAAATCTCTCGGTTCGCGTTACCGCCGAGCAGACGAGCCAGACGCGGGACAGCTATATCATCACGCTTGACGACATCACCGAGCTCGTCTCGGCGCAGCGAACCTCGGCCTGGGCCGACGTTGCCCGCAGGATTGCGCATGAAATCAAGAATCCGCTGACGCCGATTCAGCTTTCGGCTGAGCGCATCCGCCGCAAATTCGGCAAATCGATCGTCGAAGACAAAGCCGTTTTCGAGCAATGTACGGATACGATTGTGCGGCAGGTCGACGACATCAGGCGGATGGTGGACGAGTTCTCGCGCTTTGCGCGGATGCCAAAGCCGGTCATCGAGGGCGAAGATGTCGCCGACACCGTGCGCCAGGCCGTATTCCTGATGCGGGTCGGCCATCCCGACGTCGATATCGAGGCCGACGTCAAGGAGGAGCCGCTGCGCGCAAAGTTCGACCGCCGGCTGATTTCACAGGCGTTGACCAATATCATCAAGAACGCCTCTGAAGCGATCGAGGCCGTGCCTACGGAGGAATTGGGACGAGGTCGTATCGATGTCATCGCCGCGCGCGAAAAGGACGACATCGTGATCGACGTGATCGACAATGGAATTGGCCTGCCCAAAGTCAGCCGCGCGCGCCTGCTCGAACCCTATGTGACGACGCGCGAGAAGGGCACCGGCCTCGGACTTGCGATCGTCGGCCGGGTTCTTCAGGACCACGGCGGACGGATCGAACTCCACGATGCATCGGAAATGCGTCCGGGTGCGCGTGGAGCCTGGATGCGGTTGCGCTTCGCCATATCGGGCCAGGCTCCAACGGCGGCCGAAATCGCGCAGGCGACCGCTGAAACAAAATCGTCAGATGAAGAAACCGCCAAACAACAAGAAACGACCAATGAAAACACTAAGACCGAAGCCGCAACTGGCAACTGAGAATACAGGCGTACTCCATGGCAAGTGATATTTTGATCGTCGATGACGAAGCCGACATTCGCGAGCTTGTCGCCGGGATTCTTGACGACGAGGGATTCACGACACGGACGGCGCGCGACAGCGATTCCGCGCTGGCGGAAATCGCCACCCGCAGGCCGAGCCTGGTGTTCCTCGACATCTGGTTGCAGGGCTCAAAGCTCGACGGGTTGCAGCTGCTCGAGCAGATCAAGCGCGACCATGCCGACCTTCCGGTCGTGATGATTTCGGGCCACGGCAACATCGAGACTGCGGTCGCGGCCATCAAGCGCGGCGCTTACGACTTCATCGAGAAACCTTTCAAGTCCGACCGGTTGATCCTGGTCGCAACGAGGGCGCTGGAAACCTCGCGCTTGAAACGCGAGGTCAAGGAACTCAAGCAGTTGGCGCCGACCGCCAGCATCATGACGGGCCGTTCGGCCTGCATGAATCAGTTACGACAGACTATCGAGCGGGCCGCCAAGGCCAATAGCCGTATCCTGATCGTGGGGCCGTCGGGTGCCGGCAAGGAGCTCGCGGCGCGGACGCTGCACAATGCATCCAGCCGTGCGGACGGCCCCTTCGTCGTCATCAACGCCGCGGCGATCACGCCGGAGCGCATGGAAATCGAACTGTTCGGCATCGAGCCCAATGGCGAGCATGCGCGCAAGACCGGTGCGCTGGAAGAGGCCCATGGCGGCACGCTGTTCGTCGACGAAATCGGCGACATGCCGCGCGAGACCCAGAACAAGATCCTGCGCGTGTTGGTCGAGCAGACCTTTCAGCGGCAGGGCGGCACCGCCAAGGTCAATGTCGACGTCCGCATCATTTCCTCGACCGCCCGCAATCTCGAGGAAGAGATCGCCGCGGGGCGCTTCCGCGAAGACCTTTATCACCGGCTGTCGGTGGTGCCGATTCGCGTTCCGCCGCTGTCGGAACGGCGCGAGGACATTCCGGAACTGATCGACTATTTCATGGATCAGATATCGACCGCGACCGGATTGCCGAAACGCCAGATCGGCCAGGATGCGATGGCGGTTTTGCAGTCGCATGTCTGGCCCGGAAACGTCCGCCAGCTTCGCAACAATGTCGAGCGGGTGATGATTTTGGCCGGCGGCGGGCCGGAGGTCATCATCACGGCTGACATGCTGCCGCAGGACGTCGGTTCGATGGTGCCGGCGATGCCGACCAGCAACAACGGCGAGCATATCATGGGCTTGCCACTGCGCGAGGCGCGGGAGGTCTTCGAGCGCGACTACCTGATGGCCCAGATCAGCCGCTTCTCCGGCAATATCTCCCGCACAGCGGAATTCGTCGGCATGGAGCGCTCAGCCCTGCATCGCAAGTTGAAGGCGCTCGGCGTCGGCTGATCACCTTTTGGGGCAGGAATGGACGGTTGGCGGCCAGAAATTTTGGCCTCTTTTCACTGATTTATGGAGATTTGCTCCCACTTTGGAGCCGCTGCTGCGTGAAGCTGCTTGCCTAATAACCAAGCCTGCCTTCTAATCACGCCATCGTGCTCCCTGGAGGGGGATCTCAAGGGAGCCGATATCCGGCGGACTGCTTCTTTAGAAAGCGGCCGACGGTTCAATAACAACTTCAATAAAATGACACTTCAATAACAAGAAGCACCGAGACTTGCGGGATAAAAACAATGGCGGCAGACCGCGCACAAAATCTACAAGACACCTTCCTCAATCACGTTCGTAAAACCAAAACGCCACTGACGATTTTTCTGGTCAACGGAGTAAAGCTGCAGGGAATTGTGACCTGGTTCGACAATTTCTGCCTGCTGCTCCGGCGCGACGGTCATTCGCAGCTTGTCTACAAGCATGCGATTTCGACCATCATGCCAGGAGCTCCGATCCAGTTGTTCGAAGGCGGCGAGGATGCACCGGCTTGAGAGTGAGCTGATTGGAACCCCGAAACTCTGACGGGGAAGCCGACCGTCCGCGGTCGGCGGTGGGGAAGCAAACCGGGCGGGTGATCGTCATCGGCCCCTACCTGCGAACGCGCCGGGGCGATCCGGCGCGAGAGGAAACCCACGCCATACGCGGTTCCGAAGCGCGCCTCGACGAGGCGGCGGGGCTGGCGCGCGCCATCGACCTGACGGTTGCGGACGCTCTCATCACGCCGGTCAGCAAGATCACGCCCGCGACCTATCTCGGCAAGGGCAAGGTCGAGGAGATCGCCGGTCTTATTGCGAGCCACGAGGCGGAACTCGTGATCATGGACTGCGCGCTGTCGCCGATCCAGCAACGTAACCTCGAGAAAGCCTGGCACGCCAAAGTCCTCGATCGTACCGGCCTCATCCTGGAAATCTTCGGGCGTCGCGCCAAAACCAAGGAAGGCACGCTTCAGGTCGAATTGGCGCACCTGAATTATCAGCGCAGCCGCCTGGTGCGGTCCTGGACGCATCTCGAACGCCAGCGCGGCGGCTTTGGTTTCATGGGCGGACCGGGCGAGACGCAGATCGAGGCCGACCGCCGCCTGATCGGCGACCGCATCGCGCGGCTCGAAAACGAACTGAAGAAAGTCCAGGCGACGCGGCGGCTGCATCGCGCCGGCCGGCAACGGGTGCCTTATCGCGTGGTGGCGCTGGTCGGTTACACCAACGCCGGTAAATCGACACTGTTCAACCGGCTGACCTGTGCCGAGGTTCAGGCCGCCGATATGTTGTTCGCAACGCTCGACCCGACCTTGCGCGCGCTCACCCTGCCGCATGGCGGCAAGGCGATGCTGTCCGACACCGTCGGATTCATCTCCAACCTGCCGACGCAGCTGGTGGCCGCGTTTCGCGCCACTCTGGAAGAGGTGCTGGAGGCCGACGTCATTCTCCATGTCAGGGACATCTCGCACGAAGACAGCGAGGCGCAGGAGCAGGACGTCGAAGCCGTGCTGCGCCAGCTTGGCATCGACCCGGCCGGCGGGCAGGGCATTCTCGAAGTCTGGAACAAGATCGATCGGCTCGATCCGGAGCAGCGTGAAAATGTCCGGAATATCGCCGCGCGCCGCACGCCGGACCGTCCGTGTTTTGTGGTTTCCGCCGAGACCGGGGAGGGGATCGACGGCCTTTTGGCCGCCATCGAGGACCGTCTCGCCGCGACGCGGACGACGTTGCATCTGTCGATCGATGCCGCCGATGGCGCCGGCGTCAGCTGGCTGCATCGAAACTCGGAAGTACTCGACAAGAATCTCCAGGACGGACGCTATGAAATGACCGTTCGCGTCGACGAGACCAAACGCGATCTCGTGATCAACCGCTTCGATGCGGTGCTTGTGGGGATTTGAGCGGCATTCCTTTCTCTCGACTCGATCTCCTATTGAATTTCCCGCATCATTCGTCGGCTGTCCTCAAGTAGATCGATATATCGTTCCAACTCCTGCCCGCGATTTCCGAACAACTGTCTTGTGCGATCCATCGTTCGCTCCTTAAACGTCGTTGCGACGGATTTAAACTTCGTCACCTTATCATCGCTTTTCACTCTTTCATAAATCCAGACCGCAAATCCCCACAAGGCCTCGCCAGCCGCAGCCAGGAGAACGAGCTCCCAGACCGTTTCGCCTGCATGCCAATGATAGTAACCGGCCGCGCCGAACATTATCGCAACGGCTCCAACCAATCCCACAAGTCTTATTCGGTTTCTCCACGCCGAGATCACGCGGCTCTTGTTCGCTTCAAATTTGGCCTGCACCTCGCCGTGTCTTTTCGTGACTAAGGCGACTACTTTAGCTCTTTGGTCCTCTTGCCAAGATTCAAAACGGTTCACTAAGGGTCGAATTGCTTCCTCCCAAATAGGCGAAAGAACAGCCAATTCCGGAACGAGTTTGGATTGTAAGATATCAACGCCAAGGTCAGCAGAGTCCTTACTCAAGGCATCGCATTCGCTCATCCGTCTTTTCAGCTCTTCTGGAAAGAATTGACACCGTTGCTCGATTTCGCCTAGCGCAATGTGGCTTTCTCCAAATATTTCGCTAACGAGATTCTCGATTGTGTCTCGCCTTTGAGCGTCGTTTATCTTTTCGCTTTGGAGGAAGTCGATGTCCTTAGCAAGGTGCGCTTTCTCGATCAGCAGCATCGTTCCAGCGGTATTGATTCCACTTACATAAAAATCGATAAGGGACGCATAACGGCGCATGAAGTCGGGGTGCTGCTTCGCTCGAATATTTGTGGTGAATGGGTTTAGCAAGCTCGATAGTATATGAATTGCGTTGCAACTTGTGAGAAATCTCGCTCGGCGAGGCTATTGGAACGGGGGAGGGGCGGATGCGCTGGCAACGCCGCAATCCATTTCTTCTGACACGGAGGCATGGATTCCGGGTTCGCTCGTTTTACTCGCGCCCCGGAATGACGGTAGCGATAAGCTTCTCTTCTCCCTTCGCCTCGTTCCACAGTGCGTCCATCTCTTCAAGCGAGGCAGCTTCCAGCGTTCGCCCCTTCGCGGCCAGCGCGTGTTCGATATAGGCAAAACGCCGCTCGAACTTGGCATTGGCGCCGCGTAGCGCCATTTCGGGGTTGGCCCCGACGTGGCGCGCAAGGTTGACCAGCGCGAACATCAAATCGCCGGTCTCGGATGCTATCTCCTCGTTGTCGCCGTGATCGAGCGCGGCCTCGATCTCATCGGCTTCCTCGCGAATTTTTCGCAACACTGCACGCGGGTCGTTCCAGTCAAAGCCCACCGTCGACGCCTTGCGTTGCAATTCCATGGCGCGAGTCAGCGCCGGCTGACCGGCCTTGACGTTCGACAACAACGAAGGTGACGGCGCCGTCTCGGCAGGACGGCGCGCGGCACGCTCGGCCCTTTCCTCGGCCTTGATACGCTCCCACGCGCTCTTGACGCCGGCGGGTGCGATGTTGCCATCCCGGTCGGCAAAGACGTGAGGATGCCGCCGGATCATTTTTCGGCAAACCGTCTCGACCACGTCGCAAAAGCCGAACGCGTTCTGCTCTTCGGCCATGCGGGCATGGTAGACGACCTGAAGCAGCAGGTCGCCGAGTTCATCCTTGAGGTCTTCCAGGTCGCCGCGTGCAATCGCGTCGGCGACCTCATAGGCCTCTTCGATCGTGTAGGGCGCGATCGTCTCGAAATTCTGCTCGAGGTCCCACGGACAGCCGGTCACGGGCGTTCGGAGCTGCGCCATGATCTCGATCAGGCGGGAAATGTCGCGGGAAGGGGTCATGCTGCACCAAAGAGGGAAATCTCCCGCTTTGTATGCCGCAAGATGCGCGCTTTTCACAGTGGAACAACGCGGTGCTGCGCGATATCCACGGCGCGCTTAATGCGCGTCGATGCTCACGCGTGAGGCTGAAAATCTTCCGGCTTCAATTCGATTGGCTTGCCATGCGGCGTGCGGTCCGCGGCGTGATCCCAGGCGTCACGGTAGCGAATTTGGGTTTCGAGCGTTGCGACGCCTTTGGCGGCCACCAGTTTTTCCAAGGTGGCAAGCCAATGCCGGTAGTAAGTCGTGCCCGTATCGGGATCACCGCCAGCCTGCGCGATCTTGATTTCATCGGCCAGTGCTGCTGCCCATTCGTTCCAGGTGAACAGGCCGCGCTCATGAAGCGAGAGCGCCATCGCAAACGCCTGGGCCTCCCAGGGCTCGCGAAACACCGGACCGTCGTCATCCCGCGGCAAGTCGCGAAGTTCACTTGTTGCTTGCGCTACGGCGGCGTCGCTCATTCTGCTAGTGCCCACTTTCCGAAGTTCGTCTTCTGTTTCAGCACCCACTTTCACCGAACTTCGGAAAGTCATGGGCACTAGTAAATCTACGATTGTAGTGCCGCTTCTATTTGAAGTTCCTGACTGAATTCGCCGCTTGTGGTGCAGGAACTTCAAATAGGCGGCACTAGTTCCAGATAGGGCTCGAACGCGTCAATCGAGATCTTGACGCTGGGATCGGCTTCCGGCCCCCACAATTCGGCGCCGGCAAACACCACGGTATAGAGCCATTGCGGATTTTCGCCCAATTCCATCGCCGCTGAGTTGGGGAAAACCTGGCAACCCAGGATACGCTCGACCACGCCGACATGGCCGCGCGTATAACGGGGCAGACGCGTATGCGTCGCCGGATGCATGTTCTTTGTCCGCACGCGATCGCCGGGCTTGAATTTGGCGGAGGCAGGCGCCGGGCGTTCAAAATGGCCGCGCACCATGATGCGTTCGACATCGTTAAGGCCGAACTTTCCGTGCTTCAGCGGCTTTGCCGGTTCTTTGGCGTGACCAGACGCAAGCTCCGACGATGTCACGAAACCTTTGTCGGTCAGATTGTCTTCGAGCCCGAGCAGCCATTTCCGATAGTATGAACTGGCGAGATAAACATGCGGCGGCAGGGTTTCGCGGTAGAAGCGGGAGGTGTCGATGTTGAACGCGCCGGCCGCGCCCATCGCGCGAACCATGGCCATGACGCGGCCTTCCCATTTCTCGTGGAAGGTCGGCTCGTTCGGCTCAGGCTCGACCTTGCCGAACCCGTCCATGCCGCCCATGTCGTGCACGCCATTCATGGCTAGAGCTCCGATTCCGAAGTTCGTATCATATTTGCGGCTCCACGTTTACAAACTTCGGAATCAAAGGAGCTCTAGCAACTTATTGATGCTAGTGCGGCTTCTGAATTTGAAGTTCCTATAATGGACTCTCGGCGAAACTGATAGGAACTTCAAATTCGCCGCACTAGCGCTACGATTCCGAAGTTCGCACATAATTGCAGCAACCTCTGATGCGAACTTCGGAATCAAAGGAGCTCTGGCTACTTTTCGTCTTGGTGCGGCTTTGAATTTGAAGTTCTTATGAAGAACTCGCAGGGAGACTGATAGGAACTTCAAATTCGCCGTACTATGAACCGGGCGTCTTGGGAAAGCCGGTGCCGATCATGGAATCCCGCGTCACGAGATCGACAAGTTGTTCTTCGCTCCAGCCGTCCGCGCCTTTGGGCCGCATCGGCAGCACCAGAAAGCGGGTCTCGGCGGTTGAGTCCCACACTCTGATCTCGGTGTCTTTTGGCAGGCTGACGCCGAAATCGGCGAGCACGCCGCGGGGGTCCTTGACCGCGCGGGACCGATAGGGCGCGGCCTTGTACCAGACCGGGGGCAAGCCCAGCATCTCCCAAGGGTAACAGGAACACAGCGTACAAACGACCATGTTGTGCCGCTGCGGCGTGTTCTCGACCGCGACCAGATGATCGCCGACCCGGCTGACGTGACCGAGCGTGCCGACCGCTTTGCTCGCATCCTCGAGCAAGGCTTTTTTGAAAGCCGGATCGGACCAGGCCTTGGCGACGACCCGCGCGCCATTATGGGGGCCGATCTTGGTTTCATAGGCCTGGATGATGGCGTCGAGCGCGGCGGGATCGACATATCCCTTTTCGGTCAGGATGGTCTCCAGCGCGCGGACGCGAAGCTCCGTCTCGGACAGTTCCGAATGGTCGTCGTGGTGGTGATGGTGATGATCGTGCTCGGTCATGAAGGCCAAATAAGATGTGATGGCGGGATTTGATCGGCGAGAGTGCCTAGGTCGAGGTTTTTCATTGTCGGCTCTGGGTTTGTCCCGGTCAAGATTACGATCGTAACCGATTTGAACTTGCCAAATGGACAGTGTACTGTCTAACTACCCGACATAAACGGAACCAAAAGGGCGGAGGCGTGCTGCGATGCAGGGAAAAGTAGCTCTCGAAGAGCATTTTGCGATTACCGAAACCCTTCAGGACAGCGCCGGCTTTGCCCCCGAGGCCGATTGGCCGGAATTGAAGGGCCGGCTGTTGGATATCCAGGACCGCCGGTTGCGGGAAATGGACGCGCACGGCATCGAGATGATGTTGCTTTCGCTCAACGCTCCCGCCGTGCAGGCGATACAGAATCTGGAGAAGGCCGACGAGATCGCACGCCGCTCGAACGACTTCATGGCCGAGCAAATCGCCCGCCAGCCAAAGCGCTTTGCCGGTCTTGCCGCGCTGCCGATGCAGACGCCGGAGCTTGCGACGCGTGAACTGACACGTTGCGTGAAGGAACTCGGGTTTTGCGGCGCGCTGGTCAATGGCTTCAGTCAGGTCGCCGACAATCCATCCGGTATCTATTACGACGTGAAAGCCTTTTGGCCGTTTTGGGCCGAGGTCGAGCGGCTTGACGTGCCGTTCTATCTGCATCCGCGAAACCCGCTGCCAAAGGACGCCGCGATTTACGAAGGCCACCGCTGGCTGCTTGGACCCTCCTGGGCGTTCGGACAGGAAACCGCCGTGCATGCGCTCAGGCTGATGGGATCCGGATTGTTCGATGCGCACCCCAAACTCAATATCGTGATCGGCCACATGGGCGAGGGGCTGCCATATTCGATGTGGCGCATCGACAACCACAACAAGTGGATGCGCGTGCAAAACAGCTATCCGGCCAAGCGCAAGATCGGCGACTATTTCCGCGAAAACTTCTACATCACGACGTCGGGGAACTTCCGCACTCAGACGCTGATCGATGCCATGCTCGAAATCGGCTCGGACCGCATCCTGTTTTCGACCGACTGGCCGTTCGAGAATATCGATCATGCATCGGACTGGTTCGATGAAGCGCCGATCTCGGAAATCGATCGGCAGAAGATCGGCCGCGACAATGCGAAGGCCTTGTTTAAACTAGATTGATAACAGCCAGCCGCGCAAGCTGCCGGAGAGCAGGGGCGGCCGAGAGCAATGGACGGGGAGGGACAACCCATGCGTTCGGGAAACGAAGTCGATATCCATGAGGAACTGGCTGGCGCTGCCGTCACTCCCTTGCACAAGGCGCTCGGCGTTCTGATCACGCTGATCACGCTGTTTGACGGCTACGACACCTTCAATCCGGCCTATGTCATCCACTATGTGATGCAGCCCTGGGGCTTGCAGCCGAGCCAGGCCGGGCTTTTGGTGTCCTCAGGCCTGATCGGCTTCCTGTTCGGCGCGATGGGGCACGGCATGGTCGCCGACCGCTACGGGCGGCGAAACACGCTGCTGGCAGGCCTTTGGATCGTCAACGTCATGACGCTTCTCACCGCGATGTTTGCGACCGATTTTACAAGCTTCTGCGGCTTGAGATTCCTCACCGGCCTTGGCCTCGGCGTCTTGCTGCCGCTCGGCACCACCTACATCAACGAACTGGCGCCACAGCGGATCAGCAACAGCTTTTCATTATGGGGCGTGTCGTTCGGCTGGTCGCTCGGCGGCGTGTTTGCCGGTCTGGTCGGCGTTTTCCTGACGCCGACCCATGGCTGGCAGATTCTCTATTTCGCCGGAACAATGTCGATACCGCTGACGCTGGTCGTGCATGCGATGTTGCCGGAGAGCCCGAAATTTCTGGCGGCCCGCGGACGGCTCGAGGAACTCCGGGCACTGATGTCAAGGCTGCGTCCCGAGCGGCGCGCGGTTTACGAAAACGCGGTATTTCGCACCACCGAGCACACGGTGTCGCAAAACACCATCGCCGCGCTGCTCGCGCCACGCTATCGCCGCGTCTCGCTGACGATATGGCTCACCGCGTTTCTCACCCTGTTTGCGATTTTCGGCCTGACCGGATGGATCCCCACCGTCATGATCAAGCGCGGCGAAACTTTCGCGGCGTCTTTTGGCTTTGGTGCGCTGTTGCAGGCGATGTCGTTCTTCGGCGGCCTTACGCTCGCCATGCTCGCCGACCGCGGATCTGCCGCCACGCCGCGGCTGTTGGGTACATGGTGGGCGATCGGGGGTCTTGCGGTCGGCGCGCTGGTGTTCGTCAACGGTCACGGCTTCAACATCGCGGTGGTTGCGATCGCGGGCTTCTGCGTGATCGGCGCCCAGCACGTCCTCAATAATTTCACGGCCAATTCCTATGAGACCGGCCTTCGCGCCAGCGGCGTCGGGATGGAATTGGGGGTAGGGCGAGTTGGGGCCATTCTCGGGCCTTACGTCATCGGCCTGTTGCAGCAGGCGACAGGCGGTCCGGACGCCGTATTCTGGGCGATCAGCGGCGCTGCGATCGTGGCTGCCGTCGTGATCGGCTCGCTCGCGATGGCCGGCAAAGCGGCCCAAGGCAGCATTGCGCCGGCCGAGTAGCTTTTACGTGCAGCTTTAGGAGAGTAGCTTTCCGCAGCAGCTTTTAAGAGTAATTTCCAAGAAAAAATCGACGGGGGAAAAATGACCAGTTCGGATGCAAGTCCTGCGACCAATGCGACGCAGGACAAGGTGTTGTTGGCGGCACGGTTGCTGGCGGCGCCGCTGTTTATCTATAGCGGGATTGGAAAAATCCTGGCCTTCGGCGTCACCGCCTCGCGCCTGCCGGGCGGCGAGGGCGGCTTCGGCAGCCTCCTGGCGGCGGGATCGATCGCGATCGAACTCGGTTGTTCACTTGCGCTCATTCTCGGCATCTATACGCGTTGCGCGGCGCTCGCTTTGATCGTGTTCACGATCCTGGCGACGTTGATGTTTCATAATTTCTGGGCTTCGCCGCCGGCGGCGGTGACCGCCCAGACCGTCCAGTTTCTCAAGAACCTCGGGCTGATCGGCCTGTTTGCGATGATTGCGGCGTTTGGCCCCGGAGGTTACGCGCTACGAAAGAAGTGACGGCCGATCAAGCGAGCCCCAGTGAAACTCACCAGGAGCAGGGCGTGCGAACGATCAATTGCGATATGGGTGAGGCCTTCGGCCTCTACCGGATGGGCGACGATGCAGCTTTGATGCCGCTGATTTCCGTGGCCAACGTCGCTTGCGGCTTCCACGCCTCCGACTTCAACCATATGCGCAGGACTGTCAGGCTCGCCAAGGAGCAGGGCGTCCGGGTCGGGGCGCACCCTTCGCTGCCGGACTTGCAAGGCTTTGGCCGTCGCGAAATGAAGATGCCGCGCGAGGAGCTCGCCAATTGCATCATCTACCAGGTCGGTGCGCTCAAGGGCTTTCTTGAAGCCGAAGGCATGACGCTGAACCACATCAAGCCGCACGGCTCGCTCTATGGCATGGCGGCGCGGGATGAGGCCGTGGCTCACGCGATCTGTGATGCCGCCGATGTGTTCAAGACGCCGATCATGGGCATGATCTCCACCTGCCACGAGACCGTCTATGGCGCGCGCGGCCATGTCCTGATCGCCGAATTCTATGCCGACCTCGATTATGAGGATGACGGCCGCCTGATCATCACGCGCGAACATCACGCGGTCGATCCCGCGCATGCCGCCTCGCGCTGCCGGCGTGCGATCACTGAGGGCAAAGCTCAAAGCGTTAACGGCAAGGACGTTGCTGTGCGCGCCGATTCAATTTGCGTGCATTCGGATACGCCGAACGCCGTCGAGGTTGCCCGCGCCGTCCGCGACGCGTTGAAAGAAGACCGTTAGCTGAACGGCCTGACGGCGGAACGAGGAGGGCGAGGCCATGACCGATTTTGTGACTATCGAAAAAGGCCTTGGTCCCGAGGGCCGCATCGCCGTGGTGCGGTTCGACCGCGGCGACGGGATCAACGCGCTGTCGCCGGAAGCCATGCGTCAATTGACCAGCGCGGCGCGCAGCTTTGAGGACGACGGCGACACCTCTGTGGTGGTGCTGACCGGCGGTCCGACGGCTTTCAGCGCCGGCTTCGATCTCAAGGACCCGGAGGGCCGCTTGCGCAAGTCCATGGACCTTGGCTCGCTGCGGCGGCACCTGAAGATCGGCCCCCGGCTCGCCCGCGCCTGGCAGGATATGGAACAGATCACGATCGCCGCGATCGAGGGCTTCTGTATCGGTGGCGGCATTGCGCTCGCCGTCGCGCTCGATTTTCGCGTCATCAGTCGCTCAGCTCATGTCCGGATTCCCGAAGTCGGGCTCGGCATGAATATGAGCTGGCAAAGTATTCCGCGGCTCTTGCATCTGATGGGTCCTGCCCGAACCAAGCAGGCCGTGATCCTGGCCGATCAACGCATCCCGGCCGAGGAAGCCCATGCGTGGCGTCTGGTGGAGGAGGTTGCGGAGCCCGGCACAGCCTTCGATGCGGCGATGGCACTCGCGGCCAAATTCGCAAAGCAGCCGCCGATCTCGGCGGCAATGACCAAGCTCACCATTAACCGCCTGACGCACGCGCTCGACGATCTCACCAGTCACATGGACGTCGACCAGTTTGCGCTCGCAACCCTGACCGAGGATCACCAGGAGGGTGTCTCAGCGTTTCTGGAACGGCGCAAGCCGCGATTCAGGGGCCGTTGAGGCTGGGTCGGCCCGTCCGGCGTGCAGCCATCGATGCATCTTGAGTCCAAGGCCATAGGAAAGCTCAGTAATTTCAATTGGGGCATCTTCACCTCGTGAAGTTTTAGGTAGGGGCTTGAAATGTCACACATGGTGTGACATAATGGAACCTATGCCAGTCAGATTGCTGCCAGAGTCGACATCGTTGCCCGAAGTGAGGATCTCCATCCCCGCGACGACGACCGAGGCCGCAACTCTAAATTTTGGCTTTGGCGACGGCTTCGAGCGAGCGGTCGACGTTATTCGACTTGCCGCCGCGCTGAAGGACGATGAAAGCACGAAGAAGAAGCGGTTTTGGTCGATCTACGACAAGCTCGACTTCGACCCAGCCGAGTTGCTCGGGCCTGCGTCGATCTTGGGCAGCAAAGCGGGCGGTAGCCCTTTTTGGCACAACCAAGACCAAGCGGATGAGGCGTTTCTCTCCCGGAAGCAAATCTATGCGATCCGCGACGAGATCGTGGATGCCTGGAAGAGCATATTAGCGGGTCAGCCTGTCATCGACGGAAACCACGCGTGGACGGAGTACAGTCTACCGGAAACTGACCCCGAGCTGTTCCTCCTTTACTACCACGAAGTCGCGCACGCCTATCTGTCCGAAAACGACGTCCAGCAGATCGAGCTTGCGATCAAGCGCGCCGTCGAAAAGCGCGTTCGCCGCATCCGCAAGTTCACCTTCGGGCGGACGCGTGCGTCGTTGCGCAGTGACGATGCGGCCCGTGTCGCCATCAACCGCTACCGCGTGAGAACCGGAATTTCTCCTCCCGAAATGGAGCCGAACTGGACGACGCCATCGTCCAATGAAGCGACATATCCATTTTCGCAGGAGAACTACCATGCAACCATTCGCCGACGAGCGAACAGGCGACGTATTCAATGGTCGGCACCGGAAGGATGTGCCCGAAAGCGTCGCACGCCGAGCTGCCAGGCAAATCGACATCTTGCTCGCAGCCACCAAGCTGGAGGACTGCCGAATTGCGGGACGGGGACGCATCGCTAAACGCCAAAACATCGAACCGCCCATCTTCTGCTGCAACACCGAAGGCCAATGGTGGGTGACGTTCGAATGGCAGTTTGGAAAAGCTGTCAACATTAAGTTGGAAGACACAGGCTGAACATGAACGAACGGCGACCAAGCACTCCGGGTGAGATACTCCGCGAGGAGTTTCTCACCCAATACGAAATTACACAGGATGAACTCGCGAATGCCATGGGCGTGTCACGTTTCCGCGTCAACGAGATCACCAATGGCAAGCGAGCGATTACAGCGGAGACCGCCGTACTATTGGGCAGGGCGCTCGGCACCACCGCCAAGCTATGGATGAATCTGCAGATGGCGGTCGACCTTTTTCGACGCGGAAAATGAGCTCGGCGACAAGGTCGATGCCGTTCGCTGCCTGTTGCCGGCGTCCGACTTTATCGCCGAGATGCCGGTGTAGGGACCAGGATCAGAGCGTTCTTGAGTCTTAAGAACGCGGCAAACTCGGCTTCCGGGAAACTGGACTCAAAATAGGGTCCATCAGACACAATTTGGGTCGATCACCACACCACTCGTAATCGCGGTTCGTTTATCCATGATTCGCATAAGGTATATTATGGAATATTATATCCTATAAAGATTACAAACACTTGTATCTAAGCTCTCAGGTTCTACGGAATTTTGAGACTAATCGTGGCGACCTTGGACGCGGCTCAACCGCTCGCCACGGCCGCCAGAAACCGCGGCGAAAGTACACTCCAACAGCCGCTTGGTATTTCCTCCGAAAGCAGGCAAAAAGCCAACCAAGGCGCTTCCACGGAGGAAGCCGAATAAAAACGATTTGGGAGACGACGCGATGGGCTTTTCACGACGTTCGCTATTAAAGACCACGGCTGCATCGGCCGTACTGGGTGGCTTGGGTGCACCGTTGGTGGCACGAGCCCAGCAGGCCGAGTTCTCCTACAAGTTCGCCAATAACCTGCCGGACACGCATCCGCTCAACGCCAGAGCCCGGGAGATGGCTGCGGCGATCAAGACCGAGACGAATGGCCGGTTCGATTTACAGATCTTCCCAAACAATCAGCTCGGTGCCGATACCGACGTGTTGAGCCAGTTGCGCTCCGGCGGCGTTGAGTTCTTCACGATGTCCGGACTGATTCTGGCAACGCTGGTGCCGGCGGCGTCGATCAACGGGATGGGTTTTGCGTTTCCGGATTATCCGACCGTATGGAAGGCCATGGACGGCGACCTCGGCGCCTATGTGCGCAAGGAAGTCGCCAAGGCCAATATCGTCGCGTTTGAGAAGATCTGGGATAACGGCTTCCGTCAGACCACGTCCTCGACCAGGCCGATCACGGGACCCGCCGACTACAAGGGCTTCAAAATCCGCGTGCCGGTTTCGCCGCTGTGGACCTCGATGTTCAAGGCGTTCGATGCGGCGCCCGCCTCGATCAATTTCAACGAAGTCTACTCGGCATTGCAGACCAAGATCGTCGAGGGCCAGGAAAATCCGCTGGCGCTGATTTCGACCGCCAAGCTCTATGAAGTCCAGAAATACTGCTCGCTGACCAATCATATGTGGGACGGTTATTGGTTCCTGGCCAATCGCCGGGCTCTGGAAGCGCTGCCGCCGGACGTGCGCGGAATCGTTGAGAGAAACGTCAACCAGGCGGCGCTGAAAGCCCGGGTCGACACGGAAAAGCTTAACGCGACCGTCCGCGAGGAACTCGCGGCCAAGGGTCTGACCTTCAATCAGCCTGATCTCGCACCGTTCCGTGATAAGCTGCGCGCCGCCGGGTTCTATTCCGAATGGAAGGGAAAATACGGCGAGGAGGCCTGGGCCATCCTGGAGAAGTCGGTCGGCAAATTGTCCTGATCCCTGAAGGCCAACCCAAATGGTGGATGCCGAGGCAACTAGGCCGGCGGCCGGCGAGGTGGTGTACCCTCGCCGGCACTCGCATGTCAGGGCGATTGAAGCCTTCATCGGAAGGCTCATTGAAATTCCGGCCGCCCTGCTCGTCGTTGCCGAGATCGTGACGTTGTTTGCGGGTGTCGTGGCGCGTTACATCGTGCAGCAGCCGTTGATCTGGTCCGACGAACTCGCTTCCATCCTGTTCCTGTGGCTGGCGATGCTCGGATCAGCCGTCGCATTTCGCCGCGCCGAACATATGCGGATGACGGCTGTCGTTGCGAGCGCGACACCGCCCGTGCGCGCCTATCTCGATGTCGTCGCTACCTGTGCGGCGTTTGCCTTCCTGCTCTTCATCGTCGGCCCGAGCTATCAATACGCCTACGAGGAAAGTTTCATCACGACGCCGGCGTTGCAGATTTCCAACAGCTGGCGCGCCGCCGCGTTACCGGTCGGCATCGGCCTGATGATGCTGTTCGCGGTTCTTCGATTGCTGCGGGTCGGCGATACTAAGCTCGTCATCAGGGCTGCGCTGTCGGTGGCGCTCCTGGTGGCGGTTTTCTGGCTGGCGGCGCCGTGGCTGCGGCCGCTCGGCAATCTCAACCTCGTGATCTTCTTCGTCGGCGTGGTCGGCTTCTGCGTCTTTGCCGGCGTACCGATTGCTTTTGCATTCGGTCTGGCGATCTTCGGATATCTGGCGCTGACAACCCGGACGCCGTTGATGGTGCTGGTCGGGCGAATGGACGAGGGCATGAGCCACCTGATCCTGCTCGCGGTGCCCCTGTTCATTTTCCTGGGGCTTTTGATCGAAATGGCCGGCATGGCGCGGGCCATGGTGGCGTTTCTGGCCAGCCTGCTCGGCCATGTCCGCGGCGGCCTGCACTATGTGCTGGTTGGCGCGATGTATCTCGTGTCGGGCATCTCCGGCTCCAAGGCGGCCGATATGGCGGCGGTCGCACCGGTATTGTTTCCCGAGATGAAGCAGCGCGGCGCCCGGCCCGGCGATCTCGTCGCCCTGCTCGCGTCGACGGGCGCACAGACCGAAACCATTCCGCCGAGCCTCGTGCTGATCACCATCGGCTCGGTGACCGGCGTTTCGATTTCCGCATTGTTTACCGGAGGCCTGCTGCCCGGCGTGGTGCTGGCGATCACGCTGTCGGCGCTGGTGTGGTGGCGATATCGCAGCGAGGATCTGAGCCACGTCAAACGGGCGAGCCGCCGCGAAATCGCCAAAAACTTTGTCGTCGCCCTGCCCGCACTCGCACTCCCGTTTGTCATCCGCTACGCGGTCGTTGAGGGAGTTGCGACCGCGACCGAAGTATCCACCATCGGTATCGTCTACGGTTTTGTGGTCGGTCTGTTGATTTACCGTCAATTCAATTGGCGGCGGCTGATGCCGATGCTGGTTGAGACCGCCTGCCTGTCCGGAGCGATCCTCTTGATCATCGGCACCGCGACCGGCATGGCCTGGGGGCTGACCCAATCCGGGTTTTCACGGGCGCTGGCGGCCGCGATGACCGGCCTGCCCGGCGGCTCCGCCAGCTTCATCGCGGTCTCGATCTTGGCCTTCACGATCCTCGGCAGCGTGCTCGAGGGTATCCCGGCGATCGTGCTGTTCGGGCCGCTTTTGTTCCCGATCGCGCGCGCGGTCGGCGTGCACGAAGTGCACTATGCGATGATCATCATCCTGGCGATGGGGATCGGGCTATTCGCACCGCCCTTCGGCGTCGGCTATTATGCCGCCTGCGCCATCGGCCGCGTCGATCCCGCCGAGGGCATCCGTCCGATCTGGGGTTATTTGCTGGCGCTGATGGCAGGTTTGATCATCGTTGCTATCTTCCCCTGGATCTCGATCGGGTTTCTTTAAGTGTTGAGGCAACCGATGGCAAAAATCCAAAGCCAATACGACATCGGCCTTGAGAAGACGCCGGCCAATTTTGTGGCCCTCACTCCTTTAAGCTTTCTGGCGCGCACGGCCGCGATCTACCCCAACCATACGAGCACGGTCTACGAAGGCCGCAGCTTCACCTGGTCGCAGACCTATGCGCGCTGCCGGCGCTTTGCCGCTTACCTCGCCGGCCGCAACATCGGCCCGGGCGATACGGTGGCAACAATGTTGCCGAATATCCCGGCGATGAATGAAGCGCACTTTGCCGTGCCAATGGCAGGCGCGGTGCTGAACGCGCTCAACATCCGGCTCGATGCGGTCTCGATCGCATTCCAGCTCGACCATGGCGGCGCCAAGGCTATTCTGGTCGATCCGGAGTTTGCCGGCGTGATTGCCGATGCGCTGTCGCTGATGAAGGGCAAAAAGCCCGATGTGATCGACGTCGATGACAAGGCTTTTGCGGGAGGAAGGCGCATCGGTGAAATCGAATACGAGGAGGCGCTCGCGCAAGGCGATGAGAGTTTCTCCGCCCGCATGCCGCCCGATGAATGGGACGCGATCGCGCTCAGCTACACCTCCGGCACCACGGGCAATCCCAAAGGCGTCGTCACCCATCATCGCGGCGCCTACCTGAACGCGGTCAGCAATATCCTGGCCGGAAATCTCGGTCCGCATCCGGTCTATCTCTGGACGCTGCCGATGTTCCATTGCAACGGCTGGTGTTTCCCGTGGACCATTGCGGCTTCGGCCGGAATCAATGTCTGCCTGCGCAAGGTTGATCCGGCGAAGATCTTTGAACTGATCAAGCTTCACGGCGTGACGCATATGTGCGGCGCGCCGATCGTCTACAACACGCTGATCAACGCGCCTGACGCGCCGAGGAAAGGAGATGCCCGCCCTGTCGTCGGCTTGATCGCGGGTGCCGCACCTCCGGTCGCCGTGCTCGAAGGCGCCGAGCGCATCGGGATCAAACTTACCCATGTTTACGGACTGACCGAGGTCTATGGTCCCGCCTCGGTCTGTGCCGAACAGCCCGGCTGGGACGATTTGCCGGCCGATCAGCGCGCGCAGCTCAAGCGCCGGCAGGGTGTGCCCTACCCGCTCCAGGAAGCCGTGACGGTCATCGATCCCGAAACCATGCGCGAGGTGCCGCGCGATGGCGAGACCATTGGCGAAGTGATGTTCCGCGGCAATATCGTCATGAAGGGCTATCTCAAGAACGAAACGGCGACCGATGATGCCTTTGCCGGCGGCTGGTTTCACACCGGCGACCTCGGAGTCCTTGATGAGCATGGCTACGTCATCATCAAGGATCGCTCCAAGGACATCATCATCTCCGGCGGCGAAAACATTTCATCCGTCGAGGTCGAGGATGTCCTCTACAAGCATCCCGCCGTGCTGTTCGCCGCTGTTGTCGCCAAACCGGACACGAAATGGGGCGAGGTGCCCTGCGCCTTCGTCGAGCTGAAGGAAAACGCAGCCGCGACCGAGGCCGATATCATCGCGTTCTGCCGGGCCCAGATGCCCGGCTTCAAGACCCCGAAAGCGGTGGTGTTTGGACCCATTCCGAAGACCTCGACCGGCAAGATCCAGAAATTCCTGCTGCGCGATCAGGTTCACTCGGCCAAGGCGATTTCGGCGTAAGTTATCCTCACTGCGACATCGGGCTGTTGCGCGCGGCCTTCAGCCAGAGGAACCAGGAGCGGTCGTACTGCGTGCTGATGGTCTTGGTGGTCCCGACCGTTTCTTCTTCGGTGAGGAAGGTCACGGGCCCGAGCCGCATCGCGTCCATCTGGAGACGCGCTCCGACTTCGGTATAGACCGCGCGGAATACCGCCTGCCGCAACGTGCCGGCCACCACGGTCGAGCCGTGTCCGCGCATCAGGACGGCTGGCTCTTCGCCGAGGCTATCGGCTAACGCCGCGCCGAGTTTGCCGCTGGTGATCAAAAGGTCGCTGCCGGGACCGGCGAAGTCGCGGATTTCGAAGATCGGCGTCCCCTTCGCGTTCAGGAATCCGCACATGTGACAGACCGGCTGGAGTTTGACACTTGTGACCACGCTGAACGGAACGACCGAGGGCGAATGGCTGTGCACGACGGACATGACATCGTTCCGTTTGCGGTAGATTTCGCCGTGAATGAACCGCTCGAGATACGGCGCCGGGCCGCCCGGAACGACCGGATTGCCGTCGAGGTCGAACTCCAGCACGTCCTTCTCGGTGACCAGCGCGGGCGCCATGCTGCGAGCCAGCAGGAAACGATCGGGGCGTTCCGGGTGCCGCGCGCTGACATGCCCGAAACCGTCCACCACGCCCTGATCGAACAGGATATGGTTGGCATCGACCAGTTCGCGGATAAGAGATGCGACAGCCTCGGATATGGACATAGCGTGATTTCCCTGTTGAGCTCTTGGGCTTGGATAAAATAGTAAGGTTCCTAACTATATTAAGGGAGCGGTCTCTGATGAGCAAATTGCAGCTTTCCGTCGCGATCGGCGATTATGACCGGATGCGCCCCCTGGTCGACGGTCTGGTGCAGATCGACAGTGTCGATGCGCAGTTCATGTTGCTCGATCCGGAGGAGATATTTTTCCGCGCGTTCCGGCATGCCGACTTCGACGTCTGCGAATTGTCGCTGTCGAGCTATTCGGTCAAGACGGCGGCAGGCACCAGTCCCTATATTGCCGTGCCGGTGTTCCCGTCGCGCGCCTTCCGTCACACCTCGGTCTATGTCCGCACGGACCGCATCAAATCGCCGGCCGATCTGAAAGGACGCCGCATCGGGGTGCCGGAATATCAGCTGACCGCCAACATCTGGGTTCGTCTGTTTCTCGAGGAGGATTACGGAATTCGTCCCTCCGATATCACCTGGGTGCGCGGCGGTTATGAGCATCCCGGAAGAATCGAGAAGATCAGCCTCAACCTGCCTGATGATGTGAAGGTTGAGAATGCAAGAGCAGACGCCACCATCTCCGATTTGCTGGCGAGCGGCGAAATCGACGCCGTGATAGGGCCACGGGCGCCCTCCTGTTTCGATCGTGGACATCCCTATGTCGGCTATCTCTTTGCCGATCCGCAGGCAACCGCGACCGAATGGTACCGGCGGACCCGCCTGTTCCCGATCATGCACACGCTTGGCATTCGCCGCACGCTGGCCGAAAAACACCCGTGGTTGCCGGTTGCGGTCACCAAGGCGTTCGAGCGCTCCAAGGCGATGGCGCTGACGAAACTCTCGGATACATCCGCCACCAAAGTGACGTTGCCATTCGTCGAGGAGCAGTTGGGTGCGGCGCGCCGGCTGATGGGCGAGGATTTCTGGTCGTACGGGCTTGAGCCGAACCGCGACGTGCTGCGGCGTTTCCTGGAACGCCATCACGCCGAGGGACTATCGTCCCGCCTGCTCACACCGGAAGAACTGTTCCACCCCTCCGCGCTCGAACTGCACAAGATCTAGGGCGAAGACTCATTCCAGGTTGGTTGGATCATGCGGCTCGCACGTCGGGCGTTGCAGTCACGGACTTCACACGCGCCGTCTCCTCGGGCGTGAGCGCGTCCCCGACGATCGCGTTGAAAGAACGCGCCGCCATCATGGCGCGAGTCGGCGCGTCCGGTTCGGCATCGGGGCCGGTGAGGCGGAACGAGACCGGCGACAACGGGCCGAACCACAATGCGCGTTCGAGCGCGGGCCAAGCCGCGGGACGCGGTTCGACACCCGCGTGAGTGGCAAAGAGCGTTGCCAAGGCGTGCATGGGAACATCACGCGGACCACTTCGACGTGCTCTTGCCGTCGAAACGCCCTCTTGCATCGTTTCGATGGACGGCATCGGCCGCAGTCCCGCCCACACGTAAGCAAGCCAGCGCGCTTGCAATTCAAGCACCGGGAAATAGGGGCCGACCAGTGGATAAAGGCCGATAAAACCGAGACCATTCAGATCGGGATGCAGTGTATGGTCGTGCAGATCGACGTGGTAGCCGTCGAGGCCCAGGGTTGCCGCGATCGTCTCGCTGACGAACGGCAGCGTGAGCTTGAAACCGGTGCCGAGAATGACGGTGTCGAAGGCCTCGCTCGATTGGTCGGCAAAGCGCACGGTTTGGCCGTCGACCGCTTCGAGCCACGGTCGCGATCGGATTCGTCCTTCCGCCACCAATGCCAGATAATTCTGCGACTGGGTCAAGCCGGCGGCGAAGATGTTGTCGTCTGGCTTCGGAGCACCAAATTGCTCAGGGCTGCCGCAGCTCTCCAGCACCATTTGTTTCATTCCCGCCGCGATCGCCTCCGGCGGCAGCACTCGTCCGGCCTGCGCGGCAAAACGCGTGAAAGCAACGTGATCCGTCGGCACCCCGGCAAGGAGCTTTTGCAGGACATAGCGCTGGCGACGCATGGCGACGCAGACCTTTGCGCCCGATGCCGCCAATTCGCTTGCGATTTCGAGCGCGCTGATTGAACAGCCGGCAACCAGCACGGATTGCCCGCGATAGGGCTCGGCCCCTTGATATTGGGAGCTATGGATGGCGCCGCCGCGGCCGGCAAAACCAGTCAGTCCGGCAATGACGGGTACGTCAGGCGCCGTGCAGCAGCCCGTCGCGACCACGACGCGCGAAAAGAGTTCCGATGCGGTGCTCTCGCCGCGTCGCGAGCGGACGATCCAGCCTTTCCCGGCAGACTGATCCAACCCTTCGACGCGGGTCGACAGCCGGAGATGGGGCGCAAGGCCGGCCTTCTCGGCGTATCTGCTGCAGGTAGGCCAGCATGTCGACCTGGCTCGGATAGACACTGGTGCCTGCAAGGTGATCGAGATCGCTGAAGGCGGTCAGTACGCGGCTCGTATTGGTGCACATGCCCGGCCAGACAGCGCTCGAAGGCGAGCCCGCATTCCATTGTCCGCCTACCGCCGCTGCAGCCTCGAAAACGACCGGATCGAAACCGTGCTTTTTCAGGAAGCGGGCCGCGACAAGGCCGGCCGGGCCGCCGCCGATCACGGCGACGGTTCGTTGGGGCATATGGATCGGATCGAGAGAAGCATTCATGGTGCCAGCCCTCCGCATGGTTGCTCGGAACTCTATGCTTCTCTGGATCGCGGCGTTCCTAAATGATTACTAAGCGCCTGGTCGCTTTTACTAAATAATGGCTAACCGCTAGAGTAGCCTTATGCCGGGAACAGACCGCAACCCGATCAACGCCGCGCTGGCTACCTTCCTGGAAAGCCCGGTGATGATTATCGTTGGAAGCTGCGACGATAGCCTGCTGCCGCAGGTTGCCCGGGCGGCCGGCGCTGTCGTCGATCGTGCCACAGGTCGCATCGACCTCATTGTCTCGGGCTGGCAATGGCCGCAGACCATCGCCAACGTCGGGCGCAATGGGCGTCTCGCCGTCACCTTCGCGCGGCCCGCCGACTATGTCTCCTACCAGTTGAAAGGTCGTGCCGCGATCATTCCCGCTTCCGCCGCTCATCGGCAGCGTGCGCAGCACTACATCGAGGCGATGACCGAGACGTTCGCGGGGCTCGGTCTCGATCGGATGGTCGCGGCGCCCTGGCTCGTCGACCTGGAGCCGCAGGTCTTGCGCCTCGCGGTCGAGACGATTTTCGTGCAGACGCCGGGCGAGAAGGCCGGCAGTATCCTCGAACCGTCTCAATGACGGTCCGCCTGCGTGACCTCCACACCTGCTTCGAGGGCGTCATTCCCTCGATCATCGCGACGGCGTCGCAAGATGGCGTTCCTAACATCTCCTACCTTTCGCATGTCGCGCTCGTCGATGACGAGCACGTCGCGCTCTCGGACCAATTCTTCTCGAAGACCGCCGCCAACATCCGCGCCAACAACAACGCCGCCCTCATGCTGGTCGATCCGCGTGATGGCAGCCAATACCGGCTGTCCGTGGTCTTTGAGCGCTCGCTCGACGGCGGCCCGCTGTACGAAACCATGGCGGCTGAGCTCCGCGCCAGCAGCGCACAAGTCGGGATGGCCGACGTGATGCGCTTGCGCGGCGTGGACATTTATCGCGTGGCGTCAGCGGAGGCTATTCCGTCGCCGGGCGCGGCCATCGCAGCCGCGTCGCCGGCGACGAGCCTTTATCTCGCTGCGGCGGCGACGCTCTCCGGCCGCATCTCCGAAGCAAGCGAGATCGACGCGATCGTCGACGCGGTGCTGGATGGACTGCGCGACAGCTTCGGCTGCGCCAACTCGATGCTGCTCCTGAAATATCCCGCTGGCGAACGTCTGGTGACCGTCGGCAGTCGCGGCTATTCCTGGACCGGCATCGGCTCCGAAGTGGCGATCGGCGAAGCAATCATCGGAACGGCGGCCGCCGAGCGCCGCACTATCCGCATCAGCGACATGAGCCGCATTCGCCGGTTCGGTAACGCGATACGCGCGTCGGCGGTTGACGAAAATCAGACGCGCACGATCGCCTTGCCGGGCATAGCTGATGCCATGAGCCAGATGGCGCTGCCTATGATTGCGGGTGGCGTCTTGCGCGGCGTGCTTTTTCTCGAAAACAGGGAGCGTCTCGCTTTCCCGAGAGACGTCGAAATGGCTCTTTCGATCCTGGCAAGCAACGCGGCGGCAGCCCTTGCGCTTGCCGACAATACCAGTGCCAACGAGCAATCGCTGGTCACGTCCCAGGGCAACGGCGCCCTGGCCGGCCGGCCATTTAGCGTCATCCACCATCTTTTTGACGACAGCGTGTTCATTGACGGCGAATACCTGATCAAAGGCGTTTCGGGTCGGCTCCTGGTGCATCTGCTCGGGCTGCATCTGCGAGAGGGACGTGCGGATTTTACCAATCGCGAGATGCGGCTCTCCGACGAATTGCGATTACCTGATTTCAAGGACAATCTGGAGACTCGCCTGCTCCTGCTCCGACGGCGGCTGGAGGAGAAGGCTGCTCCAATCCGACTGGTCAAAACGGGCCGCGGAAAGCTGAGGCTGGAAATAGCCGGACCGGCGCTTCTTGAGTCGCGATGAAGAGCGGGATTGGGCGGCTAGCGAATTAACTGCAGCCGCATGCCGTCATAAGCGGGTATCACGCCCTCGGGCAGGCTTTGCCGCAGCACTTCATAGTCCAGATCGGAATGCATGTTGGTGATCACCGCGCGCTTCGGCTTGAAGCGCGCGATCCACGACAGCGCGTCGCTGACGCTGAAATGGCTGGGATGGCCGGTGTAGCGCAAGCCGTCGATGATCCAGAGATCGAGATTTTCGAGATGCGGCCAGCTCGTTTGCGGTATATCGCTGACGTCGGGCGTATAGGCCGCAGCGCCGATCCGGTAGCCCAGCGCCGGGATGTTGCCGTGCGTAACGTCGAAAGCCGCGAGCGTCACGGCGCCCCCCTTCCCTTCGATCGTGCGACTCTCGTCCCCCTCGATCGCATGGCGCGTCAGGATCGGCGGATACTCGCTGCCTTCCGGTGTGATGAAACAGTAGGAAAACCGCGCCATGATGTCCTTGGCGGTCGACATGTTGAAGTAGGTCGGAATGCGCCGGCGCTGATGCAGCACCACCGAACGCAGATCGTCGATCCCGTGGGTCTGGTCGGCGTGTTCATGGGTCAGGAACACCGCGTCGATATGGTCGACGTCGGCGTCGATCAATTGCTCGCGCAAGTCAGGCGCGGTATCGATAACGATCCGCGTCTTACCTTCAGCGCCGGCCCGCTCGACCATGAGCGAACAGCGACGGCGACGGTTTTTCGGATTTTTGGGATCGCACGCGCCCCAGCCCAGCGCCGGGCGCGGCACGCCGGCCGACGATCCACAGCCCAGAATGGTGAGCGTAACCGTCATGCGGCTTGTGGCGCGGGTACTTTGGAGAACAAACGGAAGAAGTTTTCCGTCGTCTGCCGTGAAATCTCCTCCAGCGAAACGCCGCGGGTTTCCGCCAGCACTTTTGCCACTTCCACAACGTAGGCTGGCTCGTTGCGCTTGCCGCGAAACTTTCCGGGCGCGAGGTATGGCGAGTTGGTCTCGACCATGATGCGGTCGGCGGGCAACTCGGCGGCGAGCGCGCGCAGCGTGTCCGATTTCTTAAAGGTCAGGATGCCCGTGAACGAGATCGACAGCCCGAGCTCGATCGCCTTCATCGCGAGCTTCCGCCCGCCGGTGTAGCAATGCAGTACCGCGCGAAACGATCCCTTCGCCATTTCGTCTTCCAGAATGCGTTCGCAATCCTCATCCGCTTCACGGGTGTGAATGACCAGCGGCAGACCGGTGGCGCGCGCGGCGGCAATATGGGCGCGGAAGCCGCGCTCCTGCGCCTCGCGCGATCCGTGCTGGTAGAAGTGGTCGAGGCCGGCTTCGCCGAGGGCTACGACCTTCGGGTGTTTGGTCAGCGAGATCAACTCTTCGGCTGGAATGCCGTCTTCCTCGTCGGCCTGATGCGGATGGGTGCCGACCGAGCAATACACTTTAGGATATTTGTCCGCGATCGAGAGCAGCGCGTCGAGGCGCCGCACCCGGGTCGAGATCGTGACGATACGCCCGATGCCGGCTGCCTCTGCGCGTGCGACAATGCCGTCGAGGTCATCGGCGAAGTCCGGGAAGTCGAGATGGCAATGGCTGTCGACAAGCATCGCGTTCCGCCGCCTATGTTGCCGTCGGCTCGATATAACGCGGAAATACCGGAGCCGGTGCAGGAAGCACGGAGCCCGGTTTGATCCGCCGCGCGAGCGCGGCGAAGTTACGGAAATCGACTTCGTCGGGGATGCCGAGAATATCGAGCAGTTTCCCGGATGCTTGCGGCATTGCCGGTTGTGCGAGAATGGCGATCTGGCGCACCACTTCAGCGGTCACGTACAACACCGTGCCCTGACGCTTGGGGTCGGTCTTGGCCAGCGCCCACGGCGCTTCGCCGGCAAAATACCGGTTGGCCTCGGCGACGACGGCCCAGACCGCGTTGAGCGCCTGGTGAATCTGCTGGGTCGCCATCGCATTTCGCGCGTGTGCGATCATGCCGTCGGCCTCCGCCAGAATGTCCTTGTCGTTGTTGGTAAACTCGCCGGGCTCCGGCAACACGCCCTGAAATTGTTTCGCAATCATCGACAGCGATCGCTGCGCCAGATTGCCAAGGTCGTTGGCGAGATCGGCATTGATGCGCGCGACGATGGCTTCATGGTTGTAGCTGCCGTCCTGTCCGAACGGCACCTCGCGCAGGAAGAAATAGCGGGTCTGGTCGACGCCGTACTGGTCGGCCAGATTGAAGGGGTCGACGACATTGCCGACCGACTTCGACATTTTCTCGCCGCGATTAAACAGGAAGCCGTGGGCGTAGACGCGCTTCTGCACGGGAATCCCTGCCGACATCAGGAACGCCGGCCAGTACACCGCATGGAAGCGGATGATGTCCTTGCCGATGATGTGCACGTCCGCCGGCCAATAATGCCAGTTGGCGTCACCCTCGTCGGGAAAGCCGACGCCGGTAATGTAGTTGGTGAGCGCGTCGACCCAGACATACATCACGTGTTCCGGATCGCCCGGGACTTTGACGCCCCAATCGAAAGTGGTGCGGGAGATCGATAGATCCCGCAGCCCGCTTTTGACGAAACTCACCACCTCGTTCTTGCGCGAGTCGGGCCCGATAAACTCCGGATGCGTCTCATAGAGCGCGAGCAGCCGGTCCTGATAGGCGGAGAGACGGAAGAAATAGCTTTTCTCCTCCACCCAATCGACCGGCGTGCCCTGCGGGCCACGGCGCACACTGTCCTCGCCGACGGTGGTTTCGTCCTCGGCGTAATAGGCCTCGTCGCGCACCGAATACCAGCCGGCGTAGCTGTCGAGATAGATATCGCCATTGTCGGTCATCCGCTTCCAGATTTCCTGGCTGGAGCGATGATGCTGCTCTTCGGTGGTGCGGATGAATCGATCGAAGGAGATGTTTAGCCGCTGGTCCATCTCCTTGAAGCGCTGCGCATTGCGCGTCGCCACTTCCATGGTCGAAAGCTTTTCAGCCTCCGCGGTCTGGATCATCTTCAAACCGTGCTCGTCGGTGCCGGTCAGAAAAAATACATCCTTGCCGTCGAGCCGTTGAAAGCGCGCCAGCGCGTCGGTTGCGATCGCCTCATAGGCGTGACCGATATGCGGCACGCCGTTGGGATAGGCGATCGCGGTCGTGATGTAGAAGGAGTTTCGGGCCGGCGGCGTTGCCGCTTTCGCGGCGGGTGCAGGTGAAGCTTTTTTGACCTTTGGAGCTGTCGGCTTTGCCGCAGTCGCCCCGGCCGTTTTCGGCGCGACGACGACTTTTTCGACCCGGGACTTTTTCGCTGTTTTCTTCGGCGTCTTCTTTGCGGCTTTCTTGACGGCTTTCTTGGCCGCCTTTTTGGCGGCTTTCTTCACGCCCTTCTTGGCAGACTTCTTTGGCGGCGTTTTGGCTTTCCTGGCGGCAACACGCTTCGAAGCGGCGCGCGGCGCTTTGCTGCCCGCTTTTTTGGCCTTTTTTGTCTTTCGTTTCTTGACGGTTTTTTTCGCAGCCTTCGCCACACGAATTCCTTTACAGATTAAATAAAACGATCGGGATTTGAGGGAACGCTGTTATCGCGTGGCTTCCGCAAGCATCCCAAATACCGAGAACACAAGCGGCTTTCGCTCGAGATTGTATTCAGCGGTATCGCGCGCGGCGCGGTTGATCTTTTCCCACACCTCCGCCAGCCGTGCAAGGCGCGGCAGGTCGGCGTTGGGATCCTCGGTTCGCATCCGCGCGCCAACCCAGCGGTCGATACTGTCCACAAAGGTTGCGAGCGCAACCTTGTCGCTGCCGCCGAGCGCATCGCCAAGCGCATGGAGCTCCCGCGGATCGACCCGAGGCAGCGTCGCCAGCAGCGCGGCGGTCTTGTGGTGAAGCTTGACGGCCTCGCCACCGAGCAGCGTTAGCGCCCGCGCGACGCTTCCCTCCGCGGCCTCGGCCGCCTCGATCACCGCGGCATCCTCGCCTGCAAGCCCGGTTGCACGGCTGACGGCCTGTATCACGTCGTCCTTGGCGAGTGGCCGTAACGGCAATCGGCGGCAGCGCGACAGGATGGTCGGCAACACCCTTCCCGGCGTGTGGCTGACCAGCAGGAACAGCGACTGGCGCGGCGGCTCTTCGAGCGTCTTGAGCAGAGCGTTGGCGGCATTGGGATTGAGTTCGTCGACGGTGTCGACGATACACACCCTCCAGCCTTCTGCCGCCGCGGTCGAGCCGAAAAACGAAATGGTCTCGCGCGTTTCGTCGACCGTGATCACGGTCCGCATCACGCCCTTGTCGTTGGCGGTTCTCTGAAGCACGAGAAGTCCGCCATGCGCACCGGCGGCAATCCGGCGGGCGGCCGGGTCGCCTGCATCGACGCTCAGGCTATCGGCGCGCTGCACGTTTGCCGCGAGCGGATTGCCGTGGGCCAGGACGAAGCGGGCCATCCTGTAAGCCAGCGTCGCCTTGCCGATGCCTTGCGCGCCGCCGATCAGCCAGGCATGCGGAATGCGCCCCGAGCGATAGGCGTTGAGCAACGCCGTCTCGGCTTCGCGATGGCCAAACAGGTCAGTGGTTTCCCGCGGGTGTGAAACCGGTATCTGCGTCTCGGCCTTGCTGCTCATGCCGGAATAGCCGCGTTTCCGGCGCTTGCCGCAAAAAAGCGGTCGCGCAAGGCCGACCAGATATTGGCCGCGACCTTCGCCGGCTCATCAGTGGCGTCGATCAGCACGCAACGGCCGGGTTCGTCGGCAGCGATCTGCCGATACGCGTCGCGCAGTCGCTGATGAAAACTGACGTCTTCCGACTCGAACCGGTCGGCCGTAGCCGTACCACGCCGCGCCGCGGCGCGCTTGAGGCCGATTTCCACCGGCACATCCAGGATCACCGTCAGGTCCGGTTTCAGGTCGCCGATGGTGACACGTTGCATGGCGTTGAGAAGCCCCGGCGACACCTGTCCGAGCGTGCCTTGATAGACCCGCGTCGAATCCGAAAAGCGGTCGCTGAGCACCCAGGTGCCCTGCTTGAGCGCGGGCTCGATCACGGTCCGCGCATGGTCGTCGCGTGCGGCGGCGAACAGCAGCGTTTCCGCTTCGGGGCCGAGCAGCTTGCCCATCCCGGAGAGGACCAGATGGCGGATGATTTCCGCGCCGGGCGAGCCGCCGGGCTCGCGGGTCACGATGGCGTGCAGTTTCATGCCGGCCAACCGCTCGGCCAGCATCTTGATCTGGGTGGATTTGCCGGACCCTTCACCGCCCTCAAAGGAGATGAAGCGTCCCCGCCCTCCTGAGGCTTTGGCCGGTACCTGAGTCATTGTCACAGCTTCTCTGCGCCCGCACGGAACAGCCCGATCGCGAGCTCGGTTACGCCGTCGACGGCGCGTCGTATCGTCGAGCCGCGGCCAACTCCGTCTGCCGCATAAACCGGCGTCTCCACCGCGACGTTGCTGCCGCGCCAGACCTTGACCAGGCCAACCTTTTGCCCGGCCTCGAACGGCGCGCGCACCGGGCCGCTATAGACGACGCGGGCAATCAACTTGTCGGAGCCGTTCTTCTGCACCATGACCTTGACCGGCTCATGGCTGGCCAATGCAACCGAACGGCTGTCGCCGCCAAACACCTTCGCATAACCGATGGTCTGATTTGGTGCGAACACCGTCCGCACCTCGAAATTGCGAAAGCCCCATTCAAGCATCTTCTTGGCTTCGGTGGCGCGGTCTTCGGGGTCATCGAGCCCGTTGATGGCCACGATGAGACGCACGCCGTTCTGCACGGCAGATCCGACCATACCGTAGCCCCCCTCCTTGGTGAATCCGGTCTTGAGGCCATCGGCGCCGTCGAGCGAATTGAGCAGAGGATTGCGGTTCGGCTGCTTGATCTTGTTCCAGGTGAATTCCTTCTCGCCGAACAATTTGTAGAATTCGGGGTAGGTTTGGATGATGTAACGCGCGAGTATCGCCAGTTCACGCACCGTCATCTTGTTTCCGGGGTCAGGGAGCCCGTTGGAATTGGCGAAAGTCGATCGTGGAAGGCCGATCTCTCGCGCGCGCTTGGTCATGAAATCCGCGGCAAACGTGCGCTCGTTGCCGGCCATGGCTTCCGCCAGCACGATACAGGCGTCGTTTCCGCTCTGGATGATCGCGCCGTGCAAGAGATCGTCCACCGAGATCTTGCTATTGAGCGCGGCGAACATGGTCGAACCGCCCGCCGGTGCGCCGCCCCTGCGCCAGGCGTTCTCGCTGACGCGGTATTCGTCGGTCAATTTGATGTCGCCCTGCTTGACGGCGTGGAAGACCACCTCTGCCGTCATCAGCTTCATCATGCTGGAGGGGGCGCGCAACTCGTCGGCGTTCTTTTCGAACAGGACGGCGCCGCTGCTGGCTTCGATCAGGATCGCGGTCGGCGCGTCGCCGTCGAATCCAGCCTCCTCCTTCTTGGCACCCTGTACGCTGTTGTTGGCGGCTGAGAGAACGCTGCTCCATCCCAATGTCAGGAGAACCGCCGCAGCTATCAGGCCTCGCATCAAGCGTCCTGTCGTGACCACGGGCCGGTCAAACCGCAACGTCGAACGTGCCATCGAAACTGTCCTTGGACGGGACCGCGTTCTAAATCGCGATGAGATCTGGTTAAATCGTCATCGCGCTTTAGTGCTTTGATGAAGCATGATTTTTTCGGAAAAACCACTTCACGCTTTTCCGGATCATGCTTTAACAGTTGGAAACGGCTCAAACAACTAAGGCTCCCGGTCGGGCAAGCGGTTAAGTCACGGCCTTTGCCGAATCAACAAGGCCTTGAAAACAAGGTAGGAATGGGATGAAAGCAATGCCACCCGCACCGTTGCGGAAACGGCCTATGCCGGGATCAATAAAGCCCGCGTCCGCCGAGGATTTCGCTCGGGATTTGCCGGTCAACCGGCGCGTAGGCCGAAACGGGCCTCGTCACGTATCGATCCTGGGATTCATAGGACGCCGCTCGCTGTTCATCCTGAAGCCGATCGTTTGAACGCGAGCGCATCGAGGCGGTGCGTTCCCGAGGCTCACTATACGCCGCCTGCTCTGCTTGCGTGCTGCCGAGGTCATAGGGGCGGCCTTCCGGGAGTGGAACCTCGCCGCGGATCGGCCTTGACGGGCCAACGTAGTCCGGCACGAACGGGCGGGCGGAGGCAACGCGGACCAGCGAGGGTGCCGGCGCCGGCACGCCGGTGCGCAACGTGGCCATCAGCTGGCGGTCGTCGGAGCCTTCGAGCGGCGCCCGGCCGACATATTCGACGCGCACGCGCGCGACGCCATTGTTCTTGAATTCGAGAAGTTCCGCGGCACGGCTCGAGACGTCCATCACGCGATTGCCGTGATAGGGACCACGGTCATTGACGCGAACGATCAGCGATTTGCCGTTCGCAAGGTTGGTGACGCGGGCGTAGCACGGCATCGGCAGTGTCGGGTGGGCTGCGGAGAGCGAGGTCATGTCGTAGACCTCGCCGTTGGCAGTCAGACGGCCGTGAAAATCGTCGCCATACCAGGAGGCAAGGCCTTCCTGGCGGTAATTGACATTCTCTTCCGGGACGTAGAGCTGGCCCGCGACCGTATACGGCTTGCCAACGCGGTAGGTTCCACCGCCCTTTGGCACGGGGTCGCCGAGTTCGACGACGCGGGGGCTGGAGGAGACGCCATATTTCGGATCAATCCGGCTGGAGAGCCCGGATGATGAGCAATTGGCGAGCATAAGGCATGCCGAAACAACGGCAATCCCTCGCCCCGCGCCCCGTTCCGGTGCTGACCGCAAAATTCGCATTCGCCCCAAGTGCCATTCCACCGGCCGCATTTTCCGCGTGCCTGGCGGCCGTATCCCCGACGCAAGCCCCGGCTCGCATCAGCAAACTATATAACGCAGTGGGAACGCGGCGGAAATGGGGACGGCGCCAGGAGAGCTTGGGGATGGTAAATCAATCCTTCGCCCGCCTTTGGCACCCGCCGGGCGTTGAGTTTCCGCAACTCCTTCCCTTCCCTGCTTGGTCAGGACCCCGGCGCCGCCGGCTTTTTGAGGCCTTCGCGCGTTCAAGCGGCGTCTCAGCCTACGGCGCGCCTTAAGCGCGAGCGATCAGGTCGGCGACGGATTGAAGTTCGGATCGTGGTTGCCAATCCGCGAGGGATCAAAGCTTCTGTCGAAATAGGGTGCATTGGTCGGTGCCCGCACCGCGGGTTCCGATGCTCGATATGAACCGCGAATGTGCCGCGTAGAATGAGTCGACCTCTGCGGGGCGGTGTACTCTCGGGCAAAGACATGCCCGAAAAGTGCGGCCGTCAAAACAAGCGCGCCAAGAATTTTAGGGGTCATGGATCGTCTCCGTTTATAAGGTTGATACGAGCCCGTTGGCGGTGAGTTTCGCCAGCTTTTACATTCTTGACCGCCCCGTGCTTGACGGCAGGCAGCCAAAAAGACCGCTATCCCTCGGAAACCGGGCCGAGATGGCTGCAGGATTTACGACTCGCCGGATCAGGATCGGACACTTCCATTGCGCCTAAAGTAATCGCCGGGGTAATGATCGTCAGGCTAATCCTAAGCAGCGGTGGTTGTTACGCCGCTATCCGTGCAGTAGTTACTTTTTACGACGACTTACGCAGGATGAGGTCATGCCACAGGTGAAGCAAACTTCGAAGCGGAAGCGCACAACTAAAGCGGCCGTATCGGCTCTTGGAGCCGCCGGATTGACCTTCTCACTATTGGGAAGCGCGACAGCATCGGCGGTACCGACGGCAGACGTGGCGCAGACAACGGCTCTCGCACCGAATGAGGCAATCACGCTCGGTGAGGAAGAAATAGCCGACACCAGTCTCGCCACGTTCTACGTCTTCGACAAGGAAAAAGTTGGCAGCGGCGTACAGGTAGCCCGGCGTGGATATGGTGGCTGCCGAGGTTGCGCGGTCCGCGCCTCCGGTGGTGGTGGTGGTGGCGGCTGCGGCGGTTGCGGCTGCGCATGTCACGCCGCTCAACTGTGATCGTCCTACTCGATAGAACTTAGAGCGCCAAGGTGGATGGCTAGAAGCGGGACGTCATTGCCGTGCACTCCAAGAATATGGGGGATCGCGAAAAGAAGCTTGGACCGTGAGCCAAGGGCGGTTGGGTCCGAATTGGGGTCCACGTTCTCATTGCGTTCGTTAAAAGCTTCCGGTAAGCGATAAAAATGTAAGCACTTTCAAAGACGGAAGGGTGGCCGAGTGGTTTAAGGCACCGGTCTTGAAAACCGGCGTGCCCGCAAGGGTACCGTGGGTTCGAATCCCACCCCTTCCGCCATCGGACAGCCAGAGAGACCAACATCTGAAGCCTCGACGGCCGGATCGGCGATGGCAGCACGCATGTGCCTTCTGACCTTGAAATGAGACCAGCGAACGTGGTGTTCTCCGCGCGGCGGAGGAGCCTCTTTGATTGAGCGTGATCTTTCGGAAAAACCGCTACACAGTTTTCCGGACCATGCTCGAAAACCGGAGATCGCAGAATGAACTACCCGAACGTGCAGTTGTATATCGACGGAAAATGGCGTCCCGCCGCTTCCGGCAAGACCATCCCCGTGCTCAATCCGGCGACCGAAGAACAGGTCGGTACCGTGGCCCATGCCGGGAAGGCCGATCTCGACGAGGCGCTGGCCGCGGCCGAAAAAGGCTTCAAGGTCTGGCGCGCGATGTCGGCCTACGATCGCTCCAAGATCATGCGCAAGGCCGCCGATCTGATCCGCGAGCGCGCCGATGCGATCGCGACCCTGATGACGATCGAGCAAGGCAAGGTCCTGGCCGAGGCCAAGATCGAAACGTTGTCGGCCGCCGACACAATCGAATGGTTTGCCGAGGAAGGCCGCCGGACCTATGGCCGCCTGATTCCAGCGCGGTTGCCCGGCGTCTATCAGATGGCGATCAAGGAGCCGGTCGGTCCGGTTGCCGCCTTCACGCCGTGGAATTTCCCGATCAACCAGGTCGTGAAAAAGATGAGCGCGGCGCTGGCTGCCGGATGCTCGATCATCGTCAAGGCGCCGGAAGAGACGCCGGCCTCTCCGGCCGAATTGATCCGGGCGTTCGCCGATGCGGGCGTGCCGGCCGGCGTGATCAATCTGGTCTACGGCGTGCCGTCCGAAATCTCCGAATATCTGATCCCGCACCCGACCATCCGCAAAATCTCCTTCACCGGCTCTACCACCGTCGGCAAGCATCTCGCGGCCATGGCGGGTCAGCACATGAAGCGCGTGACCATGGAACTCGGCGGCCATGCGCCGGTCATCGTGTTTGACGACGCGGACATTGAATCCGCGGCCAAGATCATGGTCGCCGCCAAATACCGCAATGCCGGTCAGGTCTGCATTTCGCCGACCCGCTTCCTGGTCCAGGAAGGCGTCTACGACAAGTTCATCAAGCAGTTCGTGGACGGCGCGAAATCGCTCAAGGTCGGCAACGGCCTCGATGCGGAATCCAAGATGGGCTCGCTCGCCAACGACCGCCGCGTGACGGCGATCGAAAGCATGGTGCAGGACGCTGTCGGCAAAGGCGCCAAGGTTGCGACCGGCGGCAACCGGATCGGCAACAAGGGCTATTTCTTCGAGCCCACCGTCGTCACCGACGTGTCGAAATCGGCGCGCGCGATGAACGAGGAGCCGTTCGGCCCGTTGGCGCTGATTTCGCCGTTTGCCAAGTTCGACGATGCGGCGGAGGAAGCCAACCGGCTGCCGTTTGGTCTGGCGTCCTACGCTTTCACCAAATCCGCCAAGACCGCGACTGCAATCGGCGCGGCCGTCGAAGCCGGCATGATGTCGATCAACCATTTCGCTCTGGCGCTGCCGGAGACACCGTTCGGCGGCATGAAGGATTCCGGCTACGGTTCGGAAGGCGGCACCGAAGGGATCGAATCCTACCTCAGCACCAAGTTCATTACGCAAACCGGGGTGTAAGATCCAAGTCCCAAGCAAGCCGCCATCTCGGCGGATGGTGGCTTGCTCTTTGCGTAGTTCGAACTGATCGGACCTTGATCGGTCGCGCGCGCTAACCGCTCGACGCAGGCACGCCCGCCGGCTTTACAAACGACAAGCCGATCCGCTTCTCTCGAATCCAGATCACCCGGCAGTCATGGGTCGAGGAGTTCTGAGGCCATCACCAGACGAAACTGGTTGGGAACGAAGGCCGGATTGTCGACGTCGATCGCTGCCCCGTCGGGTGAAATATTCCGCACCGTGCAGCGCATCACCGATCCTCCCGCCGACACATAGGCAGGCTCATTGATTTCGGTTCGCTGATGCTTGCGCTTCTCTTCAGTCAGTCGTGCTGGAATCCCCATGACCGGTAAGCCTAACGTCCAAATCTAAAGAAATTGGTGACAACCGGCCCAAGGGGCCTGCCTGCCGCCGGGCGGAAAATTCGTGACACGCAGTTATTCCTCTACGATCCGGACGGCGTCGGCGTGGAACTCAATTTCCCGAACCGCTGACGGAAATCGGCAAGCAGGCTCCTCGTCTTTTTTCGAATCCCGACAAGGTCATAAGGCGGCCATATCTCGGGCGCGAAGCGGTCAGCTTTTCCTCAATTTTGCATGACGATTTGGGCGTCGCCGCCGCTGCGGCAGGATAGCCGGGTGCCTTGCCTTCCACCTACCCCAGGGCTGGAGTACCCGGCTATTCGCCGGCGGCTAAAGAAGGAAGATGGCGGAAATTTCTGCCGTCGCGGGGGCCTATGGCTTAATCCAGGCCGCGCTCGTGGCTCAGGCGTACCATTTCCTCGATGAATGTCGCTTTCTGCTTGTCGTCGAGGCTTGTGAACAGGGGCTCGGCCGCATCCGCCACAGCCCGCTGGTCCGCGGCGCGATCGTTGAGAAACTGGGCCTCGTTGCGCATCTGCTCCACGATGTCGTCAGGCGGATCGCGCTTGGCGCGGGCGATCCGCAGATTGAGCCGCTCGGCACCATTGTGGCCAAGATAATGCATGGCGCTGTTGAATGCCGACCAGTTCCTTTCCTGTTCGGGCGTCAGGTGCAATTCGGTCTTGATCCGGTCGATATAGGCATCGCTGTTGGCGACGATCTGCTCGGCGGTTAATTCCGGTTCGCCCGGTTGCGTCAGCACCTCCACCGGCTTCGCCGAGGATGCGGCGGCCGTCGAAGATCCCTTCGCTGTTTTGGTCCCCTTTGCCGCTTTGGCAGGAGAGGACGAGCCGGACTTGGCACCCGCGGCAGGTTGCCCCTGCCCCTGTGCTTGCCCCTGCCCCTGGTCTCCGTGGACACCCAGCGCGCCGCTGAAAACGCCGACCACGCCGCCGATCGCGCCTCCGAGCACCCCGCCAACGGGTCCCGCGGCCTTGTTACCGGCCTCGGCACCCTGCTGCACGCCCTTGACCAGGCCCTGGGCCTGCGCAGCTGCCGTGATCGCGAAAAACATCAGGACGGCAAGGCCCAGCCCTGACAGGCGCATGGCTGGCTGCGACTTGAACATGATCGGGTCTCCTGGCCAATCTTTGACGGTCGATGCGGTTGCGAATCCGCAAGATTATCGGTTTCGCAGGCCCGCTAGTCGAGCGAATTTGGCAATCGCTACCATTCGTCGCGTGTCCGCAAGGTGAATGTCAGAATCGACCCATCGGTCCACCGATACTGCGTGCTCCGCGGCAGTGGACCGCAGCAAGTTCCACCTGCTAAACGAATCTCGCGTTCCAACCTGAACGATTAAAAACGAGAGCGGCGAGGAGCCGGCAATGGCGAGCAACAAGAAGAAAATTTTGGTCACCCAAACCATGGCGGCGGGGGGCCGCGCCCTCCTCGGCGAGCGAGACGATATCGAACTCATTGAATTTCCAAATCTGATTTCGGCTGCCGATTTTGAGGCGCTGTTGAAAGCGCATGCGCCGGTCCATGGCGTGGCGCTCGGTGCGACCCGTTTCGGCGAGGCCGAGCTTGAAGCGGCAAGGGACATAAAGGTCGTCACGCGGATCGGTGTCGGCTACGACGCGGTCGATGTCCCTGCCCTCAGCCGCCGGAAGATTCCGTTGATGGTGGTGGGGATCGCTAATTCGCCGTCGGTGGCGGAACAGGCCCTGTTCATGATGCTGATGCTCGCCAAGCGGGCGAACGAGTTGCACGCGCTGGTCAAAGACGGCCAATGGAGCACGCGGCTTGGCAAATTGCCTTTTGATCTTTTCGGCAAGACGGTACTCATCATCGGCTTTGGCCGGATCGGCACGCGCACTGCGAAACGATGTCTGGCGATGGAAATGAACGTCGTGGTGTACGACCCCTATCTGCCGGCCGCGGAGATCAGGAATGCCGGTTATGAGGCGGTCGCCGATCTCGACGCGACGCTGCCGCGTGCCGACTTTGTCAGTATTCACTGCCCGAAGACGCCGGAGACGGTGGGGATGTTCAATGCCGCCAGATTGAAGCGTATGAAGCCGCAGGCCTATCTTATCAATACGGCGCGCGGCGGCCTCATCGAGGAAGCCGCACTCTATGACGCGCTCACGTCCGGCCAGCTGGCCGGTGCCGGCCTTGATGTATTTGCGCAGGAGCCGCCGCCGGTTCCAAATCCGCTATTCGAACTGCCCAATGTGATCATCGCTCCTCACGTTGCCGGCGTGACATGGGAAGCCGTGGACCGCATGAGCGAGCAGACGGCGCGCAACATCCTGAGCGCGCTCGATGGCGCACCGATCCGGCAGAACGTCATAAATCAGGACGTCTTATAGCCGGCGTGAGCGGCGATGGGCCGGCCCGGAATTCGACATTTTGGCAGTATACTCTCAATCCTGAAGCAATGGCCCGAAAGTGGAGCGGTATGGTGCCTAAACAAATAGCCGGCTGTATCGCAGCGCTGCTATTTTTTCTCGCTGCGGAGACGTCTGCGACCGCTCAGGGGACGGAGCAGCAACGTCAGGCCTGCACCCCGGATGTGTTTCGGCTCTGCGGCGCCTACATACCGGACGCGGATCGCATTACCGCCTGCCTGAGAGCCAGCGGACCGCAGCTGAGCAAGCCCTGCTACGACGTATTTTTCCCGGCCCCGCCGCCACCTCAGTATTCTTCGCCCGCCGATATCGGCCCTCGCCCTCGATCGAAGCGTCCCCCGAGAGGCCCGTATTACGAGGACGACGACAATTAAATGCTCGGCTCACGATGATCTCCAGGCGGAAATAGATACCTCCGCGCTTTGCCTGACAAAACTCAGCCTCAATCCGGCGACAAAAGGCCGGGAAGGTTTGGCGGAATTGGCCGCCTGCCTGCGTATTGGGGGATCAAGCCATTGACTGAAGGCGACGCGACGGATCATGCGCTCGCAACCATCGCGAGCATCCTCGATCAGCCGGCCTCCCCGCCAGAGGCTGTGAAAACTGTTGCCAGCGCGAAACCGGAAGATCCGGTGCCTCAGGCTCAGGCGACCGGAATCCACGGCTATTCGAAATCAGGTCCCGGGCCGATGGAGGCGATCCGCTTCAAATGGACGGTCCGCCGCGAGAGCGACGAGCGCTACTTTGTCGACGAGACCATTGGCGAGAATTCCCGCTCCATCACCAGCGGACCGATGTCGGCCGATGCCGCCATCAGGTTCGTTGACGATCAGGCAAGCGAGGCACGGCAGCGGTTCGAGGCGCTGCGGAACGAAATGGCCGGACGCGCCGCCGCGGCCGATATCCTTCGCAAAAATAGCGTCGAAAGCTGAGACGCATCGCTCTCAGCCGCCAAGCCAACAATTCTCAACCGACCTTCACCGCGTATTCCGCATCCGTCACGGGCTCGAGCCAGGTCACATGGCTACCGTCCAGGGATTCGTGCATGGCAATATGGGTCATCGCATTGGTTGGCGAGGCGCCGTGCCAATGTTTTTCGCCCGGCGGAATCCAGACCACGTCGCCCGGCCGTATTTCCTGCACCGGACCGCCTTTGGCTTGTACGCGACCGACGCCGGAGATCACATAAAGCGTTTGCCCAAGCGGATGGGTATGCCAGTTGGTCCGCGCGCCCGGTTCGAATGAAACCCGCGCCGATCCGAGGTGCGCCGGAGCCGGCGTCGTGATGATCGGGTCCTGCCATACCGTGCCGGTAAACCAGTCCTTCGACGCGCGGCGGGTGGCCTGTGAACCGGCGAGATGGATGTCCATGGTCGTCCTCCCTGGTTGTTGTTATTTCTTCGATGCCGCGTAGCGCGCTTTGGTCTCGGCATTCATGGGATAGAGGCCGGGCAGCGCCGCGCCGTTGTTGACCTCGTTGACGATCCAGCCTTCCATTCGCTCCTGCTCGGCGCCTTCGGCCAGAACATGCTCAAGGAAAGCCTTCGGGATCACGACCGCACCGTCCTGATCGGCGACGATCACGTCATCCGGAAAAATGGCAACGCCGCCGCAGCCGATCGGTTCGCCCCAACCGACGAAGGTCAGTCCGGCAACCGAAGGCGGAGCGGCATAGCCGTCGCACCACACCGGCAGGCCGGTGCCGAGCACGCCCTCGAGGTCACGTACCACGCCATCGGTGATGAGCGCCGTGACCCCGCGCTTGACCATCCGAGCGCACAGGATGTCGCCGAAAATGCCGGCGTCGGTCACGCCCATGGCGTCTACCACGGCAATACAGCCGTCCGGCATGGCTTCGATCGCTGTTCTCGTCGAAATCGGCGAAGACCAGGACTCTGGTGTTGCAAGGTCTTCCCGGGCGGGCACGAAGCGCAGCGTGAAGGCCGGCCCGACCAGCCGCTTCTGTCCCGGCCGCAACGGCTTCGCGCCGCGTAGCCAGACGTTTCGCAATCCCTTTTTGAGGAGGACAGTCGTGATGGTCGCGGTCGTAACATGCGAAAGCGTGGCGATGGCTTCGGGGGTCAGGGACATCGAGAAATGAACTCCGGCAGGTTGATGGCGGGTATCTTGCGATTCTAAACATCTGCATCCCGGTGCGGTGGGCGCTTTTGCAAATGTTAGAATCAAAGGACCACTAGCCAATATGGGTTTCTAGTGGAGTTTTGGATTTGGCATTGGTCTTGTTAGAAACGGACGACCAACACCGCGTCAAGGGCCGTCAGGCATTGCAGCCACCCGTAGCATTACGCATCCGCCCTATCATCACATCTTATCAGAGTTTGTTGGATTAGTTTATTGAAGTAACTCAATTTTTTATACTCGAGGGTCGCATGGGCGGCACCGCGATGGTAGACTTCGCAGAACTCCCGCCTTGGCTTAAAGCCTGAAAGGTGCCTGAACGTCTGGCATCGACCCACGAATGACTGAGTTATCCGACGATGGCTGCGCCACTTTCTCCTCCCCGCCTTCTGCCCAGCGGCGACAGCGCGATCACCGTGGAATTCAGTCGCAAGATCGATGATCAGGCCAACCGCCGCGTGCTGGCGCTCGATCGCACCCTGGCCCGCGAGCCGATTGCAGGCGTCAGCGAGACCATTCCCACCTACCGCTCCCTCCTCGTCCACTACGATCCGGCGCAAATCGATTTTGCGACGCTCGGCCAAAAACTGGTCAAGTTGGCGGAACGCCCGGTGCCGCCTTTGGAAAAGTCACGTCTGTGGCGAATTCCCGTCGCTTATGGCGGCGAGTACGGCGTCGATCTCGAAGACGTCGCCAAGATGCTCGGCACTACGCCCGACGATATCGTGGCGCGCCATATCGGCGGCGATTATCGCGTCGCCATGATCGGGTTCACGCCGGGCTGGTCCTATCTCAGCGGCTTGCCGGATTTCCTGCGTACGTCGCGGCGGCAGAATCCACGGCTGCTGACGCCGGCAGGCACGATTTCCATCGGCGGCGTGCAGGCCGGGGTTCAATGCATCGCCGGCCCGAGTGGCTGGCATTTATTGGGCTGTACGCCGGTGCGGACCTATCTACCGCATCGAGATCCGATCTTTCTGCTCGAACCCGGCGATCGCGTGAAATTTTATCAGATCGACGCCAAGACCTATGCCGAGCAGGAGCGGGCGGCCGAACATGGCGAGATCATCGCGGAATTGGTCGCCGCATGACCAAGCTCGTCATTTCATCCATCGGTCCGGCAAGTTCGGTGCAGGACGGCGGACGCTTCGGCGCCCAGCGTTACGGGTTGACGCCAAGCGGCGCCATGGACCGGCTGGGATTAGCCGCCGCCAACTGCCTTGCAGGAAATTCGCCGTTTGCGCCCGCGATAGAAGTCGGTCCTTACGGGGCGGTCGTCAAGGCCCGGGACGGTGCGGTTCGCGTGGCCATGGCGGGAACGCCACGAGTTGCGGAGATGGCTGGACGAACGGTCCCCTGGGACACCTCCGTCACGATCGCCGATGGCGAAACGTTGAAGCTCGGCATGGCACAGGGCGGCGCTTTCAGTTATCTCGCGATCGAGGGGAGCCTCCGCGGCGAGCCGATGTTCGGAAGTTTTTCAGTGAACGCACGCGTGGGTCTCGGCAGTCCGTTTCCGCGGCCCTTGCAGGGCGGCGACGAGTTGGACGTCGCGGCGGCAAGCGCGGGACCGGAACGCCGGATCGATATGCCCGCCCCTCTTACCGGTCCGATCCGCGTCGCGCTCGGACCGCAGAACGATGAATTCAGCGATGAGGCAATCAGCCTGTTTTTCGATAGCGAGTGGAGGATCTCGGCGACCAGCGATCGCATGGGCTATCGCCTTGACGGACCAGCCATCAAACATCTGCACGGCCACAACATCGTTTCCGACGGCACGGTAAACGGCAGCATCCAGGTTCCCGGCAACGGCCAGCCGATCGTGCTGATGTCCGATCGCGGAACCAGCGGCGGCTATCCCAAGATAGCAACCGTGATCACGGCCGATTTCGGACGGTTTGCGCAAACGCCGGCCGGAACGGCTTTCCGGTTCAAGGTCGTCAGCATCGAAGAGGCACAAGCCCAAGCGCGCAAATTCGCAGAGCTGTTGCGCGCCCTGCCCGATCGGATTTCCTCGATCGAAAGCTTTGATCTCAATATCGAAGCGCTGCAAGATGCCAATGTTGCCGGTGTCGCCGTCAGTGCGATGGACGCCGGAACGTGGCAAGAAGACCAACCAGCAAGACGGACAACAACATGAAAACGGTCGACCTGAATAGTGATCTCGGCGAGTCCTTCGGTGTGTGGCAGATGGGCAATGATGCCGCCATGATCGATGTTGCGACCTCTGTGAACGTCGCCTGTGGTTTTCATGGCGGCGACTACGACGTCATGCGCAAGACGGTGGAACTGGCCAAGGCGCGCGGCGTCAGCGTCGGGGCTCATCCTGGCTATCGCGATATTCACGGCTTTGGCCGCCGGCCGTTCTACGGCATGAGTGCTTCCGAGATCGAAAATCTCGTCGCCTACCAGATCGGCGCGTTGCAGGGCGTCGCGGCGCTTGCCGGCTACAAGGTCACTCACGTCAAGGCGCACGGCGCGCTGTCGAACGTGGCCTGCGAGGACGACACAACCGCACGCGGGATTGCCGCCGGGATCAAGGCGGTTGATCCCAATCTGGTATTCGTGGTGCTCGCCAACTCCAAGCTGGTTGAGGCGGGAGAAGCCGCGAACCTGCCGATGGCGCATGAAGTCTTCGCCGATCGCGCCTATGAGGACAACGGCAACCTGGTTTCACGCAAGAAGCCGGGCTCGGTCCTGCATGATCCCAGGCAAATCGCTGAACGCGTCGTGCGGATGGTGCAGGATGGCGCGGTGGTGTCGGTCACCGGCAAGGTCATCAAGATGCGCACCGACACCATCTGCATTCATGGCGACACGCCCGGCGCCGTCGATATCGCGCGGGGGGTTCGTCAGGCGCTGAAAGATGCGGGCATTGAGGTGGCGCCGTTCAAACGGTGATAGCTGCGCATCAAAACGGGTGAACCGACAGCGTTCCTAACACGATGCCCGCGATCAACACGAAGGCGCCGTAAAGCGCCGCGGCATGAAATCCATTCCCGGTTTTGCGGGATAGCGAACGCGCATACAAATGCAACCGGGCTTCCGCCGACAGTTCGCGCATGGCCGTTCTCCAAGGTGACATGGCCCCAGTCGAACGCCGATTTCAGGCAGAAACAAGCCGGAGTCTGAAATAGCGATATTGCGACTCCCGGGAAGCCGGATTCCGGATGAAAATTCTCCGCAAGAGATTCAAACGGGAATTTTATTCGTTCAATTTTATCCGAACGGGAACCGATTTCGTCGCCAGTTTCGTCGTCAGTAGACGTCTTGCTGGAACCGGCCCTTCTTTTTTAGTTCGCCAATGAAGCTGATAGCCTCATCGGTGGAGCGAGCACCGTGCTGTGCGACGATATCGACCAAGGCGCGTTCGACGTCTTTCGCCATCCGCTTGGCGTCGCCGCAAACATAGATGTGTGCGCCTTCCGCAAGCCACGACCATAATTCCCGGCCGACCTCGCGCATGCGATCCTGCACGTAGAATTTCTTGTCACCGTCGCGCGACCAGGCCAGCGACAACCGCGTCAGGAGGCCTGCGGTCTTCATCGCGTTCAACTCGTCGGCATAGAAGAAGTCGCAGCTCGAACGCTGGTGGCCGAAGAACAGCCAGTTGCGCCCGGTCGCGCCGGTCGCCCGGCGGTCCATCAGGAACGCACGGAACGGTGCGATGCCGGTGCCGGGGCCGATCATGATGATCGGGGTCTTCGCATCTTGCGGGAGGCCGAAACCATGCGCCTTCTGCACGTAGACTTTCACCGCGTCGCCAGGGTTCACGCGCTCGGCAAGAAAGGTCGAGGCCAGTCCCAGGCGCTTGCGCTTGCCGATCACATAGCGCACGCAATCGACCGTCAATGACAGCTTGCCTGGCGTCGCGTTATGCGACGACGAGATCGAGTAGAGCCGCGGCTGCAAGGGCTCGAGCGCCTCGATGAAGGCCTCCGGATGCGGCCGGACGTTGGAAAACTTCTGCAACGCCGCCATGACATCGAGCGTTGCGGCATCGCCATCGGGGTCGTCGCCCTGCGCCAGCGCGCGCGCCTTTTCGCGTTGCGCGCCGCCGGTGATGAAGGAGATCAGTTCGAACAGCGAATCGGGTGCAGGCGCGAGCGAGACTTCGTCGATCAGGACTTCACGCAGCGTCCGCCCGCGCACTTGCGTCGTGTGCGAGGCGCCAAGCAGGGCGATGATCTGGTCGACATGGCCGAGCTCGTTGCGGGCGAAAATACCGAAAGAATCCCCGACCTCGTAGTCGAGGCCGCAGCCGGAAAGATCAAATTCGACGTGCCAGGTTTCCTTTTCCGAGCCGTCCTTATTGAGCAGGCGCCGCGACAGGAATGTCGCCGGCGCCGGATTGTCACGGGAACGGCCGAGTTCTCCGATCGGGGTCGGCGCGGGCGCAGCCGGCGTTGCCGCCGCGCCTGGCGCCGAGGCCGGGGCCTTGTCCAGATCTTCGTAAAGCGTCTTTAGCATTCGGGCGGTTTCCTTGCCGCCGGGAACGCAAAGATTCAGACGGCCTTCGGCCTTGCTCGCAATCGCCTCGGAATAATCATGGCAATTGTAACCGCACTGGCCGCAGTCCTGCTGCGCCATGGCCGCCATCATGCGCCGCCGCAACGGACGTCCATCGGCGAGCTTCATACGGTCGGCGATCGGCATGGTCTGATCATGCCAGGGAGCTTCGCCGTCATCGCCATCGCCCGCGGCCCCTTGCATGACGGCGGCGCCCTGCTCGGCTGACAACGGCGTCGGCGCGTCACTCAACAAGCCGGCGAAAAAGCCGTTGAGCCAGGAACGCTGCGCCTCTGAGAATGGCGCGCTCGACGGGATGATCTCGATTTTGGGCGGGGGCGTGATCTGGTTCATGAGGAGGTCTCCGCCAATCTACGCAAGCTCTCGCCGTCGTGGCGGCGGGCGAATGTCAGGAAGGTTTCGGACGGGCTGTCGCGATGCGCGAGATACGCCCTGAGCAATTTCTCGACCGTTTGCGGCGCGTCCTCGGCCTTGAGGTCGTGATAGACCTCCTGGCCGATATCGGCGTCCGGGCCGAACCCGCCGCCTGCAAACAGATGATAGCCCTCGACCGTATCGTCGGTGTCGCCGACCGGTACCTTGGCGGCGATCAGGCCGATATCGCTGATATAGTGCTGCGCGCAGGAATGGTGGCAGCCGGTCAGATGGATGTTGAGCGGCGTGTCGACTTCGACCCGACCATCGCACCAGTCGCCGATCGCGGCCGCATGCGCCTTGGTGTCGGAGGCAGCGAACTTGCAGCCGGCATTTCCGGTGCAGGCGATCAGACCGGCGCGCACTTGCGAGGCCTTGATCGCAAGTCCGATCGCCTCGATCGCCTTGACCGCGAGATCGACATTGGCGTCGCTCACGCCCGAAATCAGAAGGTTCTGCCAGACCGTCAGCCGGATCTCGCCATCGCCGAGGTCGGCGGCGATTTTGGCGAGTTCCACGCATCTGCTCGCAGGTCACCTTGCCGAGCGGCAGTGCCACCCCGATCCAGTTCAACCCTGCCTGCTGCTGCTGGTGGACGCCGATATGGGCCATCCGGTCGAAAGCCGGGCGCGGTGCCAGCGCCTCGGCCGGGACGCGCGTGAAGGTCTGGCCGAGCTTGGCTTCCACAAGCTCGAGGAATTTTTCCATTCCGATCTTGTCGATGACGTATTTCAGGCGCGCCTTGAGACGGTTGGTCCGGTCGCCGGTGTCGATGAAAACCCGCACGATCGCGTCTGCAACTTTGGTGGCGTCGGCCGGCTTGACGATGATGCCGGTTTCCTTGGCGAAATCCTTGTGCCCGGTGATACCGCCGATGCCGAGACGAAACCACACGCCGGGCTCGACGCCGAAGCCGTCCTTCACCTCAACAGCGGCGAAGGCGATGTCGTTGGTGTCTTCCAGCACCGCGATCTTTCCCGCGCCGTCGAACGCGACGTTGAACTTGCGCGGCAGGCCGTAAAGCGAACGATCGTTGAGAATATGAAAGTGCCATTCGCGCGCATATTCGCGGGTGTCGATCAGTTCCTGCGGATCGATGCCCGCCGTCGGCGTGCCCGTGACGTTGCGGATGTTGTCGGCGCCGGAACCGCGCGAGCACAGGCCAAGATCCTGAATACCCTCGATCAGCGCCACCGCGTTCTTCGGCGGAATTTCACGGACCTGAAGATTGGCGCGGGTCGTGACATGGCAAAAAGGACCGCACAGTTTCTCGGCGAGATCGGCAAGCCCTGCGAACTGCCAGTGCTTGAGAATGCCGTTGGGAATGCGCAAGCGGCACATATAGGAGTTCTGCGCCGGGGCGACGTAGAACAGGCCGTAATAGCGCCAGCGAAAATTGTCGGCCGGCGATGGCGGCGCGTTGGTCAGCGCCTGTTGCTTGAGCCGCGGATAGGCATCGAAGGGATGCTCCTCGCGCTTGAACTTCTCCTGGTCGACGAGCTTTTTGCCCGAGGCCAGAACCTGGTCCTGCGCCTTGATGTGCGCGGCCTCCGGGCCAATGGGCTCGGCATTGGTCTTCGCGCCGCCACCCAGGCCGCGCCCGACCTTGCTGATCTGCAAGCCGGTCGTGAAACCTTCGAGGTAACGCTTCTGCTCGTCGGTAAACTCGACGGAGAGGGTGTCGATCTTCATGGCAGTCAACGAAGCTCCTGCTGCCGCAATGTGCGGCCTTCACGGAAAGGTACTCGGCGGATCAAGCATTGGTTCGGTGAAAACCACCGACCCCTGCTTCATCCAGCCCGACCAGCTTCGTTGCTGTGAGAGTCCATCTCGGACGAAAGCCAGCGGGCATCAGCGTGCTGGCTGCACTGCAACATACAAGTTGTGTGCCACAACGATTTCTTGGTGAAGTTCCTGTTATTTCAATTATTTACGGGAAGGATATGAAGTTCCAGCCGCCCGGCCGGCCCATGAATTTTGGGCAACGCGCCCAAAAACTAGCCGAACTCGTCCATTGCCTGTTTTTCTTTCAACGAGGACGTCAGAGATTTTCACGTTCGGCCCGTAATGCGGCGAAATAGACTTCAAGATTTGCAGGGTCGAATACCGGTCCGGCAAAGGCGCCGATGGCTTTGGAGGCCGTTTGAGGCTTGCCGGCGCGCCCAAACGCGGCCTCGTAGAGGTCCGGTCGGAACACGTCTTGCGCGGCCTTCAGCGCCTCCGGGCTTATCGCCGTCTGACGCCAGCGGACCATTTGCGCATAGAGCCAGGCAGCCTGAAGTGGATCCGGGCTCGAAGTCTCCTCCTTCGCCAGCAGCAGGTAACGGTCGCTTTCGCGGATGGTGCCGTCGACGGCGATCTTCAAGCGGCCTTCCAGCGTTCGCAGGATCACGCTGGCGTCGACGCCGATATATTCGGGCCTCGCCAGAATTCGCGCGACCTCGCCCCGGTTATCGGGCGCCTCGGTGAACTCGGCCGCGTGGACCAGCGTCCGAACCAGGGCCGCCAGCGTTGGCGGATTTTTCTCCGCCCATGGCTGGCGGACCGCCAACACTTTCTCCGCCGCGCGCCGCAGGATGTCGGAGCCGAAGTGCAGGATCCGGCCAACGCCGCGGTCGACCGCAATCGAGTTCCAGGGCGCGCCGACGCAGAACCCGTCGATCTGGCCGCTCGCAATGCTGTCGACCATGAACGGCGGCGGCAGTACCACAAGACGGACGTCCTCGTCGGGATCGACGCCCCCCGCAGCCATCCAGAAGCGTAGTTGGTAGTTGTGGGTGGAAAACGGAAATGTCATGCCGAAAGTCAGCGGCTCGCCGCCATTCCGGCGCCGCGTGGCAACGACCCGCGACAGCGCGCGCGCGGTCGCCATTGGATCGAACGGATCGCCGTCGATCTCGGTCATGATCGCCGCATGAAGCGCCGCCGATACGGTGATGGCGTTGCCGTTGAGGTTCAGCGTCAGCGGCGCGATGACCGGCACCTTGATATGCCCAAGCCCCAGGCTCGAAGCGATGGGAACGGGTGCGAGAATATGCGCGGCGTCGAACAGGCCGATATTGAGCTTGTCGCGAACGTTCGACCACGACACCTCGCGAACGAGCTTCACATCGAGCCCTTCGGCCTTCGCAAAGCCCTTCTCGACCGCGACGATCACGGCCGCCGCATCGATCAAGGGGATAAAGCCGATCTGGAGCGGGGTTGTCATTTCAGGAGCTCCGAAGCGGTCAGGATCGACTGGGCGATCTCTCCGATTTTTTTCTTCTCGCGCATCGCGGTCGATCGCAGCAGCACATAGGCCTCGTCTTCGGTGAGGTCCTTCAGCCTCATCAGGATGCCCTTGGCCCGTTCGATCACCTTGCGGTCTTCCAGCGCCGATTTGGCGCGATCGAGCTCATCCTGGAGCTTGGCGAAGGCATTGAACCGGGAAATACAGAGGTCAAGGATCGGCTTCAGGCGTTCCTTCTTCAAGCCGTCGACGATATAGGCGGAAACCCCGGCATCGACGGAGGCTTGAATCGAAGCGGCGTCGCTCTGATCGACGAACATCGCCACCGGCCGCCGCACCGCGCGGCTGACCTGGAACATCTGCTCGAGGATGTCGCGGCTGGGGTTTTCCAGATCGATAACGATGACATCGGGATCGAGCGCATAGATCCGGGAGAGCAGGCTCTGCATTTCACCGATACGCACGACGTCGGTGAAGCCCGCCTCCCGCAACCCCTCTTCGAGAATCGCGGCGCGGATCGGGCTTTCGTCGACAATTGCGATTTTAGGAGACGACTCGGCGGCCATCGTTCACCTGCTCAAACGCATTGATAGCATGCGACGTGCCGGGTCAAAGCCTTGTAATTGAGCACATTTAGGGTTAGCTCCTGCCGTTCAATCGGACAGATCAGAATGTCGCAGGCCGCAGCGCCTAAAGTCAGCTTTGTCTCGCTCGGATGCCCCAAAGCGCTGGTGGACTCCGAGCGCATCATCACGCGGCTGCGCGCCGAAGGCTATGAGCTGGCGCGCAAGCATGACGGCGCCGATCTCGTCATCGTCAACACCTGCGGATTTCTCGACAGCGCCAAGCAGGAATCGCTTTCCGCCATCGGCGATGCGATGGCTGAAAACGGCAAGGTCATCGTCACCGGCTGCATGGGGGCCGAGCCCGAACAGATCGAGAAGGCCTATCCCGGTGTGCTCTCGATATCAGGGCCGCAGCAATATGAAAGCGTGCTCGAGGCGGTGCATCGCGCCTTGCCCCCGGCGCACAATCCGCATCTCGATCTGGTGCCGCCGCAAGGCATCAAGCTGACGCCGCGGCACTACGCTTATCTGAAAATTTCCGAAGGCTGCAACAACCGCTGCTGCTTCTGCATCATCCCGAAACTGCGCGGCGATCTGGTGTCGCGGCCGGCCAATGACGTGCTGCGCGAGGCCGAGAAGCTGGTCGCAGCCGGCGTCAAGGAATTGCTGGTCATCTCGCAGGACACCTCGGCCTATGGCGTCGACATCAAATATGCCGCCAGCCCCTGGAAGGACCGCGAAGTCCGCGCGAAATTTTTCGATCTGGCGCAGGCGCTCGGCGAATTCGGCGTCTGGGTGCGGCTGCAATATGTCTACCCCTACCCCCATGTCGATGAGGTCATCGGCCTCATGACCGAGGGCAAGGTACTGCCCTATCTCGATATCCCGTTCCAGCATGCAAGCCCGGAAGTGCTTAAAGCCATGAAGCGCCCGGCCGCGCAGGAAAAGACGCTGGCGCGGATCAAGAGCTGGCGTGCGCAATGTCCTGAGCTGGCGCTGCGCTCGACCTTCATCGTCGGTTTTCCCGGCGAGACCGATTCCGATTTTGCCGAACTGCTCGACTGGCTTGAGGAAGCCGAGATCGACCGCCTCGGCTGCTTCAAATATGAACCGGTTGCCGGCGCGCCCGCGAACGCGCTGGGGCCCGTCGTGCCCGACGCGATCAAGCAGGAACGCTGGAATGCGCTGATGGCGCGGCAGCAGAAGATTTCGGCGCGCCGGTTGAAGCGCAAGGTCGGCACCCGCCAGCAGGTGATCATCGATGAGGTCGGCCCGACTGTTTCCAAGGGGCGTTCAAAGGCCGACGCGCCGGAGATCGACGGCGCGGTCTATCTCTCCAGCCGGCGGCCGCTGAAGGTTGGCGAAATCGTCACGGCGAAGATCGAACGCGCCGACGAATACGACCTGCACGGATCGGTCGCGGGCTTCTAAAGCTTGATGGCTTCTAGACCTTGACACCGCGCGCCGATGCGCTGTATGAGCGCGTCCCATGACTTTCAACCGGACCCTCGCTTGCGCCGCCTGCCGCCGTCACCGCCATGACGACGATGGGGTGCGCCATGTCCGACGACCGAGCTGAATAACTAGATCAGCAGCGTTTTCGAGAAGGCCGCACCCGCAAGGTGCGGCCTTTTTGCTTTTTGGCCCCTCCCCTCATCGCAAGCGACCCGGAGAGTTCGACATGACCCAAGTAACCGATCAAGTAACCGATCAAGTAACCGATCAAGTAGCGAACCAAGCCAGGCATCCGTATCACGTCCTGATGGAAATCACGGCGCGTCCGGGGCAGGTGTTCGTGCGCGGCCAAGGCTCCTATCTCTGGGATGACACCGGCAAGCGCTATCTTGATTTTATCCAGGGCTGGGCGGTGAACTGCCTCGGCCACTCGCCGCCGGCGATCGCGGAGGCGATTTCTGCGCAGGCGCGGCGGCTGATCACACCAAGCCCGGCCTACTATAACGATACAAGTCTAAAGCTTGCGAAAGCGCTCACGGACGTGAGCTGTTTCGATCGGGTGTTCTTCGCCAATTCCGGCGCGGAAGCCAATGAGGGCGCGATCAAGCTCGCGCGCAAATATGGCGCCCTGCGCAAGAACGGCGCCTGCGAGATCATCACCTTCGAGGGAGGCTTCCACGGCCGGACGCTCGCGACCATGTCGGCGTCGGGAAAGAAGGCGTTCGAGCCGCTGTTCGAACCCAAGGTTGCGGGTTTTCGAAAGGCGCAATGGAATGATCTTGCCTCCGTCGAGCGGTTGATCAACGACAATACCGTCGCTGTGATGCTCGAGCCGATCCAGGGCGAAGCCGGCGTCTGGCCTGCAAGCGATCGGTTTCTGCGCGACCTGCGCGAATTGACCACAGCGCACGGCCTGTTGCTGATATCAGATGAAATCCAGACCGGAATGGGCCGCACTGGCAAACTCTTCCACTACGAGCACACCGGCGTCACGCCCGACATCATGACGCTGGGCAAGGGTATCGGTGGCGGCGTCCCGTTGGCGGCGCTGCTCGCCACGGAAGCCGTTTCCTGTTTCGAGCATGGCGATCAAGGCGGTACGTTCAACGGCAATGCGCTGATGTGCGCGGCGGGGCTGGCCGTGCTGGAACAGGTTGCGGCTCCGAAATTCCTGAAGACCGTGACGACCAACGGGCTTTATCTGGAGAGCGAGCTGCAACGGCTCTCGGCGCGCCATGGCCTCGGCGAGGTCCGCGGCCGGGGGCTGTTGTTGGCGCTCGATCTGCGGGTGCCGATCGCGCCGTTGATCGTGGCGGCGGCGCTGGATGACGGCGTGCTCCTGAACGCACCGCGCCCGGATGCGTTGAGATTCATGCCGGCGCTGAACGTCACCCGCCAGGAGATCGACCTGATGATCAGGTGCCTCGATTCGTTGCTGAATACAGCCGGCGTCGCGCGAAGGGTCGCCTGAAGTATCTCAGGGCTTGAGGATCGAGGCGCCGGTGGTCGCCCGGCTCTCGAGATCGCTATGCGCCTTGGCCGCATCCTTCAGCGCGTAGGCATGGTTGATCGGCACGTGCAGTTTGCCGTTGATCACGGCGGCAAACAGCGTGTCGGCGCCTTCGAGCAATTCGGAGCGCTTGCCGATATAGTCGTTGAGCTTCGGCCGGGTCGCAAACAGCGAGCCGTGATTGTTGAGTTCGGCAATCGCGAACGGCGGCACCGGCCCCGATGCGCTGCCGAAACTCACGAACAGGCCGCGCGGCTTCAGGCACGACAGCGAACCCGGAAAGGTCGTTTTGCCGACGCCGTCATACACCACGTCGCACAGTTCGTTACGGCTGATCTGTTTCACGCGCGCGACGAAATCTTCCTCGTTGTAGAGGATGACGTGATCGCAGCCGTTGGCGAGCGCGAGATCCGCCTTGGCCTTGGAACCGACAGTGCCGATCACATGCGCGCCGAGCGCCCTCGCCCACTGGCAGGCAAGTAACCCGATGCCGCCGGCGGCGGCATGAATCAGCACCCGATGATGCGGTTCGACCTTGAACGTCTTGTGCAGGAGATACCAGACGGTCAGCCCCTTCAGCATCAGCACCGCACCCTGCTCGTAGGTGATGTGATCCGGCAGCTTGACCAGCCGTTCCCAGGGGATGTTGCGTTCGCCGGCATAGGCGCCGAGGTTCACATAATAGGCGACGCGATCGCCGGGATGAAAATTCGTTACCCCCGGACCGACCGCCAGCACTTCACCCGCCGCCTCGTTGCCGACGATGAACGGTAAGCCCGGCGCCTTGTAGAGGCCGGTGCGATAGTAGGTGTCGATGAAGTTCAGGCCGACCGCGTGCTGACGAATCCGGACCTCGCCGGGGCCCGGTGCCGGTACTTCGGTGTCCTCATAGACGAGGGCCTCCGGACCTCCCACCTTGTGCACCCGCACGGCCTTGGTCATTCGCCCCTCTCCTCACATGTTTCCATTGTCGCGAGCGAATGACATCAAGGCCACATTGTCAACTCGGCGTGCCGTCACGGCCATGCCTCAAGTCGGTTAACGCTTCAGACTTTGCGGCGGTTGCGCCGGGCCAGCACGTTGAAGAGTTCCACCAACGCGGAAAACGCGATCGCAAAGTAGATATAGCCACGCGGAATGTGGAATTTGAAGCCATCGGCGACCAGCGCCACGCCGATCAAAACCAGAAACGCCAACGCCAGCATTTTGGTGGTCGGGTGCTCCGCGACAAATCGCGTCACCGGACCTGATGCCGCATACATCACGGCGCAGGCAATGACGACCGCCGAGATCATGATCGCAAGATCCTGCGCCATCCCGATCGCGGTGATGATCGAATCCAGCGAAAATACGATGTCGATGATGGTGATTTCGAATATCACCCTGAAAAATGCGCCTCTGCCGGACTCCGCCGCAGGCGCCTCGTGACCGGCTTCGACCTCGCGGTGGATTTCACGGGTGGCCTTGGCAAGCAGAAACAGTCCGCCGGCGATCAGGATGATGTCGCGCCATGAGAACGACAAATCGTGCACTGTTATGACGGCGCGGGTCAGCCCGATCAGCCAGACCAGAAGGCTGAGCAGCAGGATACGAAACAGCAGCGCCAGCGCGAGCCCGATCTGGCGTGCGCGCTTGGCCTGCGCGTCCGGCATGGCGGAGACGATGACCGAAATGAAGATTACGTTATCGATGCCGAGAACGATTTCGAGCGCCGTCAGGGTCAACAGGCCAGCCCAGGCTTCCGGGCTCGTCAGGAGCGTCATCATGCGTTGAGCGACCGTACGAGCCTGATCGCGCTATCGCTCCCGACGACATAAAGGCCGATCGCGCAAAGCGCGGCCGTCACGGCAATTCCGGGTTCAAAATCATAGACCAGCGTCACCATGGCGAGTGCCGTACCGGCGCCGATCAGGCATAGCGTCAACCAGCGCAGACGGAGGACGCGGACGGGGTGAACGACGTAGAAGGGCATAAAGGTAAGAGCTATCAAAACTGCGACCGATAGACTGGATGCCGCTGGCGGCCACTGCAACAGAAACAGATAGAACGCGGCGATGTTCCACAGGCCGGGAAAGCCACGGAAATGATTATCATCGGATTTCATGCGGCGGTCGGCAAAATAAAGCGCGCCGGACACCGCAATTCCGACCCCCAGCACGGGTGCGGCGAGCGGCCACAGCATGCCGCTGGCGGTGATGGCATAAGCCGGCACAAAAACATACGTGACAAAGTCGACCACGAGATCGAGCACCTCGCCCGACCAGTTCGGCTGAAGGCTCACCACATCGAGGCGTCGCGCCATCGGACCGTCCACGCCGTCGATCACCAGCGCCACGCCCAGCCACCAGAACATGGCGGTCCAGTGCTCGCGAACGGCTTCCATTAGCGCTAGAAGCGCGACACCAGCGCCCAGCGCCGTGAACACGTGCACCGAAAACGCCGCGGCCCGCCGCGTGGACGAAGCCTGGGGAGATGACGGTCCGGTCTGTCGATCCATTTTAAGATGATGCGCCGATTTGCGACATTTATTCTCAGCAACTGCTATCAGGAATCCCAGCGTTTGCACATCTGGTGGTCCGATTCTAACATTTTCATCCCGGTCTGGTGGGCACTTTTGCGATGTTAGAATCAAAGCGAATGTCAAATCCACTTCACTTGGAAGTGGGCTTGAAAATGCCGCAGGGAAGGTCAAATGTCGGGAGCATGAGCAATCATTCCTCGACCTATGACGTTGCCGTGGTCGGTGGCGGACCCGCAGGGTTGGCAACGGCCATTGCGATGGCGCAATCCGGTGTGACCACGGCGTTGGTTGCCCGGCGATCGATTTATGCCGATAACCGGACGACAGCGCTTCTCGGCGGATCGATCGATTTTTTGCAGGCGCTTGAGGTGTGGCCGCACTGCCAGGACAAGGCCGCCGAGCTGCGCGTCATGCGGCTGATCGACGACACCGGTCGCCTCATCCGGGCGCCGGAGGTCAAGTTTTCCTGCGACGAGATCGGCCTCGATGTGTTCGGGTATAACATCGAGAACCGCGTTCTGGTGTCGGCGCTGGAAGAACGGGCCGCTACGCTGGCAAATCTGACGCGACTCGACGACGAGGCGGCTACGATTAGCGCTGGCGATGATATCGTCGCGATTGAGTTGGCCGGCGGCGGATCGATATCGGCGCGCTCGGCGGTTGGCGCCGATGGCCGGCACTCGCTCTGCCGGGAGGCCGCGGGCATTACGGTCAACAGCCGCGAACTTCATCAGGCGGCGCTGACATTCAACGTCAGCCATTCCCGTCCCCACCACAACATTTCGACCGAATTTCACACACCGCAGGGACCTTGCGTCTTTGTCCCGCTGCCCGGCAACCGCTCCAGCGTGGTCTGGGTATTGGAGCCAAAGGAAGCAGAACGGCTGATGGCGCTCAGTGACGAGGAATTGTCGGGCGCCGCCGAAGCGCGCTCGCATTCGATCCTGGGCCGGCTACAGGTCGAGCCCGGCCGAAACCGGTTCCCGCTTGCCATCGAGCAACCGAGGCAGTTCGCAAAGGCGCGCATTTTCCTGGTCGGCGAGGCCGCGCATGTATTGCCGCCGATCGGCGCGCAAGGCCTCAATATGGGGCTGCGCGATGCGGCCGATATCGCCGAGATCGTGCGAGATGCCTTGGCCCGCGGCGAAGATCCCGGCTCGCCTGCCGTGACGAGCCGCTACGCTTCGGTACGACGCCCCGATGTCATGAGCCGAACCTTTGCCGTCGATATGGCCAACCGCTCTTTGTTGAGCGCATTCCTGCCGATGCAGTCGCTGCGTGCCGCCGGGTTGCACCTGATCGGCTCGTTCGGGCCGCTTCGTCGTCTGGCGATGCGCGAGGGCCTGGCGCCGTTCTGGCGCGCGTCGCCTGCCAGCGGCGGAGCGTTACGGAAACGCCAGCCGCCCGCTCTGAATAAGCCACATCGCGCCCGTCAGCGTCACGACGGAGGCGAACGTCCCGATCATCACCGCGACCGAAGCGGGTTCGATCCAGGCGTCGTTCTGACGGGCAATCACAAACACGTTCAAGGCCGGCGGCAGCGACGCCATCAGCACGGCCGTGGATGCCCACGGGGCCGGGAACGGGCCGAACAAAAGCATCAACGCGAATACGATCAGCGGATGAACCAGAAGCTTCACCGCGACCACGGCCGGAACTTCCCAGGGCACCCGGCCGAACGGGCGCAGCGCCACCGTCACTCCCAGCACGAACAGCGCCATCGGCGCAGCGGCGTTTTGCAAAAAGAGCAGCGTGTTGTCGATCGCGACCGGCGGATGAAAATGAAACGCGGCGGCGAGCGCGCCCGCACAGGCCGACATGATCAGCGGATTGAGCACGATCTGCTTGATCAAAAGGCCAAGTGCATGCAGCCAATGATGATCGCTATTGTCGGTGAGAGCGATCAGAAGCGGTACGACCGAAAACAGGAAGATGCTGTCGCAGCAGAAAATCAGCGCCGTCGGCGCCGAGGCTTTTACGCCGAGCACCGCCAATGCCAGTCCCGGCCCCATATAGCCGATATTGCCGTAGCCGCCGGAAAGTCCGGCCAGCGTCGCGTCGCGGAACGAAATCCCTCCGACCAGCCGTGCCGCGCCCATGGCGAGGAAGAATGCGAGCGCCGTCCCGGTCGTGGTGGCGATCAAAAACGGTGGATTGTTGAGTTCTTCAAAGGGTGTCTTCGATGTGATGCCGAATAGCAGCGCCGGCAGCGAAACATACAGCAAAAAGAAGTTCATCCAGGCCAGGCCCTGCTCGGGCAACTTTTTAAGCTTACCACAGGCGAAGCCGATGAAGATCAGGCCGAAGTATGGGACCGCGAGATTGAGAATATTGGCCATATGGACGGGGTCTTTTTCGTCATTGTCGGCCCCGATTTAGCGTGTGAGATCAGCGGCTAACGTTAATTCGATGCTTTTGCCTCTAGCATCGCGCGCGATCATGGTCTATCGACGAGCTATGATTAAAACGCGCACCGCCAGGTTCCAGATCGGACAGATCGTCCGCCACCGGATCTTTTCGTTCCGTGGCGTGATTTTCGATATCGATCCGGAATTCAACAATACCGAGGAATGGTGGCTGTCGATCCCTGAAGAGATGCGTCCTCACAAGGATCAGCCGTTCTATCACCTGCTCGCCGAAAATTCGGAATCCGAATATGTGGCCTATGTCTCGGAGCAGAATTTGCTGCCCGATGATTCAGGCCAGCCGATCCGGCATTCGCAAGTTGCCGAGATTTTCGTGAAAGACAAATCCGGCGGCTATCGTCCGCGCAATCCGTCGCTCAATTAGCGACGAACAACTTTCAAAAGAACGGTACAAAAGAAAAAGGCGCTCGGTTCGAGCGCCTTTTTCGTCCGATGCCGAAGAAAATTTACTTCGCCGCCGTGGGAGCTCCGCCAGCGGGAGGATTGGCCTCAAGCTTCTTGCGGGCTTCCTCGGCGCGCTTCTGCAATTCTTCCTGCAGCTTCTTCTGGTTCTCCTCGAACACCTTCGGATCGGTCGGAGGACCATCATAGGCCTTGGCGAAATCGGAAAGCGGCAGAGCGAGTGTTACCGGCTGACCGTTCGAGCTGATCGCCTGAACGACGAGGTTCTGCCCCTTCTTCATGTTAGCGACCATCTCGGGGGTCACGTCATAGTCGGACATACAGCCGTTCTGGAAGCAGATCACATAGGGGCTCTGCGCCGGTGTGTTGTTGTCGATGATGATACGGGTGCCGTGAACCAGCAGCATGCCGAGCGGCAGCGTAACGCGAAGGATCTTTTTCGGCTCGCCTTCGGGCTCGATCACGACGGCTGCGACCACCGGCTGGCCGGACTCGATCCGCCCGTCCTTGCCGGTGAAGCAAACCTGCTTGGCGTTGGCGTCCTGGCCCTTGAGACAGAATTTGGTCCAGGGTGCGTAAATCAGTTGAACCTGCTGGTCCGCCGGCGGGGCCACGGCGGGCGCGGCTGGTGGGGCAGCCTGAGCCGCCGGCGCGGGAGCGCCGGGCGCCGCCTTCGGGGCGGCCTTCGGGCCGGCCTTCGGCGCGGCCTTGGGGGCTGCTGGCGCCTGCGCCCAGACATTGGACGCGAGGAACGAGGTTCCCAGGGCTGCGACCGCCATCAAGGCGAAAACGCGTCCGCGCGGCCAGGCTGGCGCGGCCAACATACGGAAATTCATTGCGGAAAACCCTTTCTGAACGGAAGCGCCGAAAACCGCTGCAGGCACCGAAACCCGGCCATTTTGGCGGCTGTCTCCTTGCCAATTAAGGCGGATGCGTGACAAGCCTCCGCTCGATTGGTCAATTGGACGCCTTCATACAGAGGCGGACGAAAAGATCAATGCCGAGGTCGCTTGGAAGCTGTCACCATGAGAAACGAATGCTCGTGGTACAGGAAAGCGTGAGCCCTCCCCAATCAAATCAACACGCCAAACGGCTGATATCGGCGCGCCGGCGTATCGCAGGCTTTCTCTGCGCCTTCCTGGGTTTTGTCCTTTCGGGTTTGGCGGGTGGCGCGGCCACCGCTGCGGAAAGCCACGCGATCGCCATGCACGGCGAGCCGGCTCTGCCCGCCGCGTTCACCCATATGCCCTATGCGAACCCCGATGCCCCGAAGGGCGGACGGCTGGTGCAGGGCGTTCTCGGCACCTTCGACAGCCTCAACCCTTTCATCGTGCGGGGATTGGCCGTTCAGCAGATCAGGGGCTTCACGGTCGAAAGCCTGATGGCGCGCGGCAATGACGAGGCTTTTACGCTTTACGGGCTTCTCGCCCGAAGCGTCGAGACCGATGAAGCGAGGAGCTACGTCACCTTCCGCCTCGATCCGCGGGCGCGTTTTTCCGACGGCAAGCCGGTCACCGCCGACGACGTGTTGTTCTCCTGGGCTTTGCTGCGCGACAAGGGCCGTCCGAATTATCGAACATACTATTCAAAGGTCACCAGGGCCGAGGCGCTGGATCCACTCACGGTGCGATTCGATTTCGGCGGCGCGCAGGACCGCGAACTCCCGTTGATCCTCGGCCTGATGCCGATCTTGCCGCGCCATGCCATCGATCCCGCAACTTTCGAGGAGACTTCGATGACCGCCCCGATCGGCTCGGGGCCTTATCGGGTCAGCGCCGTGAGGCCGGGCGTGAGCGTGACTCTGACGCGAAACCCCGACTATTGGGGCCGCGAGCTCGCACTCAATCGGGGTTTGTGGAATTTCGACGAGATCAGGCTTGATTACTATCGCGAGGCCAACGGCTATTTCGAAGCTTTCAAGCGCGGTCTCTACGATTTCAGGGTCGAGTCTGAGCCGCTGCGTTGGCATGACGGTTACGATTTTGCGGCCGTGCGCAATGGCGAGGTGATCCGGGACGTCATCAAGACCGGGATGCCACAGCCTTCCGAATGTCTGGTTTTCAATACGCGTCGGCCGGTGTTTTCCGATATTCGGGTCCGGCAGGCCCTCTTGCTTCTGTTCGACTTCGAATGGATCAATCGTAACTACTTCTTCGGGCTTTACGGCCGTTCGGCGGGTTTCTTCGCCGGCTCCGAACTTTCGGCCTATGGCCGCGCCGCCGACGCGCGTGAACTTGGTTTCTTGAAGCCGTTCGCCTCGCATATTCCCTCCGATATCCTCGACGGCAGCTACCGCCTTCCGGTCAGCGATGGCTCGGGCCGCGATCGCGCCAATTTGCGCGAGGCGCTGAATTTGCTGTCACAGGCAGGTTACGAACTCGACGGCACGGTGCTTCGGCAGCGCGGCAGCAAGGCGCCCCTTACCTTCGAAATTCTGGTGACCACGCGCGATCAGGAGCGCATTGCGCTTGCCTTTTCGCGCGATCTCAAGCGGGCTGGGATCGAGGCGACCGTCCGTGCGGTCGATGCCGTGCAGTTCGATCAGCGCCGCCTCGGCTTTGATTTCGACATGATCCAGAACCGCTGGGATCAATCGCTGTCGCCCGGCAACGAGCAGTTTTTTTATTGGGGGAGCGAAGCGGCCAGCAACCCGGGGACGCGAAATTATATGGGCGCGAGGGACCCGGCGATCGACGCCATGATCGGAAATATGCTGGCGGCGCGGGATCACGGCACCTTCGTCTCGGCGGTACGTTCGCTCGACCGGACCCTGATGTCGGGATTTTACGCCATCCCGGTTTTTAATATCCGGGAACAATGGATCGCGCGGTGGAATTGGATAGAACGTCCGCAAGCCACAGCTTTGACGGGCTATCTCCCGGAAACTTGGTGGTATCGGCCGCAGCAATCGAAGTAATCTGACCGAGACGATTCGCACCCGAGCCATTCATCGTGATCCAGACCAACGTATCGCCAACGCTCGACGGGTTGTTTCAAAGAGTTTTGGCGCGCCAGCCCGACGCACCGGCGTTATTTGACCCGATCAACAAGTCCCGCATCACCGGCCAGGCGCCGCGGCGAATGACCTTCGCCCAGGCCGACCGGGCGATCTCGGCGTTGGCAGCCCATTTCGTCGAAGCTGGCTTGCCGGTCAATTCCGTGATCGGCGTGCAATTGCCGAATACCGTCGAGTTCATGCTCACGCTGCTGGCGGCCCACCGCGCCGGATTGATCGTTGCCCTTTTGCCGCAGCTTTGGCGGCAATCGGAACTGACGGCGGCGCTTAATCGCACCGGGGCGCGGGCGATCGTGACGTCGGCGAAAATCGATGGCGTCAGCCATGCCGATCTCGCGATGAACGCGGCAGCGGAGGCGTTTTCGATCCGCCATGTCTGCGGTTTTGGCGAGGATCTGCCGGAAGGCATGGCCTCGCTCGACCTCGCCCTGAAGAGCGGATCGTCGAGCGAGCGAACGGTGGTCCAGGACGGGCGCAAGGCGGCGTTGATCACCTTCGATGTCACCACCGATGGCCTTCGGCCGGTGCCGCGGACCCATCTCAACCTGATTGCCGGGGGCCTCGCGATATTCCTCGAAAGCCGGGTGCCCCAGGGCGCGCGGCTGATGTCGGCATTTGCTCCCTCGTCTTTTGCGGGGGTGACGTCATCGCTGCTGCTCTGGCTGCTGTCGGGCGGGACGCTCGCCTTGCATCACCCCTATGACGGCGAAGTGCTGGAACGACAGATTAACGACGACGCCTGCGACACGCTGGTGGCACCGGCCGCGATGGCGTTGCGGCTGACCGACGCCGATATGGCCTCGCGCTTGCCGACGATGCGCCATGTGATCGGTTTGTGGCGCATGCCGGAACAGATTGCCTCCAGCGCGCAATGGACGGTCGAGCAGGCCCGATTCACTGATGTTTATTTGTTCGGCGAGGTCGGTTTGTTCGGGGCGCGGCGAACCGCCGCCGGCATGCCGGCGCCGATTATGCCGGGAACGCATGGCGCTCCGCGCGACGTGCCGGGCACCTCGATCGCCGGCGAGACGCTGCTGACGCCCAAGGGCACGCTGGCCCTGCGCGGGCCGATGGTGACCGTAGCCGCTTATGCGCCCCCGTCGCCGTCGACCGATTTATTGATGGCGCCCTCGCCTCCCCCGGATTATGCCGACACCGGCTATGCCGCCCGGCTCGACCGTTCCTCGGGCGCGATCTGCATCACCTCGCCTCCTTCTGGCATTGTCGCCGTAGGCGGCTACCGTTTCCTGTCGCAGGATCTTCAGGAATGGGCAAAGCGGCTCGGACAAGGTGCGCTTCTAACGGCACTGCCCGACCGGCTTTGCGGGTTTCGTCTGGCCGGACGGGCCCAGGACAATGCGCGGGGCCGCGAGGCGTTGAACGAACTCGGGCTTAACCCGCTGATGGTGGAAGCTTTTCGGGACCGCACGATCTCCGGCTAAGCCGGCCTGGCTTCGTTGACACGGCATTAAGACCGCCAAATTAGCATCGCGCCGTCCAGCCAAGCGTGTGTTGAGTCCTGAGTTCCCGATGTCCTTGCAGCAAGGTCCGATCATCGTCGTGTCCGACGACCAGCAGCCGGCATTCATGGCGGCGGTTGGCGAGGGCGGCCTGTTCCCGGTCATCGAGACGACCTGGGCCGAGGCGTCGGGCGCGATCGCGCAGTTGCATCCGGCTCTCGTTCTCGCCGCAGCCTCGGAAAATGCGAGCGCCACGCTCGATCTGATCGCTCGACAGATCATCGGCATTCAGCCGTATCTTCCGCTGCTCGTGATCGAGCCGAAGGGTCCGTTACTGGAAAACGCCATTCCGTTTTCGCAAGCGAACGGCAACTGGGACCGTCTGCTCCCGCGGTTACGCGCCGCGCTCCGAGTTCGAACCCTCCACGCCACGGTCTTGCGCCGGCTGGGCGATCAAGCGGTCAAAACAACCATCGCCGAGATTGATCCGGTTCGCGATGCGACGGTGCTGCTGGTTGGCCGGGCCGGCGCCTATCCGGCGCTTTCCGTTGCGCTCGGCGAACGCATGGGCGTGATCGGGGCGCTCAGCATCGAAGCGGCGGCCAAACACCTCAATACGCGGGACATCGACGGGATCGTGCTCGGCGAAGGCTTTACCGACCGCGTGGTCGACGCTTTCCTCACCGTGCTGAGCGAAGACCCGCGCTTTCGCCATCTGCCCGTCGTGGTGACGCGTGCGGGATTGGCGATGGCCTATGATCTGCCGAACCTCGAGATCATGTCAGGCGATCCCGCTTATGTCGCGGCGAATGCGCTGCCTCTGATTCGTCAACACGCGCTTGAAGCTCATTTGAGCCGCACGCTGCGGTCGATCGATGCCGGCGGCCTGCTGGATCCGCTCACCGGATTGTTGACGGCGTCCGCCTTCGATCGCGATTTCGCGACCGCCGTTGACCAGAATCTAGCGAATGGCGGCGGATTGTCAGTGGCGCGCTTTGCCTTCGATCCCGCTCATTCACGCGCGCAGCTCGACGGCGCGCGGCTGTTGAGCCGGCTGATGCGGCAGATGGATTTCGGCGCGTTGCGCGAGGATGGATCGGCGCTTGTCGTGTTCGCCGAGACCGATCTGCGCATGGCGCATGTCATCGCGCGGCGGCTCTCCAGCGTGATGCGGCACACCGCGCACGATAACAGGGATACGCGGCGTAACGAGCCCACGGTGTCGGTCGCCACGCTGCTGCCGCAGGATACGGTGCAATCGCTGCTCGCCCGTCTTAACCATGAAGACCACCGCGCGGCGTCGTAAAGGTTCCGGATTTAAATCGAGGAACGATTGTTCCGACCTCGCATTGTCATCGCATATGCCAATGGAGGAGGAACTCATGAAGAAAATTATGTTGATGGCGGCGTCGCTGGCAATTCTGGCAACGCCTGTTCTGGCTCAGGACAACAAGACCACCGGCAAGGCGACCGCGGAAGCCAAGTTCTCGACGGTCTCCAAGGACGAGATGTTCAGTTCCAAGCTGAAGGGCCTGAGCGTCACCAACCAGAAGGACGAAACGGTCGGCGAAATCACGGACATCGCGATCAAGAATCATCAAGTCGATGCGCTGATCCTCTCGGTCGGCGGCTTCCTCGGCATGGGTGAACGTTATGTCGCGGTATCGCCCGCCTCGGTGAACGTGCGCTACGATGCCAAGGACAACAAATGGCTGGCGTCGATGAACACGACCAAGGATGCGCTGAAGGATGCGCCGGAATTCAAGTATCCGAAGTAATCCTCACGGCTTTAAGTTGTTATTAGCCGCCGGCAGCAATGCCGGCGGTTGCGTTACGCGGCCTTGCGGTCCTCGGCGAGGTTGGCGAGCTGGCGCAGGATTTCGGTGGTGCCCAATAGCCGCTCCTCGGCCGTTTCCCATTCCTGGAAAAATACCACCTTCATGTCGGGCCGCACGCGCGCGGCCTGGCCGTGCTGGCGGATGAAAAACACCAGCCGGTCGGGCTGTGCGAACTTGTTGTCGCGGAAGGTGATCACCGCGCCCTTCGGTCCGGCGTCGACCTTCTCGACATTGGCCCTTCGGCAGTAGTTCTTGATCGCGGCGACCTTGAAGAGGTAGCGGACTTCGTCCGGCAACACGCCGAAGCGGTCGCGCAGTTCGGCGGCGAAATTGTCGATCTCCTCATCTGTTTCGAGATCGGCAAGCCGCCGGTACAGGGACAGCCGCACCGAGAGATCGGCGACGTAGTCCTCCGGAATCAAAACCGGCATGCCGATCGTGATCTGCGGCGACCAGCGGTCGGCCGCGGGCTCGACCACGCCGGCCTTGAGGTTGACGATCGCCTCCTCCAGCATCGACTGATAGAGCTCGAAGCCGACCTCCTTGATGTGGCCGGATTGCTCCTCGCCGAGCAGATTGCCGGCGCCGCGGATATCGAGATCGTGCGAGGCGAGCTGGAAGCCGGCGCCCAGCGTCTCCAGCGATTGCAGCACCTTCAGCCGCCGCTCGGCCTGCGGCGTGATCTTCTGCTGGGCCGGCAGCGTGAACAGCGCATAGGCGCGCAGTTTCGAGCGCCCTACCCGTCCACGCAACTGATAGAGCTGCGCCAGGCCGAACATGTCGGCGCGGTGCACGATCAGCGTGTTGGCGTTCGGAATGTCGAGGCCGGACTCGACGATGGTGGTCGACAGCAGGATGTCGTATTTGCCGTCATAGAACGCCGACATGATGTCTTCGATCGTGGTCGGCGGCATCTGGCCGTGGGCGACCGCGACCTTCATCTCCGGAACGTTCTTTTCAAGGAAATCCTTGACGCCCGCGAGGTCCTCGATGCGCGGCACCACATAGAACGCCTGCCCGCCGCGATAGCGTTCCCGCAGCAACGCCTCGCGGATCATCAGGGGATCGTGCGGCGCGACGAAGGTGCGTACCGCCAGCCGGTCGACCGGCGGCGAGGCGATAATGGAGAGTTCGCGCACGCCGGTGAGCGCCAGTTGCAGCGTGCGCGGGATTGGGGTTGCGCTCAGCGTCAGCACATGCACCTCAGCGCGCAGTTGTTTCAGCCGCTCCTTGTGGCTGACGCCGAAATGCTGCTCTTCGTCGACGATCAGAAGGCCGAGGTCGCGGAACTTGATCGATTTGCCGAGCAGCGCATGGGTGCCGACCACGATGTCGATCGAGCCGTCCGTCAGCCCCTTCTTGACTTGCGTCAGTTCCTTGGGTGCGATCAGGCGCGAGGCCTGAGCGACCTGCACCGGAAAGCCGCGAAACCGCTCGGTAAAGGTTTTGGCATGCTGACGCGCCAGCAGCGTGGTCGGCACAACCACCGCGACCTGCTTGCCGTCGAGCGCGGTGGCAAACGCCGCGCGCAAGGCGACTTCCGTTTTGCCGAAGCCGACGTCGCCGCAGATCAGCCGGTCCATCGGCCGCCCAATCTCGAGATCTTTCAAGGTCGCGTTGATGGCTGTGAGCTGGTCTTCGGTTTCCTCATAGGGAAACCGCGCACAGAATTCGTCATAGACATGCGGCTGCACCGGCAGCTTCGGCGCCTCATGCAGATGCCGCTCGGCCGCGATCTTGATCAATTCGCCGGCAATCTCGCGAATGCGGCTTTTGAGCTTGGCTTTGCGGGCCTGCCAGCCGCTGCCGCCCAAACGATCCAGTTCGACATTGGCGCTGTCGGAGCCGTAGCGCGACAGCAGCTCGATGTTCTCGACCGGGAGAAACAGTTTGGTTTCGGCCGCGTAGCGCAGTTCGAGGCAGTCGTGCGGCGCGCCGGCGACATCAAGCGTTTGCAACCCGACGAATCGCCCGATGCCGTGCTCGACATGCACGACGAGATCGCCGGCGGCCAGACTCGTCACCTCCGAGATGAAGTTATCGAGCTTGCGGCTGGCCTTGCGCGGCCGCACCAGGCGGTCGCCGAGAATGTCCTGTTCGGTGATCACGGCGACCTGATCGGTCTCGAACCCGGTCTCCATGCCGACCACGGCCAGCATGGTTTCGTTTCGCGGCGTCGCCTGCACCGTGCGCCAGGCATTGACGCTGGTCAGGTTGAGCAGCTTGTGGTCACGCAGCATGCTGTCCATGCGGTCGCGCGAGCCCTCGCTCCACAGCGCGATCACGACTTTCTTGCGCGCAGCCTGTAAGGCCTGGACGTGGCTGACGACGGCGCCGAAGACGTTGACGGTGCTGTCGGTCCGCTCGGGCGCGAAGCTGCGCCCTTGCCGCGCGCCGGCATCGACCGTATCGGCGCTGCCCTCCGGAATCGCAAACGGCGTTAATCGCGCTAGCGGAGCTTCGGCGAGCCGCTTGTTCCACTCCTCCTCGGTCAGATAGAGCCGCTCCGGCGGCAGCGGCTTGTAGATCGCGCCGCCTCCGGGATGTTCCATCGCCTCATGCCGCGCCTCGTAATAGTCGGCGATTTGCTTGAAGCGCTCACGGGCGGCGTCCTCGCCTTGCGGCTCGATCGCGACGGGCGCATCGCCGAGATAATCGAACAAGGTATCCATCTTGTCCTGGAACAGCGGCAGCCAGTGTTCCATGCCGGGATGACGGCGGCCTTCGCTGACGGCCTCGTAAAGCTGGTCGTCGCGTTCGGGTGCGCCGAAAGCAGCGACGTAACCCATGCGGAAACGCCGGATGGTCTCCGTGGTCAGCTGGAATTCAGAAATCGGCACCAGATCGAGCGAGCGCATGTCGAGCAGCGTGCGCTGGGTTTCAGCATCGAAGCTGCGGATCGATTCCAGGCTGTCGCCGAAGAAATCGAACCGCACCGGCTGGTCGAGCCCTGCCGGGAACAGGTCCAGGATACCGCCGCGCACGGCATATTCGCCCGGCTCGCGGACGGTGGAGGAACGACTGTAGCCATTGTGCTCCAGCCAGGCGACGATGGAATCCATCGGCACCACATGGCCGGGGGCGACTGACAATGCCTGCGCCGCCACGATATCGCGTGCCGGCACCCGTTGCACGATGGCATTGACGGTCGTGAGCACGATCAGCGGCTTCTCGCTGCCGACGAGGCGTGACAATTGCGCCAGTGTCGTCATCCGCTGAGACAGGATGCCGCCATGCGGCGACACCCGGTCGTAGGGTTGGCAGTCCCAGGCCGGGAATTGCAGCACCGGCAGATCGGGCGCGAAGAATGACAGCGCGCGGGCGAGTTGCTGAAGCCGGGGCCCGTCGCGGCACACCACCGCGAGACTCACGGCCGGCGGCTTTGGCCGCGCCGCGACCGCGCGCGCCAAATCCGAAACGATGAGACCCTCGGCGCCTTCGGCGACGTTGGCAAATGTCAGCGCGCGACCGGGAACGAGCGATTGCGCCGGCGACTGTCCCTGCTGTTTCATTCGCCCTGATCCCCAGGACGGAACGATTTGATGCGGTCGAACAGCGCCCCGGCATATTGTGGAGCCAGCGGCGCATCGCCGGTCAGCGCGGCGTAGAGGTCGGGATCGGGAAGCTCGATCAGATGCTCCAGCTCGGTCACTTCATCGTCGGTAAGGTCGGCAATCGTGGTATCGGCAAACCGGCCGAGGATGAGGTCCATCTCACGGGTGCCGCGATGCCAGCAGCGAAACAGAAGCCGCTTGCGGCGGTCGTCGAGACCCCCGCTCGATCGTGTCGTTCCCGTCATTTCTCGAATCCATCCAACGCCGAAAGCCCGGACGTGCCGGGCG
>CAVVLH010000067.1:0-5805 GCA_963748805.1 uncultured Alphaproteobacteria bacterium | reverse complement strand
GTCGTGTTTTTGTACCTCGTTCAGTTGCGTGCTGGCAGAAGCGAGCACCGCGGGCACGAACCAGCCGGCAACGCGATCGGCAAGACGCTGAACCGGCGCCCGCGACCGCTGCGCCCGCGCCACCAGGTCGACGATCCGCGCCAGCATGGTATCACGACCGACCTGTTCGGCGCGCAGCACCAGTGCACCGCTTTGGTTAACGGTGCCGCCAATGACGCGCGCGCCGTCAGCCTTGGCAACCGGCATCGGTTCGCCCGTCACCATGGATTTATCGACAAAGGACGTTCCTTCGATGACAAAGCCATCGACCGGAATTTTCTCGCCGGGCCGCACCCTTAAGTGATCGCCGACCGCGATCGTATCGATCGCGACGTCCTCGTCACCGCGATCGCTGATGCGCCGCGCGGTTTTCGGCGCGAGACCGAGCAACGCCCGGATCGCGCCCGAGGTGCGTTCGCGCGCCCGCAGTTCCAAAACCTGCCCAAGCAGCACCAGCACCGTGATCACGGCGGCCGCTTCGAAATAGACCCCGACCGCGCCGTGAGCGTCGCGGAAGCCGGCCGGGAAGATTTGCGGGAGCAGCGTGCCGATCAGGCTATAGAGATACGCCACGCCGGTGCCCATCGCGATCAACGTGAACATGTTGAGGTGGCCTGAGACGACCGAGCGCCAGCCGCGCACGAAAAACGGCGCGCCTGCCCACAGCACGACCGGTGTCGACAGCGCCAACGAAATCCAGTTCGACCACGAAGAGGGAACGAGGTGCATCAGGCCGAGGTGACGGCCCATCTCGATCACAAACACCGGCGCGGTCAGCACCAGCGCGACCCAGAAGCGCTTGGTCATGTCGATCAATTCGGGATCTGGCCCCTGGTCGAGCGAGACCTGCTCCGGCTCGAGCGCCATGCCGCAGATCGGGCAGCTTCCCGGACCGGCCTGTCGGACTTCCGGATGCATGGGGCAGGTGTAGATCGTGCCGGCAGGCTCCTGCCGCGTGGGCGCGGTCGGCGCCTGCCCGGCTTCGGGCTCGAGAAATCTTTCCGGGTCGGCCTGGAAGCGTTCGCGGCAACGCGCGCCGCAAAACAGATATTCCTGGCCCTTGTATTCAAACCGATGCTTGGCGGTCTCGCGCTTGACCTTCATGCCGCAGACCGGATCGATCGCGACCTCGGCATCCAGATTGACCCCGGCGTCGTGCTTGCCGCCGCAGCAGGCGCCGGCGGCCGGCTTCGCATGATCGCAGCTGGCGTGATGATGGTCGTGGGGATGGCGGACCTGATGGCCGGTCGGCGCCGTTTCCGCGCCGTGTGTTGGTTCGTCCTGCGCCATCCTTCGCTTCCGTCTCTCTTGAATATTATACCCCAGGGGGGTATATGACGCCTATGCGCCAGGAGATCAAGACGTCCTGCCTGAAAAGGCTGAAACGGATCGAGGGCCAGATCCGCGGACTTGCGGGCATGGTCGAGGACGACCGCTATTGCATCGACGTCGTCACGCAAATCGCGGCGGCGAAGGCGGCTTTGCGCCGCGTCGAGGAGGAGATCCTGCGCGACCATGTCGCCCATTGTGTCGAACACGCCATCGTGTCCGGCGACAAGGCCGATCAGCGCCGCAAGATCGCCGAATTGATGGATGTGGTCAGCCGCGCCGACCGGTGAACTGCAGCGGCTTTTTCCGAACGACCAATTCGAAAGCGTTGGCGCAGATCATGCGCAACCATATCCGCATGCGCCGCTTGGTTAACGGGCGCTGAAATGCCCCGCTAAACTCTGCGTCAGCGAAGGGTCCGTATTTTTAGGACTTTGCCGGTATGAATTGCCCCAATCACCAAGAAGCCGGGGGGCAAGCCATGACCACTGAGATCCCAAACAAGCGTTTTGCGAATTCCAAATGGGCTGAGAGGAAGCAGGATTTCCTGATGGTTTCCTCGTTCGGACTGTGGGCAGTGCTGCTCGGCTTCTCGCCGGTACTGGCCATTCGCTTTCTGGTTGGAAGCTGACGACGCGTCATGTCGCGGTCGAACTGAAAGCAAAAAACGCGGGGGCGTTATGGACACTCAAGACAACCCGAATCCCGAAACGGGCGGCTTTTGCATCCAGGATATTCTCTGGGCGGTCGGCATCTGGTCGGTGATCCTGACCTTGTCGCCGGTCGTGATGTTCTACGTGTTGATGGTGAATTAACCGACAGACATAGCGCTCACGCAACATCATCCCGCGTGAGAGCCCCTGGTGCCCACGCGGGATGATGTTGCCTTAACCGCTCTACCGGCAGCTAGCGCGACGGAATCGGCGCCGCACCGTTTCCGTACATCGCCGTCCGATCTGCCAAAGCATGATCCGGAAAAGTGTGAAGCGGTTTTTCGGAAAAGACTATGCTTCATCAAAGAACTAAAGCGTGATGACGATTCAACCAAATCTCATCGCGCTTTAGGCCGCCTGCTTGTGCATCGTGCCGCTCGCCGACGCGGTGCCGCGGATCGCTTTTACCGAACGTTCGATCGCCGCCCACAGTCGGCCGATTTCCGCCGCTGCACGGCCTTCGGCAAAATATTCGCGGGCGCCTTCGCCCTTGCCGAGCGCCATCAGGAGATCGGCACGGTTGGTGATCTGCCCGCCCCATACCGGCGCGCGGAATTTGGTCAACGCTTCGCGGGCGATGGTGACGATGCGGCTTTCCACCTCGTCGCGCCGGGCAGGCGCACCGTTGAGCACCACCGCGTAGGGCTTACGCGCCGAACGGCACATCTGAATCGTTTCCTGCACGGCATTGACGTCAAAGACGCCCGGCCGCGCCGGAATCACGACCATGGTGGCGTTCTTGATCGCATCATCGACAACCGCCGAGAGATTTGGCGGCGTGTCGATGAACACCCATTCGTAGCCGTCACGCTTGGCGGCGGCGACAATCCCGCTGACCGAATTGACGGCGGTCTTGATCGCTGGTTCGTTGGTACCACGCAGTTTGTGCCACAATGTCAGCGATCCCTGTGGGTCGGCATCGACCAACAGGCACGGCTTGGTTGTCTTATGGACATGCGCAGCGAGATGGGCAGCCAGGGTACTCTTTCCCGAGCCACCTTTACGCGACGCAAAAACAATGACGTTCATACTCTTCGCCTCCAGATTGACCCCAGATAACGAAAAATGAATCAGCGCGCTGATTCGTGGAAGAAGAATTTAGCGTCAATTGTGGCGATACCCACGAATAGTCGGCGGGGTTGTTTTTCAGACATATCCCGTTCCGCCGACCCCGATGAGCCGTCAAGGTATCCGCGGGCGAACGGCCGCCGGCCGATCAGTCCTCGTTCGCGTCCGAAACGACGCGTTTGCGTATCCTGTGAGGCCTTGCCGGCCTGACTTCGGTACGCTCGGCCCTGAAGTAAACCCGGCAGCCAGGGCTGAGTTCAGCCTGCTTTCTGACCATACAGGCGGTTACCCGCTGCACGTCAGGGATTTCAGAGCCGCACAGGCTGAACGCATCGCCCATGCAGGCCTGCTGTTGGTCGGCAGTGTAGGCCCACCCGGCCGCGGGCCAGACCCACAACGCGGCAGCCAGTATGATTCCGCCCCCAAGTCGACTCCCAAGTCCACTTCCGAGTCCACTTCCAGGTCGTTCTCTTCCAAGCGCAAAAGCACCCATGTCATCCCCCAAATCACCCCAGACTCAAATTCTGGGTGAGCAACATGGTGTTGGCAAGCAGATGCGCGGGCGCTTTGCGGTCCAAGGAGCAATTGCCCACATGGAACCGCGAGCATCGCTGAGCACCAACATTCAAGTGCGCTCGCTCGCATCAGGCATCGTCGTTGCTTCAGCAGACCCGAGAGGCCAGGGCGGCCATCACGGCGCAACGTGACGGTTTGACTGCGCCCGCGGGGATTTCTCGCGGCTATCCGCTGAAATTTTTTGGCCTGGCGGCTCCGGCCGTGTTGCCGGAACATCAAAATGGCTAAACTTCCGGCTGCTTCGACCCTGGGCGGGCGCCCGCCCGGAGAAGACGATATTGGAGCTAGTGGTCCGATTCTAACATTTGCATCCCGATGTGGCAGGCACTTTTGCAAATGTTAGAATCCCGGCTAAAGGGTAGCGAATGTCAAATCCACTCCACTAGCGTCCAACACTGGGATTTGGGGTTGTTATGAATTTAACCAGTTTTGGTGCCTGCATTGTCCTGGCGGCACTGGCAACATCGCCCGCTTCCGCAAAGATCGAGGAATTTCCGCTCTCGTTCCGGACTCAAATGGTGAAGTCCGGCGACGCGGAGATCTACGTCCGCGTCGGCGGCAAGGGCCCTGCCGTTGTGATGCTGCACGGCTTTGCCGACACCGGCGACATGTGGGCGCCGCTGGCGAAAGCGATGATGGCCGATCATACGATCATCGTGCCCGACCTGCGCGGCATGGGGCTCTCCTCGCATCCCCCTTCCGGCTACGACAAGGCGACGCAAGGCCGGGATATCGCGGCGGTAATGGACGCGCTCAAAGTAGAGAAAGCTGATCTCGTTACGCATGATATCGGCAATATGGTCGGCTATGCGCTCGCGGCACAATTTCCCGACCGCATCACAAAGTGGGTCGCGATCGACGCGCCGCTTCCGGGTATCGGACCGTGGGAAGAAATCCTGAAAAGCCCGCTGTTATGGCATTTCAACTTCCGCGGCCCTGATGTCGACCGGCTGGTCAAGGGACGGGAGCGCATCTATCTCGACCGCTTCTATAATGAATTATCGGCCAACCCGAAGGCGATCGATGAAGCGACGCGCGAGCATTATGCGAAGCTCTACGCCCGTCCCGGCAATATGCACTTTGCGTTCGAGCAATTCGCGACCTTCAACACCAAGGACGCGCCCGACAACAAGGCGTTTGCGGCCAAGGCCAAGCTCGCGATGCCCATCCTGGCTCTCGGAGCCGAAAAATCCTTCGGTGAACAGCAGGCCGCCATCATGCGAGAAGTCGGCAGCAATGTTGAAGGCGGGATCATCACGGGTTCCGGTCACTGGATCATGGAGGAGCAACCCGCCCAGACCGTGAAGTTGGTGAAGGCGTTCCTCGACAAACCGTAGGCGCAAGCAACGCCACCAGACTTTTCGATCGCGGTGACGCCGACGCCGATCTCGCGCTCACCGCGCGAAGCGCTGGCATCCGGCTTTACTGGCGTGAAATCTCACGCACCGCGTTGTTGATTTCTCTTACGTCGTTCAACGATTTGCAGCTCTTGAGAAGCGGACCCACTTCCTTGTTGTCGTTCTGCGCCTTCAGGATGCGCAACATCATCGCCACTGATTTTCGCGCGGATTCTTCGATTTCCAGTCTCTTTTCCGATTGCAATGGCTTGGCAACCGTCGATTCAATTTCCATGGTGGCGAGTTGGGCTTGAACGTAATTCTTTTTGGCTTCGGCGTTGGACGCCAGCGTTGAAAGCCCCCCATACATCAGCGAACATTCGGAGAAGCGGCGCACCAGCTTTTCACGCAGCTCAGTGCCCGCATTGCTTTCGTCAATGGCACGATTGATCGCGTTGGTGACATCGATCTCAGCCCATTTGTTCTCACCCTGGGGGAATTGGGCATGGGCTGGGCGCGGCGACATCAGCCAGCAGCCGGCCAACAGCAATCCAAACACCGGCAACAGGCGTAGCCTGAGACTATCGAACATCACTGGTTCCTCACGTGCAGCGCGCGGCTGAAAGGCGCTCCGGAGCGGTGCGTTAGCACAAGATGCCAGGTCGCGCCTACGGCACTCTCGGTCATGACGACAGCTTCCGCCCAGAACCTTGTCATCCGGCTAAGTCATTGGAAAGGTGGTA
>CAVVLH010000066.1:0-63502 GCA_963748805.1 uncultured Alphaproteobacteria bacterium | reverse complement strand
AGAGATAGACGGGACGTCCCTTCATGGCGGCGTGCAGTTCTGCGAGCACATCCGCCTCTCCGCGCCGCACATAGTCGCGCATGGTGATGACGTTATAGCCGAGGCTTTTGGTGTGGGCCGCAACGCCTGCGCGATAGGTCGGACCACGTATCCCCACGTGATAGGAAGCGCCCGCCGATACCCGCTGCTCCATCGCCACGTGACTGAACTGGCTGGCGGCGTCGTAGGGATGGTCGGGATTGACCGGATGACAATCGGTATGGCTGTCGACGTGCAGCACACAAAGGTTCGGCCATTGGCGTGAGGCGGCGCGGACCAGCGGCACCGAAATCGAGCCGTCGCCGCCAAATCCGACCACGGTCGCGCCATCGGAGGCGATGCGCCAGGCGGCTTCTTCGATGCGTTCGAACGCCACTTCGATACGGCTCGGCGTGACGTCCACATCGCCGCAATCGACGAGCTTCAACGCGGCGCGAATATCATAGTCGGCGCGTTCGGACTCGAAGGCGCGCACCAGTCGCGACTGTTCGCGGATGGAACGCGGCCCGTCCCGCGAGCCGATACGGAATGCGTGCGTGCCGCAATCAAAGGGCACGCCGAGGATCGCGGCCTTCGATCCCTTGGCGGACGACGCCCAGGGCACGCCCATGAAGCCAGTGCTGGTGCGAAACAGGTCGGCCGTTGAAAGTTCTGATGCTTTCATTGTTGGTCTTTCCGGTCAGGCTTCGCTCAGAAAATCGAAGGCGGCGAGCGTGTGAACTTTCGCAACCGCCACCAGTTCGTCGACGAGGATGTATTCGTCCGGCGCGCCCATATTGAAGGGCGTGCAGCCGAACACCACGCTCGGAACGCCGAACATGCGGTAAAGCCTGGCATCGGACGCTCCCACCCGCATATTGGCGACGGGTGTCTTTCCCAACACCTTGGTCGCCGCGGCAATTGTGCGAGTGACGATCTCGTGGTCAGGCGGCGTGAAGCTTGCGGGATAGGCGCGGATGATGCGCCAGGTCACACCCTCGCAAGAATCAAGTTCGCGGTGCAGGGCTGCCTGGACGGCTTCCAGGCTGACGCCCACCGGAAGTCTGATATCGGCGGCTGCGCGCGCCCGCGCCGGTACCAGGTTCGGCGAGATCCCGCCCTCCATCGTGCCGATATTGACCGTCACGCGCTGTAAGGTTTCCGCCTCGCCCTCGCCCGACAATTCCTCCGAGATCGGCTTGGCAGCCATGATCGCCGACGTGACAGCGGCAGGAGCAGCCACAGGTAGGCTCTCCAGCCGTTTCAGCCCGTCCAGCGCCTGCCGAAGCCGATCGATGGCGTTTGTCCCCTTGTGAACATGCGCGCCATGCGCGGGGCGGCCTTCGGCTTCGATCTCAACCCAGCAAAGCCCCTTCTCGCCGAAGCGCAAGACCATCGGCGAGCCGACATCGCCACACAACATCGCGTCGCCCTTTGCTTCCGGCACATGCTCCAAAAGCCAACGCGAGCCAAGCGAACCCATGTTCTCTTCATCGCCGGCAAGCGTCATCACCAACTCGCCGCGCCAGCGTTCACGCAAGCCCGCAAGGATTCGAAAGGCGGTGAGCGCGGCCGCAATGCCGGCTTTCATGTCGGAAACGCCACGGCCGTAAATCCGCCCGTCCTTCAATGTGCCGCCCAGTGGTGGCACCGTCCATTGGCCCTCTCCGATCGGAAACGTGTCGAGATGCCCGTTGAAGACAAGCCTGCGCCCTGGCCCCGCACCCGTCATCACGGCCACCAGATTGACGATACCGGGTGCTGTTTCGTAACGCGTGATACGAACGCCATCGATCGCCTTCAACAGCTCAGTGGCGACTTCGGCGCATTCCGTCACATCACCGGGCGGGTTGGGAGACGCGACAGCAACGAGCCTTCGTGTGGTCTCGATCAGGACTGCGCGTTGCGCTTCGACCTCGGCCTGGAGGCGTGCACTCAAGGATGAAGTTTGATCAGCGACGGGCAAGACGGCCTTCCCAGATACGGATCGCCATCGCAAGCGGCCAGCAGATGAAGAAATAGACCACCGCGATGAAGGAGAAGATTTCCAGCGGCCTGAAGGTGGAAGAAGACAATTCCATACCTCGCCGCGTGATCTCGCTCACCGAAATCACCGCCCCCAGCGAGGAGAACTTGATCAATTGCACGAAATTCGACGCCAGTGGCGGCAGCGTCATTCGGATCGCCTGCGGGAGCACGATCCGCATAAAACTCTGCACCGGCGTGAGGCCGAGCACCTGCGCGGCCTCACGCTGCCCCTTGGGAACGGCCTGGATGCCTGCCCGGTACACCTCCGAGATGAAGGCCGCCATATAAAGCGACAGACCGATCAGGATGCCGGCCAGCGAGGAAACGCGGATGTTGAAGACGATCGGCAGGACGTAATAGACCCACAGAAGCTGCACCAGGATCGGCGTGTTGCGGATGATCTCGCCGAGCGTGAGACTGAAGCCTCGTAGCAAGGCGAATCTCGAGAGGTCGAACAAGGCCAGGATCAGGCCGCCGATCAGCGCAAATATCAGCGACGTCGCCGAGATGAACAACGTCATCTGAAGCCCCGACATCAGGAAGTCGAGGTTGTTCCAGATCACATCCCATCGGAACTGATAGGTGACCACGGCGTCTTACCTGCTTTTCAGGGAGCGACAATCGGGCCGAGCTTGTTCTTCTCGGCATATTTCTTCAGACGACCGTCGAGCTTGATGGTGTCGATGAAGAGATTGATGAAATTGAGCCAGACCTGATCGCCCTGCGGCACCGCATAGGCGTAAGGGGTGACAGCCAGTTTCTCCGGCGGCTCGATGCTTTTGGCCCAGTCGAATTCGTCGGTCACCTTCACCGCGGTCGGGAAGTCCGTCATGATGACATCGACGCGACCGGCGACAAGTTCGCCCTCGCGCGTATTGGGCGGCGCCACCGATATCAGCTCGGCTTTCTTCAGATAGCCCTTCATGAAAGGCTCGATGTAGCTGCCGAGCGTGACAGCGGCCTTGATGCCAGGCTTGTCGATGTCGTCCCAGCTTTTGATCGGGCCGTCCTTGCGGGTCACTGCGTAGACGTTGGTGATAAGATAGGGCTTTGAGAATTCCACCGCCTGCGCGCGCTGAAGCGAAGCCCCTAACGCAAACATGCCGATGTCGCATTTATTGGCTTGGAGATCGGCGATGAACGTCCCGAAGCTGCTCTCCACGATCTCGAGCTGCGCACCCAGATCCTTCGCCAGTTCCTTGGCGAGATCGGCATCGATGCCCTCGATCACGCCCGTCTTGGGATTGCGGAAAGAAATCGAATAGTAGAGCGGGAACTGGCAGACGCGCAGCTTCTTGGATTTTGTGATTTCGTTGAGTCGCGAATTCACCTCAGCCGCACCGGCAGGCGTGGGTGCGAGAAGCGCGGCGGTGACGGCAAGCACGGCCGCGTGGAGCAAGAATGGGCGCAGATTGGATTTCATCCGGTTTGTCCTCTCGCTGGCTTTGATCGTGATCCTGTGATCTGGATCCTTTGGACTAGTTCTGAAGCTGGGAGATGAAGCGTTTGGCGCGTTCGCTCGACGGCATGGTGAAGAAAATCTCGGGCGGCGCTTCCTCGACGATCTCCCCAGCATCCATGAACACGACGCGGGTGCCGACCTGGCGCGCAAAGCCCATTTCGTGGGTCACAACCAGCATGGTCATGCCCTCGCTCGCGAGCTGCCGCATCACCATCAAGACCTCCTGACGCAACTCTGGATCGAGCGCAGAGGTCGGCTCGTCGAACAGCAGGACCTTGGGCGACATCGCCAGCGCGCGGGCGATGGCAACCCGCTGCTGCTGCCCCCCGGACAATCGGTTGGGATAGGCATCCCGCTTGTCGGAAAGGCCGACCTTGGCGAGCAGCGCCTCGGCCATTGCGATGGCCTCCGACCGCGGCATGCGTTTCACCCGCAGCGGGGCCTCGATCAGATTGCCGAGCACCGTCATGTGCGGCCACAGATTGAAGTGCTGGAACACCATGCCGATTTCCGGCCGAACCTCCCGCGCCGCGCGGCGCTGTTCTGAACTGCCGCGCGCGGACGCAATCGTGACGCCGTTCATGACCACCGTTCCGCCCGTCGGTGGTTCGAGCAGTGCGAGGCAGCGCAGCAAGGTGGTCTTGCCTGAACCAGACGGTCCGATCACGCAGACCACGTCGTTCGGTGCGACCGCGAGGCTGACATGCCGCAGCACTTCGGTCGGGCCGAAGCTTTTCGATATCTTCTCGGAAGCGATCAACGGTGCAGCCAAGTCGAGACCCTGTCGCAGCAGCATAAAAAATTTTGATGCTGGTCTTTACTAAATTTAGCATCATCGCTTAAATTAGAGCAACAGAAGCTAAATTGGCAATAACCAAAATTTATGCAGATTGATCCTCGTCTCCTGGAAGCGTTCCGCAGTGTCCTGGACAGCGGCTCCATGACCCACGCGGCTGCGTCCCTCGGCCTAACCCAGCCGGCGGTGAGCGCACAGATTGCGCGGCTAGAGTCCGATGTCGGCTTCGCCCTTTTCGTCCGCTCGGGCAACCGGGTGCGCCCGACCGCCGAAGCCATTGCGTTCCGCAACGACGTCGAACAGACACTGACGAAAATCAGCGATTTAAGCCGCGTCGCCGAACAAATCCGCTCCGGCGAGGTTGGATCGCTGACGATTGCGGGCCACCCGATGGCGGGTATATCGCTGCTGCCTCCCGTCGTTGCCGCCTTTGCCAAACAGCGCCCTAACGTCAAAGTCGAACTCTTCATTCGCAACTCCGACGTGGTGCGCGGCATGTTTCCGTCGCGGAGCTACGATATCGGCATTGCCGAACCGCCCATTGATCCTTCCGGGCTTAGCATCACGCGCTACCGGATGGACTTCGTCGCGATCCTGCCGAAAAATGATGCGCTCTGTGAACACGACGTAATCACTCCGCAACTGCTATCCGGCCGCCCGTTCGTAGGCGTGTCGCGGCTGATGACCGGCTATCATCTCGTGGAAAAAGTATTTTCGGATATGCAGGCGCGTCTGAATGTGGTCGCAAGCTCGGAGTTCTTCGCAGCTATCTGCGCGATGGTGGCAAGCGGATTAGGAGTCTCGATCGTCGATCGCGCCTCGGCGCAGCAGTTTCAGTCCGCCGGACTGGAAATCCGGCCTTTCAGACCTGTCATTCTCTACGACATCGCGGTTTTTCATGCAGTCGACCCGAACCTTTCGACGCTCGCGCGCAACTTCCTCGATGCATTCGACGCTCATATGCGCAATCTTGTCAGCGATGGAGATTAGCCGATGCGTCTGCGGCCAGATGTATTTGCCAGGATCGCCGCTGACGGCACTTTAAGCGAGGAATTTGCCGCACTCTGCGATTTCGGCGGCCGTCTCGCCGGTACGCAGAGCGAACGCGCGGCGATGGACTATGTCGCCGAACGCGGCAGCCTCGCGAGCGGTGTTCCCTGTAACTCGCTTCCCGTGAGCTACGGTGGCTGGCGCGCCATAAAAGCCGAGTTACGCCTTTCCGACGGAGCGCTTGCCGCCTGCCACCCGCTGGTGCGCTCGACGGCCACTGAAGCGGGTGGGCTCAGCGCGGAGGTGATCGACCTCGGCCGTGGCACACCGGAAGAGTTCGAAGCCCATCGAGAGGAAATCGCCGGCCGCATCGTCCTGGTACGACATGAACTCATGTTTGCCGCCGGCACGATCCATCGCCGCCGCAAATACAATATGGCCCTTGAGGCGGGCGCCGTCGGCTTTCTCATCGCCGGCCCCCTTGCGGGCGCACTCGTGACGGGATCTTCCGGCCGAAACGAGGGTGATGCGGGAATCCCGGCCATGGGCATTGCGCCGGAAACCGCCGCGCGCCTGGCGCGTACATCCGCGGGATGGGCGCAAGCCACCATGACAATCGAAACCGAAGAATACCAAGCGCGAACCTCCACATTGCTCTTCGACATGCCCGGCGAGACCGACGAGGTAGTTGTCCTCAGCGCACACGTCGACGGTCACGACATCAACGAGAGCGCCATGGACAACGCCTCAGGTGTTGCGACCGCACTCGCAGTGACCCGAACGATCGCGCCACACGTGAAAGGCTGGCGGCGCGGCGTGCGTCTCGCCTTTTTCAGTGCGGAAGAATGGGCGCTGACGGGCTCGGCGCGTTACGTCGCAAGCCTGACCGACGTTGAAAAGCGGCGCATCGCCTTGAATATCAATCTCGATACCGTCGCCGGTGGCGAACGCCTCACCGCACTGACCAGCGGGTTTGGCGGGCTGGAACCGTTTCTGCTCGAAACTACCGAGGCGAACGGATGCGCCTTACGCTGCGTGCGGCCGCTCCAGATAAATTCCGATCATGCCAACTTTGCGCTGGCTGGGATTCCCGCGTTTCGACTGGTGGCGGGCTACGATAATCCTAACGCAAATGTGCGGCTCGTTCTTACACCCGGCGATCTCAGGGACAAGGTGAGCGAGGCCGAACTGATCAAGGCAGCACAGCTCACAGCCGCTGTTCTTGCTGCAAGCTGCAATGCCCCCTCCGCCACGGTCGCGCGATGGCGAAAGCTGAGCGGGTAGCGGCACACTAAGCCGGCTGAACAAATCGGCCCGGCCGGATTTTACTTCATCGGCCAGACCGCCTCTGCAATCGCGGCTTGCGGCGGAAAGATCGTGACGAACTTGCCGCCGACATATTGCAGCAGCACCGGATCGGCGTCGTTGTTCTGGCCCGCCTCGTCGAACTTGATGCGCCGCCACGGCATGATGGTCTGCTCCCCCGGAATATCGGTTGCGGCCAACGCATCGCGAATCTTCGGGCCCTCGGTCGACTTGGCGCGGTTGATCGCATCCGCCAGCACCAGAAGCGCCATGAACTCCCGCGACGTGAGGTCGTTGAGATCCTTGCCGGACCTTTCCTTGTACATGGCGTTGATGGTACCGACCATTGGCCGCTTGGTGGCGAGATCGAGCGAGAAGGTGCTGCGCGAGATCGCGCCCTCGACCTTGTCGCCGACCGCGTCATAGAACGCCTTGTCGGAAAAGCCCGCATCTTGCGCCACGATCGCATTCGCCTTGTAACCAAGTTCGAGCATGGTCTTGATCAGAAGGATACTGTCGGTGGTGTAGCTTGACGGCATCAACACATCGGCATTGGCCGCCTTGAGCTGCTGCACCTCGGCCGACAGCGAAGACGTGTTGGCGCGGTACTTGATATCGGCCACGATCTTGTAGCCACGCTCGGCCGCAAGCTTCGCCTGCGCATTGCCGGAATCGGTGCCGAAGATGGTGTCCTCGTGGAACAGCGCCAAGGTTTCGATCTTGGTGCCTTTCTTCTTCAGCGCGTCGAAGAAATCGAACATCGCCGCCGAATACATCTCGTCATGCGGTGACGGACGGAAAAAATATTTCAAGCCGCGCCGATGCAAACTGGGCGAGGAGTTCTCGGCAGAGACAAACGGAATCTGGTAGCGCTCGCAGGTTTGGCTGACGGTGACCGCGACCGCGCTCTGATAGGTGCCGATGACGGCGCAGACATTTTCCTGGGTGATCAGGCGCTCGGCTTCGGCACGACCCTTCTGAGGATCGGATTGATGGTCGGCAAAGATCAGTTGCACCTTGGCGCCACCCAATCCTGGCAAACCTGCGCCTTTGGCCAGCGGTAGATTGAAATCGTAGTTGTTGTTGATGATCTCGGCCGCGGTCTCGAACGCCCGTTGGGCGTCGACCCCGATCTGGGCGGAGTTACCCGATAACGGATAGGTGAAGCCGATCCTGATATCGCCGGTGCTTTGAGCACGTGCTGGCAAAGTAAGTGCAGGCAAGGTGTTTGCGGCAAGCGCTGCTGTACCACCTAAAAGAAGCTCTCTACGATCCATGATGCTCACCCCTACTGTTTCAAACCGATTAGACGTGCCTCATTCCACCGAATAACCTTGCTCACGATCCCGCCGCCGCGCCGATGCCTGACGCTCACCAGGCGCGCCCAGACCGCCGCCGCCGGAGGTGACAAGCCGGACCACGTCGCCTTTTCGCAACGGCATGTTGGAAATCTTCGAGTGCAATGCCTGCACTTTGCCATCGCGCACGAGTTCGAGTTGGCCCGCGGCACCGGGTTCGCCGCCATCAAGCCCGAACGGGCGAAAGCGGAAACGGTCCATCTGTCCCGTAAAGCTCGCCGCCTGGCTGTCGATGCGCCACGCCCTGCGCAGGCCGAGGCCGCCGCGATGACGGCCGTCTCCGCCTGTGCCCGGCGCAAGACCATACTCGACCATGGTGACCGGCATGCTGCTTTCGATCATCTCGATCGGGATCGACGCGTTGTTGTGCATCCCGAACGAATGCGCGCTGGCGCCGTCTCCGTTGGGATGGGCGCCGCAGCCGCCGACTTCGATCTCGACCAGCACCTTTCGCGCTCCGCTCTCTTCCATCGTCTGGAACGAACAGACGTAACTGACGGCATAATACGCCGCCGGCAGCCGACCCGGGATGGCTTTTGCGAGCGCGCCGAACAGCACGTTGAGCAGGACGTGACCCGGCGCAAGGCGATGCGCGACCGGAGAAGGATGCTGCGCCGACACGATCAAGCCTTCCGGCGCGACAATCTCGATCGGACGGTAGCACCCGGCGTTCGGAACGATCACGCGATCGGCTGCGGCGACGATGGCGAAATAGACCGCAGACGATGTTGAACCCAGCGTCGCATTGATCGGTCCCGGAACCGCGCGGTCCGAGCCCGAGAGATCGACGACCAGTCTGTCGCCGCTCACGGTGATCTTTGCGTGGATGCGTACCGGCCTCGTCACATCGATGCCGTCATCATCGAGGAAATCCTCGAATTCGTAAGCGCCGTCAGGGATCGCGCTGATGGCCGCGCGCATGGCGGCTTCGGACCCATCCAGCATCGCCGAACACGAGGCGATCAAGCTGTCGGCGCCGTATCGCGCGGTCAGGATTTCAACCGCGCGCACGCCGACGCCAAGGGACGCGATCTGCGACTGCAAGTCACCCATGACGGCAATCGGCTGGCGTACATTCTGCGCGATCAGCCCCCACAGCACGTCATTGCGCACGCCCCTGGCGAATAGCTTCGAGGGCGGAATCCGCAATCCCTCCTGATAAATTTCGGTGGCATTCGCGGCATAGCTGCCGGGCGACATACCGCCGACATCGAGATGATGGCAGAGCGTGCCGACGATCGCGACGCGCTTTCCTTCGGAAAAAACCGGACGAAAAGCCGCGATGTCCGGCAGATGTTGGCCGCCGCAATAGGGATCGTTCGAGATGATGACATCGCCCTCTTCCCAGAGCTCGGCCGGAATGAACCGTGTGAGGATCGTCTGTAGAAAATAGCCCATGGAATTGAGGTGCTGAGGAATGCGGGCCGACTGCGCCACGTTATTGCCGTTCGCGTCGAAGATGGCCGTCGAGTAATCGAGCATTTCGCGCACGATGGTCGAGCGGCTGGTCCGCCACATGGTGACGTCCATCTCGGCTGCCGCAGCCGTGAGCGCGTTGCGCAGCACTTCGAGTTCGATTGCGTCAAGCACGCTCATGCCAACTCCTCACTGCGGGCCGCGACGAGATGGCCGTCGCGCCCGAGCGTCAGCGACCAGCCCGGTGCAACGTAGATCGCCGTGTAGTCCTCCTCGACGATGGCAGGGCCGGCAATCTCGCGCGTGCCTCCGATCACCTCGCGCCGCCATGCGGCGACATCTTGCCATTCGCCATCGACGTAGACACGGCGGTGACCTGCTGCGGAGCCGGCGGCGGATGAAGGCTCTCCGGCGGAAATCTGAGGACGCGGCATTCGACCGATGGCGACAAGCCTCAGGGTGACGAGTTCGACCATGTCTTCGGGATTGGCATAGGAAAATCGTTGGGCGTGCTGGGCGTGGAAACGCAGAGAGATTTCGCCGATGCCACCTTCGTCGATCGGGACCTCGCCCCATGGCACGGTGAGTTCGAAGGCCTGGCCGCGATAACGCAGATCCGCGGACAGCTCGAACTTCCGGCTCGCCGGCTCGATGCCGTCAGCCTCTAGCCGCGCCGCGCCCTCTGCCTTGAGACTCTCAAAACACGAACGCACCCATGCAACCGCACTGCCATCGAACGGCCGCACACCCGAACGGCCAAAAGCGTGCTCGATATCAGCCATCAGAATGCCGCGCGCTGAGAACGTGCTGGCATCGACCGGAAAGATGATGCGTCGGATCCCAAGCTCGTCCGCCACCGCACAGGCATGAACCGACCCCGCGCCGCCAAAGCTCAACATCGTAAAATCGCGCGGATCGAGACCCTTTTCGAACAGGCTGACGCGGATCGCGGCGGCGAGATTGGTGTTGGTCAGACGGAGAATGCCGGCAGCGGCCGCATCCGTATCGAGCCCGAGCGGCTCTCCTGCTTGCGCTGATATCGCGGCGCGGGCGGCCTCTCGATCGAGCGCCATGGCGCCGCCGAGAAAGGTTGCAGCATCCAGCCGGCCGAGCGCGAGATTGGCATCGGTCACCGTCGGCTCGGTGCCGCCGCGGCCGTAACAAACGGGGCCCGGGCGTGCGCCGGCACTTTCCGGGCCAACCGTCATCTGCCTCGTCGCGTTGACGCGTGCGATCGAGCCGCCGCCGGCGCCGATCGTGCGAATCTCGATCATCGGCAAGCGCACGGGCAACCGGTCGATTTCGCTCAAGGTGACGATCTCTAGTCGACTGTCGCGGACGACAGACACGTCAAAGCTGGTGCCGCCCATGTCAACGCCCACAAGGTTCGGTTCGTCGAGCCGGCGCGCGAGCTCGAGCGCCGCCATGGCGCCGCCGCTCGGGCCCGATAACAACAGACGGGCAGGCTCGGCGGCGGCTGTCGCCGGCGTGCATACCCCGCCGTTCGACTGCACGATCAAGAGATGGGGCGCGAAGGCCTCGGCGCGCATGCGCGCCTGGAGGCGCTCGATGTAGGCACGGACGACGGGCTGCAACAGCGCATTCAGCACGGTCGTGCTGGTCCGCTCGTACTCCCGAATTTCAGGGCTTATGACCGACGACAGTGAAACGTCGAGCCTCGGCAGCGCTTTCCGAATCCGATCGGCGAGGCGTTGCTCGTGGTCGGGATTGGCGTAGGCGTGAAGCAAGGCGATGGCGACGGTTTCGATGTCAACGGCGACCAGCCGGGCGATGACGGCGTCGACATCATCCTCGGTCGGCACGCGTTCGGCGGTTCCGTCAAAACGCATCCGCTCGTGAAAGCCGAACCGCCGGCTGCGAGGGATCAATGCGGGGACCGGCTGCGGATGGATCGAATAAACGTCGCGACGATAATGGCGGCCGATCTCAAGCACGTCTTCGAAGCCCGCCGTCGTCACCAACGCGCCCGCCGGCAGCTTGCGCTCAAGCACGGCATTGGTGGCAATGGTGGTGCCGTGCATGAGATAGCCGACGTCTGATAAGGTAAAGCCGTAGCGCCGACCGGCAGCCTTGATGCCCTCGACCAGTGCAATCGAGGGATCCTCCGGTGTCGTTGGCAGCTTGTGAGCAACGATCCGGCTATTGCGCGCATCGAATATCTGCAGGTCGGTGAAGGTCCCGCCGATATCGACCCCGATCCGCACCGGCTTGGTGGAGGCATTCATCGATCGATATCCAACTCCATCTACGAGCACTAGATGCCGGTGTCTCCCGGCATCATCACCCATTCTCTCCCGACACAGTATGGATCAGTTACGCCGAACCGCGAACCGCCCACGGGCCGGAACCTTGCAATTCATGTGCCGTAATGGCCCGGAGGACCGCGGCCGCGACCACAACACCGTTTGCGGGATAGGCTGGAAAGAGGAGATACAGGCCGGGTCCGTGATGCCCGCACGTACCGGTTGTCAGCCAAAAGCGCGGTCAGTTCGCGACGGCATTCACGCCGAGGCGCGAGCCGCTTGATATCCAAGCGACTGGTCAAGCCGATCGAGTAAAGCAGAGAGTTCATGACCGTCGCGCGCCGTGCCGTAGATGTACCAATCGGGACGGATCACCGCGGCCGAACACGAATGAGCGTCGAACCAGCGGGCGTAAGTGCCGTCGACATCTTCCAGAGCGCCTGCGATTTGTGTCCCCGCAACGGTCGCGGTTCGTCCGCCGAAGGCCTTCCAGGCCGACCGTTGAGCGGCCGGAAGCGCGTCGAGCACGCCGGCCGCCGCAACGATGCACCAGCCGGAACCAACCACGTCGTCGAACAGGCGTCTTTCGCCCTCTGCAAGCACGATCCCCTGCGGAAAGAACTCGCCGCCTCCGGTGACAAGACCGCCGGTTAGTCCGGGGTAGCGCAGTTTGTCGGGGCCCTGGTTTGCCCTGCGCCGGGCGAGAAGCCGCTCGTCGCGCTCGCGCGCTTGAATCGGATCGCGCATCGTCTGAACTCGACCGAGTTCGATTGCCTTCTCGGTGATGAAACGAACATGCGGTTCGCGTTCGGCCTGGTAGGTGTCAAGCAACGCTTCGTCGGCCTTGCCGGTGATCACAAGATCCAGTTTCCAGGCCAGATTGTGGCTATCGCGGATGCCGGAGCACATCCCTTGAGCCAGAAACGGCGGCATTTCATGGGCGGCATCACCGGCCAGGAATACACGTCCATAACGCCACTGATCGGCGATGCGAGAGCGGAAAACATAATTGGCAACACGGATGATCTCGGCATCGTTCTTACTCAGGTATCGGCCGACGCGCGACCAAACTCCCGCGTGGTTCGTCGCTTGTTCGGCCGTCTCCCCGGGGTTGAGCATGAACGAGAAGCGATGATGCCCGGGCCCGATATTGACGATGGCGATCGGCTGAGCCGGATCGCAAACCTGCCTGAACTTCGGAAGGTTCACGCCATCGTTCAGGCGGAAGTCGCAGACGAGCCAATTTTCCTGGAAGCCATAGTCGTCGACTTTGTCGCAAAGCTTCTTTCGCGTGAAGCCATTGCCACCATCCGCACCGACAGCATAGCTTGCTCGAACAGCCACCGCCTCACCGTCGGCGCCGATCCCGCGAAGCGTTACGCCCTCACCGTCCTGCTCGATTTCGGAAACCGTAACACCCTGGCACACCTCTACATTGGGCGACGCCTTATCGTGCCGGTCGAGAACGGCTTCGATATATGGCTGGAACATCATATAGAGCGCCGCCCAGCCGCCCGATGCCGGGTTGTCGTACTCGAAATCAACAAGTGTTTCGCCTGCGGCGTTGACCCACTCATAGCCGCGCTGTACTTCCGCACCACGGCTGATCTCCTCCACGAGACCTAATTTCTGGAAGGTCCGCATGATCTCGTCGTCGAAACAGGCGGCCCGCGGCAGCTTGTACAATTCGGTGTAGCGCTCGAGCACCACGACGCGGTGACCCAGTTGGCCGAGCAAGGCCGCCAGGGTCATTCCAGTTGGGCCGTACCCAATGACGGCGACGTCGTACTCCCTCATTGTTGCTCCTCCCGGTTCGCCAATCTCGATGTCGGCTCGTGAGGATTAAAATACACATCCGGTAAACTCTTGCAAATGCAAATGTTGTCGCTGCAAGAGATATTCGGTAGTTTTCGGCTTACCGCCTTCCGGCGAAGTGCCCTCAAGCAAAGAAAGCCCGATGTATCGGCTCAGTGACGCCTTCCCTTATTTGCTGAACCGAGTTGGTGTCCGCATGGGCGAGCTGTTTTCGCGCCGGCTGGAGCCTTACGGCGTGACCTTGCCAATGTACCGGGTCATGGCGACGCTCTGGGAAACGGGCAACCAGCGCTTGGGTGAACTAAGCGAAGTTACGAGCATCGAACTTTCGACGCTTTCCCGTCTCGTCGGAACGATGATGCGGAAGGGCCTCCTCTTGCGGAAACGCCCGGACGCCAACGCTAGGACCGTTGAAATCAATCTTACAGCAAAGGGGCGAATGCTGGCCGAGGAGTTGATCCCCCTGGCTAAACTTCACGAGGACGTCGGACTGCGCAGCTTTCCTCCGAACAAGATCGCAGAACTCAAGCGCGACTTGATCAAGGTCTTCCAAAACCTCGCCGAACTTGAGTTGGACGGCCGAGCCGTCGAACCGTCATCGCCGAAGAAACTGCGAACGCCCAAAACGGCTCGCAATGGGTAGTTCCAGAGTCACCTAGCGAATGCTCTGCGGCAGCCGAAGGAAACTGCGCACGAGGTAATCGATCGAGATTCGCCCCGGTCCCCACGCCATGATCCCGAGCGCCATGGCCGCCCAGGTGATGTGGATCGGCCAGCCGTCGGGCACGGTGAGTTCGACGATCAACGTCATGAACAACAGCCCGAGTGCGGCGAAGCGCGTCCCAAGGCCCAGCACCAGCAGCACCGAAAACGTGATTTCACCGCAGCCGGAAAGGAATGCCATCGCCACCGGCGCCGGATAGTGGTAGGGGCCGCCCGGCAGATACAGCATGAACTCGTCGGTGAACAGCGTCACCGCGGTGTCGCTCAGCTTGAGAAAGCCGGTCCATTTCAGAATACCGGATTTCCAGAACGGCACCGCCAGCGCCACGCGCATCACAAGCTGCACCAGCGACGGCACTGCCACTCTTTGGACGAGTTGGCTCGCCTTTTCCACGAGCAGTCCAGCCGTGCGCACGGGCTCGCCGCGCTCGGCGTATTGATCTATGGCCATCATGCGTCTCCAAAGGTGATGGCGGCAAACGCGCCCGCCTCGATCAGGCCGGCGATGTTGGCGGCGATATCGAAATCGGGAGAGGCCTGTAGTGCCGCCGCAGCCGCCTCGCCGAGCGATTGCCCCGTCAGCAGGTTCATGAGGAAGACCGCGCCACCCGGCGGCAGGTGCCGCACCACGACGTCGATATCCGGCCGCGTGATCAGCGCATCTTCCGGTGACGACGCGTCGATGCGGCCTACCTTCTCTCCGCCGCGGTTGGCCGCGAAGATCGTCACCACCGAGAATGAAGATCTGACGATCCGCGTCGCGGGATGGACGATGAAGACGAGATCGGCGAGGCGCTCGTGCGCAACCGCGGCCAGCGTTTCGGCCGAGAGCGGCGCAGCGTCTTCGGCGTGATAGGCATCGAGCCATGCCCGCTCGAGCCGCGCGGTGTCGGCAAGCCACGGCATCGGTCGCGCATGTTCGTAACGTTCGATGAACGCGGGAAAATCCCGGCCATATTCGAACAGAAGCGGCGAGGTCGGCGGCGTCGCGCGGAGATGGAAGCGCGCCATGGCGCGGAAGAAGTCGACGCCGGTGATGCGCTGCACGGCCGGATATACCGCAGCCAGCGCATCGATCAGGCTGACCGTGACATTGTTGCGGTATACGTTGTAACGCTTGACGGCCCCCCTGCCTGCCGGTCCGGCAACGAGCGCGGGCGTCTCGCACTCGGGATCAATCAGCCCGGCTGCGAATGCCTCCGTGTACGAAGGCTGCCGTTCATGCGGCCGCATGGCGGTTCTCCAAGACAGAACGGGGGCGGTCGAGGATCGCCTGCGCTAAAGCCGCCTCGGCCTTGAGAATCGGCCAATCCGGAATTTGGCTGTCCCACTCAACCAACGTCGGAATCGGCCCGTATTGGGCGATCAAGTTGTCGTACAGCTTCCATACGGCATCCGCGACCGGGCCGTCATGGCTGTCGATCAGAAGCGGATTGCCCTCGTCATCGTCTTGTTCGGCATGACCGGCGAGATGGATCTCGCCGACATGCGGCAGCGGAAAGTCGGCAAGGTAATCGCGCGCCGAGAAGCCGTGATTGGTGGCGGAGACAAAGACATTGTTGACGTCGAGCAGGAGGCCGCATCCGGTACGCCGCACGATCGCGCGGATGAAATCCGTCTCGCTCATCGTCGACTCGCGGAATGCGATATAGGTCGACGGATTTTCCAGGAGCATCGGCCGGCGGATCGCCTCCTGCACCTGGTCGATGTGATCGCAGACCAGCCCCAGCGTCGTCACCGTATAAGGCAGCGGCAGCAGATCGTTGAAATAGGTGTTTTCATGCGTCGACCAGGCGAGGTGCTCGGAGACCAATGCCGGTTCGTAGCGTTCGACGAGATCCTTGAAACGCTTCAGATGCGCCTGATCGAGCGGCCGCTCGCCGCCGATCGACATGCAGACGCCGTGCAGCGAGAGCGGATGGTCGCGCCGGACCGCTTCCAGCGCCCGGTGAGGCGGTCCGCCGGCTCCCATGTAGTTCTCGGCATGGACTTCAAAGAAGCCGGGCTGCCTGCCATCAGCGAGGATCGCCGCGAGATGCTCGTGCTTGAAGCTGGTCCCGGCGCGACCGCCGATCGGCCGCGCCGGAAAGCGAGGAGCAACAGCCGCGGCGGGGGCTGGCTTGATCACCGCATTCATGTCGTCTCTCCGCCTTCCGGTAATCGTCGGTGGTTCTTCGCGATGGCGTCAGACTGGCTTCAGCGAGCCGTGCTTGCCACCCGGCAGCTCGATGTTGGCGCAGGTGCCGCCCTGGACGAATTTCCAGGCATTGCCCTGGAAGTCGATGGTCGATGTGCCCTGGCAGGTGGTGCCCGGGCCCGCGGCGCAGTCGTTCTGACCCTTCAGCGCCACGCCAAAGCATTTCTCTTTGTGGGCGGCGATAGCAGCATCCCCCTCGGCCTTGGTCAGCGGGGCGGCGGAAGCGATGGTCGCAAGTGCCGTCGTGACAGCGCCGGCAAGAACAAGCGAACTAACAAGATTCTTCGCAGACATTGGATTTCTCCTTTAGGGTTTGGCATCGCCTGCTCGGCGAAGCCGCATTGTCTCATCGTCCCGCAAGCTGCCGCCGTTACTGAAGGCCCCTCACGATTCCGTGAGACCCCTATACTGCTGTGCACAATCGCCGCACCGCGCGTGTCGCCAGTAGAGGAAACCCAAGGGACATCTCCAATGCTTCGTCACTATCGGAACCCTTGCCAAACGGCATTGGAGGCCGCCACCATCAGCCTGGATTGTTTCCGGCCGGCGTCAGGAAAGGTAACGTGAACCGGCATTCCGGCGTATACTCAGCCGATGCGGCCGTCGGCGTGCCCAGCTGGAAGGTGGAACGAGGATGATCACCTTTCCAAGCCGACAACCAGCGGAACGTCCAAGTGCTCTTTCCGACGGTAACCGCCTGACCGTCAGCATCGGTCTCGCGGTATCGGCGCTGGTGTTGACGACGATCCTGTTGACAGCCTCGGCTTCAAGCCTGTTGTGGTGGCGCACGGCGGAAGCCACCAGCCGGCAACTCGCCAGCACCATCAACGAACAGATCGTGGCCGCCGTCCGCAAGGAGGTATCGGCGATCGTCGACGAAGCGGTTGCGGCCCACACTGCCATTCGCACCCTGTTCCTGCAGAACGTGCTCGACACCCGCGAAGCCGATAAGCGCGAGTTCGTCTTTCTGTCCCAGTTGCAGTCGCAGGCAAACATCTCCTGGGTCGCGCTGGGCTGGCCGGACGGTTCGTTCTTCGCCGCCCACAAGCTGGGCGACGGCCACCTGGAAATGATGGAAATCTCGCAGACCGACCATCCCGGCCAGCGCCGGGTCGATGAGTACGCGGTCATTCCGGGCGATATCGAATTCGAGACCCGCCAATTCGTGCCGACAGATTATCGCGTTGTGGACCAGGGATGGTTTGCTGCCGGGATGAAGGCCGAGGGGCCGCAATGGTCCAGGGTGATCGACCATCCTGTTGGACGGCGGCCGTCGATCGCATTCGCTGGCCCGATCGATGTGTACCAGGAACGCCAGGGCGTGCTTGCGATCATGATCGAATATACTCGCCTGTCTCGCTTCCTCGCACAGCTCGAAGTCGGGCGCACCGGGACTGCCTTCATCTTCGACAGCGGCGGCGCGCTGATCGCGGCTCCCGACAAGGAAGCTGACGAGTTACATCCCGCGCGTAGCCAGGAGGCGCTGCTGCCGCTGGCGCGCATGGCGCTGGCCGGCGACGACGGCCGCAAGGAGGCGCGGCGGCAAAGGCTTTCATCGCAGGGCGCGGCCTACGAGGTCGCGCTCACGCCGTTGCCGTTTCCCGGCTGGTCTCTTGCGACCGTTATCCCCGAAGCGGAGTTTCTCGGCCCGGTCGAGACAACGCTGCGCCGGCTGATTATCGGCCTCGGGGCCGGCGCGCTGCTGGCGGCGCTAGTGTCGGCGATGCTGGCGCATTCGGTGATCGCAGCGCCGCTCGCCCGCGTGGTCGGCGAAATCCGCCATGTCGAGAATTTCGCGCTGGAAGAGGTCCGACGCCATCCCTCGCAACTCGCGGAGATATCGAGCCTGTCGGGAGCGATCGCGGAAATGGCGGCGGGCCTGTCGGCGTTTCGCAAATTCATCCCGGCCGATCTGGTCCGCTCCCTCCTGCGACAGGGTGTCGAGGCCAAGCCCGGGGGCTCGATCCAGCAGCTGACGGTGATGTTCATCGACGTCGCCGGCTTCACCGGACTTTCCGAGCGCATGGGCGATCGCGTCGTGCCGCTGCTGTCGAAATACCTCGACATCGCCTCCGAAGTCATCGTCGCCAATGACGGCACCATCGACAAGTTCATCGGCGATGCCGTGATGGCGTTCTGGGGCGCGCCGACGCCTCAGAGCGATCACGCGCTGCGCTGCTGCCGCGCCGCTCTCGCCATCCGCGATGCGCTCGCGAGCGCCGGGTTGATCGACGATCAGGGCAAGCCGCTGCAAGTCCGCATCGGAATCAATTCGGGCCGCATGCTGGTCGGCAATATCGGGTCCGAACTGCGGCTGAATTACACGGTGATCGGCGACACCGTTAATGTGGCGAGCCGGCTGGAGAGCGCCAATAAGCAATATGGCACGCAGATCCTGATTGGCACGCAGACGAAGCACCTGATCGGGGACGCCTTCCTCACGCGCGAGATCGACAGCATCGCAGTCTATGGCCGGACGGAGGGACTGGCGGTTTACGAGTTGATCGGCCTGGTACAAGTCAGCGGCGAAAACACCGACTGGATCGCTAGCTACCAAGAAGGACTTTCGAAATATCGTCGTCGCGACTTCTTGGCCGCGACGATCCACTTCGAAGCGGTGCTCGACAAGCGCCCCGACGACTGGCCGGCTTCCCTGCTGCTCGAGCGGTGCAAGCGTCTTCAACAGGCGGGCGTGGACGAAGAATGGTCTCATGTCGTGGCGCTAAAGGCGAAATGACAGAGCGGCCTGATTTGCAACACCTGACATCGCGACGGCTTCCGAGCTCGCGCAATACGGGAGGAAATGCGAGATGGGTCGATTTTTCGTCTATAAAATATGATACGGAATGAAACGTAACCCATGTGTCCGGAATGGACCCCGGATGATTTGGCTGGGGCGGGAGGATTCGAACCTCCGTATGGTGGAATCAAAATCCACTGCCTTACCACTTGGCGACGCCCCAACGACCGAAGACGGGCTAGCGGGCGTTCTGCCCGGACCTCCGTTCGGCCACGCCGGTCTATAGAGGCAGTTGAGCTATTTCAACAGGGTAGACGGCGAAAAACCCGTTGAATATTGCGCCCGGCCGCGGCTGGATCGCTGCCCGGCCCATCGGGCGATCTGCCCCCCTCGTGCCGTAAGACGTCCTTTGCCGCACTGCCGCAGACGGAAAAGTTGAGAGGCCCGTCGTTTCGTGGGTATACGTTTTGCAACTCTCCTCGATGTGAGGCTCGATCCCATGACCTACCGCGCGCCGATCAACGACATGCTGCTCGCCCTCAACCACGGCGCTGGGCTCGATGCCGCTGTGAAGGCCGGCCATTACGGGGATTTCGACGGCGATATCACCTCAGCGGTGCTGGAAGAGGCCGGCCGGTTTGCCTCCGACGTGCTGGCGCCGCTCAACCGCATCGGCGACGAACATGGCATCAAGCTTGAGGGCTCCAGCGTCACCACTGCGCCCGGCTGGCCGGATGCGTACAAGCGCTGGACCGCTGCGGGATGGAACGCGGTATCGGGACCGGAAGCGTTCGGCGGCCAGGGCCTGCCGCTCGCGATCAATGCGGCCTGCACCGAAATCTGGAGCGCCTCCAACATCTCCTTCGGTCTTTGCCCGCTCCTGACGCTGAGCGCAATCGAAGCGCTGGAGGCCCATGGCAGCGAGGAATTGAAGCAGATCTATCTGGAGAAGCTCGTTTCCGGCGATTGGCCCGGCACGATGCAACTCACCGAACCGCAAGCGGGCTCCGATGTCGGCGCGCTACGAAGCCGCGCCGAACGCGCCGCCGACGGCACCTATCGCATCACGGGCACCAAGATTTTCATCACCTATGGCGATCACGACATGAGCGACAACATCGTTCACTTCGTGCTCGCCCGGCTGCCCGATGCGCCCGCCGGCACCAAGGGCATTTCGCTGTTTTTGATCCCTAAATTCCTCGTCAATGCCGACGGTTCGCTCGGCGCGCGCAACGACATCTATGTCAGCGGCATCGAGCACAAGCTCGGCATGCACGCCGCTCCCACCTGCACCATGACCATGGGCGATCATGGCGGCGCCATCGGCTATCTGATCGGAGAGGAAAACCGCGGCATGCTATGCATGTTCACGATGATGAACCAGGCCAGGCTCGGCGTCGGGCTTGAAGGCGTCGGCATTGCCGATCGCGCCTATCAGCAGGCATTAGCTTTCGCGCAAGAGCGCCGTCAGGGCCGCGCCGTCGGAAAACCGGGTTCGGAGTCCGATCCGATCATCGTGCATCCCGATGTCAAGCGAATGCTGATGCAGATGCGCGCGCTCACCGCCGCCGCCCGCACCATCTGCTACGCCACGGCCGTCGCATTGGATATTTCGGTGCGAGCCAAGGACGCCAAGGTCCGCGCCGCGGCGGCCACGCGCGGCGCATTGCTGACGCCGATCGCTAAAGCCTTCTCCACCGATATCGGCAATGAAGTCACCTCGCTCGGCGTGCAGATTCATGGCGGCATGGGCTTTATCGAGGAAACCGGCGCCGCGCAGCATTACCGCGACGCCCGCATCACGCAAATCTATGAAGGCACCAACGGTATCCAGTCGATCGATCTGGTGACGCGCAAGCTCGCAGCCAACAACGGGGAATCGGTCTGGGCCCTGCTCGATGAACTCAAGGAGATCGTCAAACAGGTTGAAACGTCGAACGATCCCGCGTTCGGAACCACGGGAATAAAACTCCGTGATGCGCTGGCCTCGCTCGAACGCACCAGCCGCTGGCTGCTCGAACGCGTGACCTCCGCGCCCAACGAGGCGCTGGCCGGCGCCACGCCTTACCTGCGGCTGTTCGGCGCCACGCTTGGCGGCTGCATGCTGGCGAGCGAAGCTGTGGCAGCGCGCGGCCTGGGCGAAGCGGATCCGCAGCGTTACGTCACGCTGGCGCGGTTCTTCGCTGAAAACGTTTCGGTGCAGGCGGGCGCGCTGGAGAAAACCGTGATGGAAAGCGCCGAGGCCGTGAACGGCGCGGATGCGGTGCTGCTCGGTTGATGCACGCCTGCCAGACCCAAGAGCCGGGTCCTCGCGCTACTGTCGGTCGATCTTGGTGATCGTCCTGGTTTCGTCCGAGCCGGATGTGGAAAAACTCACCCGGTCGCCGGCATGAAGGCTATCCAGCGAGACCCCGCTTCCGACCTTAAACTCTTCCGCAGCGCCGCCGGTATTCGCACCAACCGTGCCGTCTTGCCCCTGCCGGATCGCGACCGTGTTGTTCAGCCGGTTGATTCCGATGACGGTTCCCGTGCGCGCCTGTTGGGCGAGAGCCGCTGAACTCAGGACGAAAAGCGCCACTGCGCCAACCGAAACGATCCTTGCGATCTTCATGGCATTTTCCCTTTCCTGGGAAGACATGCGCGATAAACCCTCCGCACCGGATTAGTTCCGGCCAGAAGTGCCCGACTGGCCTGCTTCGTTAATGCCGAACAGCCCAGAAAAAACCGAGAAACGCTATTGCACCGGCATCGGCGGCCGCGGCGCTGACGCTAGTCCAGGCTCAGGCTGCAACTGAACCGGCGGCGGTGGCACATAGGATTGAGCGGCGGGGGCGGCAGCGGCTTGCGTCGCCGGATAGGACGACGACGAGGCCGGCCGGTAAGCGGGCGGCGGCGCAGGCGTTGCTGCCGGCGCGTAGGTAGATGTCGACGAATAAAGCGGCGCCGGCTTGTGCGCGGGCGGATGCGGCGTAGCGACGGCCACTTTGGCCTTGGCGGCCTGCTCGGACACCTTCGCGAGATCGCGTGTCATCTGCTGCTGGCTTGCCTTCAACTCGGCGATACTGGCCTTCAGCGTTTCGACCTGCTGGTTGGCATTGGCGAGATCGCGCGCCATCGATTGCAGCTGTTGTGCTGTGTCCGACGTCGAAGCGGCGGTGGTCGTCACGGCGTTGCTGGGCGTACCGCTGTCAGATGGGCTTTGCTCGGATGCAGCCGCTGTTGCCGGCGTCGCACTGGCCGGATCGTCCGACGGCGCGGTTTCCGAGGCAATTCCGAGCTTTTCCAGCGGCAGCGAGGCAGCAATCGCCCATTTCGGCGCCCACGAGAACAGCGCCTTCTTGGCGGCGTAACCAAAGGTCTGCCAGCTCAGCGCAGCAGCGCCGATGCCCAGCGTCAAAAGCAGAGCGGCAATGGCGCGCATTGCGCGCCGTCCGAACGAACTCTTGCGCGCGGGTACATCATCGTTGACGGCGGTGGCGCGAAATGTCGTATCGACCGCCGGCACGGACAACGCACCGGGCGAATCGTTAGCGGCGCGAGGGCCGGCTTCGGAATGGTGCCGCGCGGCGGCGCGCAGCAGGTCCGTGATCTCCGCGTCTGACGGCGCAACCTGCACCTGATCGGGCGGGATCACGACGAAATCATGCGAGTCGGTTGCTTTCGGCTTCACCCCGGTCGGCATTGGCCCTCCACCGTCACCGGCTCCAAAGCGGCCGGCAATTCGCTTGCGAAATCCCATAAAGCATACGATGGCTCCAGACTTCACCCCGGCTTGACCAAACCAAGGCAATCCCGTGGAGAGATTGAGGCTACTTGTGGGCTACGGGCTTACCCGATGGGCTTCAATCCGGCCTCGATCTCGGCGCGGCGCGGCTCAAGGAAGGGCGGCAACGCGAGTTTTTCGCCAAGCGTTTCCATCGGCTCGTCGGTGGCAAAGCCCGGACCGTCGGTGGCGATTTCGAACAGGATGCCGTTGGGTTCGCGAAAATAAAGGCTCCGAAAATAGAAACGGTCGACCTCGCCGCTGTTGGGAATGCCAAGCTCGCGCAGGCGGTGGGTCCAGCCGTGATATTGCGTCTCGTCAGGCGTGCGAAACGCCACGTGATGAACCCCGCCGGCGCCTTGCCGCGCCACGGCCAGATCTTTCTGCTCGATCACATGCAGTTCGGCAGCAGGCCCTCCCTCGCCCATCGCAAATACCTGGACTTCACCCTTCACCTCCGGCGCGACGTAAGTGCGCTCATGCCGCATGTTCATCACTGTTGTCAGTACCAAAGCGGTGCGACCGAGTTCATGCACGCTCAGAACGATCGGACCGAGCCCGCGGATCTGGTGCTCGACCGGCACCGGGCTCCTGTCCCACGGCGAAGCTTCGCCTACGCCGCCATCGTCGACCAGCACCAGCCGCTGGCCCTCGCCGTCCTCGAACGGCAACCGCAACCGGCCATCGACCTCGGTGATCTCTCCGACATGACCACCGGCCTGACGCAGCCGGTCGCGCCAAAAGCCAAGGCTCTTCTCGCCCGCGACCCGCAAGGAGGTCGTGGAAATGCTGTTGGTGCCGCGCTGCTCCGGAGCGGCGGGAAAATCGAAAAAGGTCAGGTCGGTACCGGGATTGGCCTTGCCGTCGGCGTAAAACAGGTGATAGGCGCTGACGGCATCCTGGTTGACCGTCTTCTTGACCAGCCGCATGCCCAGCAAGCCGGTATAAAACGCTAGATTCTCGCGCGGCTTCGCCGAAATCGCGGTCAGATGATGTATTCCGGTGAGCTGCATCTTAGCCCCAGCCTTTCCGCGCAATCTTCTCACCACTGACAGTGGTTTGGGTAAGCGCATGGATGATGTAGGATATTTCGGCGGCGCCTGCCATTGCCGATTGCTTGAGGTCCAAACCCATGACCGGACATGTAACCGTTACCGACGAAGATGCCGTTCGCATTATCGCTCTTCGCCGGCCGGAAAAGAAAAACGCGATCACGCAAGACATGTACCGCGACATGAGCGCGGCGATCGACAGCGCGCAGGACAACGCGTCGATCCGCTGCCTGATCATTTCGGGCGAACCGGGCATGTTTACCGCGGGCAACGATCTGGAAGATTTTCTGAAAGACGGTACCTCGAACACGGGCACGCCGCGCGCCTCCAACGCGATCAAATTCCTGCACTCGCTGGCCCACAACGCCAAGCCGATTGTCGCCGCCGTTGATGGCATCGCGATCGGGATCGGCACCACGCTGCTGTTTCATTGCGATCAGGTGATCGCCAGCACGCGGGCGACCTTCGCCACGCCCTTTATCCATTTAGGTCTGGTGCCGGAAGGCGCGTCCAGCCTGCTGGCGCCCTGGCTGATGGGACACCAGCGCGCCTTTTCGATGCTGGTGATGGGGCACAAGCTCAACGCCGAGGAGGCCCGCGTGGCCGGCTTCGTCAATAAGATCGTTGATCCGGACGATCTGGAAGCCGAGGCGCGCAAAGTCGCACGCGAAATCGCCGCCCTCCCCGCTGAGGCAGTCGCAGCCTCGCGCAAGCTGCTCAAACATCCGACGGAAGACCTGATCGGCCGGATCGACCACGAAAGTCGTTTATTCGGCGAACGAATGCGATCGGCGGAAGCCGTCTCCGCATTCAAGGCGTTCTTCGCGCGCAAGAAGGGCTAAGGGGCTAACGTACCGCAGCTCTCGCACCGTCTGCCGCAAGCCGGGTTTGCCCGGCTTGCGCAAATTCCGCCGTTGCCGTTTCAGCGCCCGACAAGCGCTTGTAGATGTTCGGGATAGCGGGCGCCCTGCACCGTGACGACTGAAAGCACACGCTCGATGTTACCAATGTCGTCGGCCGTCAGTTCGACGGCGACCGCAGCCGTATTTTCTTCGAGGCGATTGAGTTTGGTGGTGCCGGGGATCGGAACGATCCAGGGACGTTGCGCCAGTAGCCACGCAAGCGCGATCTGCGCGGGCGTCGCGCCTCTTTGTCTGGCGATCTGGCCGAGCAGATCGACCAGCGCCTGATTGGCGGTGCGGGCTTCCGTCGAAAAGCGCGGCACGACGTTGCGGAAGTCATTCTTGTCGAATGTCGTATCGGCGCTGATCGTACCGGTGAGAAATCCCTTCCCCAGCGGACTATAGGGAACAAATCCAATGCCGAGTTCTTCGAGCGTCGGCAGGATCTCCCGCTCCGGTTCGCGCCACCACAGCGAATATTCGCTTTGCAACGCCGTGACCGGCTGGATCGCGTGCGCGCGGCGGATGGTTTGTGCGGCGGCCTCGGAAAGTCCGAAATGCCTGACCTTGCCTTCGCGGATGAGCTCCTTCACCGCTCCGGCCACGTCTTCGATCGGCACGTTGGGGTCGACGCGGTGTTGATAGAACAGATCGATGGTCTCGGACCTGAGCCGTTTGAGCGAGGCCTCGGCGACTTCCCTTATATGCTCCGGCCGGCTGTTCAGACCCCGCTGCTGGCCTGTTTTCGGGTCGATATCGAAACCGAACTTGGTCGCAATCACGACATCCTTGCGAAACGGCTGCAATGCTTCGCCGACGAGGTCCTCGTTCGTGAACGGACCGTAGACTTCGGCCGTGTCGAAGAAAGTGACGCCACGCTCGGCGGCCGAGCGGATCAGCGCGATGCCGGCCTGCCTTTCGACCGCCGGACCATAGCCAAAGCTAAGCCCCATGCAGCCGAGGCCGATGGCCGAGACTTCCAGTTTGTTTCCAAGTTTGCGTTTTTGCATCGCTATTTCTCCGAACGGCAGGCCGAATGAACCCGGCCGATAACCTATCCGGCCGATGACCAACACTTAGGGGGTGCAAGCGCCGGCGATTAGGGATAAAAATGCACACGGACTTATGAGCTGGATTCATGAATGCGCGCCAACAACTTCAACGACATCACCGCTTTCCTGGCTGTCGCGAGCGAGCGCAGCTTCACGAAAGCCGCCGGCAAGCTTGGGCTGTCGCAATCCGCACTGAGCCATACGCTGCGCGGCCTCGAGGAGCGGCTTGGTGTTCGTCTCCTGACCCGGACCACGCGCAGCGTAGCGCCGACGGAAGCCGGCGAACGGCTGCTACGCAGCCTCGGTCCCCGGTTTGAAGAGATCGATGCCGAGCTTGCCGCCCTGAGCGAGCTCCGGGACAAGCCTGCCGGCACCATCCGGATCACGGCCACCGAGTATACCGTCGACACCCTGCTCTGGCCGAAGCTTGCGAAGTTCCTCGCCAAATATCCGGACATCAAGGTCGAGGTCATTAGCGAATCCGCACTGACCGATATCGTCACGCAACGTTACGACGCCGGCGTGCGAATCGGCGAACAGGTGGCAAAGGACATGATCGCCGTTCGCATCGGGCCCGACATGCGGATGGCTGTCGTCGGCGCACCGTCTTATTTCAGGCGGAAAGCCGAACCGAAAAAGCCGCAGGACCTGATCAACCACCGCTGCATCAACCTACGCCTGCCCACTCAGGGCGGGTTGTACGCGTGGGAATTCGAAAAGGGTGCGCGCAAACTGAGGGTCCGCGTCGAAGGGCCGCTCACTTTCAACGGCAGCTATCAAATGCTCAATGCGGCCCTGGCCGGCTTCGGCCTCGCTTACGTTCCTGAAGATCTAACGCAACCGTATCTGGCGAAAGGCCGTCTCAAGCGGGTGCTTGAGGAGTGGTGCCCGCCATTTTCAGGCTATCATTTGTATTATCCAAGCCGGCGGCAAACGACGCCGGCATTCGCCCTGCTGGTCGAAGCGCTGCGCTATCGGGGTTGAAGCTTCGTGAAATCGTCGCGCCCGCCGTTTATGGTCGAAACCATGAGACATTCGCTCGCACTGGCTTTTGCTTTCCTGATGGTTGCGTCATATCCGGCGACGCCGGTCGCGGCGCAATCGGCGACGGTGGATGTGCGCATCCTCGCGATCAACGACTTCCACGGCTACCTTCGCACGCCATCCGGCGGAATCAGGATCGCCGATCCGAACGACAAAACCAAAAAAATCACGGTGCCTGCGGGCGGCGCCGAGCACATGGCAACCCTCGTCAAACAACTCAGCGAGGGCCACAAGAACACGATCTTTGTCGCCGCAGGTGACCTGATCGGCGCCAGCCCGTTGTTGTCAGCCATGTTCCACGACGAGCCGACCATCGAGTCGCTGTCGATGATGGGGCTTGCGATCGCTTCCGTCGGTAATCACGAATTCGACGAAGGCAAGGACGAACTCAAGCGGATGCAGGATGGCGGCTGCCATCCGGTCAATCAATGCCGCGGGCCGCATCCTTTTTCAGGCGCGAAATTTCACTACCTCGCCGCCTCCACGATCGAGACCGCAACCGGCAAGACAATTTTTCCACCCTACGAAATCAAGGAGTTCGAAGGCATTCCCGTCGCTTTTATAGGCCTGACCTTAAAAGGCACCTCCGGCATTATTTCGCCCGCGAGCGCAGCCGGTCTGGAATTCCGCGACGAGGCCGAGACGGTGAATGCGCTCGTGCCTGAATTGAAAGCACGCGGCGTCGAAGCGATTGTCGTCCTGATTCACGAAGGCGGCTATCCGACCGGCGACTATAATGAGTGCCCCGCGATCTCCGGCGCCATCGTCGACATCGTCAAGAAATTCGATCGCGCGGTCGATCTCGTGATCAGCGGTCATACCCATCAGCCATATGTGTGCGAGATCGACGGACGGCTCGTGACCTCGGCCGACAAATACGGCACACTGGTTACCGCGATCGATGTCAAGCTCGATACGAAGTCCCGCGACGTCGTCAGTGCGAAGGCCGATAACGTCATCGTCCGCAGCAACACGCTGCCCAAGGACCCCGAGCAGACCAGGTTGATTGCGGCCTACGACACGCTCGCCGCTCCCATTGCCAATCGCCGCGCCGGATCGGTGACCGCCACGCTATCGCGCGTGCCGAATGAAGCGGGCGAGAGCGCGCTCGGCGATATTGTCGCCGATGCGCAATTGGCTGCAACTGCGGCCGTCGCGAATGGCGGCGCCGTGGCCGCGTTCACCAATCCGGGTGGCCTGCGCGCAGACCTTGCGTCCAAGGACGATGGCGCGGTGACTTATGCCGACGTGTTTGCAAGCCAGCCGTTCCGCAATCAGCTCGTCACGCTGACGCTCACAGGCAGTCAGATCAAGATGATGCTGGAGCAGCAATGGCTGGATCCCAAGCGACCCCGCGTTCTTCAGGTCTCCAAGGGATTCAGCTACGCCTTTGACGACACCAAACCGTTCGGCGACCGCGTCATCGCGAGTTCCATGTTGCTGAACAATGAGCCGATCGACCTCGCCAGGAGCTACCGCGTCACCGTGAACAACTATCTCTCCACCGGCGGCGACGGATTCACGGCGTTGACGGAAGGCGCCGCGCCGCAGTTCGGCGTCTACGATTCCGATGCGCTTTACGCCTATTTCCAGGCCAACAGCCCGATCAGTCCCACGCCCGTCGACCGCATCAAGCGGTCCAGCGATGGGAAATAATCGGCCCCTTTCCCCGGCCGCGATCAACCCTTACATTAGCCGTTCCTCCAGCGGCGCAGCCCATGCGCCCAAAGGCCATGCATGACGACGCTTCTGTTGAGCCACCCGTCGACCCTGAATCATCTGACCCCGCCCGGACATCCCGAGCGGCCGGACCGGATTCGCGCGGTCGACGAGGTTCTCGGCGAGAGTCGCTTCGATCCGCTGGTGCGGGAGTTGGCGCCGGAAGGCTCGCTCGATCTCGTTACGCTGTGCCATGACGAGCACTATGTCAGCGAGTTGCGCCGCGTCGCGCCGACCAGCGGGCTGGTCTATCTCGATGGCGACACCTCGATGTCGCCCGGCACCTGGGAAGCGGTAATGCGCGGCGTCGGCGGCGCGGTTGCCGCAACCGATGCGATCATGGCGGGAACCCATAATAATGCCTTTGTGGCGATGCGCCCTCCCGGCCATCACGCCGAAACCAACCGGCCGATGGGCTTTTGCTTCTTCGATCACGCCGCGATCGCCGCGCGTCATGCCCAGCGCAAATACGGCATCGGCCGCGCGGCGGTCGTCGATTTCGACGTTCACCATGGCAACGGCACCCAGGATATTTTCTGGGGCGACAAGACCGTGATGTATTGCTCGACGCATCAGATGCCGCTGTTCCCGGGCACCGGCGCCAGCGATGAACGCGGCGATCACGATAACATCGTCAACGCGCCGCTCGCGCCGGAAGATGGCAGCGCCAAGTTCCGCGCCGCTTTCGAGAACACGATCCTGCCGAACTTGAGCAAGTTCAGCCCCGAGCTCATCATCATCTCGGCCGGTTTCGATGCGCATCATCGCGATCCCCTGGCTTCGCTCAACCTCAAAGCCGAAGACTTCGGATGGGTGACGCGAAAGCTGATGGACCTCGCCGATCGTACCGCGGGAGGCCGAATTGTCTCGGTTCTCGAGGGCGGCTATGATCTCCAGGGCTTGAAGGAATCAGTCGCGGCCCATGTCAGCGCCTTGATGGGCTCGGCGTCTTGAAACTGCGCAATCGTTAGCGCATCCGAGAAAACACCACGAGAAAACACCATATGGCCGAAAACGCCCAAGCGGACGTCAAGAAACTGAGCTTCGAACGCGCGATGGAGGAACTTGAATCGATCGTCAAGCGGCTCGAGGATGGCAAGGTGCCGCTGGAAGAATCCGTTGCGATCTACGAGCGCGGTGAAGCGCTGAAGCGCCGGTGCGAGGAACTGCTGCGCCAGGCGGAAGCGCGGGTCGACAAGATCACGACCGATGCGAGCGGTCAGCCCACCGGCACCGAGCCGCTCGACGTGCAATAACAGCGCAAGCCGGGCCTGCTACCCGAGCTCCCAATGCATTGGCGCGTTGCCAAAATGGTTAAGCACGGCGGCTCGGTCGGCCCAATTATCGCCGAAATCGGGCTCATTTGAGCATCAAATGCCCCTTGTGAAGCGGAAATCCCGGGTTCCATCGCCGCTCGGGTTCTCCGCTGGTTCCCAAGCCGGTTGGCTTTGGCTGGCATTTTAGTGTAAAGCCTAAAAGACTGTGGGCTGACGAAGGCACTCGTTCGGTATGTTCCTCTAACGTCAAGTGCCTCAAGTAGCTCAATTAATTGATCGACAGGTGGGGATGGTTTGGGGTGATGAAAATCACGTTGAACGATCCGGGGCGCGCTTAAGACTATCGATCGAGCCTTCAGCCCGCGGCATCGGCGGGTTTTAGTCGCTTGCGCTTAGTTTTTGCGCAACCCATTTCCTGTCGGGCCGTTGATCCCGACTTTGACAAAATTGGAATGACGCTGTGACCGCATATAGTAAAACGCCGCTTCTCGACACGATCCGAACCCCGGACGATTTGCGGAAGCTCAAGGTAGAGCAAGTCCGGCAGGTTGCCGACGAACTGCGTCAGGAAACCATCGATGCGGTTTCGGTAACGGGTGGGCATTTCGGCGCCGGCCTCGGCGTCGTCGAGTTGACCACCGCGATCCATTACGTCTTTGACACGCCGCGCGACCGCCTGATCTGGGACGTCGGCCACCAGGCCTATCCCCACAAGATCCTCACCGGCCGCCGCGACCGCATCCGCACGCTGCGGACCGGCGGCGGCTTGTCCGGTTTCACCAAGCGCACCGAGAGCGATTACGATCCGTTCGGCGCCGCGCACTCCTCGACCTCGATCTCGGCCGGCCTCGGCATGGCCGTGGCGCGCGACCTGTCGGGCGGCAAGAACAACGTCATCGCCGTGATCGGCGACGGCGCGATGTCGGCTGGCATGGCTTATGAAGCCATGAACAATGCGGGCGCGATGAACTCCCGGCTGATCGTCATTCTCAACGACAACGACATGTCGATTGCGCCGCCGGTCGGCGCGATGTCGGCCTATCTGTCGCGGCTCTATTCCGGCAAAACCTACCGCTCGCTGCGCGAGGCGGCCAAACAGCTCGGCAATCATTTGCCGAAGATCATCGCCAACCGCGCCAACCGCGTCGAGGAATATTCCCGCGGCTTCATGATGGACGGCGGCACGCTGTTCGAGGAACTCGGTTTCTATTACGTCGGCCCGATCGATGGTCATAACCTCGATCACCTGCTGCCGGTGCTGCGCAACGTCCGCGACATGGAGACCGGGCCGATCCTGGTGCACGTCGTGACGCAAAAGGGCAAGGGCTACGCCCCGGCGGAAGCTTCCGCCGACAAGTATCACGCCGTCGTCAAATTCGACGTTGCTACCGGCGCCCAGGCCAAGGCCAAGCCGAACGCACCATCCTATCAGAACGTGTTTGGACAGAGCCTCGTCAAGGAAGCGCAGAAGGACGACAAGATCATCGGCATCACCGCCGCGATGCCGTCCGGCACCGGGATCGACATCTTCAACAAGGCGTTTCCGGACCGCACCTTCGACGTCGGCATTGCCGAACAGCATGCGGTAACCTTCGCCGCCGGTCTCGCCACCGAGGGCTACAAGCCGTTCTGCGCGATCTACTCGACCTTCCTGCAACGCGGTTACGACCAGGTCGTCCACGACGTGGCGATCCAGAGCCTGCCCGTTCGCTTTGCCATCGACCGCGCCGGCCTTGTCGGCGCTGACGGTGCTACTCACGCCGGCTCGTTCGACAATGCCTATCTCGGCTGCTTGCCGAATTTCGTCATCATGGCCGCCTCCGACGAGGCTGAGCTGGTGCACATGGTAGCAACACAGGTCGCGATCAACGACCGCCCTAGCGCCTTGCGCTATCCGCGCGGCGAAGGCCGCGGCGTCGAGATGCCCGAAGTCGGCATCCCGCTCGAGATCGGCAAGGGCCGCATCGTCCGCGAGGGCAGCAAGATTGCCCTGCTGTCGTTCGGCACGCGTCTTGCCGAATGCGAAAAGGCGGCGGACGAACTCGCAGCCCACGGGCTTTCGACTACGATCGCCGACGCGCGCTTCATGAAGCCGCTTGATCTCGATATGATCCTCAAGCTTGCCCGCGAGCACGAGATCCTTCTCACCATCGAGGAAGGCTCGATCGGTGGTTTCGGTTCGCACGTCATGCAGACGCTGGCCGAGCATGGCATGCTCGACGGCGGCTTGCGGATGCGCTCGATGGTCCTGCCCGACGAATTCCTCGATCACGACTTGCCAAACGCGATGTATGCGCGCGCAGGGCTCGACGCCAAGGGCATCGTCGCCAAGGTGTTCGAAACCCTCGGCAAGGACGTCAAAACCGAGACGGTGAAGCTCGCCTGATCGTTAACGCTCGGTTCTGACGCGTTTCCTTGAACGCGAACCGGTTTCCACTTCGCTCGAAAACGCTTCGGTATTCTGACGCGTTTTCTTGAACGCAGACCGGTCTCCACTTCGCTCGAAACGCTATGGCCATGAAAGTCTACCTGGCAGGTCCCGATGTGTTCCTGCCGGATGCGGTGGAAGTCGGCCGGCAAAAAGCTGAAATCTGCCGCCGCCACGGCCTGATCGGGCTCTACCCTCTCGACAATGCCGTTGATCGCGCGGCCGCCGACGTTTCGCTCCGCATATTCGAGGCCAACGAGGCCATGATGGATCGGGCGGATGCCATCATCGCCAACCTCACCCCGTTCCGCGGCCCCGGCGCCGACGCCGGGACCGTGTACGAACTCGGTTACATGGCCGCATGCGGTAAATTTTGTCTGGGTTATTCCAATGACTCCGCCGTCTACGCCGATCGTGTCGGGCGTACCACGAAGGTTACGGCGCAGGCCGGCCGCCTGGTCGATGCCGACGGACTGACCGTTGAAGATTTCGGACATAACGACAATCTGATGATGATCCACGCACTCGATCTCTATGGTGCACCGCTGGTGCTGCCACGCGACAAGCCTGCCGATATCTGGCACGACTTGACATCATTCGAGGTCTGCGTCGCCATGGCGGCGGCTCGACTCCTCTCCGCTTCCTGATCCGGGCGCACCATGGCTTCTCCCCGCAAACGCATCGATCTCCTGCTGGTCGAGCGCGGGTTGTTTGAAAGCCGGGCGCGGGCGCGCGCAGCGATTGAAGCCGGCCTCGTCGTGGCCAATGACAAGCCGGTGTCCAAGGCTTCCGAGACGTTTCCCCCCGACGCGGCGTTGCAGGCACAACCGGCCCATCCCTTTGTCTCAAGAGGCGGCGTCAAGCTTGCAGGCGCGCTGGAGCAATATCCGATTGCTATCGAAGATCACGTCTGTCTCGATGTCGGCGCCTCGACCGGCGGCTTCACGGAAGTCTTGCTCGCCAACGGCGCCAGCGTTGTTTTCGCCATCGACGTCGGGCACGGACAACTGCACCCCTCCCTGCTCGACCATCCCAAGATCGTTTCGATGGAAGCAACCGACATCCGCTCGCTCGAGGGCAAGCGGCTGCCCGCGCGGCCCGATGTCGTCGTGATCGACGTCAGCTTCATTTCGCTAAAAGCGGTGCTGCCGGCAGCACTTGCGCTGGCGGCAGCGCCGATGCACCTGTTGGCGCTGATCAAGCCGCAGTTCGAAGCCGCCCGCAAACACTCCAAGCGCGGAATTATCCGCGACGCCGCCGTGCATCAGGAAGTCTGCAACGAGATCGCCGCTTTCGCCGCTTCGCTCGGATGCACGGACATCCGGGTTTTCCCCTCCCCGATCACTGGCGGGGACGGCAACGTCGAATTCTTCATCGGCGCGCGCCGTGGTTGAGCGCCTGATCATCGATCATGTCGGCCATCTCGGCGATGGCGTTGCGCTCGTCGACGGACGAAGCCTCTTTGTTCCCTACGCGCTCGGTGGCGAGACGGTCGAAGCCATTGCCGCGCCCGGTCATCATCCGGACCGGCGGCAATTGGTGCAGGTCGAACAGCCGAGCCCGGAGCGTATCGAACCGTTTTGCCCGCATTTCGGCATCTGCGGCGGCTGCGCGATTCAGCACTGGGAGACCGGGCGTTACCGCGCCTGGAAACGCGACCTCGTCATCGCCACGCTGGCGCAAACAAAAATCGATTGCGAGGTTTTTCCCCTGATCGATGCCCATGGCAAAGGCCGCCGCCGCATGACTTTGCATGCGCGGAAAGGTTCGCATGACGTGCTCAGGGTCGGCTTTGCCGCCGCTCATTCGCATGATGTGATCCCGATCGACCGCTGCCCGATCCTCGATCCCGGCTTGAACGGTGCGGTGGACGCAGCCTGGGCGCTCGCCGAACCCTTGACCGGGATCGGCAAGCCGCTCGATATCCAGATCACCGCGACGGATAGCGGCCTTGATGTCGATGTCAGGGGCTCAGGCCCGTTGCCGGCTGCCGCCGTTTCGGCGCTCTCGCTCGTCGCCGCCAAGCACGCTCTCGCCCGGTTGACGCGACACGGCGAACTGGTGCTGATGCGGCAACCACCGGGCGTGACCATGGGCAAAGCGCGGGTGATGCTGCCGCCGGGCTGTTTCCTCCAGGCCACCGTCGCCGGCGAGGAGACGTTGGCTGCGCTTGTCCTTGAACATTGCCGGCGCGCCAAACATGTCGCCGACCTGTTTTGCGGCGTGGGTCCGTTTGCGCTCCGCCTTGCCGAGAAATCGCGGGTGTCGGCCTACGACAGCGATGCCGGTGCGATCGCCAGCTTGCAAAAGGCGGTGGCTTCAACGAGTGGATTGAAGCCGGTTCGCGGCGAGGCGCGCGACCTGTTTCGCCGTCCGCTGGTGTCGGAAGAACTGCGGGATTTCGATGCGGTGGTGTTTGATCCGCCGCGGCAAGGCGCCCAGGCGCAGGCCGAGCGGCTTGCGACGAGCAAAGTGCCGCTCGTGATCGCCGTGTCGTGCAACGTCGCGACTTTCGCCCGCGACGCGCGCATCCTGATCGAGGGCGGCTATCGAATCGAGGGCGTCACCCCCATCGATCAGTTTCGGCACACGCCGCATGTCGAGTTGGTGGCGCGGTTCACCCGATGAGAAAAACTCCTCATCCTGGGGAACGGCGTCTTAGCCGCGTCTCGAAGGATGAGTTGATACTGCACGGCCTCACGGTTCGAGACGGCGCTAACGCGCCTCCTCACCATGAGGGGCAAGTTCAGCGCCCCCACCGGTCCTGCCAGATCTTTTCGCCGATCAGGCAGGACACCCGCTCTTTTTCGGCCACCGGAACCACACGGCGCGGCGGGATCCGACCGGCGACCTCGAGCAGAAGCTTGGTCCGGATCGCTTCCTTGAACTTCTCGCGATCCTTGATCGCCACCACGAACGAGCCGGGACCGCCGACCACGCAATCCTCGTAGTACCAATCGAGGTTTTCGATATCCATGGTCGAATAGGAAGGCTCCTTCACCATGATCGGAAGGCCGTTGATGATGATGCCCTTGGAAACCGCTTCGTCGCGCGCGGGCGTGACCGGGAGGCCATTGTTGTTCGGACCGTCGCCGGATATGTCGATGACGCGCCGCAATCCCGGATAAGGGTTGTTCTCGAACAGCGGCATCGCAAAATAGATCGCGCCGGAAATAGAGGTGCGCGAGGCGCGGCGGATCGGCGCTTTCAGGATTTCGTCGGCGACCGCATCAGCGGTTTCCGGGCCGTCGATGACGCGCCAGGGTATGACGATCTTCTGATCGTTTGACGCCGCCCATTCGAAATAGGTCACCGAGATCTTGCCGTTCGGCAGCGCCTTTAGCGCCTGGAGAAATTCCTTGGAGACGATCGCCTGCGCATAACCTTCGCGCTGCACCGCGAGTTCATCCATGTCCATCGAGTAGGAGACATCGACCGCGAGGACGAGTTCGACATCGACTTTCGGCTCCGCCTTGTCCGCCGATCGCATCTCGCGCCGAAAACGCGCATCCGGCGCGGCCACTCCCGCGACGTCGCTTGCGGTGATCGCGCTTGCAACCAACACCGCACCGATCGAGACATACCAGCGCATCAGCGGCCCTCCCGTCGTGTCACAAGATGTTCGCACGCATGGCGGCGGACGGAAAGCTGGAACATTTTGCAGCGTTCACATTCAGGTTAGCAACCAGGCTGCTGCAATTTGCATCATGCCCAACCCTGCCGGTTTGGCAGGGAGGGCATGGCTGTGCCATAGAGCGAACATTGATCACCGGTATGGGGGTTGACCGATGTTGCGCCTGGGCCTGCTGTGGGGATCGTTGTGCCTACTTTTGACTGGATCGATCGATACGGCGATCGCGGACCCGGCCGTTGAGCGGGGCGACTATCTCGTCAACAGCATCCTGGCATGTGGCAATTGCCACTCACCGCGCGACGCCAATGGCGAAATCATCAAGGACAAGGCGTTGTCGGGCGGGCGGGTGTTCTCGACGCCGGCTTTTGTCGTCGCCACTTCGAATATCACACCCGATCCGGAAACCGGGATCGGGAGCTGGACCGATGCTGAAATCAAACAGGCGCTGATCGAGGGCGTTCGGCCCGGCCACCACCGCCTTCCCGGCGTGCCTCTGGCGGCAATCATGCCCGCCAATTTCTACAAGGCTCTGCTGCCGGAAGATCTCGACGCCATCGTCGCCTATTTGCGCACGGTCAAGCCGGTGCGCAACGAGATATCTGATCCCGTTTACAAGGTGGCCGTCCGCCGCGATCCCTATCCGGACGCCGAGAACGGATTTGACAAGTCCGCGTTCACCGATCCGGTCAGACACGGCGCCTATCTCGTCACCATCGGCCATTGCATGGAATGCCACTCGGCATGGTCACGCGGCGTCTCCGATTTCAAGACCGGGCTCGGTCGCGGTGGCCGGGTCTTTGCCGAAGCTGGCCCCGATGGAGTGATGGCCGCCAATATCACCTCGGACCGCACCGCCGGCCTCGGAAGCTGGACGGATCAGGAAATTGCGCGCGCCATCACCCACGGGATCAGCCGCGACGGGCGGATACTCAAGCCGCCGATGGCCTATGCTTTCTATGCCGGGCTGAAAGAGAGCGATCTTGCCGACATCATTGCCTATTTGCGGACGGTTCCGCCGCTGCAATGATGCCTCTCGGTGACCAGTACCAACACGAGCCGGAACGCTGTATTCTTGGGTCATGAGCGACACCGTTATCAAGCCGAAGACCAGGGTCAAAACCAAGGTTGAGCGCCCGAAGCTTCACAAGGTCATTCTCGTCAACGACGATTACACGCCGCGCGAATTCGTCGTCACGGTTCTCAAGGCCGAATTCCGCATGACCGAGGACCAGGCGCACAAGGTCATGATCACGGCGCACCGGCGCGGCGTCTGCGTGGTCGCGGTCTTTACCAAGGATGTCGCCGAGACCAAGGCGACCCGCGCCACCGACGCCGGCCGGGCCAAGGGCTATCCGCTGCTGTTCACCACGGAACCTGAAGAGTGAACGGCGGCCGGAAGCGTATACGCGCCCGCTGTCTCATCCTTCAGGCCATAGACCCGCTCGGCCTTTGAAAATCCGGCAATCGGAAATTCGCCGAGGTCTTCCCACCCGCCGGGACAGGCCTTGGCGAAGTCCGCCGATGCGATCACCGTGCGATGCAGGCGACCGGCCATCTTTTCCAGCCTCGCGGCGAGATTGACCGCCGGACCGATGCAGGTGAAATCGAGCCGGTTACCGCCGCCGATATTGCCGTAGAGAATTCGGCCGACATGAAGCGCCACGCCGAAACGAAAACGCTCGACAGTCTCGCCGATCGGAAATTGCATCGCCTCGACATTGGCGCGCGCCTCGCAGGCCGCTTCCAGAACCTTGGCGCAGGCTTTGCCGATATCGCCGATGTATTCGTCGAACGGAAACACCGCGAGCAACCCGTCACCCATGAATTTCAGGACCTCGCCGCCATGGTTTCCGATCGCCGCAACCTGACAGTCGAAATACTGGTTGAGAATTTCGATCACGGTTTCGGCGGGAAGCCGGTCCGACAGCGCGGTAAAGCCGCGCAAGTCCGACAGCCAGATCGCCGCCTGCATGGTCTCGGCATGACCACGCCGGATCTGCCCGCCGAGAATGCGTTCGCCGGCGCGGTTGCCGACATAGGTATCGAGCAGGATCGATGACATGAAGCGCAGCCGGGTGACTTCGATCAACCGGGAAAGCGGCGGAATCAACCCACGCAAGGCCTTGAGCTGCACATCGGTGAAGCCGCCCGGCTGTTTCGTGGTCCAGCTGGACGCGTGCACCGAACCGTCGACATTGAGCAGGGGGAGCGCGATATAATCAGTGATGCCCTCCGCGCGCAGATCATCAAAGAGCGGAAAGTGTTGGGCGTCCGGGCCGTCGATCAACGATCTGACCTCGCGTCCTTCGCCAAACACGATCGCGAGCGGACTGGAGCGAAACTCCTCCGAATCCAGCATCTCGTAGTTGGCACTGCCGACCACAACTTCGCCGCCCAACCTCCATACAAAATTGCGGCCGACGATATCGGGGTGCAAGGTGCGGACAAAAACGCCGACGCGCGCCAGCGGCAAACCGGCCGCAACCAGCCGTTCGCAGGTCTCGGCCATCATCGCCGGTGGGCTGGGCGCCGACCTCGCGCCATCGATCAGCCATTCGATCAATTTGTGCAGAGCAATCTCGTCCATGGGGCACCATTAGCAGGTCCGGCAACGACAACGTCAAGGCGTAACGCCCGATCGGCCCGTCAGCTCGGATTTTCAGGCCGCGACGCCAGCCGACGAAGGCTCGACAAAACAAGGGGCGGCTGCAAGACTAACCGCCATACATAATAGAAAAATGGAGGAAGCAATGAATATCGATCGTCGCCAGTTGGCATTGCCGGCCATCGCCGTCGGATTTTTGGCAACAGTCCCGCTCCTGGGAGTAGTCCCCGCCTTTGCAGGTGCGGATGAAGATGCGGTGGCGAAGAACCTGGAAGCATTCCGCGCCGCCCAGTTCGCCGCCGATGCCAAGACGCTGGAAGGGCTTTGTGCGGCGGAACTGAGCTACAGCCACTCCGACGGCAGGGTCGAGGACAAGGCGACCTTTGTCACCAACGCCACCGACGGAAAATCCAAATTCATATCGCTGGCCTACCAGGACGTGAGCATCCGCGTGGTCGGCCCTGCGGCGGTCGTGCGGTTTCACTGGATCGGTGAAAGCCAGTCGGTCGCCGACGGCAAGAAAAGCTCCACCAACCTGCACATCCTGATGAACTGGCAAAAACAGGGTGCGGACTGGAAACTTCTGTCCCGCGGATCAACCAAGCTTTGATGGACGCCAATCAGTTTTCGAATCGGCGTGGCGGCTGATCTCCGCCCGCTGACTTGATTGCCGGCTCTAACTACCGACCTGGGCGCGGTGGCGCAGGAAATGATCCGCGAGCACGCAGGCCATCATCGCTTCTCCGACCGGAACAGCTCGAATGCCGACGCAAGGATCATGACGCCCCTTGGTCATGATCTCGGTCTCGCCGCCGTTGCGGTCGACGGTGCGCCGCGGCGCCAGGATCGACGATGTTGGTTTTACCGCAAAACGTGCGACCACCGGCTGGCCGGTGGAGATGCCACCCAAAATGCCACCGGCATGGTTGGACAGGAACTTGACGCCCTGATTACCCATCCGCATTTCGTCGGCGTTTTCCTCGCCGGATAATTCAGCCGCGGCAAACCCGGCGCCGATCTCGACGCCCTTGACGGCATTGATGCTCATCATGGCCGCCGCGAGATCGGCATCCAGCTTGCCGTAAATCGGCGCGCCCCAGCCTGCCGGGACGCCCTCCGCGACCACCTCGATGACTGCCCCGATCGACGAACCGCTCTTGCGGATTCCATCGAGATAATTCTCGAAGAAAGCCGCCTTGTCCTTGTCGGGACAGAAGAACGGGTTCTTTGCGACCTCGTCCCAATTCCATTTGTCGCGATCGATCTTATGCGGCCCCATCTGCACCAGCGCGCCGCGCACGGTGACGCCGGACAAGATCTTGCGCGCGATCGCGCCCGCCGCCACCCGCGTCGCGGTCTCGCGCGCCGAGGAACGCCCGCCGCCGCGATAATCGCGCAGGCCGTATTTGGCCTCATAGGTATAGTCGGCGTGACCAGGACGAAATTTGTCCTTGATGTCGGAATAGTCTTTCGAGCGCTGGTCGGTGTTCTCGATCAAGAGGCCGATCGGCGTGCCGGTGGTAACCTGCGCGCCGCTCTCGGGATGTGCCATCACGCCGGATAGGATTTTCACCGCATCCGGCTCCTGCCGTTGCGTGGTGAAGCGCGATTGCCCCGGACGTCGCCGATCGAGATCGCGCTGGATCTCTTCAACGGTCAGCGGTATCTGCGGCGGACAACCATCGACCACACAGCCGATCGCAACCCCGTGGCTCTCGCCGAAGGTCGTGACCCGGAATAGATGGCCGAAGGTGTTGTGGGACATGGTTTGTCGTAACGCGCAGACCCCGTTGGGTCAAATCGCCAAGCGCTTCGATTCGACTTTAACTATACTTCGCCAACCCGCCGTCGCGGAACACGTAAACCGCGCCCTGTTCGATCGGCAGATCCGCGGCGCTTTCGGGAGTTTCAAGTCCCAATGCCACCATTAGCGCCCGCAGGGTGCCACCATGGGCGGCCGCGACCGTGTCGCCGCGGAGGCCCCGGTACCAGTCGGCCACCCTCGCCTGCAACGAAACGTAAGTCTCGCCGCGCGGCGGTGCGACTGTCCACTTTTCGGCTTGGCGCCGGGCGAACAGGTCGGGGTCCCGTACCTGCGCCTCTGCAAGAGTTGAACCTTCCCATTCCCCATAACCGAGTTCGCGCAGGCGATCGTCGATCGCATAGCCGGAAAGCGGAAGCTTCAGCACCCAGCGTACCAGATCCATCGTCTGGCGGGCGCGATCGAGCGGACTGGCGACAAAGTGAATCGAAGAGACGCTCAGGCCATCACGCGAGAGCAAGTCAGCCAGGATATGGCCGGCGTGAAGCGATTGCTCGCGGCCGAGTTCATTCAGCGGGATATCCTGCGCACCTTGAAGCCGGCCCAGCGCGTTCCACTCGGTCTCGCCGTGACGGATGTAGTAGATCGTCGGCACTTAGTTCGTTTAATCCTTTGCCAGCGAAATATCCGGCGCGTCCGGCCGTTTCATGCCGACGACATGATAACCGGAATCGACGTGATGGACTTCGCCGGTGACGCCCCGTGACATGTCGGAGAGAAGGTAGAGCGCGCTGTCGCCGACTTCCTCGGTCGTGACGGTGCGGCGCAGCGGCGCGTTGTACTCATTCCACTTCAGAATGTAGCGGAAATCTCCGATACCGGACGCCGCCAGCGTCTTGATCGGTCCCGCCGAGATGGCGTTGACGCGGATATTCTTCTCGCCGAGATCGGCGGCGAGGTAACGCACGCTCGCCTCAAGCGCCGCCTTGGCCACACCCATGACGTTGTAATGCGGCATCCATTTCTCGGCGCCGTAATAGGTCAGGGTCAGGATCGAACCGCCATCGACAAGCAGCTTCTCGGCGCGCTGCGCGATTGCAGTCAGCGAATAGCAGGAGATCAGCATGGTCTTGGTGAAGTTGTCCGCCGTGGTTTCAAGGTAGCGGCCGTCGAGCTGGTCCTTGTCCGAGAAAGCGATCGCGTGCACAACGAAGTCGATCTTGCCCCATTGCTGCTTGAGCACATCGAAAACGGCGTCGATCGTCGCGGGATCGGTCACGTCGCAATGTCCAAGAAGAAGACCGCCCAGTTCGGCGGCCAACGGCTCAACCCGTTTCTTGAGCGCATCGCCCTGCCAGGTCAACGCGATCTCCGCACCCGCCGCATGGCAAGCCTTGGCGATCCCCCAGGCAATCGACCGGTTGTTGGCGACGCCGAGAATCACCCCGCGCTTGCCCTTCATCAGTTCCGAGTTTTTCACCATGTGACAATTCCGGTGCTTGGCCGCTCGTTTGGAGGTACACCAGCTCTGACGGCCGGTACAGGCCTCTTGGGAAAGTTGACTCCCGCATCCCGGCCTAGTGTCCCGGTTCTGACATTCGTATCCTATCGCGGCGACCACTTTTACGAATGTCAGAACCAAAGGGACACTAGCAACCATATGATTCTAGTGTGGCTTTGACTTCTGACGTTCCTTCGAATAACTCGCAGCAGCCCTGAAAGGAACGTCAGAGTCGCCCACTAGCAGGCGGAATACCCATTACCTGCTGGGGTTTAGTTGTTTGTATGGCGCTTTGGAGTTCGACGTGAACTTGGCGAAGCGTCCGCAGGGGATGGTTTGGAATCAGGCGCGATGACGGAGTTTCGCGAAAGCGTCGAAGCCATGATTCCCGCGCTGCGCCGGTATGCGCGTGCACTCACGCGCGATGCCGACATTGCCGATGATCTGGTGCAGGATACATTAGTCCGAGCGTTGCGCTCGGAGCGACTTTTTCTCGGTGGTGACGTGCGGAGCTGGCTCTACACCATCCTGACCAACCTCAACAAGAACAGGCGGCGATCGCTGGCCCGGCGGCCGCAATTCATGCCCCTTTTGGAGAACAATCCGGACGCCAGCGGCACCGAAGCCGAAGGCCGTGACATCGCCAGGGCGCTGGCGACGCTGGTGGACGATCAGCGCGCGGTGCTGCTGCTCGTGATGCTGGAGGGATTGAGCTATCGCGAGGTCGCCGACATCCAGGGCGTACCGATCGGTACGGTGATGTCGCGACTGGCGCGTGCCCGTGCGCATGTGAAGGCCGTCCTTGAAGGCGAGCGCCCGGCCTTGCGAAGGGTGAAGTGATGACGAACTTTATCAGTGAGCGGGGTGTGGCTGAGTTTTTTGGGGAAACTGCATTGCGGAAGAGGCCGTATTTCCGTCGGGGAGAGCGGAAGGCGACTGGAACGATTTCGATCAGGAAGAGACAAAGATCATGACCGATCCCAAAATTCCCGTCACCGAGGATGAGCTGCACGCTTACGTCGACAACGAATTGCCGGCGGAACGCCGCGGCGATGTCGAAGCCTGGCTTGCGACCCATCCCGATTGCGCCGAGCGGGTAAGAGCGTGGCGCGAAATGGCGGAAGAGCTGCACGCCCGTTACGATCATGTTGCCGACGAAGCGGTGCCGAAGCGGCTCGAGATTGAACGGCTGGTGCAGCGGCCGCGCAAATGGATGTATGGCGCGGTGGCAGCGACGCTGGCGGCGTTTATTTGCGGCACCGGCACCGGCTGGCTCGTGCATGGTGTCGCCGCAACGCCTTCGGCCATCGAAAGCCTGACGTCCGACGCGCTGGATGCGCACCGGCTTTATGTCGTCGAGGTACGCCATCCTGTCGAGGTGCCGGGCAGCGAACGCGATCACCTGCAAACCTGGCTGACCAAGCGTTGCGGCTGGGAGGTTCGCGCTCCGAAACTCGACGCCAGCGGGCTGAAGCTCGTCGGCGGGCGGCTATTGCCGGGCCCGACCGGGCCGGCCTCGTTCTTTATGTATGAGAGCGCTTCCGGTGAGCGTTACACGCTTTATGCCTCACGTTCGAAGACCGGATCAGCCCAGATGCGCTACACCGCAGCCAAAAATTCCGGTGCGATGTACTGGTCGGAAGACGAGGTCAGCTATGTGCTCAGCGGCCCGACAGACAAGGAAAGGCTGCATCAGGTGGCACGCCTGGTCTACGACCAGACCGATAAAGGCGGCTAGTGGTCGGATTCCGACATTTGCGTCCCGATTTCGGGAGACGCTTCTGCAAATGTTAGAATCAAATGATGCCGCGCAACCGGCTGGGTCGTTGCGAATTTATCACGTCCAAATTCCGACATTAAGAATCTGGAATTGGAACATGGGCGTGTCTCAATATCGCACCAGGTATTCACGAGAAATTGTGGCGCGTTCGATCCGCCGATCGACGCAGGCGGCCTCGACTGGGGTTGGTACCGCGCTGGTCCCCCAGGTCGAGGCCGCACCCTTTATTTCACCATCTCGCAGCGCCCGCTATGAGAGATCGCTGCGTGGATTATAGGGGTGTGCATCACGCCACTTTTGCATCAACGCCTCCAGTTCGGCGTTGTTCCCGTCCGGCAGCATGATCCGCGTGGTGACCAGAAGGTCGCCGTTTCCTCCTGTTTTCGGCAATCCCTTGCCTTTGAGACGAAACGTCCGGCCGCTCGACGTATTCTTCGGAATTGACAGCTCGACTGCGCTGCCAAGCGTTGGCACGCGCACCTTGCCGCCGAGGACCGCCTCGTAAAGCGTAACGGGAAGATCGAGACGCAGGTCGCTGCCATCCACCTTGAAGAAGGCGTGCGGCGCAATGCTGACCGTGATCAGGAGATCGCCGGGCGGATGACCCGGCGCGGTTTCGCCCTGCCCCTTCAGCCGGATCTGCTGACCGGCCACGACACCCGGCGGAATCTTGACATTGAGCTCCTTGCCGGTCGGCAACCGGACACGCTTCTCGCCGCCCTGGACCGCCTCTTCCAGCGAAACGGTCATGGCGACCGAGAGATCGAGATCAACCGCCATGGTGCCGGGGTCGAACTCGAAGCGCGCACCGCCGGCACCAGGCCCCGCCCGGCTGCCGCGCGCGTTAGCCGCACCGAACATGCTGTTGAGGATGTCCTCAAAGCCGCCGCCAAAGCCGCCGGGGCCCGCCGCACCGCCGCTGCGGAAGGTGTGGGTCTCGAAACCGCCGGCCCGCGCGCCCGCGCCTGGACCGCCGCCGCCGGGAAAGCCCTGGAAGCGCGGCTTGCCCTCGGCATCGATCTCGCCACGATCGAATTGCTGGCGTTTTTCCGCGTCCCCAATGATCTCGTTGGCCGAATTCAGCTCGGCGAAGCGAGCAGCCGCCTTCGGATCATTCTTGTTGGCGTCGGGATGGTGTTTCTTGGCAAGCTTGCGAAAGGCGCTCTTGATCGCCGCGGCGTTGGCGCTTCGCGGCACCCCCAAGACCTCATAGGGGTCGCGCATCCGTCAGTTCTCCTTCAAGGGAATTCATCAGAATAGTCTACGGACCGAAAGTCCGCTTACATTTTCATCTGGGGACTTCGTGGCATTTTTGCAACGGGCGCCATCGACCCCATGCGGCGGCGGCCGGTTCGAGATTATGCGCAGCTTCAACCAGTTGCCGGCGTCAGCGCATGTAAAAGCGGATTCTTAACCCGCCGGGCTGACCGGTTCAGCTCTGTCTCCATGGTTTCAACGTATGAATTTCCCACTGTCCGTGTCCGGTCTGGCAGGCGGCGCCCTGCAACCAGCTTTCCGAGTTACCATTGACATAGCTTGCAAGGAAATCCCGGCAAGTCCGCCCCTCCGAGGAATAGGCCTGCGCCAGCGGCGTCACTGAACCCCGCGCCCCTGTCTCGGGATTTTCCCAGGGCTGGCTTGCGTCCTTGTCTCCCCGGGTCAGTACGTCGGAAGCGGCATTGCGGGCAAAGGCGAGATCGGTTTCGGTCGGCGCCGCCTGGCCCAGGCTGACCGAGCCTGTGACCTCGTCGCCGCCAAACTTGGCCAGTCCACCATCTCCTCGGGAGAAGCTGCAACCACCGGCTCCGATCCCGATCAGAACCATGACCATTATCGCCGCGCCCGGCCGGGCTGACGATAGGCCAAAGCTTCCCCATGCCCTATATAAGGCTGACCTCATACAGGGCTGGAACGCGGATCTGGCCGCGAGCGGGCGCAATTTTGGACTCCAAATGACGGATACGACCTCCATCAAACACCCGACACCCTTAACATCCGGTGATTTCACCGCGGCAGAGGAGCCGTGGGCGCTGTTTGGCGAGTGGTTTGCGGAGGCCGTGAAGACCGAGCCCAATGACCCCAACGCCATGGCGCTTTCGACCGTCGATGCTGATGGCCTGCCGGACGTGCGAATGGTGCTGATGAAGGGATATGACGCGAACGGCCTTGTCTTCTACAGCCACATCGCCAGCCAAAAAGGCCGCGAATTGGCCGCGAATCCCAAGGCGGCCTTACTTTTTCACTGGAAATCGCTGCGCCGGCAGGTGCGGATCCGCGGTCCGGTCACGCCGGTCACCGACTCCGAGGCCGACGCCTATTTCGCCACCCGTCCCAAACAGGCCCAGATCGGCGCCTGGGCTTCGAAACAGTCGCAGCCGCTGGAAAGCCGTTTCGCCTTTGAACAAGCGATCGCCAAGACTGCCGCGCAATACCTTATCGGCGAGGTGCCGCGCCCACCCGGCTGGAGCGGCTGGCGCATCACCCCGCTCCGGTTCGAATTCTGGCATGATCGTCCGTTTCGCCTGCACGACCGCATTGAATTCAGCCGCGACACTTCCGGCCAGGCCTGGTTGAAGACGCGGCTATATCCCTGACCCCACGTCATTCCGGGACAGCGCTGAAGCGTTGAACCCGGAATCTCGAGATTCCGGGTCTGGTCCTTCGGACCATCCCGGAATGACGCAGACGGAGAAACAAGTTTATGGCCAATGCATCCCACAATGCACCACGGCGGACGCTGCTTCTCACCGGGGCCAGCCGCGGCATCGGCCATGCCACCGTGATCCGCTTTTCCTCGGCCGGGTGGCGCGTCATCACCTGTTCGCGCCATCCGTTTCCCGAAGACTGTCCGTGGGACGCCGGGCCTGAAGATCATATCCAGGTCGACCTCGCCGACCACGATGACACCGCGCGCGCGATCGCCGAAATCCGCCAGCGTTTGGAAGGCGGCATGCTGCATGCGCTGGTCAACAACGCCGCGATATCGCCAAAGGCGGCAGGCGGCGGCCGGCTCGGCTCGATCGATACCGACATCGAGACCTGGAGCCATGTGTTCCGCGTCAATTTCTTTGCGCCGATCATGATGGCGCGGGGCCTGATCGATGAATTGAAGGCCGCGAAAGGCTCGGTCGTCAACGTCACCTCGATCGCGGGCTCCCGCGTGCACCCGTTCGCGGGCGCGGCATATGCGACCTCGAAGGCGGCGCTCGCCTCCCTCACCCGCGAGATGGCATCGGATTTCGGCCGCGTCGGCGTGCGCGTCAATTCGATCGCGCCGGGCGAGATCGACACCTCGATCCTGTCGCCGGGCACCGAAAAGATCGTCGAGCAGCAAATTCCGATGCACCGGCTCGGCACGCCGGACGAAGTCGCCAAGATCGTCTATGTGCTGTGTACGGAGATGAGCTCTTACGTGAACGGCGCCGAAATCCACATTAACGGCGGCCAGCACGTTTAGGGACGCCGCTCGCAAGCCGGACGCAGCAAATCCCGTTCCATCGAGTTGTCTCGAGGATGGGCGGCTCGTTCTAAATCAACCCGCGCAGGATTTGCGCGGCCTGCCAGCGCAGGGCCTCTTCGGCGTTGGCAATGCTGGAGCACTCGTCTTCCCGTTCGCCTTCGGCAAGCACCGCACCGCAGTGCCGGCAACTACGTGCCGACATCGCCGGCGCTCTGGCAACAATGGTGCGGGCCTGCTGGTAGCTCGCGAAGTCGATGACGTTCTGCATTGGCCTTATGACTTTCTCAACCATTGGCGTTCTCGCGGGTCGTTCTATCGCCGTTATGACAGAAAGCCGTCGCGCAAACGTTCAGTCCTCCACTCAAATTTTAGCGGAGCGATTGAAAGGAGGAGTCCGGCAGTTTCGCGTACTTTTTTAACCTCGATCGGCGAACGGAACCGGCCAATTTACAGCCACTTCTTCCACCTGAAATACATGTAAGGCGCCACCGCCGCGGCCACCATCATCAGCACCGCCAGCGGATAGCCGTGCTGCCATTCCAGTTCCGGCATCACCTTGAAATTCATGCCGTAGATCGAGGCAATCAGGGTCGGCGGCATCAACACCACCGCCATCACCGAAAACAGCTTGATGATGTTGTTCTGTTCGAGATTGACGACACCGAGCATCGCATCGAGGATGAAGGTGATCTTGTTGGAAAGGTAGGAGGCGTGATCGGTCAGCGAAGCCACGTCGCGCTGCATGGTCTTGAGCTGCTCGCGCATGTCCTTTGACCACTTCACGCCGTCAACCGCGGCCGCCACGAAGGTGACGACGCGGCCGATCGAGACTAGGCTCTCTCGTACCTTGGAGGTGAGGTCGCCCTTGCGGCCGATCGCGATCAGGATGTCGGAATAGCGCTTGGCGTGCCCGGTGCGCGCCGCCCCCTCAGGTTCAAAAATCTGGTGGCTGATCGTGTCCATCTCGTTGCCGGCGCGCTCCAGGATGTCGGCGTTGCGATCGATCACCGCGTCCAGAAGTTCCATCAGCACCATTTCGCCGGTAATGCCGGGGGCACAGCTGCGAGCCAGCTTGTTTTCCACCAGCACGAACGGCTTCGGTTCGTCGTAGCGCACGGTAACCAGCCGGTGACTGGCCAGGATGAAGGTGACGGCGGTGGTACGGGGATTTTCCGTGTCTGCCGCGCACATCAGGGTAGATGTCATGTAGCGCGCGCCGTTTTCGATATAGAGGCGGCTGGAGATCTCGATCTCCTGCATGTCTTCCCGCGTCGGGACGGCGATTCCGGCCAGCCGCTCCACCGCCTTGTCCTCAGCAGAGGTCGGCTTGACCAGATCGATCCAGACCGCGGCCTCAGGCAGCTTGTCCAGATCGGTGACGGTCGCCTTTTTCAAGGAAGTTTCGCTTGGGATAAACACCGAGAACATGAGCGGCTCCGGACTTGAAACACAACTTTAACCAATGGCGCTGTTCCAACGTTTCGCAGAGACGCGTCGGTTCGGGTGCGAATATTGGAGACGGCCCAAGAATTTTAGTAGGAATTTTAGTAGGAACTCGAGTTTGACAGGCCTTTCCTGACCATGCAGTGAACTCCCGGCCGTTTGCGGCGCCCCTATGGCGGGAGAATGGCGATGATCTGGCCGACCGATCACGTTATTGCCGGATAATGCCCAGTTGCTCAAGCACTTGCGGCAAAAAAGACACAGGAAGCCTCCCGCAGTGCAGGACAGCGATCCCAGCACTGGAAATATTGTGAATTTCGGCGATAATGTGGGAAGTGAAGGTGGAGTCGTGGCGGGACAAAAAAGCCCCGCACTTCGAATAAATCGCTTTCGATTGGAAATCAAAAATGCCGTTGAAACTGACGTCGCTGAAATTGGCAATGGTTGTAACCGCTGCCGGCCTGCTGCTCTCGGGCTGCATGGAAACGGCCAACTATGAGGCGACGAACACCAGCGCATTCAAACAGCACGACAAGGAATTGCTGGCGAAGGTTCGTTACGAGAATGTGCAGCCGTCGGATACTTTCCGCCGCGCCATCGTCGAATATCATCGCAAGGAAGCGCCCGGCTCGATCGTGGTCGATTCCGACAATCACTACCTCTACTATGTCCTGAACGACGGCAAGGCGATCCGCTACGGCATCACCGTCGGCGAGGAAGCCATGGCGTGGTCGGGCATTGCCAAGATCGGCAGCATGACCGAATGGCCGGCTTGGCATCCGACCAAGGGCGAGATCGAGCGTCTCGGCGTTCCCACGTTTGTGCCGCCGGGCCCGGACAATCCGATGGGCTCGCGCGCGATGTATCTGTATTCGGGCGGCAAGGACACGCTGTTCCGTATTCACGGTACCAATCAGCCGGAATATATCGGCCAGTCGATCTCCTCGGGCTGCATCCGCATGACCAACGAGGACGTGATCGATCTGTATAACCGCGCCAAGGTCGGCACCATCGTCGTCGTGCTTGCCCCGCATCACGGCGATTCGCCGTTCGGCTCGTCGCAGATGGCGCTCGGCTCGACCAATATGGGCTTGGTGCAGTAACCGAACCAACCTCGATTTGAGCAATTGAAAAGCGCCGGTTTACCGGCGCTTTTTCGTTGGCGGGTTGTCGGCGGATGATTTTTCCGCTGGCTGCTGGGATACGGGATCGGCCTCGCCGCCGTTCGACTTCGCCGCTTCCGGCTCATCGGCGACTGCACGCGGCGGTGCCTCCTCCGGGCGCGGGGCTGGCAGCATCGGTGCTACGGCCGGCAACGGGTCCAATACAGTCCACTGGCATATCCGGTAGTCGTTGCGCCGTTCCATCAGATCGAGATGGATGTGATCCTCGTGGTAGCCGTCGGAGCCCGGCCCCAGCACGGTTGAGAACCGCGCGCACACCGAATGCAGCACCGTCTCGCGCACGTTCCGCGCCACGTTGCGATCGGTCAGCGAGATCGTCCGGCCATCGGCAAATTTGAAGGAGCGAACATCAAGCGCATTGGCGCGGCCGTGTTCGGACAGTTGGGCGCCGACGATGCGGTTACGGCCGCGGCATTCGAAGGAGTTGAAATTGTCGAGGCCGGCGATGGCGCTGCCGAGGCCCTTCGCGAGCGTTGCGATATCGCTGCGAACCCAGTCCGCGATCGCGGACGCCATCTTGCAGCGCAGGATCGCCGCGGGCTTGACCGCGACCTGACGGTTATCCGGCAAAACCACCGCCTCAAGCCGCACCAGGTCCTCGCCGCCGCAGCCGCCGGAGCCATGGATGTCAGGAATGCTCGGCGCGATCGCAATCGTCTCCGTCAAGGCGATCCGGCAAGCGGAAAGTACTGGCTCCGGCGCGGCCGACGGCTCGGCGTTCTTGCCTTCCGGAGTTGCGGGTGGCTCGGCCGCGGCCGGCGGCGCCTCCGCCGGGCGGGGCCTTGGCAAGGGCACCTTCACCTTTGCTGCAGCGAAATGGGCATGGCCGCAACAGGCAAACAGCAGCGCGACCGCGGTAACCATGGCGACCCGGCGGGCGCGCCCCCCACGAGAAGCCCACTTGCGGCATCCCTTCCCCACGCTAGACTTCGCGTCAAATCGCGCCAAAGAACCGCGAAGAGCGATCGAACATTCAGGAGGGATGTCCCTATGTTGGGATTGATGCAAGACTGGCCTTTGCTGTGTCATCGAATTCTCGAACACGCAGCGACCATCCACGGCAAGCAGGAAGTCGTTACGCGGTCGGTCGAAGGTCCCATCCATCGCACCAATTATGCCGAAATCCATCAGCGCGCGCTGAAGATCTCGCAGCGGCTCGAACGCGACGGCATCAAGCTCGGCGACCGCGTGGCCACGATTGCCTGGAACACTTGGCGCCATCTCGAAGCATGGTACGGCATCATGGGGATCGGCGCGATCTGCCATACCGTCAACCCACGGCTGTTTCCCGAGCAGATCGCCTGGATCATCAATCACGCCGAGGATCGCGTGGTGATGACCGATATCACCTTTGTGCCGATCCTGGAAAAGATCGCCGACAAGCTGCCCAGCGTCGAGCGCTACATCGTCCTCACCGACAAGGCGCATATGCCGCAGACCACGCTGAAGAACGCCGTCGCCTACGAGGACTGGATCGGTGAGGTCGACGGCGACTTCAAATGGAAAACCTTCGATGAAAACACCGCAGCGGCAATGTGCTACACTTCCGGCACCACCGGCGATCCAAAGGGCGTGCTGTATTCGCACCGCTCCAACGTCATGCATGCGTTGATGGCCAATACCGGCGATTCGCTCGGCGCCGGCGCCGGCGATACGATGTTGCCGGTCGTTCCACTGTTCCACGCCAATAGCTGGGGCATCGCGTTTTCGGCACCCTCGATGGGGACCAAGCTGGTGCTGCCCGGCGCCAAGCTCGACGGCGCTTCCGTCTTTGAGCTTCTGGAAACCGAAAAGGTCACCCACACCGCCGGTGTTCCCACGGTGTGGCTGATGTTGCTCAACCACATGGCCGCCAATCGCCTAAAGCTGCCGCATCTGCGCATGGTGGTGTGCGGCGGCTCGGCGATGCCGCGCTCCATGATCAAGGCGTTTGTCGATATGGGCGTGACCGCGCGACACGCCTGGGGCATGACTGAAATGAGCCCAATCGGCACGCTGGCTACGCTGAAACCTCCCTTCAACGAACTCGAAGGCGAAGAGGCGCTCGACATCCTCCAGACCCAGGGGTACCCGCCGTTCGGCGTGCAGATGAAAATCACCGACGACGCCGGCAAGGAGCTGCCGTGGGACGGCAAGACCTTCGGCCGCCTCAAGGTCTCAGGGCCTTCGGTTGCCAAGGCCTATTTCCGGGTCGATGCCGACATTCTGGATGAGGACGGTTTTTTCGACACCGGCGATGTCGCCACCATCGATCCGTTCGGCTATATGCGGATTACCGACCGATCCAAGGACGTGATCAAGTCCGGCGGCGAGTGGATCTCCTCGATCGACCTGGAAAATCTCGCAGTCGGCCACCCGGCGGTCGCCGAAGCCGCCGTGATCGGCGTGCATCATCCCAAATGGGACGAACGACCCTTGCTCATCATTCAGCTCAAGCAGGGGCAGAATGCAACGCGGGAAGACATTCTGAAATTCATGGACGGCAAGATCGCCAAGTGGTGGATGCCCGACGACATCGCGTTCGTCGAGGGCATTCCACATACGGCGACCGGCAAGATCCTGAAGACCGCGCTGCGCGAGCAATTCAAGTCCTACAGTTTCCCGGGCACGTAGCTCCCCTTACCGTTCCCTTATCCTGAGGGGCCGCGGGCACCCGAGCAGGCCGCGCTACAGCGAGGCCGTTGCGAATGGTGCAAGAGAAACGCGACGTCTCGAAGGATGAGGCCGATATCGGGGCCGCATGGTTCGAGACGCGCAAAAAAAGCGCTCCTCACCACGAGGTTGTAACATTCGCCGGTGAGGAACGGACGCCAGACGGCAGGCAACCCGGCGATCGGCCTCTGCTCCCTTGAATTCGGCGCAGGTTCGTGGTCTCACACGGGTTAATTTGAATGCCGGCTGGTTCCAGCCGGCATTCCCAACTCGGCAGAAATCCACCCCGGCGGAAATCAAAAGCCATGGCCCGCAGGTTTTCCGCTCCCTATTTATCGGAGCCCGTGTCGGGTTTGGCGTCCTGGTCGCGCAACCTGGCGGTATTTGCCGTGGTCGCGGTCGTGGTCTCGATCATTATCGTCCGGTTTGGTTTTCTCGAAATCAAACCGGCGCTCGCCACGTTTTTTGGCGCGCTGGCCTGCGCAGGCCTCTCGATCTTGATCGGCCTGATTGGTGCTGCCGCGATCTGGCAGAGCGGTGCCCGCGGCATGAGCCGAATCCTGCTCGCATTCCTGATCGATGCGGTGCTGCTCGCCTACCCCGCCTATCTCGGCCTGCAATACCGCAGGCTGCCTGCGATCCACGACATCACCACAGACCCGATCGACCCGCCGCGCTTCGAGGCATTGGCGCGGCTGCGCAGCAGCGACGGCGCCAATCCGGCGGTCTATGCCGGTCTCTATTCGGCCGAGCAACAGCGCATTGCCTATCCCGATATCGAGACGGTCGAACTCGAAGTTCCGGTGCAGCGCGCTTATGAAATCACCTTGCAGCTGATCACCAAGCGCAAATGGCTTGTGATCGATGAGCGCCCGCCGCAGCCGCCGCGGCGGATCGGCCGGATCGAAGCCGTGGCGCGCACGCCGATCATGGGATTCCGCGAAGACGTGTCGATCCGCGTGACACCCGACGACGAGGATTCGCGCGTCGATATCCGTTCCGCCTCGCGCTATTTCGAAAGCGACCTCGGCAGCAATGCGGCGCGGGTCCGCAAGCTGATGGAAGACCTCAACAACGCCGCCGACAATGAAAGCCTCAAACCCGCCAAGAAACCGGCCGCACCTGTGAAAGCGCCGCCCAAGGTGGTGAAGAAGTGACGACAGTCATTCCGGGGGCGCGAAAGCTCAACCCGGAATCTCGAGATTCCCCGATGCGCAAGCGCGCATCTGAGGTCTGGTGCTGAACGCACCATCCCGGAATGACCTTTTAGGCCGCCAGCCTATAAGTCCCGCCGATCACCGGATCGCCGTCGGTCGCGACGATGCCACGCCCGACCAGATCTTCCAGATGCGCCAGCACGGAATAGCCCGCCGCATTCATCAGGCGCGGATCGATGCCGATATAGATCGCACGCACGATGGTCGGTATATCCGCTTCGCCTTTCGCGAGCCGATGCAGGATCGAGGCCTCGCGGGCCTGGCGGTGACGGATCAGGAACCGCACATAGCGCGGCGCGTCGGGAATTTCCGGGCCATGGCCGGAGAAATAGAGGTCTTCCCCGCGCGCGGCGAGCTTTTCAAGTGAGGCCATGTAGTCGACCATCGATCCATCCGGTGGCGCCACGATCGAGGTCGACCACCCCATCACGTGATCGCCGACGAAGAGGAATCTTCCGATCGGGCCATGCGAAAGCGATATGATTGGCGGTGTGTCCGGGAGTCGCGACCGTCTCGAGCTTCCAGCCATCACCTTCGATAATATCGCCGTCCTTGACCTGCACATCGGGGCGAAAGTCGCGGTCGGCGCCTGACTCAGGATTGTGCTTCTCGCTTTCGAAACGCGGCCGCGATGCCCGGTGTGGACCTTCGGCATAGACCGGCGCGCCGGTTGGCCCCTTGATCCGTGGCGTGTTCACCGAATGGTCGCGGTGGGTGTGGGTGACCAGAATATGCGTTACGGTCTCTCCGCGCACGGCATCGAACAGCGCCGCCGCGTGCGCCGCATCATCGGGACCGGGGTCGATAATGGCGACATTGCCACGGCCGACAATGTAGCTCACCGTTCCCGTAAAGGTGAAAGGGCTCGGATTGTTGCAGAGGACCCGCCGTACGCCGGGCCGGATCTCCTCGATCACGCCGGGCACAAGCGGAAAATTACGATTGAACGGGACGTCGTCGGTATCGGCCATGCGGCTTCCTGATCTGAAACGGGCTTCATCCGCCCTCATGCTGAGGAGGCCCGCAAGGGCCGTCTCGAAGCATGAGTGAGCCCGTTTTCGCCGTCCTTCGAGACGCCCGCGAGATGCGGGCTCCTCAGGACGAGGTCTGTTTGCTTACGAAAACGCCTGAATGCCGGTGATGGCGCGGCCCAAAATCAGGGCGTGAACGTCATGGGTGCCCTCATAGGTATTCACGGTCTCCAGGTTCGCGGTGTGCCGCATCACGTGATATTCGATCTGGATGCCATTGCCGCCATGCATGTCACGCGCAACACGCGCGATATCGAGCGCCTTGCCGCAATTGTTGCGCTTGACGATGGAAATCATCTCCGGCGCCATCTTGCCCTCGTCCATCAGCCGTCCAACCCGCAATGAAGCCTGCAAGCCGAGCGCGATGTCGGTCTGCATGTCGGCGAGCTTCTTCTGAACCAGTTGCGTCGCCGCCAAGGGCCTGTTGAACTGCTTGCGGTCGAGCGTGTATTGCCGCGCACGATGCATGCAGTCCTCCGCCGCGCCCATCGCGCCCCAGGAAATGCCGTAGCGGGCGCGGTTGAGGCAACCGAACGGGCCCTTGAGGCCGGAGACGTTGGGCAGCAGCGCGCTTTCTGGCACCTCGACCCCCTCCATCACGACTTCGCCGGTGACGGAGGCGCGGAGCGACAGCTTGCCACCGATCTTCGGCGCGGAAAGTCCCTTCATGCCCTTCTCGAGGATGAAGCCGCGGATCTGGTTATTGTGTTCGGCGGACTTGGCCCAGATCACGAACACGTCGGCGATCGGCGCGTTGGAAATCCACATCTTGGTGCCGGTCAGCCGGTAACCGTCGGAGGTTTTCTCGGCGCGGGTCTTCATGCCGCCGGGGTCGGAGCCGGCGTCCGGCTCGGTCAGCCCGAAACAGCCGACCCATTCGCCGGTCGCAAGCTTCGGCAGATATTTCTTGCGCTGGTTCTCGTCCCCGTAGGCATAGATCGGATGCATCACGAGCGAAGATTGCACCGAATTCATCGAGCGATAGCCGGAATCGACGCGTTCGATCTCGCGCGCCACCAGGCCGTAGGCGACGTAGCTGGCGTTGGCGCAGCCATATTCTTCCGGCAGCGTAATCCCGATCAGACCAAGCTCGCCCATTTCATGGAAGATGTCGCGATCGACCTTCTCTTCCAGATAGGCCTTGGTGACCCGCGGCAGCAGCTTGTCCTGCGCATAGGCACGCGCGGTATCGCGGATCATCCGCTCGTCTTCGGTCAACTGTTCGTCGAGCAGGAACGGATCGTCCCATTGAAAATTAACCGGAGACGGTTTGTCCTTGGCCTGAGGGCGCACGCTCATGGAAAATCCTTTCACAACATTGGATTTATTTTAATGCGCAACGGGCAAGAGCGCAAATCGCCGACCTCGCTCATTCCGGGCCCGCATTCGCGCGATCCGCCTGGGACATCCTGGAATGACACAAACCTATCCTTCAAGCTGCTCGTTTGAGACGATCTCGATGCCGAATCCGGAAAGCCCTTTATAGTCGTGTAATGACGAGGTCAGGTTCCGGATTGAAGTAACGCCGAGATCACGCAGGATCTGCGCGCCGACGCCGACTTCGCGCCATTGCCTGTTGCGGTCAGCCTCCGCGGTCTTCTCTTCCGGCAATGGCGCCACCGGAACGCCGGCCGCGCCGTCACGCAAGTAGACCATAACCCCGCTGCCGTTCTTCTTGAACTGTTCCAGCACCGCTTTCATGTGTTTCGGACCGGTGAAGATATCCCTGATGATGTTAGGCTTGTGGAAGCGCGTCAGCACGTTCCTGCCGTCGCCGACGCCGTTATAGACAAAAGCCACATGGGCGATTGAATTGAACGGCGAGCGGTAGGCAAAGCCCTGCATCGGTCCGATCGGACTGTCAGCGGTGAAGGTCGAGACCCGCTCGATCAGCTTCTCGCGCGCCTGGCGGTAGGCGATCATGTCGGCAATCGTCACATGCTTGAGCTTGTGGGCCTTGGCGAACTGCACGACCTGCGCGCCCTTCATCACGGAGCCATCGTCGTTCATCAATTCGCTGATGACGCCGACCGGCGGCAGGCCGCTCAACCTGCACAGATCGACCGCCGCCTCCGTATGGCCGGAGCGCAACAGAACGCCGCCGTCCCGCGCAATCAGCGGAAACACGTGACCGGGCCGGGCAAAGTCGCTGGCACCGACATTCGGATTGGCCAGCGCCCGGCAGCATGAGGCGCGCTCCTCTGCCGAAATCCCGGTGCCGCCATCCGGCTTGTAGTCGATCGAGACGGTAAAAGCCGTGGTGTGGCTGGAATCGTTGTGCGCGACCATCGGATCGAGCCGCAGCCGCCGCGCCTCTTCCTGGGTGATCGGCGCACAGACGATGCCGGAGGTGTGGCGGATGATGAACGCCATCTTTTCAGGCGTGCAGAACGAGGCCGCAACGATCAGGTCGCCCTCGCCTTCGCGGTCGTCGTCGTCGGTAACCACGACAAGTTCGCCCTGGGCAAAGGCATGCAGAACTTCCTGGATCGGGTCGGCCATGGGTTCTCTCGTTTCGAAGGGCGAGCATTAGCCCGGTGAAAGCAACGGCGCCAGCTTGAATCCGCAGGGCAGAAAGGCTTTCCGGGCGTAGTGATAGGGTGGCGACAAAGTCTCCCCACTTGAATAAGGTCGAATGTAATCAAGAACAAGGGAGGCCCCATGACCGCCGCACCATTCGACTTTACGCCATTGCTGCCGGCGGGCCTGCCCGCTGCCGCAGCCAGGTGGACGGGTTTGGCAAGATACAGCTTCGTCGGCGGCAACAACGATCCCGAACAGGTCCCGCTCGACGGCCTGATCGATGCGGTTACCGCTGTGCTGAAGCGCGAGGGGCGGACGCTTGCGACCTACGGGCTGGAGAGCGGTCCGCAGGGCTACCGGCCTTTACGCCAATTTCTCTCTGCGAAACTGAAGCGTGACGGCGGCATCTCATGCGCGGCCGACGACATCCTGATCGTTTCCGGCTCGCTTCAGGCGCTCGACTTGGTGAACGCCACTTTTCTCGCGCGTGGCGATACCGTTATCGTCGAGCGCAACTCCTATCAGGGTGCGTTGAACCGGCTGACGCGGCTCGGGGTCAACACGATCGGTATTCCGCTCGATCACGACGGCATGCGGATGGATGTTCTCGCCGAGACGCTGGCCGATCTCAAACACCGCGGCGTCACGCCGAAATTTATCTACACCATCCCGACCGTGCAGAACCCGACCGGCACCATCATGCCGGAGTCACGGCGCCTCGAACTGCTTGGGCTCGCGGAGCAATATGGCGTGCCGATCTTCGAGGACGACTGCTACGCCGATCTGATCTGGGACGGCACGCGTCCGCCGGCGCTTTATGCCATGAGCAAGACCGCCAACGTCATTCACACCGGCTCGTTCTCCAAATCGATCGCGCCAGCCTTGCGCGTCGGCTTCGTTGTCGCGCCATGGGCGGCGCTGTCGCGCATGCTACCTCTGAAAACCGATGCCGGCAGCGGCGCGCTCGAGCAGATGGTGCTCGCCGAATATTGCACACCCCATTTTGAGACCCATGTGCCGGCCTTGAGACGTGGTCTGCGCGCCAAGCTCGATACGCTGATGGAAGCGCTCAACGAACAATTCGGCACCACGGCGGAATTCGAGGAGCCGAAGGGCGGGATTTTCCTCTGGGTCAAACTCCCCGACCATGTCGATACGTTGAAGCTCTATCAGGCCGCGCTTGCCGCCGGTGTCTCGATCAATCCAGGGCCGGAATGGTCGACCGACAAGGCCTATGCCGGCTGTCGTTTGCGGCTGTGTTTTGCGAGCCCCACGCACCAACAAATCCGCGAGGGCATTGCTGCGCTCGCCGAGGTGTGCCGAAAGGAATTCGGCGTGCCGACGCGAATTGGCAATGTCGAGATGAAAACCCGCGCGTGAGTCCGGCATCGACCTTGAGAGAGGCTTAAGGAGGCTGACCATGGATGCGGCTGACCTTCGGGTGTTTCAATGCGTCGCACGCTGCGGCAGCATGAACAAGGCTGCGCTCGAACTCAACACGGTGCAGTCGAATGTCACCGCACGCATCAAGACGCTGGAAGATGAACTGGGTTTCGAGCTGTTCGAGCGGACCAATCGCGGCGTTACGCTGACGGCGGCAGGCAGGCGGCTTTTGCCGTTTGCAAGCCGCGCGGCGCGCGTGCTCGACGATGCCAGGCGCGCCGTCGCCGATCAGGGATCGCCCGCCGGTCCGCTGGCGATCGGTTCGCTGGAGACCACCGCCGCCTTGCGGCTTTCGCCGGTCCTCACCGAATTTGCCACGACTTATCCCGCGGTCGACCTCACCCTGCGCACCGGGACTTCCTGCGAACTCATCGATCAGGTTCTCGACCACAGCCTTGAGGGCGCCTATGTCTGCGGGCCGGTGAAGCATCCTGACCTGTTGGTCGAACCTTTTGTCCGGGAGGAACTGGTGCTCCTGACGGCCCCCTCCGTGGCCGGCTTCGATGCACTCGCCGCCACATCGGAGCTTAAGATCATTGTGCTCAGAATCGGATGTTCCTACCGCCTGCACCTTGAGGCTCTGCTCGCCCGGCGCGGAATTGTCGGCGTCAGATCTCTGGAATTCGGCACGCTGGAGGCGATCATCAGCTGCGTCAGCGCAGGCCTAGGCGTGACGCTGTTGCCAAAGGCGTTGCTCGGTTCGGTATGGGATCACAAGCGCGTGGGCATGCACACCTTGCCAAACGCCGAAAAGTGGGTCGATACAGTCTTTATCCGCCATCGCGAAGCCTATGCGTCCAGCGCGCTGCGCGCCTTTCTCGATCTGGCAAAGCCGGCCACGGCACGGGCTGCGGCTGCCGAGTAGTTCCACCCGCTATCACCGCATGCGATAGCCGTCATCGGATCAAACCGTTACCGGCCGCGGTCCCGTTTGCCGTAGGTTTGCCACAACCTTCGGCAGCTAAAATCGGTACCAGACCATGCGAACTGATCGCTCCACCGCGCTGGCATTCGGCGGATTGGCGTCGATGACCGCAGCGATTGGCATCGGCCGCTTCGTCTACACCCCGATCCTTCCGGCAATGCTGGGTGCGCTTGGCTGGAGCAAATCCGATGCGGGGCTCGTCGCATCGGCAAACCTGCTCGGTTATTTCATCGGCGCCTTGCTGGCGGGCCGGCCGTTCGTGATCGCCCGGCCGAGGCCCTGGCTTCTGGCGGCGCTGACGATCAGCGCCGTGTCGACCGCCGCCATGGCGCTGCCGTCCGACAAGGTCTCCTTCGTGAGCCTGCGCTTGATCGGCGGCGTCGCCAGCGCCTTCGCGATCGTATGCACATCCACCCTCGTTCTGGAGCGATTGTCAGCTTCGGGACGCGGATCGCTGTCCGCCATTCAGTTCGCAGGCGTCGGATTCGGGGTCATGATTTCGGCGATTGCCGTTTCCGTTATGCTGGCAGCAGGCGCGAGCTGGCGGACCCTTTGGGTGGGTACCGGCTCACTTGCCATACTGGCGGCGATCGCGGCCGCGCCGTTGATTCCGGGAGGGGAAGATCATCGCGCGCCGATGAAGGCCGATGTTACCGACGCGCCACCTTTAGGGATGACTGCCATGATCGTGGCCTACGGCTTGTTCGGCTTCGGGTACATCATCACCGCGACGTTCCTGGTTGCCATTGTACGGCTGACAGCCGAAGTCCGCGTGCTTGAACCATGGGTCTGGACCCTGTTTGGGCTGGCTGCGATTCCCTCGGTAACGGTCTGGAACTGGCTCGGGAAACGGATCGGGATCCTGAACGCCTTTGCCGCAGCCTGTGCCGTCGAGGCCGTCGGCGTCGCCATCAGTGTCGAATGGGTGACGATTCCCGGCATCTGTCTTTCGGCGTTGCTGTTGGGTGGAACCTTCATGGGCATCACGGTGCTCGGCTTCATGGCCGGGCGAATGCTGTCGGCTGGACATCCGCACCAGGCTTTCGCGCGAATGACCGCGAGTTTCAGCCTTGGACAAATGGCCGGCCCAGTGGTGGCCGGATTTTTGTCGGAGCGGCTCGGCGACTTCCGCGTGGCCTCGCTGATCGCGGCTGCGGCGCTGATCGCCGCAGCCATGCTTTCCGCCCGGACGTCGTGGGCCGCGAGCCGGTCTACCTGACCGCGAACGGCGCCTGATAGGGCCGGCCGAACGGCACGCCGTTGATGACGGTCTGTACCGGCTTCAACTGAACCTTGCCGTCGCGTTTGTTGTTGCGGGTATCGACGAAGGTGACCGGCCCTTCCACCAGATCCATGATCGAGACGTCCCCGGGCGCGCCGATCTGAAGTGTGCCGATCTTGGGTGCGCGATTGATGATCTTGGCAGGCGCGGAGGTTGCCATCGTCACCACCTGCTCCAGCGAAAAACCCATCGCCATGAACTTGCCCATGACGTTGGGCAGATAAGGCGTGCCCGGCGTGTTGCCCGAGAAGACGTGGATGTCGGACGAGATCGTATCCGGCGAACAGCCGGCCGGGATCGCGACTTCCGCCACCGTGAAATCGAAACTGCCGCCGCCATGGCCGACATCGAAGATCACGCCACGTTGCTTGGCGGCAAGCGCGGCCGGCAGCAGCTTGCCGTCCTGCACGATGTTGGTGAAGGCACCGGCCATGTTCGGCGCGCCGGAATAGGCATGGGTCAGAACGTCGCCCGGCCGCAGCAGGTTGAGAATGTCGCTCATCAATTGAGGCGTCTCGACGCCGCCGATATGCACCATCATCTTGGCCGGCCAGCCGCACATTTCGCAGGCCTGAATGCCGCGCTTGAGCGGCTCGACACCGTGCTTGAAGATGACGTTCTCCGACATTCGCACCTTGACGCCGATCAGGAAGTCCTGGTTTTCGGCAAGCCCCATCGCGCAAGCTTCGACCTGCGCGTTGTCGATGTTGTAGAGTTCGGCGACCGGGAAAGCCGACAGGCCGTTATTGGCGATATGGAGGAAGGCATACATCCGCGCCCGCGTTTGGGCTACGATGAAGCGTCGTAGCGCGGCGAGATTGTTGACGCCGGCATCGCCGGCCGACACCACCGTGGTGGTGCCCTGGAATTGCACGAGTTCGTCCGCGGGAATGCCGATCGCCGAACCGTAGGGGTAAACATGGCAATGCAGATCGACCAAACCCGGCGTGACCAGCTTGCCCGAGGCATCGATGGTCTTGGCGGCGCGTGCTGCGGGAATTTCCGGCTCGACCGCCTCGATAACGCCCCAGCGAATGCCGATATCGCGCTTTCCGCGCAACGACTGGCTCGGATCGAGGACGTCGCCGCCCTTGATGACCAGGTCGAATTTGTCGTTCGGCCCCATCGCGGCGATAACCGGCGAGGTCGACAAAGCAGCAGCGGCGGTACCGGCCAGAAAACGGCGGCGTGATAGTTGAGACATCCAGGCGCTCTCCCCAAAAGTGCATATTTTTCTTATGGCCCAATGATGCGATGACTGGGGCATTTGCGCAAGCCGCAGGCCGCGCCTGCGTCAAACGCAACTGGTTCGGAGCTATTCTTTAGAATAGTGTCCTCCAAGGGCCGCAGAGCCCGAACGGGAGACGCTCATGATCACCGGCCTTCGATTGTCAGCCATCGCATTCTGCTTTCTTACCTCCGGCGCGGCCCTTGCGGCCGACCCGATGCCGCGCGCAAAACCGGAAGAAGTCGGGATGTCCAGCGACCGGCTGGCGCGCATCGGCGAGGTACTGAAAGCGGATATTGCCGCGGGCCGCATTCCCGGCGCGGTCATCGCGATTGCGCGTCACGGCAAACTGGTGGCGCTCGACGCCTATGGCTGGCGCGACAAGGTGGCGGGCGTCGCCATGACCACCGACACCATCTTCAACATCGCCTCCATGACCAAGCCGATGACGACCGTCGGCGCGCTGATGCTGTATGAGCGCGGCCAACTCCTGATCGGCGATCCCCTGTCGAAATATTTTCCAAAATTCGCGGAGATGCGGGTTGCCGCGCGCGATGCCAATGGCGAGCCGACCGCCGAGACCGTGCCGGCCGTCAGGCAGATCACGATCCAGGACCTGATGCGCCACACCTCCGGGATCGTCTATGGCGGCCGGGGCACCACGCTGGTGCACAAGATGTATCCGGCCGGAAGCGGTGACGCCTCGCGCGAATATGACGGCGCGGCCTTCATCGACAAACTGTCTTCGCTTCCTCTGCTGTATCAGCCCGCAACCGTCTGGGATTACGGTTTTGGCCTCGACCTGCTGGGCCTGACGATCGAGAAGATCTCCAGCCGGACGCTAGGGCAATATCTCAAGGCCAATCTGTTCACGCCGCTCGGCATGAACGATACGGGATTCTCGATTTCCTCCGATCAGGCCGCGCGCTATGCCAAGCCGCTGCCGATCGATCCCGACACCGGCAAGCCGCAGAGCCGCAGCCCCGAACTGACACAGCCGCTCAAGTTTGAATGCGGCGGCGGCTGTGCGGCTTCCACCGCCTCGGATTATCTGCGCTTTGCGATGATGCTGATGAATCAGGGCCGCAGCGGCGAAGCGCGTTTGCTGGGGCCCAGGACCGTCGCCTATATGCTGTCGGACCAGCTCGGTCCGAATATCAAGAATCTGATCGGCAACGCCGATCCGACCCGCGCCGATTACGGCTTCGGCCTCGGGCTTGCGGTGCGCACGACACCCGGCGTCGTCAAGATGATGGGCTCGGTCGGACAGTTCTCCTGGCCCGGCGCCAGCGGCACCGACTGGTGGGTCGATCCGAAGGAAGAACTCGCCGTGGTGTATATGTCGGCAGCGCCCGGCCCCACCCGCTGGCACTATCGCCAGACGATCAATGCGCTGGTGTATCAAGCCATCGTCGACTGACGCTCAAAATAAACGGCCCCGCAAGGGGCCATTTGTTCAAGCTTAACGAGCGATCAATCCCAG
>CAVVLH010000065.1:0-21757 GCA_963748805.1 uncultured Alphaproteobacteria bacterium | reverse complement strand
TAATGGGTTGGCCGATAAGTCATGGCGCGCTTTAATGCCGATTTTTAAAGATTTCCAATTTTTTTCAGGGATCAGTATTGGGGTGATGTTTATATCTCAGCTTGTAACCCATGAGCATGCTATGCCCCAGCACCTGCCTCCTTCTTCATCAATGCCCTCTTTAGTAAGAACGCTTCCATAACATGAACAGTTGCGATCGGCGTTTTGTGCACCTTGTGTTTAAAAAAATTATTATTTTTTGAATAATGCCTTGTCATTAATCTGTATATTGCATTCGACGACACTACTCATTTCCTACAAAAGCATATCAAATTTATCAATCTTAACTTTTCCATTAACGAGCTCATTTAGCCTGAATTGGATCAATGTTTTTGCAGATGGTCGAAATTTGACGGCCTGATCTTAACATCGGCTAAGGCCTATGGAGGGCTTGGTAGTGCAGATTTATAGCAAATCATCAGCTCAATTGAGAACAATAATCCAATTAATTTCGATCTCTAAGGTAAAGCTTTTCAACCAGGTTTTGCAAAACGTTACATTTTGGCATTTTGTGATGAAATTTATTTTAATCAGAGGACTTAATTAGCAATTTTTGTCTTTGTTGAAGGCAAGCCCGATGATATACCTCGCTGTTAGCAAGCCTTGGTTCTCCTTTATCTTAGCATGATTTGCCCTCAGCTTGGCTTCGAATAGGACCAACGAAACCATCTTATAAAAGCAGCATACTAATTTTCATGACTTGAAACTAAACTTCGTCGTCAAACTTTGAAAGCCCTTTGTGGACGAGGCTCAAATTCCGGTGGCAGGCAGAACTAACCGTGTCGGGTACCAATAACGTGTATGTGGTTCAAACAAGCTGGAAAGGTGTTGCACACAAACAAAAAGAATGAAAGGGAAGAATTTGATCTACCACAGAAATCCAAGCACAACACTCACTTTTGCATTTCTCTTCGTACTCAAGAGTGACTTAGTTTTTTCGCTATGGACTGTGAAGCTTGGCTGGTCGGCTATCCAAGCTTAACTTCCAATCAAATTGCGGCCGCTTAGGATGGGCCCGGCGTATCGATGAATTAGACCACCTACTTTGGACATGACAGGGAACTATCGCTTGTATCTTTTAGCGCAGTAGTGGGACAGCGCTGGTAATCTGGTGGCAGCAAGGGCTACTGTCGGAGTTGCTAGTGGTACCAACCCAACACAATTAATCAGTGAATGTCTTGCCTAGAAGTAAAAGAAATCGTATTGTTAAAAAAACGACAAGACTTATCGGCCAACCCAATAAGTCCGCCGTATTTTGCCACGCAATAAGAAAGGTGCATGTTTAAGGAAAAGTTCAACTGGATTGCAATAGTTTCGTGATATTAGTTTGCTGGGAACCTTCGAAAAATGAGTAGCACTAAACTTGAATAAAATTATGCAAATTACCGTGAACAGCAGCAGCATGCTATGTGTTTGACAGAGCCATACAAATCGTGAAGCCATAATTTTCAGGCCCAGCACTTTGACAAGAGGTAAGGCCTAAAGAAAGCATAAAATATACCTCTGCAAAGTGTATGAATGCTGCTGATTCTTTTTCCGATTCGGCTAACCGACTGGCGGTGAGATAAAAGCAGCGACAATGTGGCACGCAATAATGTCGTTGCGCCATTTTCTTTCAGTGAACCATCGCTGAAGGACCATTGGCAGCGCCACAGCGCACACGGCCATTGCGACAGAGAGGCATAACATCGAATAGAACAGCATGGGATAGTAGCTCTCGGTGAAACTGAGCGCGATGCGATATGTGAGCCTGAAGCTGTAGTTGTCAGCACGTTTGAACCAGAAACAACCAAAAACACAGATGTGGTTGGAGGAGAGAGATTTCGAATTTTGCCCACCACGTCCCATTTCAACAGCCTGGGTTTGTTGGCCCCGCGCTAGGCTTTTATTTAGTCTGCGAACCTTGTTGCAGGCTTCTGGATTGCTATGGTTTACATTTCCATAATTTCATATCCTTTTTTGCAAAATGATATAATTTTTGTGAAATTCTAGCCATACGACGAGGCTTCGTTGACTTCCTCCCAGAGCACCACTTGTTTAGCGGTAATCTGCAGCAGCTGTGCAGCAAATAGATTCAAGCTAAACTACTTGCAGCTGAGATTGCCGGGAAGACGCAGTGACAGCGCAATAATGTCACAGGACTGATGAACGAGAGAGCCCAGCAACCGAGTCGAATCACAAAATCTCGAGCTAAATCCAGGGTACTGCGTTTAGGGTTATACTCTTACCGTTAAGACGGCACCACCAGGGCTCGTTCGGATCCGCTAAAATTACAAATCCTCCCGGGTGTTCGCAGAACAGCTCCTTTTGACCAGCTGCAGTCGATAACCATCAGTTTTTTTTTCTTAAAGTGAGTTTTGGCGCTAGGTAGCTGTAAGAGCCGTGAATTTCGGTTTATTTTGCATTAAAAGGAAAAACTTTCGTAAAATTTAGAAGTTGACGAACGATTCACGCCCGTCATCGTCTCACAACGTTGTAGTAGTCTTGTACGTTGTTGAAAACCAATCTTAGTTATGTCCCATTCCCACGATCTTTCTTGCAGAGCGCGCAATTGCGCAAGACAAAATGCCGTTACCGGTCACGATGGGTGCGAATTTCTGTTCCAGCCATCAACTGCGCGATAAGAAACGTGCTGAGTAAATCGCATCAATCTACGCAGTGTTGTGTAACAAAAAGGGTCAGATCGGAAAACCGGCTGGCGTGCCGCCAGCATTACGAAGGTTGCGTTGTCTGGCCGGTTCGGCCGGTAAGGCAGTGGACAAGTGGACGAGATCCCGTCCAACATGCGCGATCTTTACTTTTCGTAACGTTTTCGTGATGTTCCGCATGGCATCAAGAGCCATTTGCCTTCTTACATTTGCCATGTTCGCCCGCAACGCGCGATTTGCTCTGGCGTGCGGTGCACTGTCTCCGGCTACGACGGCGTCGTCGCCAGTTGCTTCAGGCATTCAGGGAGAACAGGCCAAATAGGCTCTCCAGTTACGTTTTAAATCTGGGTAAAGTTTTATCGATATGGCTGGGTTTAACTGTGCAGAATTCCCCGTCCAGTGACTTTTGTCGCTGTAAAAAGACGCAGTTTTTGTAGCCCGTGGTTATTCATAGGCTACACCCACCAAAAACCCCAACGACAATTTCTCGGAGGAGACCGTTACAATCGGCTAGTCGACGATCGTCAACGGCATCTGCCTACGACAACTTACCTTTTTCGCAACTACCACGCGCAAGAATCCCGGAGCCCTTGCCCGGACTTTTTGTACGTGGCAATTTGTTGTTTTGCCGGCTAGGTAATGTCCCCGCATGTTCTAGTTCAACATGGGCGCCGACTTGCAAGGCGGCTGTTGAAACGACAACTTTGTCGTTCGGCAAAACTGCAGCATTACTCTCACCTGCAATGCGGCTACCGTACAGTGGACAGCCCCAGCATGCGACGCAAATACCGCCGGATGCCCGTCGCTTGGCATGACGGTGGCCGTGACGATCTTCTTCTGCAGTTAAGATTCTTTATGCCATGTTGCAAAAGCAAGATTTTGACCTTAGGATTTGTTTTAATCGGTAAATAATAAGCCTTTCGCACTTCGTATTTCGGCAATTCAAAAAAAGAAGGACAAAATCGACGCAGTTGTCTTTACAAAAAAACGCCGGTAGACCAGTGGAATCGTCCGTTTTACGGATTTTTCTTCGTTTATTGCAGTTTTCCATCTTCAAAAATTGATCCACAACGTCAAGGGAGGAAACAAGTAGGCAATTCACGATGTCTGGTTTCGTTGACGCGACATTGTCCATTCAAGGGTCAGAAATGCGTGACGCGAGATTGTGTCGAATCCACTGACGTGCAGCTGCTACGCGGCTGCGACGGCAGATCGGTGGCGTTTTTCTCGCTGGAATTCCGGTCGTGGATTCGGCCGCTGAAAAGGAAGAAGTTTGGCTTTGAAAAAAAGAAAAGGAGAGCGTTCAATTTGGAAGAATTAGGAAACAAACTCAAGGCAGAACAAGCCACGATTTTCGACTTACGTCTTCTGACAGTTAAATAAGGCGCGCAGCCAGCCAGCGATAGTACTTCGGTACGGGCGCAACGTCAGCAAGCTGATGGTGTTGTTCATGCCAATGCTGGTGTTGAACAGCAAGTAGATGTACTACAACAAGTCCGGCAAGTGTTTACTGGCGGGCAGTAACTATTTTTCAGCAAATCTATTCAACAAATGAAGTCATGGAAGCATTGCGACCCGGGGCTCACCTTTGGCTCAAAGAAGCTGGCAATTCCGGCCACCGTCAGGACACCGCCAATCGTAATCGGCACAATCACGGTCAGCAGTGGCATAATAGTGTGAAAAGGAAGCATGGGCAGTTAACGTGCAGCAAGTAGCATTGAAATCCAATTATACATTTAATTTTAATCGCCAGCTCACCCGTGACAGCCGCGTTTTGTCGCTAAAAGCATTCTTTTTGTTTATGGTTAAGAATAGCAAACTTTTCGCAAAATCCACGACTTGCCTGGGCCGCCAGCGAAAGCATGAGATGCACGTGCGCCTTGTAAGTCTTTGTCGACATCGCACATCGCCGTTCGCGCAAAAAGTGCACGATACGCAGCGTCCACATAATCACGTAAGCGTAGATCGAAAGCATGATGACGGCGGCCGAGAGGAAAAACGCCGGATGCGTCCAGTCGTTCATCGGATACACGTAAATACGATTCTAAAAGTTAACAAAGATGAAAACTGGTATTTATGAAAGCCAAAGACATTTTAGGAATTTTAATTTGTGTTCATACCGTATTACCTGTAATAGAACGCCTGGGCGTCTCTGTATTTTTTAAGTTAAGCTCAGGGGGGCGTTCTATTAGATAGGGGCGCTCTATTGGATGGGGGCGTTCTATTAGATGGGGGCGCTCTATTAGAGGGGGGCGTTCTATTAGAGGGGGCGCTCTATTGGAGGGGGGCGTTCTATTTTTCAAAAGTTGTCCAGTACTGCGGAAGTTAGCAGAAAATCACTACATTTTTCTTCAAATTTGCTTAAAACAGGCTTATTAGCAGACATTTAGATGTAAAAACATTGCTTGTAGATGTTTTTCCAACTTTTTAATGAATATAAGCATAAAATGGATGAGTCCACACATAAACTTTGTATGGAAAATGGGGCCTCTCAGTAGGGGGGCGTTCTATTTTTCAAGTTGGGCGCTGGGGGGCGTTCTATTAGAGGGGGGCGCTCTATTAGGGGGGGCGTTTTATTACAGGTAATACGGTAATTGGATCTACGCTCTACGCCAGCGCTATTTTTACTACTGAACAACCTACGCACATCGTTAATGTCCGAAGTTGCTGAGAATGTCCATGATTTTGCCGGGACCTTGCCCAGTATTCCAACTCGAATTTGTGCCGCAGCGTTTGGAAGGTGGCAGCGCTGAGATGCGAAATAGCTGTCATCCAAAGGACCGAAGAAATCGCGAGAATCATCCAGATGAGAAAAGACGATGATTGCATCATTCTGTAACTTATCTTTTTTCACTAAAATAGTTGCAAAATAATATATTTCTTATTGATAATTGGCTAATATTTTGAGTTCCTCCAGGGACAGGAGAACTGAAAAAGCGACTTAAAGTTAAAGGTACCGTATTCCCTCTAATAATTCTCCTCCCCTAATAATTCTCCCCCCTCTAATAATTCTCCCCCCTGTAGCCAATTTGAAAAATAATTCTCCCCCTCCAATAATTCTCCCCCCCCACTGGACACGTGATTGGCAAAACCAAAAAATCGATGGCAGCCAGGACAAGGACATTCACTTCTTGAAGAAAGACAATTTTCTGGAGGAGTTCGAGCAGTTCAAGGAGGAATTGAGTTCGGCGATCTCTCTAGATCATGTTCAACCTCACCGATGAACTCTACGGTTTGGAGGAGGAGGCGGAACAAAGCGACCAATAAACTTTCACCATTCAACTTAGAAAAATAATCCTCCCCCCTCTAATAATTCTCCCCCCCCAATAATTCTCCCCCCTGCGACCAACTTGAAAAATAATTCTCCCTGGAGAATTATTAGAGGGAATACGGTATTTACAATTCAGCAGCATTTAATAGTTGTTCAAAGCCTGTCCCTCGCATTTGGAATGCCGGCACAGCCTAGATTCTTGCTCGGAGAGTTTTTGAAGATCTTTCGCCGACAATAAGTCTTTGTTTTGCATTAGGTTACCGTTTCAAGCTGGTCGACTGAGTTAGCACAAAGTATCGATATGAATAGCAGATCATCAGCGCAAATCCATTCATAGTAATCGAAGCATAGGCCAGCGTTTGCAGGATGTACCCACAGTTTGGGAAAACGAACGGCGTATTGAGCATAGCCTGGTTGCAAGGTTTTTTTTTTGCAAGACGCAAAGTTGTCGCTTACCGCCACGTGTTAGATCACCTATGTAAATGGGATGAATGTCAGCAATTAGCATGACAAAGTTGGTGATTGCATCGGTGATGCTGACGAATAAGACCAGCCATCGATAGGCCAGCATTTCGGCCGGCGAATGCCGAACAACCAGATAGACAAGTAAGGCGAATGTCGACAGCGAATAGACGCCAACCGAAACATGCGCGATCGTATGCAACGGATCGGGCTCGAATGGCGACCAAGCCATTTGCCGGAACCTAGAAATTCCACTTTGAACAACTTGAAATTATCTATGCAAAATCGGAAAACAGCTGAAACTAGTTTGGTCAAAACGCAAATTGTTTGTACAGTAGCGACCAAGCAGCAATGGCACGCTCAGGCGGCGGCTGCCGTTTCCGCCTCCGGCAGGTGAAAATGCGTATTTTTGATCTCCGTGCAAATTGCGCCTTTCAAAACAGGTAATTAACCGGAAATAATTGCATACTGGTTATTTATGCGGCATAATTTTCGAAAACAAGAAAAGCGCCCGTGATGGCGCGTAGGATTTTCCGAAAGAAAAAGGCACAAAATTTAAATAACCAATTTATTCTTGCCGAGGCAATTCGTACAAAGTTTTTTTCCAGTATGTCCAACGATAAGAAACTTGTAAAACATAATTTTGGCCGCTACCAGCATTATAAGCCGACGATGAGCAGTAGCTGAGTGATTTAAAAGCAATTTAATGACCTACCATTTAAATTTACCGCCATTATTGGGGTTGAGGCATAAGTATTTGCGTTTTTGCTCCTTTGAATTAAGTTTTAATTTCAGACAGTCTGTATCAGATTGCAATGTTATATTGGTGTCTTGAGTACTCACTGCTGCTGTACTGTCCACCGCTCGATTATGGGCGCCAGCCATACAGAGCGAGCGCAGAATCGGGTTGAAGAACTTGGGCATACCAAAACATGGCACCCTTATTTGGCTAGCTGGTTCTCTGAACCTAGTGCGTCTGTGAATGAGAGAAATACATACCCGCATGTACCACTCGACGAGCCTGCGGACCTGGCGCTCGGTATAACCGCGCCCCACCATCCGCGCGACGAAATCGCCGTGCTTCTTTTCGGTGTCGCCGTCCTTCTTCGATCCGAACGAGATCACCGGCAGTAGATCCTCGACTTGCGAGAATATACGCTTTTCGATCACTTCGCGGATCTTTTCGTAAGAGGTCCAGGACGGATTCTTGCCGCCGTTCTGGGCGCGCGAGCGCAAGGAGAACTTGACCACCTCGTTGCGGAAGTCCTTCGGGTTGGCGATCCCTGCGGGCTTCTCGATCTTGGTCAGTTCCTGATTGAGCAGTTCGCGGTTGAGCATCTGTCCGGTGTCGGGATCCTTGAAGTCCTGATCCTCGATCCAGGCATCGGCGTAGTCGACGTAGCGGTCGAACAGGTTCTGCCCATAGTCGGAGTAGGATTCCAGATACGCCTTCTGGATTTCGTGACCGATGAACTCGGCATAGCGCGGCACCAGTTCGGCCTTGATGAATTCGAGATAACGCTTCTCGACTTCCTCCGCCAATTGCTCGCGCCGGATCGCCTGCTCCAGCACATACATCAGATGTACGGGATCGGCGCCGATCTCGGATGTGTCGTGGTTGTAGGTCGACGCCAGCACCTTGAAGGCGAAACGGGTGGAGACGCCGTCCATGCCCTCGTCGACGCCGGCCGCGTCCTTGTATTCCTGGACGCTACGCGCCTTCGGATCGCTTTCCTTCAGGCTCTCACCGTCATAGACGCGCATCTTGGCGAAGGTCGTCGAGTTCTCGTGCTTGCGAAGCCGCGACATCACCGAGAAACGCGCCAGCGTTTCCAGCGTCGACGGCGCGCAAGGCGCCGCGGCCAATTCGGAACCGGAGATCAGCTTCTCGTAGATCTTCTGCTCTTCGGTGACACGCAGGCAGTACGGCACCTTGATGACGCAGATACGATCGATGAAGGCTTCGTTGTTCTTGTTGGCCTTGAAGCTCTGCCACTCGGCTTCGTTCGAGTGCGCAAGAATGACGCCGGTGAACGGGATCGCGCCGATATTCTCGGTGCCGATATAGTTGCCTTCCTGCGTCGCCGTCAGCAACGGGTGCAGCATCTTGATCGGCGCCTTGAACATCTCGACGAACTCGAGCACGCCCTGGTTGGCCCGGTTGAGGCCGCCGGAATAGCTGTAGGCATCCGGATCGTTCTGCGCGTAGGTCTCGAGCTTGCGGATATCGACCTTGCCGACCAGCGAGGAGATATCCTGATTGTTCTCGTCACCCGGTTCGGTCTTGGCGATCGCGATCTGGCGCAGCCGCGAAGGCTGGATCTTGGCGACACGAAAACGCGAGATGTCGCCGCCGAACGCTTCCAGCCGCTTGTAGCACCACGGGCTCATCAGCCCGGAGAGACGCCGGCGCGGAATGCCGTATTTCTCCTCGATCATCGGCCCGAGTTGCTCGGGATCGAACAGGCCGAGCGGCGACTCGAATACGGGCGAGAGTTCATCGCCGGCCTTGAGCACATAAATGGGATGAACTTCCATCAGCGCCTTCAGCCGTTCGGCGAGCGATGACTTGCCGCCGCCGACCGGGCCGAGCAGATAGAGAATCTGTTTGCGCTCTTCGAGACCTTGCGCGGCGTGCCGGAAGAACCCGACGATCCGCTCGATGGTTTCTTCCATGCCGTGGAAGCCGGCGAAGGCCGGATAGACGCGCATCGTGCGGTTCAAAAAAATACGGCCAAGGCGTGGGTCCCTGGCCGTGTCAATCATCTGTGGCTCACCGATCGCCGCTAGTAGTCGTTCGGCCGCATTGGCATATCGCATCGGGTCCCCTCGACACGATTCCAGATATTCGGCCATCGACATATCGGTTTCGCTTCGCGCCTCGAACGATCGGGCGAACGCGTTGAACAAAGAGTTGTTATACATTGATCCCGCTCCTCATCTGGTTTTGCTGCAACGCTGAAACGCGCGTCATAACCACGTCGTCAAACGCTGCCTTGTACCGGCCCCTCGAATCAGTCTCCGCATTATCCTCTATTGGACACGCGACCGACTTGAACAGGCAATGCAATACTTGTGCTAGATGATCCGTCATTGCCGAAATTTAGTTTATTCTTAGACGATGTAGCTATCTCGCCACATCCGGGCCTCTACTGACGCGCTGTAGACGCGCGTTAATCTTTGTTAAGATATGCTTCCCTGCGCGGCTTTGAAGGGCCTATTTTACGCTTTCAGCTGGCCCGAGCGGGGCGCGATGCTTCACAAGCGCGGCATTGACGCGACCCAGTGACGCAACAGATGGAACCAACGCGCGAACGCCAGGTTTGCGAACGCCAAGTTGAATGCGCGCGCTTTGGGGAGCGTACTTCGCTTTTCACTGCTGCCGTTGCCGCGAACGGCCGGGCTCGACGTCAGCGGCGCTAAGCGGCGTCGATCGGTTGCGAGAGACAACTGAGCTATCCGACTCGCGGGACTCGTTTTTTTCAGAACTGATTCTCACCCACTCCGATTGTTAGGATCCTAATCTCGGCCCATTTCCGATTGCCCGCTTCGCCGCTCTCTTCCTCGGGCATATCGCTCGGCCTGTTCCGGGCCGATCGCCCGGCCTAATTCTTGGCCTGACTATTGGCCTGATTCTTGGCCTAATTCTTGGGCCGCGCCTGCGCTCTATTCGATCACCCGGCAAGACGACCGCCGCGCGCACCCTCACCTCACCGGCCGGGCTCGTTACTTGGCTGCCGGCAGACTTGACTTGCCTGCCGGCAGGCTTGGCTCGCCGGCCCTTCGCCCGGCTGCCAACTGGAGAGGCCGCGCGTCCCGGTTTTTTTCCCGCTCATTCGACCAGAGGATGAGAAAGCCGCCGCCTCCGGCCCGCTATTTCGGGGTATAAGTTGCTCCTTACCACTCAGCCCGGTAGTAACGGCCGATGCGGCGGCTCGTGATTTCAAGGGCAGGCTGAAGCGACGGCAATAACCGGCAAATGATTTCGGCTCAAGGACAAGGCCATGACTGCAGACCTGTCGACGATTCTTAATCGTATTCTCGACACCGCCGCGGACAACTTGCGGGTCGCCAAGATCCTTATCCAGCTCGGGCTCGATCCCGACAACATCACCTATGACGCGATCTTCAATCGCCTGTTAGAGCTGTTTCTCGCCAACATCACGCTTGCGAATTTGTTTGCGCTGATCGGCGCGATCTTCTTTGTCGCGACCCTGCTGACGCAAACCATGGTGCCCCTGCGGGTCGCCAACATGTTCGGCTGCGCTTTCTTTGCCGGCTTCGGCGCGCTCGCCGGCAACATCACGACCTTCCTGTTGTATTTCCTGATGGTGCCGATCAACGCCTTTCGGCTGCGCCAGATGCTCAACCTGGTGAAGAAGGCGCGCAGCGCGACGCAAGGCGACTCTTCGATGGAATGGCTGAAGCCGTTCATGACCGAGCGCAAGTACCGCAAGGGCGACGTGCTGTTCAGGCGCGACGAGACCGCCAACGAGATGTTCCTGACGATGACCGGGAAATTCCTGGTCAAGGAGATCAATGTCGAGCTGCCGCCGGGACGGCTGATGGGCGAACTCGGATTCCTCTCGCCCGACAACAAGCGCACCGCGACCGTCACCTGTCTCGAAGACGGCCACGTGCTGACGATCACCTATGAGAAGCTGTTGGAAATCTATTTCCAGAATCCGCAGTTCGGCTACTACTTCCTGATACTGACGAGCCAGCGCCTGCTGGAAAACATCGCGCGGCTGGAAGGCATCATCGCGCAGAACAAGATCGCGCAACCCGCGCCGAATTAGACGGCGCGTGGTGGACGAGATTCCATTCCCGGAAACAAGAATGACTTACTTTTGCTGATCGCGGCGAGCCAGTAAAATGACAACGCCGCTAAAGCAACGCTAGCCTTCACGCAATTTTCTTATAACAACCGGAGGCAACATGAAGGGATGGCGCGCGCGCATCGGATTTCTGGTGCCACCGGGAAATCCGACCGTCGAGCCGGAAATGATGCAGCTTGCGCCAGAAGGCGTATCGCTGCATTTCACCCGCATGAATGCGGAAGGCCCCGCCGGGACGCACAGCGGCCAGGAAGAGCGCAATCTGAGCCAGGTCGCGAGCGTGCCCGATGGCGTCAAGCTGCTCGCGATGGTGTCGCCGCGCGTCATCGTGATGGCGCATACGGCGACCAGCTACACGCTGGGACAATCGCGGGAAGCCGAACTTGTCGAGCAGATGGAAGCCTTGAGCGGCGCGCGCTTCATCACCGCGTTCGGCAGCGTGCTGGAGGCCCTTGCCCATCTCGGCGCGCGGCGCATCGCGTATGCGACGCCATACTCCGCCGAGATGACGGCGCGTGGCAGGCAGCACCTCGAAACATGCGGACTTGAAGTCGTCAGTTCCGGCCATCTGTCGAACGTGCGCAACATCTATGAAGAAAACAGCGAGCGAGCTTATATGATCGGCCGCCAGGTCGATCGTCCCGACGCGGATGTGATTTTTCTTTCCGGTGTCGGCATGCCGACGCTCGATGCGTTGCAGCCGCTGGAGCAAGATACCGGCAAGCCGGTGATCTCGGCGGCTTCCGCGATGATGTGGCATGCGTTGCGAACCGCGGGCGTCCGCTGCCGCATCGAAGGCTACGGCCGGTTGCTCCAAAGCAACGAAACATAAGTTTTCAGGATTCAGAAATATCCTGCCCGATCCGCTAAGTCTCCGCTCGGAACTTCATGCATCACCCCCTGGTTGGATCTTGAGCGATCGCTGGAGGCAGCCGGTTCTCGAAAGAGAGAACAATTTTCACTAATTTATTTTGGGTTTTACAAGGGAATCACATCAAACTGGCGCGAAATGGTTCACGCAATTGGCCGCCCACATGCGAGGCGGCCGTGAATTGATCCCTTTGCGGAGGGTAGGATGTATTTCGTAGCTGGAGCACTTGCGGTCCTTTCGGGCCTTTTTTACCTCGCCGGCAACAACGAGATGGGCTCGTTCGGCCCGACCATGTGCCAATATGGCGACGTGTTCTGCGACAAGCCGTATTATGTGCTGGTCGGCGCCGTTCTCGCCGGGCTGTGGGCGACCTTCGTCAGCGTCCGCTAGAGCGCGATGAGATTTGGTTCGACCAGAGCCGCGACAGAAGGTGTGCTCCCTCTCCCTTTGGGAGAGGGTTGGGGTGAGGGGTTACGGTCTCTCGCAAGAGCAGTTCCCCTCACCCGGATCGCAAGAGCGATCCGACCTCTCCCCCCACGGGGAGAGGTGAAGTACAATCCGTCGACAAAGCGATTTAACCAAATCTCATCGCGCTTGAGTGGTGCGATTCCAAGCTCATCACGCTTCAGCTATTCGGTTCTGATTGAATCAGAACCGGGCGCCTGGTCGGCACGTCGACGAATTCATTCAGGTTCAGGATTTGGCGGCGCGGCGCGTTTCGGCCCCAGCGGGTCCGGCTCGAGTTCGGATTTAGGCGCGGTCGGCACGACCTTGGCGCCGGCGGCACGCGCAGCCTCGCCCGTCGTATGGAAATAGGCGACCTCGGCGGGCTGGGCATGCGGACGCGCCCACGGGCCGTGATCGACGAGCAGCATCGCCACCATCCCGAAGGCGGCAACCGCCAGCGCGATCCAGACCGGCGACACGCCTCTCAACCTCGCATGATCGAAGACCATCGAACACCTCGCCTGATGTTTCCCTGCAACGTCAATGACGGGCAGTGGCGAAGGTTCCGTGTGGTTTCGCGGCGAAGTGAGGGAACCAAGTAAGGCAACAAACCGCGGCGACGTTATGTGGGCTGGCCGATAAATGATGCGGATGTTTTGCGGAATTGCAGAAGATGCAGCCGAACGCCGACGACGATCATGTCGGCGAGTCCGTGTCGGTTGAGTCAGTTTTTCGCCGGTCTCGAAGGCACCGAACCGTCAGGCCTGGGTCGCTGATTTCGCCGACGAAGGCCTGTTCGGCGAGACCATCGAGACCATCAAGGCTCTCCGGTTTGAACCGGAGAGCCAGACCATCAGCGGCACGGACTTCTTGATCAGCACTTCGGCTGATTAGGCGGACACCGCTTCGGCGGCGGCGGCTTGGGTGGCGCCGGCCTCGGGGGCGGCGGCGCAGCCCTTGGCGGAGGCGGCGCCGGTCGTGCCGCCGGTTGAGGCCGGGGCGGCGGCGGCGCAGCCCTCGGCGGAGGCGCCGGTCGCGCCGCCGGCTGAGGCCGGGGCGGTGGTGGCGCGGCCCGTGGCGGGGGCGGCGGCGGAGGCGCTGCGCGCCGAATCTCCGGCTTCGGCGGTGGCGGCGGCGTTGATCGCGACGGCGTCGTCACGGCAGGCGGCGGCCCTCGCCGTTCCGGCTCCTGCGCGGCCGGCGGCGTCGTCTGGTTCTGGACGACGGGCGGCCGGCCGGGCGCCGTCGGGGCGAGCCGCTCATTTGGCGGATTGGGCCGGCCCGGTTCCACCGGCGTATTGGAGAGCCGGTTCGGGCCAACTGTTCCCGAAGGCGGCGGTGGCGCGCCCTTCTGTCCGGGCACAGGCAGCGCGTTCGCTTTCGGCAATTCCTGGCGCAGCGGCGCATTGCCCTGTTGCAACGGAGCCGTGCCCGGCCGCAAGGGCGCATTGCCGCCGGCCGGCAGATTGGCGGGAGCTACCCCCGGCCGGAGCGACGCACCGGGCGGCGGCGGCAGTTTGCCCTGCTGGATCAGCGAAGCACGCTGCTCGACATGGGACGGCAAGCCCGGACCGAGCGCCCCGTTCCGCGGCCCGCCGGCCGCGGCCACTGCGGCGGGCGAAGGCGCGGGGTTGTTGATCACCGTGTTGATGACGGTCGTGTTGTGGATGTTGTTGAAGATGACGTTGTTCGGCGGGGCCCGCACATAGCCCGGCGCCCGCACGAAGCCCGGCATTGCCACGAACGGCGGCCGCGGCAACAGGAACAACCCGACAGCCAGGATCGGCGGCGCCAACACCACGAAATCCGGTGGCGGCGGCGGCAGGAAGAACAACGGCGGCGGTGGCGGCGGCGCGAAGCCGAAATCGGGATCGCCGAAATAGAACACCGGACGATCCACATAGGTGAACTCGTCCGGCGGCGGCGGCGGCACGTCATAACCGATCATCGCAAAGGACGGTGGCGGCTCCAGCGCCGCGGACAGAATGCTGAGCCGCCGACGCGCATCCCATGCGTGCGGTCCCTGAGGATAACGTCGCAGATACGACCAATAGGCATCCGGCGTATCGGCGAGATAACTGCGGCGCCAGGTGATCGCTTCGCGTCGCGCGGCAAGGATCGCCCTCACCCGCTTGGCCAGCGGATCGGAGGGATAGGCGGCGAGAAAATCCTCATAACCCTGAAAGGTGTCTCGCGTCAGCGCGGCGGTGAAGGCTTCCGACGCGCCGAGATCACGGATCGGCCGGTCGCGAATGGAAGCAACCTGATCGGGCGAGCCTTGTACCGGCGGCGCGTCGGGCGCGCGATCGAAGAAGCTGAACTGCACCTGAAGCTTCTGGTCGTCCCAGGGCACCTGCGCGCCCTTGCTGGTTTCGCTGACCCGCAGACGCAGCCGATCGAACACGTCCGGCAGCGACAGCCCGCCGGTGCGGATCATTTCGGCCAGCGACTGGGCATAAACTCCGTAATTTCCGGTGTCGTTCGGAGCGACCGTTCCCGGCGCCGCGTTGAAGGCAATCAGCATGTTCGCCGGCGGCTCCACCAGCGCCAACCCACCGGCAATCGGATTGCCGCCCTCGATGAAGGGCTGCTGCCTTGCCGCATCGAGCACGACAATGCTGGCCTTGAGAGGTATGGAGGCAAGCTCGCGCGTGTAATCGCTGATCCGCAGCCCTTCGATCGGAATGTCGGTATCGCGGCTGATCTTGGAATCGACCGGAATGAAGTAATTCTCGCCAGCGAGCTGGACCGCGTAGCCGGAGAGATAGATCATCGCGACCGTGTTGGAGGGATCGGCCTGCACCTTCTCGATAAAGTCGTGAAAGCTGTTGCGCAGGCCATCCGCGTCGAGGTCTCGCGCGCCGATGACGTCAAAGCCCGCGGCCTGGAGCGTCTGCGCGATCAGCCCGGCATCGTTGGCCGCGGTCGCAAGCGGCGCTTTTTCGTAATTGCCGTCACCCACCACCAGCGCGATACGCTTCTCCTGCGGCTGTTGCGCCGCAGCGGGATCAACGAAACATGGCAATGCCAACCAGCAAAGAGAGAGAGACAAGAAAAGAATTCTCGCACATCGCATGATGTTTTCCCCAGACCTCAAGATAACGAAGCTAATGGAGCGGGCGCTGGCTGAACGTCCCCTGAACGACCCATATAAAACCTGTAAAAACGCTTCCATTGCGAGCTTCGCATCTGTTCATTGTCGACAACGAAAGTCAAAGCTCGAAGTCGACCTATCAGATTTGCCGCCGGACGATGATGTGGCCGGCGTCGCTGCGTCAACGCCGCCGCCTTTCCATCGCATTGGTCGGCCGGTCGCGGCCGGCGTTACGACAGCGTTTTCGGAAACATGCAAAGCCGGAGGCCGGCGGCGTATTTGATTTCGGCCGATTGACCGAGCTTGCGCGCCAACTCGCCAAACCGCCGGCAACGGCGTCGGTAGAGGTGAACATGGCTTCGTGGCTACGCGGGAATGCCGACCTCGTCAAAACGCCCAAGCGCGGCCATTATCCCTTTGAAAGCAACGACAGGTAGAGACGATGGAACTTTTTTACGGTCCAGGTATTTGGCATGTGCCGTCAGCGCTGATGCGCGTGGCCATTCTCAAAGGATATTTCCATGGTTGCCATCAGGACCGTTGGCGTAACAGCGGCGGTCGTTGCCGTCGCGGCTGCGGGCGTCGCTTATTGGGAATTCGATGACCTGGTCCCCATCGTCGGGCGCGGGGTCAATTATGTTCGGTTCTTCGATGCGCCAAAGGGCACCCTGACCACCGAGCGCGCCGTCTCGAGCGGCGCGCAGGATAAGCCGCCTGATCGCGCCCGTGCGGCTCCCGCTCAAGCAAAAGCCGCCGATGCCGCGACTGGTTCAAAGGACTGGCCGAGCTACAACAAGACCCTTACTTCTGAGCGGTTCAGCGAGCTCAATCAGATCACCAAGGACAATGTCCGCAGCTTGTCCGTGCTGTGCACCTATGACACGGGACAGTACACCGGCTTCAATTCCGGTCTGCTGGAAATCCAGGGAGCGCTGGTATTCTCCACGGAATACGATATTTTTTCGATCGATCCCGATACATGCAAGGAGAATTGGCGCGTCCACGAGGACTACACTCCAGCGACGCCGCAGGGAGTAAGCCGCGGCCCCGCGTTTTATGACAACATGCTGTTCCGGGGAACGCAGGACGGGCGCGTCCTCGCCTATGATTTCAAGACAGGCAAAAAGCTTTGGGACACCAGTATCGCTGACCCGAAAAAAGGTGAGAGTGCCCCGGCCGCACCGATCGCCTGGAACGGACTTGTCTTCATCGGCAACGCCGGCGGTGATATCAAGGGCGTGAAAGGCCGTATGTACGCGCTCGATGCCAAGACCGGAAAGATCGTCTGGGAATTCTACCTTGTCCCAAAATCGCCCGGAGACATCGAACGTGGGCCTGAGGCACCATCGACGCTGACCGGTTCGACCTGGACCACCCCGCCGGGCCAACCGATCACTGGTGGAGCAACCTGGACTTCCTACACGCTCGATCCGAGCGACGGCGTCCTTTACGTACCCGGCGGCAATCCGGCGCCCGATTTTGCGCTAAGCCAGCGCGGCGGAGAAAATCTGTATTCCGGCTCCATTGTTGAACTCGACGCCAAGACGGGCGCTTACAAAGCTCATTTCAAGATCGTTCCCAAGGACTGGCATGATTGGGACGTTTCCGCCGCACCGGTGGTCACATCCACCGCATCGGGTAGAAAGATCCTTCTCGAAGCGCCCAAGGATGGACATCTGTACGCCATCGACCTTGCTTCGCAAAAGCAGATATACCGCGTTCCCGTCACCAATATCGAAAACGCGGAAACACCGTTCGAGCCGGGCAAGGCTGTGCATTTCTGCCCGGGCTCTACCGGCGGCGCGGAGTGGAATGGCCCCGCTTACGACCCGAACAACAATCTCGTCATGATAGGCGAAGTACAGTGGTGCACGACCGTCACTGTCCAGCCGAAGGAGAAGGTGGAGAAGACCGCGGAAGGAAAGCCATGGTCGGGAATGGATTCGATCAACCCCTACAATGTCTGGGGAAAATCCGATCCGGTTTTCGACTGGGCTGGTTGGGTTTATGCCGTTGATGCCGATACGGGCGCCTGGAGCTGGCGCGTCAAGTCCAACTATCCCGTGCAGAGCGGCGTAACGCCTACAGCTGGCGGCGTGGTGTTTTTCGGCGATATGGGCGGCAACTTTTATGCGCTCGACGCTGATACCGGTGAAAAACTGTGGGGCCAGAAAATCGGCGGCGCGATCGGTGGCGGCGTTATCACCTACGAAACCAACGGCCAGCAGCGAGTAGCCGCCGCCACCGGCCTGACCGAAGTCATCTGGCCGTCAGAACAGACCACCGCGAAAGTATCCGTGCTTGGCGTCAAGGTAAAATAACCATCTGCTCGGCATTAAGGCCGACATCGCGCCGCGTCATCGGCGCTCTACATCGCATTGGTCGGCGTCGGCCGATCGGTGATCTGCTGGCCGAACAGGCTTGCGATCAATTCCACCACGTTGCGCGCGGTGCGGCCGCGATCGTCGAGAAACGGGTTGAGTTCGACGATGTCGAGCGAATGCACCACGCCGGAATCGTGCAACAGCTCCATGATCAGATGCGCCTCGCGATAGGTCGCCCCGCCGGGCACCATGGTGCCGACGCCGGGCGCCACTTCGGGATCGAGGAAGTCGACGTCGAAGCTCAGATGCAGTACGCCGTCGACCGCCTTCACCCGGTCGATGAAACGTCGGATCAGGACGCTGACGCCGAACTCGTCGATCTTGCGCATATCGGCGACGCTGACGCGGCGCAGCTTGACCAGGTCTTTTTCAAGCTTGTCGATCGAGCGGGTGCCGAACAATTCCAGCCGCGAGGAATTGATCGGGGCACGCGGCTCGTGTCCCAGCAGCCCGTCGAGTCCCTCCTCGCCGCACAAAAACGCCGCCGACATGCCGTGCATGTTGCCGGTGATGGTCGTGGCCGGCGTGTTGTAGTCGGCATGGGCGTCGAGCCACATCACGAAGAGCTCGCGCCCCTGTTCACGGCAATGACGCGCCACGCCGTTGACCGAGCCCATCGACAGCGAATGATCGCCGCCGAGAAAAATCGGGATAGCGCCGGTTTTCGCCAGCTCATAGGCGCGCGCGCTGATGGTGCGGATCCAGCGCTGGATCTCGCGGTAGTGTTTGGCGTTTTCGGGCGGGGTATCACCGAGCGGCGCGACGCCGGCGACCGTCAGGTCGCCGTGGTCTTCGACCGCGAAATCGAGTTCCTCGAGCACGGTCAGAAGACCCGCGGTGCGAAGCGCCGCCGGCCCCATCAGCGTGCCGCGTTGCGACGCCCCGATCTCGATCGGCGCGCCGAGCACGGCGATCTTTCTTGCTGGCGCTGAAGCGTTCACTAGAGCTCCGATTCCGAAGTTCGCATGATATCGCGGCAACCTCTGATGCGAACTTCGGAATCAAAGGAGCTCTAGAAAATATAGCTTTCCAGTGCGGCTTTGAATTTGAAGTTCCTATAATGGACTTGCAGCGAAACCGATAGGAACTTCAAATTCGCCGCACTAGTGCCCACTTTCCGAAGCTCGTGCTCCATCGCGGCACCCACTTTCACGAGCTTCGGAAAGTCATGGGCACTAGCAAACACATTGGTTCTAGTACCGCTTTTCTATTTGAAGTTCCTGGAGCGAATTTGCCGCTTGTGGTGCAGGAACTTCAAATAGGCGGTACTAAAGCTCCGAATTCCGAAGTTCGCATGATATCGCGGCAACCTCCGATGCGAACTTCGGAATCAAAGGAGCTCTGGAAAATATAGCTTTCCAGTGCGGCTTTGAATTTGAAGTTCCTATAACGTCCTTGCAGCGAAACCGATAGGAACTTCAAATTCGCCGCACGAGGTGAACCTTTCACAATGTCACATAGCTGTGCGAGCTTAACCGCAAGCGTCCGATTCTGAAATGGAACCGAAGGCAGATGGCGGCTTCCGTCGCTTTTCGCTGCAAAAAGCGCCGGCAAGCCGTTCGGTAACTTGATCATTTTTCGCGGGAAGCAGAAAGATGGTCGGCGCTTGCAGGACTTCAATCAAAAAGTTCGGATTTCGACGTACCGGGACTTGAGGGGAATGGACGAGGACGAAAACCGGATCGCGGCCCGACATCGGGTGCTGAAAGGCGGCCGAATTCATTTCGGCGGCGGCGCGATCGATTGCACGATCAGAAATATTTCCGACACCGGCGCGGCGCTCGATGTCGCGAGCGCGCTCGGAATTCCGACCGAGTTCGTGCTGGTGACCGACGGCGAACGCCGGCCCTGCCGCGTGGTCTGGCGCAAGGAAAAACGCATCGGAGTGACTTTTGACAAGGAAAATGCCGAGGACTGAGGCCTCGCTTTTCAGGCCGTCAAGCGCAGCCGGCCCTTCGGGTCCGACTGACCCGGTTGTCTCGATTTGCCCGTCTTGATCTTGATCTCGACATCCGCGCCGAGAGCCTGCACAAAATTCAAAAGCCTCTCGAGAGAAAAGCCGTCAAACCCGCCTCGCAGGAGCTTCGATACATCGGGCTGGCGCAGCCCCATCCTTGAGGCAGCCTGCGCCTGCGTGAGGCTCCGGGCTTCAATCATCTTGCTCAGAAGCATCACAAGGTGAGCTTTAACGTGATGCTGCTCGGGGTTTTCAAACCCCAAATCGGCAAAAATGTTGCCGCTGCCCGCGGTTACTTTTGATCTCTTTGCCATTTTCTCACCTGCTAGCTTTCTTCGGCCCCTGGCCTTGCCGGTAGTGTTCCTCGGCTTCCTTGAGCCGCTTGATGATCAATTCCATGTCGCGTGGCGGAGTTTTCGAGCCTGTCTTCGACTTCTTCTTGAACGCATGCAAGACGTAGACGGCATCGCCAAACTTGACCGTGTAGACAGCTCTGTAAGCGTCGCCGTCCAATTCCTCGACAACCTCCAGGACGCCGGCGCCTCCAAAACCTTTGAGCGGTTTGGCATCCGGATGTTTCAAACCATATTCGGCGAGCAATATTGCGTAACCAAAGATGGCTCTGGCGCTCTTTGGCAGTGCCCTTAAGTCTTTGTTGCTGGTTCCAACAAAATGGACTCTCTTGAGGCGCTCGGGCTTAACGGGTCTTGCCGATTTCGATCTCATAGCAAAATTACTATAATTTGATCCGCCTTCGATTTCAAGCCTGCATTCCATCGGCGAATTAGCCGATAGTGCGGCGCTGAACCCGCCTCAAAACCTGCATGTCTTCTTTCAGCCCGTGACCCAGCCGCGAACCAAACCAGCCGCCCCGCCCCACTGGGCCCCTCGCCTCGCGCAGGAAGCGCGGTTGCGCGAGCTCGATCGCCTGCTTGCCGGCAAATCTGAAAGCGAGCCGGATATACTCGGTCGAAATCGAGCGCGCGGCGCTGCTTGGCGCGCTCGACCGAAAGGCCGACGCGCAAGCGGCATTCATCGAACTTCTCGGCCGGCATCCGACCCATTTCAGCGCGCTCAACGAATTCGGAACGTGGCTCGCCTCCCAAGGCTCGATCGACGCCGCCTGCCGCGTCTATGCGGAAGCGATCCTGCATCATCCCCAAAACCCGATGGCGCAGGTGAACCTCGGCAACCTCCTGCTCCGCGCCAACCGCCATGCCGAGGCACGCACGCATTACGAGGCCGCGCTGAAGGCCGATCCCGATCACGCCGCCGCCCATCAGGGCATGGGCGCGGTTATCGGACGAAGGCGACCGCGACGGCGCGCGCGAACATTTCACAAAGGCATTTCGCGGCCATGCGGTCTCGACGCTGCCCTATCGCGGCGAAGGTGCCGCCGATCCCGCTGTTGCAACTGGTGTCGTCCGGCGGCGGCAATATTCCGACCGCGCCGTTTCTCGATGACGGCGTGTTTTCTGACCACGGTGGTCGTGGCGGATTATCTCGACCCCGCAACGCCGTTGCCGCCGCACGGTTTGATCTTCAACGCGATCGGCGACCCGGATCTGTGTGGGCCCGCGTTTCAAGCCGCGATCCGCCTGACCGCGCGCTCGCAAGCCCCCGTCATCAACGATCCCGCCGCGGTGATGCGAAGCGGGCGCCTCGACAATGCGGCGCGGTTGTCGGCCTTGCCGGGCGTCGTGACGGCCAGGACGCGCTCCGTCGACCGCGCGATTCTTAGCAACG
>CAVVLH010000064.1:0-108841 GCA_963748805.1 uncultured Alphaproteobacteria bacterium | reverse complement strand
TGATCGACCAGATCGACGCCACCCGTATCGTGATCCGCGCCACCGAAGATCTCGATCCGACCAAGTCGGGCGTCGATATCTACCGGCTGATGAAGTATCAGCGCTCCAACCAGTCGACCTGCATCAACCAGCGTCCGCTGGTGAAGGTCGGCGATCATCGTGACCAAGGGCGACATCATTGCCGACGGTCCCTCGACCGATCTCGGCGAACTCGCGCTCGGCCGCAACGTGCTGGTCGCGTTCATGCCGTGGAACGGCTACAACTTCGAAGATTCGATCCTGCTCTCCGAGAGAATCGTGAAGGACGACGTCTTCACCTCGATCCATATCGAGGAGTTCGAGGTGATGGCCCGCGACACCAAGCTGGGACCAGAGGAAATCACCCGCGACATTCCGAACGTTTCGGAAGAAGCGCTGAAGAACCTCGACGAAGCCGGTATCGTCTATATCGGCGCTGAAGTGCGCGCCGGCGACATCCTGGTCGGCAAGATCACGCCGAAGGGCGAAAGCCCGATGACGCCGGAAGAAAAGCTCCTGCGCGCCATCTTCGGCGAAAAGGCCTCCGACGTTCGCGATACCTCGCTCCGCGTGCCTCCGGGCGTGCAGGGCACGATCGTCGAAGTCCGTGTCTTCAACCGGCACGGCGTCGACAAGGACGAGCGTGCGCTGGCGATCGAGCGGGAAGAGATCGAGCGTCTGGCCAAGGACCGCGACGACGAACAGGCGATCCTCGATCGCAACGTCTATAGCCGCTTAGCGGAGTTGCTTGAGAACCGGCAGGGCATCGCCGGTCCGAAGGGCTTCAAGAAGGACACCAAGATCACGCGCGCCGTGCTCGAGGAGCATCCGCGTTCGCAGTGGTGGATGTTTGCATCCCCCAACGACAAGCTGATGGCCGAGATCGAGGCCATGCGGAAGCAGTACGACGAGTTGAAGAAGGGGCTTGAACAGCGCTTCCTCGACAAGGTCGAGAAGTTGCAGCGTGGCGACGAGTTGCCGCCCGGCGTGATGAAGATGGTCAAGGTCTTCGTCGCGGTGAAGCGCAAGATTTCAGCCGGGCGACAAGATGGCCGGCCGTCACGGCAACAAGGGCGTGGTCTCCAAGATCGTTCCGATCGAGGACATGCCGTTCCTCGAGGACGGCACCCATGCCGACATCGTGCTCAATCCGCTCGGCGTGCCTTCGCGCATGAATGTCGGGCAGATTCTCGAAACCCATCTCGGCTGGGCCTGTGCGGGTCTCGGCAAGCGGATCGGCCAGACGGTCGATGCCTATCTGCAGCAAGCAGGACGTCAAGCCGCTGAAGGAGACCTTGAAGAAGATCTACGGCGATGAAGAGACGATCAAGTCGCTCAACGACAACGAGTTGATCGAGCTTGGCCGCAATCTCAGCCATGGCGTGCCGATCGCGACGCCGGTGTTCGACGGCGCCAAGGAAGCCGACATCGAGGAGATGCTGAAGCTTGCCGGGCTGGACGCTTCGGGCCAGTCGACCGTCTATGACGGGCGGACGGGCGACGCGTTCGATCGCAAGGTGACGGTTGGGTACATCTACATGCTCAAGCTGCACCATCTCGTCGACGACAAGATCCATGCGCGTTCGATCGGTCCGTACTCGCTCGTCACCCAGCAACCGCTGGGCGGCAAGGCGCAGTTCGGCGGCCAGCGTTTCGGCGAAATGGAGGTCTGGGCGCTCGAGGCCTACGGCGCCGCCTACACCTTGCAGGAAATGCTGACGGTGAAGTCGGACGACGTCGCCGGCCGCACCAAGGTGTACGAGGCGATCGTTCGCGGCGACGACACGTTCGAGGCGGGTATCCCCGAATCCTTCAACGTGCTGGTCAAGGAAATGCGTTCGCTCGGCCTCAATGTCGACCTGCACAATTCGAAGGTCGGCAACACGCCGACCTCGGAGGCCGCTGAGTAAGAACAAGCGTGCCCGGCGCGGATCTCGCGCCGGGTGTTCGCGCCGCCTTTTTGCAAAAATGCGCGCGAGGGCTGAAGTCTGGAGAATTTCGAATTTGCTGCTGGTGACGGCCGGCACGCGAGGAGAAGACGATGAACCAAGAAATTATGAATCTGTTCAATCCGACGACGCCGGCTCAGGTCTTCGACCAGATCCGGATTTCGATCGCATCGCCGGAAAAGATTCTGTCGTGGTCCTATGGCGAAATCAAGAAGCCTGAGACCATCAATTACCGCACCTTCAAGCCGGAGCGCGACGGTCTGTTCTGCGCGCGCATCTTCGGGCCAATCAAGGACTACGAGTGTCTGTGCGGCAAGTACAAGCGGATGAAGTACAAGGGCATCATCTGCGAAAAGTGCTCGGTCGAGGTGACGCTGTCGCGCGTCCGGCGCGAGCGCATGGGCCACATCGAACTGGCCGCGCCGGTTGCCCATATCTGGTTCTTGAAGTCGCTGCCGTCCCGCATCGGCCTTCTGCTCGACATGACGCTGAAGGATCTCGAGCGGATTCTGTATTTTGAATATTACGTCGTGCTTGAGCCGGGCCTGACCTCGCTCAAGGACCGTCAGTTGCTGTCGGAAGACGAGTACCTGAAGGCGCAGGACGAATTCGGCCAGGATTCCTTCACCGCCATGATCGGCGCGGAAGCGATCCGCGAGCTGTTGAAGGGACTTGAGCTCGAAAAGCTCGAGACCACCTTGCGCGCCGAGATGCAGGAGACCGACTCCGACATCAAGCACAAGAAGCTCGCCAAGCGTCTGAAGATCGTCGAAGCCTTTCGCTATTCCGGAAACAAGCCGGAGTGGATGATCCTGACCGTGGTGCCGGTAATTCCGCCGGACCTGCGGCCGCTGGTGCCGCTCGATGGCGGCCGCTTTGCGACCTCGGACCTCAACGACCTCTATCGCCGCGTCATCAACCGCAACAACCGCTTGAAGCGGCTGATGGAGCTGCGCGCGCCCGACATCATCATCCGCAACGAAAAGCGCATGTTGCAGGAGGCTGTCGACGCCCTGTTCGACAACGGCCGGCGTGGCCGCGTCATCACCGGCGCTAACAAGCGTCCGTTGAAGTCGCTTGCCGACATGCTCAAGGGCAAGCAGGGCCGGTTCCGTCAGAACCTGCTCGGCAAGCGCGTCGACTATTCCGGCCGTTCGGTGATCGTGGTCGGTCCTGAATTGCGCCTGCATCAGTGCGGCCTGCCGAAGAAGATGGCGCTCGAATTGTTCAAGCCGTTCATCTATTCGCGGCTCGACGCCAAGGGTCTGTCGACCACGGTGAAGCAGGCCAAGAAGCTGGTTGAAAAAGAGCGGCCCGAGGTCTGGGATATTCTCGATGAGGTGATCCGCGAGCATCCGGTGCTGCTCAACCGCGCGCCGACGCTGCATCGCCTCGGCATTCAGGCGTTCGAGCCGGTTCTGATCGAAGGCAAGGCGATCCAGCTTCACCCGCTGGTCTGCGCTGCGTTCAACGCCGACTTCGACGGCGACCAGATGGCCGTGCACGTTCCGCTGTCGCTGGAAGCGCAGCTCGAAGCGCGCGTCCTGATGATGTCGACCAACAACATCCTGCATCCGGCGAACGGTCAGCCGATCATCGTGCCGTCGCAGGACATCGTGCTCGGACTCTATTATCTCTCGATCATGCGCGAAGGGCTTCCCGGCGAGGGCAAACTCTATGGCGAGATGGCCGAGATCGAGCATGCGCTGCATTCGAAGGTCATCCACCTGCATACCAAGATCAAGTATCGCTGGGAGGGCCTCGACGAGGAGGGCAAGCAGGTCAAGCGCTGGATCGAAACCACTGCGGGCCGCGTAATGCTCGGCAACGTGCTGCCGAAGTCGACGAAGATACCGTACGACATCATCAACAAGCTAATGACCAAGCGCGAAATCTCCGGCGTGATCGATCAGGTCTACCGTCACTGCGGCCAGAAGGAGACGGTGATCTTCTGCGACCGCATCATGGCGCTCGGCTTTTACAATGCGTTCAAGGCCGGTATTTCCTTCGGCAAGGACGACATGGTGGTGCCGCACGGCAAGTGGAAGATCGTCGACACCACGCGTACGCTGGCGAAGGATTTCGAGCAGCAGTACAATGACGGCCTGATCACCCATGGCGAGAAATACAACAAGGTCGTCGACGCCTGGTCGAAGGCGACCGAGGAAATCGCCAAGGAGATGATGAAGGAAATTTCCTCGACCAAGAAGAACGCCAAGGGCGTCGAGGCCGACATCAACTCGATCTACATGATGGCGCATTCGGGCGCGCGCGGTTCGCCGGCGCAGATGCGTCAGCTCGCCGGCATGCGCGGCCTGATGGCCAAGCCGTCGGGCGAGATCATCGAGACGCCGATCATTTCCAACTTCAAGGAAGGCCTGTCGGTGCTCGAATACTTCAACTCGACCCACGGCGCCCGCAAGGGCCTCGCGGACACCGCGTTGAAGACCGCCAACTCCGGCTACCTGACCCGTCGTCTCGTCGACGTGGCGCAGGACTGCATCATCACGCAGGACGATTGCGGCACCAAGCTTGGTATCAAGATGCGCGCCATCATCGATGCCGGCACGGTCGTCGCCTCGCTGGCGTCGCGTATCCTCGGCCGCACCACGGGTGAGGATCTGCGCGATCCCGCGACCAACAAGGTCGTGGTCAAACGCGGAACGCTGATGGAGGAGACTCATGTCGACGCCATCCAGCAGGCCGGCATCCAGGAGGTGAAGATCCGTTCGGCGCTGACCTGCGAACTCGTCAACGGCATCTGCGGCAAGTGCTATGGCCGCGATCTGGCCCGCGGCACGCCGGTCAACCATGGCGAAGCAGTCGGCGTCATCGCGGCGCAGTCGATCGGCGAACCCGGTACCCAGCTGACGATGCGCACCTTCCACATCGGCGGTGCGGCGCAGATCAACGAACAGTCGTTCGTTGAATTGAACTTCGACGGCAAGGTCACGATCAAGAACAAGGCGATCGCCAAGAACAGCGAAAACCACCTGGTCGCGATGGTCCGCAACATGGTCGTTGCGATCTCGGATGCCGACGGCACGGAGCGTGCGACCCACCGTATTCAGTACGGTGCGCGCATGCATGTCGACGAAGGCGACACCATCAAGCGTGGCCAGCGTATCGCCGAGTGGGATCCCTATACCCGTCCGGTGCTGACCGAAGTCGAAGGCACGATCGGATTCGAGGATCTGGTCGAGGGGCAGTCGATCTCGGAAACGCTCGACGAGTTCCACCGGTATCGCCAAGCGTGTCGTCATCGACTGGCGCTCGACGCGGGGCGGGGCCGATTTGCGCCCGGCGATCGTCGTCAAGGGCAAGGATGGCAAGATCCTCAAGCTGGCGCGTGGCGGTGACGCCCGCTACATGCTGTCGGTCGACGCCATTCTGTCGGTTGACGTCGGTGGCAAGGTCAAGCCGGGCGATATCCTCGCGCGTATCTCGACCGAAAGCGCCAAGACCCGCGACATCACGGGCGGTCTGCCGCGCGTTGCCGAGCTGTTCGAAGCCCGCAAGCCGAAGGATGCGGCGATCATCGCCGAGATCGCCGGCACCATCCGCTTCGGCCGGGACTACAAGAACAAGCGCCGCATCTCGATCGAGCCGATGGACAAGAACGAGGAGACGCGTGAGTACCTGATCCCGAAGGGCAAGCACATCCACCTTCAGGACGGCGATATCGTCGAAAAGGGCGATTTCATCGTCGAGGGCAATCCTGCCCCGCACGACATCCTGGCGATCAAGGGCATCGAGGAACTCGCCGCCTATCTGGTCAACGAAATCCAGGAGGTCTACCGGCTGCAAGGCGTGCTCATCAATGACAAGCACATCGAGGTGATTGTCCGTCAGATGCTCCAGAAGGTGGAAATCACCGACCAGGGCGAAACCGACATGATCTCGGGCGAGCAGATCGACAAGATCGAGTTCGACCAGCTCAACGCCAAGGCCAAGGAAGAGGGCAAGAAGATCGCCACGGGGACGCCGGTTCTGCTCGGCATCACCAAGGCGAGCTTGCAGACCCGCTCGTTCTTCTCGGCGGCCTCGTTCCAGGAGACCACCCGCGTGCTCACCGAAGCCGCCGTCAACGGCAAGGTGGACCCGCTGGAAGGCCTCAAGGAGAACGTCATTGTCGGCCGCCTGATCCCGGCCGGTACCGGCGCCTCGATGGCCAAGATCCGCGAAGTCGCTACCAAGCGCGACAAGCTGATTCTCGACGAACGCGAGAAGCAGGCGGCGATCGTGCCGGCGGCGCCGGAAGTCGAGCCGTTGGCGTTGCCTCCGGCCGAATAGGCCTCAAACACCCGCAAAACCACGGAAAGACCGGCGAAAGCCGGTCTTTTTTTGCTATTTTATGACTATTCTGGTTCACTCAACGGAGTTCGTTCATCTTCCCTTCAGGGAAAAAAGCGCTTCATCTCAAGTAACTTAGTCTGGCGCCTTTGGGGTAGGCGGCCGGACGACGGCGGGGGCCGGAAATAACCGGAAACAGATGTTGGATCTAGCTATTGTTGGCGGCGGGCCCGGCGGCCTGATGAGCGCGTGGTACCTGAAGAAGAAGCTGGGGGACCTTTGCCGCATCACGATTTTTGAAGCGTCCGGTCGGCTGGGAGGCAAGGTCCTCACCGGCCGGTTCGATTCTGCGCCTGCGATCTACGAAGCCGGGGTCGCCGAAATCTACGATTACTCGATGACCGGCCCGGATCCTTTGCGGGAGCTGATCCAGCATTTCGGCCTGCAAACGATCCAGATGGATGCCGAACAGGTTCTGCTGGACGGCGAGCTTCTCAATGACGTGCCGGGCATGCGCCGCAAATACGGAGCCAAGACGGCCGATGCCATCGAAGCGTTCCGCAAGCGTTGCAGCCAGATGGTGTCGCCGATCGAATATTACGAAGGTGTCGGCGCCCACGACAACGAACATCCCTGGGCCTATATCACGGCGGAAGAGCTGCTCGACCGCGAGGTCGATGACGCCACCGCCAAGCGTTTCTTCAAGGTGATGGCGCGCTCGGATATCGCGACCGAGAGCCACAACACCAACGGCCTCAATGCGCTGAAGAACTTTGTGATGGATGTCGACGGCTATATTGGCCTGTATTCGATCCAGAACGGAAACGAGCAGTTGATCGAATGCCTCCAGTCGGAGGTCGATGCCGATATCCAGCTCAATCATCGCGTTCTCAAGGTCGGCAAGACGGCCGCCGGCCGCTATCAGCTCAACATGATGAACGGCAAGGGCCCGGAGACGCGGGACTTCGATCTCGTGCTGATGTGCCTGCCGCACTCCTGGCTCGCCACCATGGGCTGGGACGGCGAAGGCCTGCGCCAATCGATGGTCAAGCACGTCGCTTATTTCGACCGGCCGGCGCATTATCTGCGGGTTTCGATCCTGTTCGATGCGCCGTTCTGGGGCGACAAAATCCCGGGCTCCTGGTTCATGTCGGAAGCCTTCGGCGGCTGCTGCGTCTACAACGAAGGTTCTCGCCACGACGTCGGCCGCCACGGCGTGCTCAACTGGCTGATCGCAGGTTCCGATGCGCTTGCCTTCGCCAATCTCGACGACAAGGCGCTGATCGACGCCGCGCTCAAATCGCTGCCGGCTTCGCTTGGCGACGCGCGCGCGCATTTCGTCGAAGGCAAGACCCATCGCTGGCTGTCGTCGGTCAACGCACTGCCCGGCGGGATGCCGGCGCGCGACGTGATGACCAACCACCGGCCCGACCCCAAGCAGCATCCAGGCCTGGTTCTGGTCGGCGATTATCTCTTTGATTCGACGCTGAACGGTTTGCTCGATTCTTCCGATGCGGCAACCGATATCATCCTGACCGAAATGATGCGGCTGCGCCGCGTGGGTGGCGCGAACGGCCAGCCGCTGTCGGATAAGATCGATCGCGACTATTTCGAGAACTATCGCGGGCTTGGCCCGTATCGCGAGGTCTGGAGCCAGTTCACCGATCCCGCTTTCCTGATGGACCTCATCAAGATCGTCTGGAATAGAGCGAAGGGCTACAAGCTCCTGATTGCAGGCTCGGCGAGCGGCGAACTCGTCGGCGCGCTGCGGGCGCGCGGGATCGATGCCTGGGGCATCGAGAACAACCGCGCGATCCACGCCAGGACGCCAAAGGAATTGAAAAAGTTTAACAAGCTCGGATCGATCGTCGATCTGCCGTTCAGGGACGGCGAATTCGATTTCGTGTTCGAGACTAGCCTTTGCCATGTCGCGGAGAAGCGCGTTTCGAAGGCCATTCGCGAACTCAACCGCGTCGTCAAGACGGGCCTGGTGTTCGGCTCGGTGACTTCGGACATGCCGGCGGCCTTGATCGATCGTTACGATTTGTTGCGCGGGGTCAAGAAGCTTGGCACCTGGTGGGAGTGGTCGGAATTGTTCTTCGGCAACGGTTTCGATCTTTCGATGCATCGTCACGACTGCACTGATGCGGTGTGGGCGGCGACGCTGGCGGCCAACAAGGGGCCCGGCCAGTGGTATGCCGACTCCGACTCCTTGCGTTATTCGTTCTTCGACAAGGTCGAAGACGACGAATAGGTCCGTCGATCCGAGTCTTGCGCCGCAAGCGCTAGTTTTGTGACGGCGCGTTGCGCTGCACTTCGAAGAGAAGCAGTTGCGAATGGTAAGGTTACCCGCGCCAATGTTTTTGCTGAACGCGCGCCGATCGCATAGGATAGAAGCGTAGCACATTCCCTTAATTCTTTGCGGTCATGCCGGCCGTGCAGCTTCGGTTGGTTTCATGGCTCCCAGGCCTTCCCCGTCAGGTGAACCTGTTGCAGCGTCCGCGGCTGCTTCTGATGCCGTGGAGGCGGAGAAGAAGTCGACGGCTGGCATCGAGTCCAAGCTGCCGCCGGTGGACGATGACGAAGAAGAGGACGATCGCGAGCTTGAGCTCGACGATGACGAGGACGACGAGGAACTCGTTGTCTATACCGCCAAGGAAGCCGCCGGCGCGCTCGCGACGATCTACGGTTTCGTCAAACCCTTCCTGAAGAATTACAAAAAGATCCTCACGCTTGTCAGCCTCGGCGTCCTGGTCGAGACGCTGTTCAACGTGATCATGCCGCTGAGCCTGAAGTTCCTGATCGACGATGCGCTCGGCGAAGAAGACTTTGAAGCGCTGATCAAGATTCTCTCGGTGCTCGCAGTGGCCGGCATCGTCACCTCGATCGTTGCGGTCTGGTACGAACGGTGGGACGCGACGCTTGCGGCTTCGCTGATTTCGGACGTGCGGACACGGTTGTTCGAACATGTCCAGAATTTGCCCGCCGCCTTCTTCGCGCGCACCAAGCGTGGCGAAATCCTGTCGCGGTTTTCGGTCGACATGTCGGCCATTGAAGGGACGGTCAAGGGCTTTGCCAACGCCGCCGCGCTGCCGTTCTTCGAGTTGATCGCGGGCATCATCCTGATGCTGTTCTTGAACTGGCAGCTCGCCGCGATTTCGCTCCTGGTGTTTCCGATCACGCTGATCGGCCCGCGCATCCTGACGCCCAAGGCCGTGCAGGCCAATTACGAGCAGAAGCTCAATAAGTCGACGCTGCTCGGCATGGTGCAGGAGAACATCGCGACGCAAGCGGTGATCAAGGCCTTCATGCTCCAGCGCCGGACGCTCGGCTGGTTCACGCTGCGCAACGACGACGCCCGGCGGAAAATTGCCGCCGCGACGTTCCTCTCAACCATGGTCGAGCGCACCGTGACCATTTCGGTCCTGCTGCTGCACCTCGTGGTGCTTGCGATCGGCGCCTACCTCGCCACCAAGGGCCAGATCACCATCGGAACCTTCGTGACGTTCGAGAGCGCATTCTGGGAGGTGTCCTACAACATCGCCCACATCATGCACTTCATCCCGGTGTCGATCTCGTCGGCCGCCGCGGTGCGCCATATTCAGGAATTACTGGATGAGCCTACCCGCGGCGCGGATCGTCCCGGCGCACCCGATTTGCCGCGCATCAGCCACGACATTTCTTTTGAGCGCGTGACCTTCCAATATGAAGGCAGCCAGACCCCGGTCCTCGACAATCTCAGCCTCAAGCTTGATGTCGGCAAGACCATCGCCATCGTCGGCCCAAGCGGCTCTGGCAAAAGCACGCTGCTCAATCTGATCTTGCGTCTTTACGTTCCGGACGAGGGACGGGTCACCATTGACGGCGTCGATATCCGCAAAGTCACCCGCGAATCCCTGCGGCAGAGCATGGCGGTGGTGTTCCAGGAAAACATGCTGTTCAACATGTCGATCCGCGAGAACATCCGTCTCGGCAAAGAGGGCGCGACCGACAAGGAAGTCGAGGAGGCGGCCCGCAAGGCCGAGATCCACCGCTACATCATGAGCCTTCCGCAGAAATACGACACGCCGGTCGGCGAGCGCGGCGACACCCTGTCGGGCGGCCAGCGCCAGCGCGTCGCGATTGCGCGCGCCATCGTACGCAATCCGTCGATTCTGCTCCTGGACGAGGCGACCTCGGCGCTCGACCAGACCACCGAAGCCGCCATCAACAAGACGCTGATGAAGCTCGCCAGGGGGCGGACCATGCTGTTTTCGACCCACCGCCTGACCTCGGTGGTCGACATGGACGAAATCATTGTGATTTCCGGCGGCAGGGCGATCGAGCGCGGCTCTCACGTCCAACTGCTCGCGGCAAACGGCATGTATCGTCAGCTCTGGGACGACCAGAGCCTGAAGCCGCATGCGGCTGCGGGCGAGGAAGATGACGACGAGGACGATTGAGAATCGGCAAAGCTGCGTTCCGGACGCCGCTGAGAGTGTAGATGAACTGGGCCACAATCTTTAGATGCCGGCTTGACGGTTAACATCCGGATAAAAATGGCGCTGAGTCTTGTTTCGAGGCCGGCGGCAACTTAGTTAAGATGCCGACGGAGCAGGGGGGCACGGCGCGATTTCCTCCTATCGCAGAGGCGCTTCTTCAAGGCATTTCACTTATCGTTTCGCCTTGACTTGGGCGGCTTGCGCCGATAGAACCCGCGCACTCAACGACAGGCGGTGAGCTTCGCTTGCGTCGGAACGGATCACCCTTTCGGCCTCTTTTTATTCGGAGGTTCGGGACGGGCACCAACCTCGACGGATGTCGCTCAAACGCTGTCGAATATAGCTAGTCACTGCCGTATCGATCTCGGTTTTCGTGGGCAAGTTCCCTCGGAATCGATCGGGTGCATGACCTCAGGTTCGGTTCGGTCGGCTCATGCCGATTGATTGTAGCTTGCGGTCCTCTGTGGCGTCGAAGCGCTTTCTGCTCAGCGATGAGCGGTTGGCGCGATTTCGCTTTGCGCGGATATTTTTCACGCAAGGCAACTGCGTGGGACTTTTCGAAAGTCCCGAACGAATTTTGCGAGACCGTTTTCGGTTTCGTGCGAACTGAAGGGTGAAGGCTGACATGCCGACGATCAACCAGCTGATCGCAAGTCCGCGCGTCGTACAGAAGTCGCGCAAGAAGGTGCCGGCGCTGCAGCAGTCGCCGCAGAAGCGCGGCGTCTGCACGCGCGTCTACACCACGACGCCGAAGAAGCCGAACTCCGCGCTGCGCAAGGTCGCCAAGGTGCGCCTGACCAACGGCTTCGAGGTCATCGGCTACATCCCGGGCGAGGGCCACAATCTTCAGGAACACTCCGTGGTCATGATCCGCGGCGGCCGCGTCAAGGACTTGCCCGGCGTGCGCTACCACATTCTCCGCGGCGTCCTCGATACGCAGGGCGTCAAGAACCGTAAGCAGCGCCGTTCGAAGTACGGCGCCAAGCGTCCGAAATAATCGGGAACAGATTAGATGTCGCGCCGCCATTCCGCTGAAAAACGTGAAGTGCTTCCGGACCCGAAGTTCGGAAACATCATCATTACGAAGTTCATGAACTCGGTGATGTACGCCGGGAAGAAGTCGGTCGCCGAAGGCATCGTCTACGGTGCGCTTGGCATGATCGAGGCCAAGACCAAGCAGAGCCCGCTGACGGTGTTCGAGCAGGCGCTGGAAAACGTGATGCCGACCATCGAAGTGCGCTCGCGGCGCGTCGGCGGCGCCACCTATCAGGTGCCGGTCGAGGTTCGTTCGGTCCGCCGGCAGGCGCTGGGAATTCGCTGGCTGATTTCGGCCGCGCGCGAACGCAATGAAAAGACGATGACGGAGCGGCTTTCGGCCGAACTGCTCGACGCGTCGAATAACCGGGGGAACGCCGTCAAGAAGCGTGAAGACGTGCACCGGATGGCGGAAGCCAACCGTGCCTTCTCGCACTATCGCTGGTAACGGCGAAACGTCAGGACCCCAAAGGAACAGCCCATGCCCCGCCAACATGCCATCGAGGACTACCGCAACTTCGGTATCATGGCGCATATCGACGCCGGCAAAACCACGACCACCGAGCGCATCCTTTATTACACCGGCAAGAGCCACAAGATCGGCGAAGTGCACGAAGGTGCCGCGACGATGGACTGGATGGAGCAGGAGCAAGAGCGCGGCATCACCATCACTTCGGCTGCCACGACCGCGTTCTGGGACGGCAAGCGTCTGAACATCATCGATACCCCCGGCCACGTCGACTTCACGATCGAGGTCGAGCGTTCGCTGCGCGTGCTCGACGGCGCGGTATGCGTGCTCGATTCGAACCAGGGCGTGGAGCCGCAGACCGAGACCGTGTGGCGCCAGGGCGACAAGTACAAGGTTCCGCGCATCGTCTTCGCCAACAAGATGGACAAGACCGGCGCTGACTTCTTCAAGTGCCTTGCCGACATCGTCGACCGCCTCGGTGCCAAGCCGATCGCGATCCAGCTTCCGATCGGCGCCGAGAACAACTTCAAGGGTCTCGTCGACCTCGTGAAGATGAAGGGCATCATCTGGAACGACGAATCGCTCGGCGCGAAGTTCGACTATGTCGACATTCCCGAAGACATGGTCGATCAGGCCAAGGAATACCGCGAGAAGATGGTGGAAGCCGCCGTCGAGCTCGACGACGATGCTTTGGCTGCCTTCCTCGACGGCAACGAGCCGGATGAAGCGACGCTGAAGCGGCTGATCCGCAAGGCGGTGCTGACCGGCGCATTCTATCCCGTGCTGTGCGGTTCGGCCTTCAAGAACAAGGGCGTGCAGCCGCTGCTCGACGCTGTCGTCGATTATCTGCCGTCGCCGATCGACGTGCCCGCGATCAAGGGCACCGATGAGGACGGCAATGAAATCGTCCGCAAGGCCGACGACAAGGAGCCGCTGGCGCTGCTCGCGTTCAAGATCATGGACGACCCGTTCGTCGGCACCATCACCTTCTGCCGCATCTATTCCGGCACGCTGATATCGGGCACCGGCGTCGTCAATTCGACGCGTGACCGCAAGGAACGTATCGGCCGCATGTTGCTGATGCATGCCAACAACCGCGAAGACATCAAGGAAGCCTATGCCGGCGATATCGTCGCGCTGGCGGGCCTGAAGGAAGCGCGCACCGGTGACACGCTGTGCGATCCGAGCAAGCCGGTGATTCTGGAAAAGATGGAATTCCCCGATCCGGTCATCGAGATCGCGATCGAGCCGAAGTCGAAGGCCGACCAGGAAAAGCTGGGTGTGGCGCTGGCAAAGCTTGCCGCGGAAGATCCCTCGTTCCGGGTCTCGACCGATCAGGAGTCCGGCCAGACCATCCTCAAGGGCATGGGCGAACTTCATCTCGACATCAAGGTCGATATCCTCAAGCGTACCTACAAGGTCGACGCCAATATCGGCGCGCCGCAGGTGGCGTTCCGTGAGCGGGTCACCCAGCGGGTCGAGCACAGCTACACCCACAAGAAGCAGACCGGCGGTACCGGCCAGTTCGCCGCGATCACGATCGTGGTCGAGCCGAACGAACCCGGCAAGGGCTACGAGTTCGAGTCCAAGATCGTCGGCGGCGCGGTGCCGAAGGAATATATCCCCGGCGTCGAAAAGGGCCTGGAGAGCGTGTTGTCTTCCGGCGTGGTCGCGGGCTTCCCCGTGGTCGACGTCAAGGTGCAACTGATCGACGGAAAGTATCACGACGTCGACTCCTCGGCACTGGCGTTCGAAATCGCAACCCGTGCCTGCTTCCGCGAAGCGCTGCAAAAGGGCAAGTCGGTCCTGCTCGAGCCGATCATGAAGGTCGAGGTGGTGACGCCGGAAGATTACACCGGCTCCGTCATCGGCGACCTGAATTCGCGGCGCGGCCAGATCCAGGGTCAAGACATGCGCGGCAACGCCAACGTCATCAACGCGATGGTGCCGCTCATGAACATGTTCGGTTACGTGAATAACCTGCGCTCGATGAGCCAGGGTCGTGCCACCTTTACGATGCAGTTCGACCACTACGCGGAAGCGCCGGCGAACGTGTCGGCGGAAGTCCAGAAGAAGTTTGCCTGATTGTCGTTAGCGGTAGCTAACGACTGAACGGAGAGTCAAAATGGCCAAAGCAAAATTTGAACGTAATAAACCGCACTGCAACATCGGAACCATCGGTCACGTCGACCATGGCAAGACCTCGCTGACGGCGGCGATCACCAAGATCCTGGCCGAAACCGGCGGTGCGACGTTCACGGCGTACGATCAGATCGACAAGGCGCCGGAAGAGAAGGCGCGCGGCATCACGATCTCGACCGCTCACGTCGAATACGAGACGCAGAACCGCCACTACGCCCACGTCGACTGCCCCGGCCACGCCGACTATGTGAAGAACATGATCACCGGTGCCGCCCAGATGGACGGCGCGATCCTGGTGGTGTCGGCCGCTGACGGCCCGATGCCGCAGACCCGCGAGCACATCCTGCTTGCCAAGCAGGTCGGCGTGCCCGCCATGGTCGTGTTCCTCAACAAGTGCGACATGGTCGACGATCCGGAACTGCTTGAGCTCGTCGAGCTCGAAGTTCGCGAACTGCTCTCGAAGTACGACTTCCCGGGCGACAAGATCCCGATCATCAAGGGTTCGGCGCTCGCCGCGCTCGAAGACAAGGACAAGGCGCTCGGTCACGACGCCATCCTCGAGCTGATGAAGCATGTCGACTCCTACATCCCGCAGCCGGAGCGTCCGATCGACCAGCCGTTCCTGATGCCGGTGGAAGACGTGTTCTCGATCTCGGGCCGCGGCACCGTGGTCACCGGCCGTGTCGAACGCGGTATCGTCAAGGTCGGCGAGGAAATCGAGATCGTCGGTCTGCGCGCGACGCAGAAGACCATCGTCACCGGCGTTGAAATGTTCCGCAAGCTGCTCGATCAGGGCCAGGCGGGCGACAACATCGGCGCGCTGCTTCGCGGCACCAAGCGCGAGGAAGTCGAGCGCGGTCAGGTGCTGTGCAAGCCGGGTTCGGTCAAGCCGCACACCAAGTTCAAGGCCGAGGCCTACATCCTCACCAAGGAAGAGGGCGGACGTCACACCCCGTTCTTCACCAACTATCGGCCGCAGTTCTACTTCCGCACCACCGACGTGACCGGTGTCGTGCATCTGCCCGAAGGCACCGAAATGGTGATGCCGGGCGACAACATCGCGATGGAAGTGCACCTGATCGTGCCGATCGCGATGGAAGAAAAGCTCCGCTTCGCGATCCGTGAAGGTGGCCGCACCGTCGGCGCCGGCGTCGTCGCAAGCATCATCGAGTAGGCGAATTGCGAATGGCGAGTGGCGAATAGGGAAATCTATTCGCTGTTCGCCACTCACTATCCGCCGGCCACAATTACTGTGTCGTCCGTATCCGCGGTCGATGGCAAGAAAAGAGACAACGGCATGAACGGCCAGAATATCCGCATCCGCCTCAAGGCGTTCGACCATCGAATTCTCGATTCGTCGACGCGTGAGATCGTGAATACGGCGAAACGGACCGGCGCCCAGGTTCGCGGACCCATTCCGCTGCCGACGCGCATGGAGAAGTTCACCGTCAACCGTTCGCCGCACGTCGACAAGAAGAGCCGCGAGCAATTCGAGATGCGCACGCACAAGCGCCTTCTCGACATTGTCGACCCGACACCGCAGACCGTGGACGCGCTGATGAAGCTCGATCTGGCCGCCGGTGTCGACGTCGAAATCAAGCTCTAACCCTTTAAGCCGTCCGCTTTTATCGGCGGACAGAAAGAACAGGAAGCACGCCGATGCGCTCCGGAGTGATCGCACAAAAGGTCGGGATGACGCGGGTCTTTACGGAGGCCGGCGAACATATCCCTGTGACCGTGCTGAAGCTGGGCAATTGCCAGGTACTCGGTCACCGCACGACTGAGAAGAACGGTTATGTCGCGCTTCAGCTCGGTTCGGGCACGCGCAAGACCGTCTATCTGCCGAAGGCCGAACGCGGCCAGTTCGCGGTCGCCAAGGTCGAGCCCAAGCGCAAAGTCACCGAGTTCCGCGTGTCGGAAGACGCGCTGATCCCGGTCGGCGCCGAAATCCAGGCCGACCATTTCGTCGTCGGCCAGTTCGTCGACGTCACCGGCACCTCGGTCGGCAAGGGTTTTGCCGGCGGCATGAAGCGCTGGAATTTCGGCGGTCTGCGCGCCACCCACGGTGTGTCGGTCTCGCATCGTTCGATCGGTTCGACCGGTGGCCGTCAGGACCCCGGCAAGACCTTCAAGAACAAGAAGATGCCCGGCCACATGGGCGTCGATCGCATCACCACGCTCAATCTTCGCGTCGTGCAGACCGATGTCGAGCGCGGCCTGATCCTGGTCGAAGGCGCCGTTCCCGGCTCCAAGGGCGGATGGATCGCGGTGCGCGACGCCGTCAAGAAGCCGCTGCCGAAGGAAGCTCCGAAGCCCGGCAAGTTCAAGGTCGCCAATGGCGCTGAGCCCGCGGCTGAAGCGCCGGCCCAGGATACCGCGGCCCAGGGGAGGGCGCGTAAGATGGAACTCAAAGTCACAACCCTCGAAGGCAAGGCGGCCGGTTCGGTCCAGCTTTCCGACGGCATCTTCGGTCTGGAGCCGCGCAAGGACATCATCCAGCGCTGCATTCAGTGGCAGCTCAACAAGCGTCAGGCCGGCACCCACAAGGCCAAGGGCCGCGCCGAGGTCTGGCGCACCGGCAAGAAGATGTACAAGCAGAAGGGCACCGGCGGCGCCCGTCACGGCTCGGCCCGCGTGCCGCAGTTCCGCGGCGGTGGCCGTGCGTTCGGTCCCGTCGTGCGCTCGCATGCGACCGCTCTGCCGAAGAAGGTTCGCGCGCTCGCGCTTCGCCATGCGCTGTCGGCCAAGGCCAAGGACGGCGGCCTGATCGTGATCGATAAGGCAGCCCTCGAGGCCGCCAAGACCAAGGCGCTGATCGGGCACTTCTCCGGTCTCGGCCTCACCAACGCGCTGATCATCGACGGCGCCGAGCTGCACAGCGGTTTTGCGACCGCCGCGCGCAACATTCCCAACATCGACGTGCTGCCGATCCAGGGCATCAACGTCTATGACATTCTGCGCCGCCAGAAGCTGGTGCTGACCAAGGCGGCGCTCGATGCGTTGGAGGCGCGCTTCAAATGAAGAATATCGATCCGCGCCATTACGACATCATCGTCTCTCCGGTCGTGACCGAAAAGGCGACGATGGCCTCCGAGCACAACAAGGTGGTGTTCAAGGTCGCGAGCAAGGCGACCAAGCCGCAGATCAAGGAAGCCGTCGAGAAGCTGTTCGACGTCAAGGTGAAGAGCGTCAACACGCTGGTGCGCAAGGGCAAGACCAAGGTTTTCCGCGGCAGTTTCGGTTCGCAGTCGGACGTGAAGCGGGCGATCGTGACCCTCGAAGAGGGCCACCGCATCGACGTCACCACCGGGCTATAAGGCGACACAGCGATGGCATTGAAAACATTCAACCCCACGACGCCGGGCCAGCGCCAGCTGGTGATGGTCGATCGTTCGAGCCTCTACAAGGGCAAGCCGGTCAAGGCGTTGACCGAGGGCAAGCATTCCTCGGGCGGACGCAACGCCACCGGCCGCATCACCGTGCGTTTCCGCGGCGGCGGCCACAAGAAGGCCTACCGCATCGTCGACTTCAAGCGCACCAAGGTCGATATGCCTGCGACCGTCGAGCGGCTGGAATACGATCCGAACCGCACCGCCTTCATCGCGCTGGTAAAGTACACCGACGGCACCCAGGCCTATATCCTGGCGCCGCAGCGTCTGGCGGTCGGCGATACCGTCGTTGCCGGCAACTATGTCGACGTCAAGCCGGGCAATGTCATGCCGCTCGGCAACATGCCGATCGGCACCATCGTCCACAATGTCGAGCTGAAGATCGGCAAGGGCGGCCAGCTCGCGCGTTCGGCCGGCACCTATGCGCAGATCGTCGGCCGCGACCAGGATTACGTGATCGTCCGCCTGAACTCGGGCGAGCAGCGCCTGGTTCATGGCCGCTGCACCGGCACCATCGGCGCGGTGTCGAACCCGGATCACATGAACATCTCGATCGGCAAGGCCGGTCGCAATCGTTGGCTTGGCCGCAAGCCGCATAACCGCGGTGTTTCGATGAACCCGATCGACCATCCGCACGGCGGCGGCGAAGGCCGCACCTCCGGCGGCCGCCACCCGGTGACACCGTGGGGCAAGCCGACCAAGGGCAAGAAGACGCGGTCGAACAAGTCGACCAACCGATTCATTCTCATCAGCCGCCACAAGCGGAAGAAGTAAGGAACGCCGGACCATGGTTCGTTCAGTCTGGAAAGGCCCGTTTGTTGAGGGATCGCTGCTCAAGAAGGCAGATGCCGCGCGTGCGTCCGGCCGTCATGACGTGATCAAGATCTGGAGCCGCCGCTCGACCATCCTGCCGCAATTCGTCGGCCTGGTGTTCGGCGTCTACAACGGCCAGAAGCACGTGCCGGTCTCGGTGAACGAGGAAATGGTCGGTCACAAGTTCGGCGAGTTCTCGCCGACCCGGACCTTCCACGGCCATTCGGGCGACAAGAAAGCCAAGAAGGCTTGAGGAATAAGCGATGAGCAAACCAAAGCGCGAACGGAGCCTCCCCGATAACGAGGCCAAGGCGATCGCCCGGATGCTGCGGGTGAGCCCGCAGAAGCTCAATCTTGTTGCGCAATTGATCCGCGGCAGGAAGGCATCGGCGGCGCTTGCGGACCTGCAATTCTCGCGCAAGCGGATCGCGGTCGACGTCAAGAAGTGCCTGGAATTGGCGATTGCCAATGCCGAGAACAACCACGACCTCGACGTCGACGATCTCGTCGTCGCCGAGGCGCATGTCGGCAACGGCATCGTGATGAAGCGTTTTGCCCCGCGCGGCCGTGGCCGTTCGGGTCGGGTTTTCAAACCGTTCTCGCAACTGACGATCGTCGTTCGTCAGGTCGAGGCGAGCGCTTAAACAGGCGCGGGAGAATAAAATGGGTCAAAAGATCAATCCGATCGGGCTGCGTCTCGGCATCAACCGGACCTGGGATTCCCGCTGGTTCGCCGGCAAGAACGAGTACGGCAAGCTGCTGCACGAGGACGTCAAGATCCGCGAGATCCTGCACAAGGAGCTCAAGCAGGCGGCTGTCGCCAAGATCGTGATCGAGCGGCCGCACAAGAAGTGCCGCGTGACCATCCACTCGGCGCGTCCGGGTGTCGTGATCGGCAAGAAGGGCGCTGACATCGACAAGCTGCGCAAGCGCGTGGCCGACATCACGGCTTCCGACGTCGTCATCAACATCGTCGAAATCCGCAAGCCCGAACTCGATGCAACCCTGGTTGCCGAATCGATCGCGCAGCAGCTCGAGCGCCGGGTCGCGTTCCGCCGCGCCATGAAGCGCGCGGTGCAGTCGGCGATGCGCCTGGGTGCCGAGGGCATCCGTATCAACTGCTCGGGTCGTCTCGGCGGCGCCGAAATCGCGCGCATGGAGTGGTATCGCGAAGGCCGCGTGCCTTTGCACACGCTGCGCGCCGACATCGACTACGGGGTTGCCACCGCGTTCACGACGTTCGGTACCTGTGGCGTCAAGGTCTGGATCTTCAAGGGTGAAATCCTCGAGCACGATCCGATGGCCCAGGACAAGAAGATGGCCGAAGGCGACAGCGGACGTCCGCCCCGCCGCGATAACGCAGCGGCTTGACGAGAACAGAGAAGGTTTGAGGGCTTAACGCCATGATGCAACCCAAGAAAACGAAGTTCCGGAAAGCGCATAAGGGCCGTATCCACGGCACCGCGACTTCAGGCGCGACGTTGTCGTTCGGCCAGTTCGGCCTGAAGGCGATGGCGCCCGAGCGCGTCACCGCGCGTCAGATCGAGGCCGCCCGCCGCGCGCTGACCCGTCACATGAAGCGCGCCGGCCGCGTCTGGATCCGCGTATTTCCGGACGTTCCGGTGTCGAAGAAGCCCGCCGAAGTGCGCATGGGCTCCGGCAAGGGCACGCCCGAATTGTGGGTGGCGCGGGTCAAGCCCGGCCGCGTTCTGTTCGAAATCGACGGCGTGACGGTGCAGACCGCCAAGGAAGCGCTTTCGCTCGCCGCCGCCAAGCTGCCGATCAAGACGCGCTTTGTCGAGCGCATTGCGGAATAGGGAAGACAGCCATGGCCCAGATGAAAATTGGCGATATCCGCGCGATGAGCCCCGACCAGATGGACGACGCCGTCGTCAATCTGAAGAAAGAGCGCTTCAACCTGCGCTTCCAGCGCGCCACCGGGCAGCTGGAAAACACCTCGCGGCTGCGTGAAGCCCGCCGCGACATCGCCCGCATCAAGACGGTTGCCGCGCAAGCGCGCACCAAGAAGAAGTAGAGGATAGACCAATGCCGAAACGTACGCTTCAAGGCGTGGTCGTCAGCGACAAGCAAGCCAAGACGGTTGTGGTGCGCGTCGATCGTCGCTTCACCCACCCGATCTACAAGAAGACGATCCGCCGGTCGAAGAACTATCACGCGCATGACGAGGACAACTCGTTCAAGCCGGGCGACACCGTGTGGATCGAGGAAAGCAAGCCGATCTCGAAGCTGAAGCGCTGGACCGTGGTCCGGGGCGAACATCAGAAGACGGCCTAAGGTCGGTTCGGCTTCAAGCCGATCCGGTCAACTTGAAATTTTTAAGCGCGACTTTGCGCAAGCAGAAGAGGACGAGGTGCATCAATGATTCAGATGCAGACCAACCTCGACGTGGCCGATAATTCAGGCGCACGCCGTGTCATGTGTATCAAGGTGCTCGGAGGTTCCAAGCGCCGTTACGCCACCGTGGGCGACATCATCGTGGTGTCGATCAAGGAAGCAATTCCGCGCGGCAAGGTGAAGAAGGGCGATGTGATGAAGGCCGTGGTGGTGCGGGTCCGCAAGGACATCCGCCGTCCCGACGGCTCGGTCATCCGCTTCGACCGCAACGCAGCCGTGCTGATCAATAACCAGGCGGAGCCGGTCGGCACCCGTATCTTCGGGCCCGTGCCGCGCGAGCTGCGCGCCAAGAACCACATGAAGATCATCTCGCTTGCGCCGGAGGTGCTGTGATGGCTGCCAAGATCCGGAAAGGCGACAAGGTCATCGTGCTGTCGGGCCGCGACAAGGGCCGTACCGGCGAAGTGTTCGAGGTGCGTCCCGACGCCAGCAAGGCGCTGGTACGCGGTATCAACCTCGTCAAGCGCCACCAGAAGCAGACCCAGAACCAGGAGGGCGGCATCATCTCGAAAGAGGCGCCGATTCACCTGTCCAACATTGCGATCGTCGGCAGGGACGGCAAACCGACCCGCGTGGGTTTCAAGATTTCAGGCGGATGGCACCAAGGTACGCATCGCCAAACGCTCGGGAGCAGAGATCGATGGCTGAGACCGCATACACCCCGCGCCTGCGCGCGGAATATGACAAGAGCATTCGCGGCAAGCTGACCGAGCAGTTCGGCTATGCCAACATCATGCAGGTTCCGCGCCTCGACAAGGTCGTGCTCAACATGGGCGTCGGCGAAGCCGTCAACGACCGCAAGAAGGCGGAAGTGGCAGCCGCCGATCTGTCGCTGATCGCCGGCCAGAAGGCGGTCGTGACCTATTCGCGAGTCGCGATTTCGACCTTCAAGCTGCGCGAGAACCAGCCGATCGGCTGCAAGGTCACGCTGCGCAAGGCCAAGATGTATGAGTTCATCGACCGCCTGGTGACGGTTGCGCTGCCCCGCGTGCGCGACTTCCGCGGCCTCAATCCGAAGAGCTTCGATGGCCGCGGCAACTATTCGCTCGGCATCAAGGAGCACATCATTTTCCCCGAAATCGACTTCGATAAATCGGGCGAGTCGTGGGGCATGGACATCACGGTATGCACCACCGCCGCTTCCGACGAAGAAGCAAGGGCATTGTTGACCGCATTCAATTTCCCGTTCCGGCAGTGAGACGCGAGACAAAACGCCTCTCAAACGCGGGACCATAAGGAGCCAGGCATGGCAAAGAAGAGTTCGATCGAGAAGAACAACCGGCGCAAGCGGATGTCGAAGAACGCCGCTCCCCAGCGCGCGAAACTGAAGGCGATCATCGCCGACAAGACCAAGCCGATGGAAGAGCGGTTTGCGGCGACGCTGAAGCTCGCCGAGATGCCGCGCAATTCGTCGCCGACCCGGATTCGCAACCGTTGCGAACTGACGGGGCGTCCGCGCTCGGTCTATCGCAAGAACAAGCTTTCCCGCATCGCGCTGCGTGAACTCGGCTCCAAGGGCCTGGTTCCCGGGCTCGTGAAGTCGAGCTGGTAAGGAGGGTCGGTCCATGTCAACGCACGATCCGATCAGCGATCTCATCACCCGCATCCGCAACGCACAGATGCGCGCCAAGCCCAAGGTTTCGACCCCGGGCTCGAAGATGCGCGCCAACGTGCTCGAAGTGCTCAAGGCGGAAGGCTATATCCGCGGCTACGCCAGCGTGGAGCATGCCTCGGGCCGCAGCGAGCTCGAGATCGAGCTGAAATATTTCGACGGCGAGCCCGTGATCCGCGAGATCGAGCGGGTATCCAAGCCCGGGCGTCGTGTTTACGCCTCGGTGAAGAACCTGCCGCGCGTCAACAACGGGCTCGGCATTTCGGTGTTGTCGACGCCGAAGGGAATCATGGCTGACCACGACGCGCGCGACGCGAATGTGGGCGGCGAAATTCTCTTTACGGTGTTTTAAGGAGATCGAACCATGTCACGTATCGGCAAAAGGCCTGTGACGATCCCCTCAGGCGTTACCGCGTCTGTCGAGGGACAGACCGTGAAGATGAAGGGGCCGAAGGGCCAGCTTTCCTTCGTCGTGCACGACGACGTCGAGGTAAAGTTCGAGAACGGCCAGGTGAAGGTCGCGCCGCGCCACGAGACCAACCGTGCGCAGGCGATGTACGGCACGGCGCGCGCGCAGGTCGCCAATCTGGTGCTCGGCGTCACCAAGGGCTTCGAGAAGAAGCTCGAAATCAACGGCGTCGGCTATCGTGCGGCGTTGCAGGGCAAGAATCTTCAGCTCGCGCTCGGCTACAGCCACGACGTGGTCTACGCGATCCCGGAAGGCATCGCCATCACCGTGCCGAAGCCGACCGAGATCGTCATCGTCGGTAACGACAGCCAGCGCGTCGGTCAGGTTGCCGCGGAAATCCGCAGCTATCGTCCGCCAGAGCCCTACAAGGGCAAGGGCGTGAAGTATGCCGACGAATTCATCTTCCGCAAGGAAGGCAAGAAGAAGTAACGGAGCCGGTTATGACGAGAATGAAAGCCACGAATGCCCGGCGCAAACAACGCGTGAGGCTTGCGCTGCGCCGTTCGGCGAACGGTCGGCCGCGCCTGTCGGTGTTCCGCTCGTCGAAGCACATCTACGCCCAGGTCATCGACGACCTGAAGGGCGAGACGCTGGCTTCGGCCTCGTCTTTGGAAAAGACGATGCGCGACGGCGGCAAGACCGGCGCCAACATCGATGCGGCGAAAGCGGTCGGCAAGCTTTTGGCGGAGCGCGCCGTGAAGAACGGCGTCACCGAAGTGGTGTTCGACCGCAGCGGTTATCTCTATCACGGCCGCGTCAAGGCGCTCGCGGATGCCGCGCGCGAAAGCGGACTGAGCTTCTAAGGTTTTAACGGACACGAGGACAGGGGCCTTCAGCCCTCAAGGATTGGAAAACACCATGGCAGGTGAACGCGAACGCGGCGGACGCGAACGAAGCAAGGATCGCGAGGAGCGCGACAGCGAGTTCGTCGACAAGCTGGTCCACATCAACCGTGTGGCGAAGGTGGTCAAGGGCGGCAAGCGCTTCGGCTTTGCGGCGCTGGTCGTGATCGGCGACCAGAAGGGCCGGGTCGGGTTCGGCCACGGCAAGGCGCGCGAAGTCCCCGAGGCGATCCGCAAGGCGACGGATGCCGCCAAGCGCAACCTGACGCGGGTGGCGCTGCGCGAAGGCCGCACGCTGCATCACGATATCGCCGGCCGTCATGGCGCGGGGCGTGTTTACCTGCGTGCAGCGCCGGCCGGTACCGGCATCATCGCCGGCGGTCCGATGCGCGCCGTGTTCGAGACGCTCGGCATCCAGGACGTGGTGGCGAAGTCGATCGGCTCGTCGAACCCCTACAACATGGTTCGCGCGACGTTCGATGCGCTGAAGCATCAGGATTCGCCGCGTTCGGTTGCGGCTCGCCGCAACATCAAGGTGTCGACGTTGCAGTCGCGCCGGATCGGCGGCGACGCCGAAGTGGTCGCCGAATAACAACATCCGCGCTTTATCGGCGCGCTACGGAGTTCAAGACGATGGCCAAGGCCGCAAAGATGATCAAGGTCGAGCAGACCGGCAGCCCGATCCGCCGCCACCATTCGCAGCGCGAGACGCTGATCGGGTTGAATCTCAACAAGATTGGCCGCGTCAGCGAACTCAATGACACGCCTGCCATTCGCGGCATGATCGCCAAGGTTCAGCATCTCGTTCGCGTCGTCGACGAGAAGTAAAAGACGAGCATGATCCCGAAAAGTGGGAACCGGTTTTCGGTCGAGATCATGCTCAAGCGAAAAGGAAGATTACGATGAAGCTCAGCGATATCGCCGACAACGCCGGCTCCCGCAAGAAGCGGATGCGCGTCGGCCGTGGCATCGGCTCGGGCAAAGGCAAGACCTCGGGCCGCGGCGGCAAGGGCCAGACCGCGCGTTCGGGCGTGCGCATCAAGGGCTTTGAGGGCGGTCAGATGCCGCTGCATCGGCGGCTGCCGAAGCGTGGTTTCAACAACATCTTCCGCCTCGAGTTTGCCGAGATCAATCTCGACCGCCTTCAGGAGGCCGTCGATTCCAAGCTGGTCGACGCAAAGGAAACGGTGACGGCCGAATCGCTGGTGAAGGCCGGCGTGTTGCGGCGCTCCAGGGACGGCGTACGGCTGCTCGGACGCGGCGAACTCAAGGCCAAGCTCAATATCGAGGTTCACGGCGCTTCCAAGCCCGCGATCGCCGCGGTCGAGAAGGCCGGTGGCTCGGTGAAAATCCTGGCGCCGGTGGCCAAGGACGAAGGCGAAGCGGCGTAACATCTGCGTCATCGCTGGCTCAGGTGCATCAAAATGCCTGGCTGTCGATGGACTTATCGCCGCGGAGCACCAGATAATGCCGCGCGTCCGCCCCTCTAGGGGCAGGACGCAGGCGAGGGCGGCGGGAGAAAGCCTTAAAGATGGTTTCAGCAGCAGAACAACTAGCGGCCAACATCAATTTTGGTGCCTTCGCCAAGGCCGATGAGCTGAAGAAGCGTATCTGGTTCACGCTCGGCGCGTTGCTGGTCTACCGCCTCGGCACCTACATTCCGCTGCCCGGTATCGATCCCAACATCTGGGAACAGGTGTTCCGCTCCCAGGCCGGCGGCATTCTCGGCATGTTCAACATGTTCGCCGGCGGCGGCATCCACCGCATGGCGATCTTTGCGCTGAACATCATGCCGTATATCTCGGCCTCGATCATCATTCAGCTTTTGACCACGGTCTCGCCGCAACTGGAGGCGCTGAAGAAGGAAGGCGAGGCGGGCCGCAAGACGCTGAACCAGTACACGCGCTACCTCACGGTGATTCTCGCCGCGTTCCAGTCCTACGGCATCGCGGTCGGGCTCGAGGGCGCGGGCAATGTGGTCAGCGACCCCGGAATGTTCTTCCGCCTCTCGACCGCCATCACGCTGACCGGCGGCACCATGTTCCTGATGTGGCTCGGCGAGCAGATCACCTCGCGCGGCATCGGCAACGGCATTTCGCTGATCATTCTGTCGGGCATCGTCGCCGAATTGCCGTCCGCGATCGCCAACATGCTGGAACTCGGCCGCCAGGGAGCGCTCTCCACCGGTCTTATCCTGGTCGTGATCGTGATGGCGGTCGCCGTGATCGCCTTCATCGTGTTCATGGAGCGCGCGCAGCGGCGGCTCTTGATCCAGTATCCGAAGCGTCAGGTCGGCAACAAGATGTTCGAGGGCCAGTCCTCGCATCTGCCGCTCAAGCTGAATACGTCGGGCGTGATTCCTCCGATCTTCGCCTCGTCGCTGTTGTTGCTGCCGACCACGGTTGCCAATTTCAACGCCGGTCATGGGCCGGAATGGTTTCAATGGATCACGACGCAGCTCGGCCACGGCCGTCCGCTGTTTCTGATTCTCTATCTCGCGCTGATCGTGTTCTTTGCATTCTTCTATACCGCGATCGTGTTCAACCCGACCGAGACCGCCGACAATCTCAAGAAGCACGGCGGTTTCATTCCGGGCATCCGTCCGGGCGAGCGCACCGCCGAATATATCGACTACGTGCTGTCGCGAATCACGGTGCTGGGTGCGATCTACCTCGCGATCGTCTGTCTGATTCCCGAGATCCTGATTTCCTACGCTTCGGTGCCGTTCTATTTCGGCGGCACTTCGCTTCTGATCGTGGTCAGCGTGACCATGGACACGGTTGCGCAGGTTCAGGGATATCTGCTCGCTCATCAATATGAGGGGCTCATCCGAAAGTCGAAGTTGCGCGGCCGTCGCCGCTAGTTGGTGGTCGGCATTTTTTACGCTGCGTCGCGATAGACGACGGCCGAGCCGATTGATTTTGAATCGCGGGTGTGCGGTGATGCACACTGCAAGCATGATCCGGGGCTGAAGGTTTGCGCTGGCGCAAATCGCACGCCGGATTTTCCTGCAACAGTGGGCGAAGACGTTCGGACGGGAACAGGTCCGAACTGGACGGAGCGTGGCGCGCGATTCATTTTGGAATCCGTCAGGCTTCAGTTGGGGGCGAAACGAAAAATGAGACTTATTCTTCTCGGGCCCCCGGGCTCAGGCAAGGGAACGCAGGCCCAGCGGCTGATTCACCGCTACGGTATCGTTCAGCTCTCCACCGGTGAGATGCTGCGCGCCGCAGTTGCGGCGCAGACGCCTGTAGGACTGAAGGCCAAGGACATCATGGCGGGCGGGGGCCTGGTGCCGGACGAGATCGTGATCGGCATCATTTCCGACCGGCTGGACCAGCCCGACGCCGCGAACGGCTTTATCCTCGACGGCTTCCCGCGCACGGTGCCGCAGGCCGAAGCGCTGGATGCGCTCTTGAAGAAAAAGCGCCTCAAGCTGGATGCGGTGATCGAGTTGCGCGTCAACGAAAGTGCGCTTTTGCAGCGGGTCGAGACCCGGGCGGCCGAAACCCGCGCACGCGGCGAAGAGGTCAGGGTCGACGATACCCCGGAAGTGCTGGTCAAGCGGCTGGCAAGCTACCGGACGCTGACCGAGCCCTTGATTCACTACTACTCGGAGCGCCGCAAGTTGCTGACGGTCGATGGCATGATGACCATCGAGCACGTCACTCACGAAATTGATCGGATTCTGACTGCCATCGGGGCGCTGGAACCCAAAGTGGCCCAAAAGGCTACCAAAAAGCCGGCCAAACCGGCGGCAAGGGCGGCGGGTAAAACCTCAAAAGCGACCAAAAAAAGCTTGGTCGGGGCCGGAAAGGCCGCCAAAACGAGCCCGGGAGGCTCCAAGAAGGCCAGCTCCAAAAAGCAGGTCAAGAAGCGGGCTGCCAGGGCCGCCTCAGGCGGGCGGAAACGGCCGGCCGCGGGGGCAAGGAAGGCGGTCAGAAAGGCTGCGAAAAAGGCAGGGAAACGGCGCGCTTAAGGCGTGGAGACGGTTGACGAAACCCGCTTCAATCCTTTAATAAGCGCCATCCAAGTCGGATAGTTTCAAACGATGCCGGGCCCCAAATCGTCGCGGGGGAGGGCGTCGTGTTCGCGTTTGTGGACACCTGCCCGAGACGGAGCATGATCGGCGGAAAATCGTAAGACGGTTTTCGTCAAGCGATCGTGCCCAAGCGAAGACAAAAGCGCGATCGCGCAAAAGATCATGGCCGCTTTCCCTTGAGATCAAGGGGTCGGCGACAGGAGAGAAATTCGTGGCCCGTATTGCCGGTGTGAATATCCCGACCAACAAGCGCGTGGTGATCGCGCTCCAATACATTCATGGCATCGGTCAGAAGCATGCTGCCGACATCATGGAGAAGGTCAAGATTCCCGATGACCGTCGCGTCAGCCAGTTGAGCGACCAGGAAGTGCTGCAAATCCGCGAAGTGATCGACCGCGACTATCTGGTCGAGGGCGATCTTCGTCGCGAGGTCGGCATGAACATCAAGCGTCTGATGGACCTCGGCTGCTATCGCGGCCTGCGCCATCGCCGCGGGTTGCCGGTGCGCGGTCAGCGCACCCATACCAACGCCCGCACGCGCAAGGGCCCGGCCAAGTCGATCGCCGGCAAGAAGAAATAATCGGCGAGTTGCGAATGGCGGCTATCGAGTAGGGCAAAACCCTATTCGCGATTCGCCACTCACTATTCGCCCATTGAGGTGTAGCCGCTGGCATTACGGCGGCGTTGAGATCGTTAGAAAGGTTTTTTAAATGGGCAAGGATGCCACCCGCATACGCCGCCGCGAGCGCAAGAACATCGCTTCCGGCGTGGCGCATGTGAATTCGTCGTTCAACAACACCACCATCACCATCACCGACGCGCAGGGCAACACCATTGCCTGGTCGTCGGCGGGCACGATGGGTTTCAAGGGTTCGCGCAAGTCGACCCCGTACGCCGCGCAGGTTGCCGCCGAAGACGTCTCGAAGAAGGCGCAGGAACACGGCATGCGTACGCTGGAAGTTGAAGTTGCCGGCCCCGGCTCGGGCCGTGAATCGGCGCTTCGTGCGCTGCAGGCGGCGGGCTTCACCGTTACCTCGATCCGCGATGTGACGACGATCCCGCACAATGGTTGCCGTCCGCGCAAGCGCCGGCGGGTTTGATGCTTTGAAGGCGCGGGCGGTTTCTACGCCCGCGAGGATTTTGAGAAGATTGCAAACCGCGGGATTGGTCCCGCGAGGTCTCCAACGCCAGTGACTTCGTCCCCCAGTCGACTGGCCCATGGGTGAAAAACAGTGACGATCCAGAAAAATTGGCAAGAACTGATTCGGCCGAACAAGCTCCAGGTAACTGCGGGTCATGATGCGACCCGCTTTGCGACGCTGGTCGCCGAACCGCTCGAGCGCGGTTTCGGCCAGACGCTCGGCAACGCGCTTCGCCGCATCCTGCTCTCCTCGCTTCAGGGCGCGGCCGTGCAGTCGGTGCACATCGACGGCGTGCTGCACGAGTTCTCCTCGATCGCAGGCGTCCGCGAGGACGTCACCGACATCGTGCTGAACATCAAGGACATCTCGATCAAGATGCAGGGCGAAGGCCCCAAGCGCATGGTCGTGAAGAAGCAGGGCCCGGGCGTCGTGACCGCAGGCGACATTCAGACCGTCGGTGACGTCACCGTGCTCAACCCCGACCTCCAGATATGCACGCTGGACGAAGGCGCCGAGATCCGTATGGAATTCACGGTCTCCTCGGGCAAGGGCTATGTCGCCGCCGAGCGCAATCGTCCCGAAGACGCGCCGATCGGCCTGATCCCGGTTGACGCCCTTTATTCTCCGGTCCGCAAGGTCTCTTACAAGGTCGAGAATACCCGAGAGGGCCAGATCCTCGACTACGACAAGCTCACCATGACGATCGAAACTAACGGCGCGATCTCGCCGGAAGAACTCGGTGGCCTATGCCGCGCGCATCCTGCAGGATCAGCTCAACGTGTTCGTCAACTTCGAAGAGCCGCGCAAGGAAGTCGCCCAGGAGATCATCCCGGATCTCGCCTTCAACCCGGCCTTCCTCAAGAAGGTGGACGAACTCGAACTGTCGGTGCGTTCGGCCAATTGCTTGAAGAACGACAACATCGTCTATATCGGCGACCTCGTGCAGAAGTCGGAAGCCGAAATGCTCCGCACCCCGAACTTCGGCCGCAAGTCGCTCAACGAAATCAAGGAAGTGCTGGCCCAGATGGGTCTGCACCTCGGCATGGAAGTGCCGGGCTGGCCGCCGGAGAATATCGACGAGCTCGCCAAGCGCTTCGAGGATCACTACTGAGCGAATAGGAAGCGGCGAATAGCGAATAGAGAAAAACTACTCGCTACTCACCATTCACTACTCGCTTTTTGGGCGAACGCAGGCAGCCCACCTGAGAACTGTCGGACGAACCGTCGCGACATCTGAAGAAGGAATAGTTTCATGCGTCACGGCAAGGTTCACCGCAAACTCAACCGCACCGCCGAGCATCGCCGCGCGATGTTCGCCAATATGTGCGCCTCCCTGATCAAGCACGAGCAGATCGTCACCACGCTGCCGAAGGCCAAGGAACTGCGCCCGATCGTCGAAAAGCTCGTGACGCTCGGCAAGAAGGGTGGGCTCTCCATGCGCCGCCAGGCGATCTCCGAGATGCGCGATATCGATCAGGTCAAGAAGCTGTTCGACGTTCTGGCGCCCCGCTACAAGGACCGTCACGGCGGCTATACCCGCATCATCAAGGCCGGCTTCCGTTACGGCGACAACGCGCCGATGGCCGTGATCGAATTCGTCGATCGTGACGTCGATGCCAAGGGCCTGGATTCCGGCCCCGTGCAGGAAAAGGAAGCCGAGGCGGCGTAAGCCGACCTTTCGGCAAGACCCATTTTCGAAAAAGCGGCGCCTTGAGCGCCGCTTTTTTGTTTGATGTGCGGCGGCGCTATCAGCGCGGTCATCGTCCGGCTTGACCGGACGATCCAGTATTCCAGAGGTGCTTGAGTTATAACCGAGAGACCTCTGGAATACTGGATGCCCCGCCTGCGCGGGGCATGACAGAGAGAGTCTATCCCGGAACTTGATCCCGTGCCGGTTGCGGCCGCGGCCGTCGCGCCCAATATCTTCTCCAGCATCAATGGAGGCGAGATATGAAAATTGATCTTTCGGGAAAAACCGCGCTGGTCACGGGCTCGACCGCCGGCATCGGCTACGCGATCGCCAAGGGGTTGGCGACAGCCGGGAGCGCCGTCGTGCTCAATGGACGGAGCAAAGCAAGGGTCGATGAGGCGGCTGGCAGGCTTGCCGAGGAGGTGCCGGGCGGCAAGATCCGCGGCATTGCCGCCGACGTGTCAACCGCGGCCGGCTGCAAGGACCTGGTAGCGGCACTTCCTGAAGTGGACATCCTGATCAACAATGCCGGAATTTTCGAGCCGAAGAACTTCTTCGAGATTCCCGATGAGGACTGGAGCCGCTTCTTCGAGGTCAATGTGATGTCGGGCGTGCGGCTGTCGCGCGCCTATTTGCCTGCGATGCTGAAGCGCAACTGGGGCCGCATCGTTTTCATTTCCTCCGAATCCGCGCTGAACATCCCGACCGAAATGATTCACTACGGCACCACCAAGACCGCGCAGTTGTCGATCTCGCGCGGGCTGGCCAAGCTCACGCGCGGCACCGGCGTCACCGTCAATGCCGTCTTGCCCGGCCCGACCATGTCCGAGGGCGTCGAAGGCTTTGTGAAGGACCTCGCCAAACAGAACGGCCAGTCCGAATCCGAAGCGGCCGGCCAGTTCGTCAAGCAGCATCGCCCGAGCTCGCTCTTGCAACGCTTCGCCAGCGTCGATGAAATCGCCAATATGGTGGTTTATGTCAGCTCCAAAGAGGCGTCCGCGACCAACGGCGCAGCGCTTCGGGCCGAAGGCGGCATCATCGACACCATTGCCTGACGCAAGTCATTGCCTGCGACAAACGCAAAGCGTTTGCGCAAGGGAGCGAAGCGACGAAGCGATCCAGAGCTATCTTTTAGAACGCTGGATTGCTTCGCTGACGCCCGCAATGACGATTACGGCTACCACCCCTCCAGCACGATCTTGCCGCGCGACTTTCCGCTTTCCAGGAGCGCATGCGCCCGCTTGATATTGGCCGCGTTGATCGTCCCAAAGCTCTCACCGAGCGTGGTTTTCAAGACACCCTTGTCGACGAGGTCGGCGACGTCGTTGAGCAGGTTATGCTGGCCGATCATGTCAGGCGTCTGGAACGACGATCGCGTGAACATCAATTCCCAGTGAATGGAGATGGATTTTCCCTTGAAGACGCTGACGTTGAATTCGGCGGGATCGTCGATTAATCCATACCGGCTCTGCGGCGCCATGATGTCGGCAAGCTGCTTGTAATACTGATCGGTGTTGGTGAGGCTTGCGACCAGCGCCAGCGGCGGGAATTTCAGCTTCTCGATCTGTTCCTTGAGCGGCTGTGTGTGATCGATCACCGCGTGCGCGCCGAGGTCGAGGCACCACTTCTGCGATTCCGGCCGCGATGCTGTGGCGACCACTGTCAGGCCGGTCAGGCGCCGCGCGAGTTGAATCATGATCGAGCCGACCCCGCCGGCGCCACCGATGACGAGCAACGTGCGCGGATCGACGCTTTTTCCCGGCACCGCGCCGAGGCGGTCGAACAAAAGTTCCCAGGCGGTGAGCGAGGTCAGCGGCAGGGCGGCGGCTTGTGAAAACGACAGCGTTTTCGGCTTGAGGCCGACGATCCGCTCATCGACCAGATGAAACTCGGAATTGGTGCCTTGGCGCTGGATCGAACCGGCGTAGAAAACCTCGTCCCCCGGCTTGAACAGCCTCACCTCGGACCCGACCGCATCCACAACGCCGGCCGCGTCATAGCCCAAAATCTTGAATTCGCCTTCAGGCGGTGCGGCGCGCTTGCGGACCTTGTAGTCGACGGGATTGGCGGAGATCGCCTTGACCGCGACCCGGATGTCGCGGCCCTTCGGTTCGGGCTTGGCGGCCTCGAAATCGATCAGCGCTTCCACAGCCTCGATCGGCAGCGATTTTTGATATCCGACGGCCTTCATTGGGCAGTTCTCCCCTTTAAAAATCCAGGTACTGAGGCCTATCAAATCGGCGGCAAGGGCCAATTGCAAGCCTTTGCGGGGAGAAGATTTTTCCGCCCGTTGACGCCGAATCAACCGGTCCGGAGTTCCGTGCAAAAGGGGCCTATTTGCTTCTATTCGCAGGCCCGGCCACCTATATTTGGCTTTCTGAATCTTCAGGGAATCCTTTCATGATTGCGGTTCGGTTCTTTTCGGCGCTGTTCGTTGTCATTCTCGCCGCCACGCCTGCACTGGCGCAGGACCGGCGGGTGCCGTCTTCGGCGGCGGAGTTGCGGCTCTCTTACGCACCGATCGTGCAACGGGTGCAGCCGGCGGTGGTCAACGTCTACGCCGCCAAAACGGTGCAGGACCGCAATCCCTTGCTCGATGACCCGATCTTCCGCCGCTTCTTTGGCGTGCCCGGCCAGATGCCGGAGCAGGTGCAGCGCTCGCTCGGATCTGGCGTGATGGTCGATCCATCCGGTCTGGTCGTGACCAACAATCACGTCATCGAGGGCGCCGATCAGGTCAAGGTCTCGCTCTCGGACAAGCGTGAGTTCGAGGCCGAGATCGTGCTCAAGGATTCGAGGAGCGATCTGGCGGTGCTCCGCCTGAAGGACGTCCACGAGAAATTCCCGACGCTCGACTTTGCCAATTCCGACGAATTGCAGGTCGGCGACGTCGTGCTGGCGATCGGCAATCCCTTCGGCGTCGGCCAGACCGTTACCCACGGCATCATCTCGGCGCTGGCGCGGACCCAGGTCGGCATCACAGACTATCAGTTCTTCATCCAGACCGATGCGGCGATCAACCCCGGTAATTCCGGCGGCGCGCTGGTCGACATGACCGGCAAGCTCGCCGGCATCAATACCGCGATCTTCTCGCGTTCCGGCGGTTCGCAAGGTATCGGCTTTGCGATCCCTGCCAATATGGTGCGCGTCGTGGTGGCCTCAGCGCGAAGCGGGGGCAAGGCCGTGAAGCGGCCGTGGCTCGGCGCGCGGTTGCAGGCGGTGACGCCGGAGATCGCCGAGACGATTGGGCTGCGCCGCCCAAGCGGCGCGCTCGTTGCCAACATCGTTCCCGGCAGTCCGGCGGCGCGCGCCGGACTCAAATTGTCGGATCTGATTGTCGCCATCGAAGGGCAGGTGGTCGATGATCCCAATGCCTTTGACTACCGCTTCGCCACGCGCCCGCTTGGCGGGGCGGCCGAGATTGAGGTGCAGCGCGCCGGCAAGCCGGTCAAGCTGACGATCCCGCTCGAGACCGCGCCCGATGTCGGACGCAATGAGATTGTGCTGGCGACGCGTTCGCCGTTCCAGGGCGCGAAGGTTGCCAATATCTCGCCGGCGGTGGCCGACGAGTTGCATCTGGATGCGGATACGGAAGGCGTGGTGGTGACGGATCTCGCCGACGGCAGCACGGCGGCCAATGTCGGCTTTCAGAAGGGTGACGTCATCCTGGCCGTGAACAGCCAGAAAATCGTCAAGACCAGCGATCTCGAAAAGGCGACGCGTGATGGTTCGAGACTTTGGCGGATCCAGATCGTGCGCGGCGGCCAGCAAATCAACGTCACGCTTGGCGGATGAGGAAGCCCAAACAAGAGGGCGCTAGCCTCTTCGCCGCCGCGGGGCTGTCGCAGGACGCGCCGCATCCCTTGCCTGACCGGATGCGCCCGCGTTCGCTCGCCGAGGTGGTCGGTCAGGATCATATTCTTGGGCCGGACGGCGCGCTGACGCGCATGCTCGAGACCCGCACGCTCGGCTCGCTGATTTTCTGGGGACCGCCGGGCACCGGCAAGACCACCGTCGCGCGTCTTTTGGCGGATGCCACCGAACTGCATTTCGAACAGCTCTCCGCGGTATTTTCCGGTGTCGCCGATCTGAAGAAAGCGTTCGAGGCCGCGAGGGCGCGGCGCGAGACCGGCAAGGGGACCCTGCTGTTCGTCGACGAGGTGCATCGCTTCAATCGGGCGCAACAGGATTCGTTTCTCCCCGTGATGGAAGACGGCACGGTGGTGCTGGTCGGCGCCACCACGGAAAACCCCTCGTTCGAACTCAACGCGGCGCTGTTGTCGCGGGCGCGGGTGCTGGTGTTTCATTCGCTCGACGCGAGCGCGATTGAAAAGTTGTTCGTTCACGCCGAGACCGTCGAGGGGCGGCGGTTGCCGCTCGATGCCGAGGCCCGCAGTGTTCTGGTGCGCATGGCCGATGGCGACGGCCGCGCTTCTTTGACGCTGGCCGAGGAGGTCTGGCGTTCGGCACGCGGGGGTGAAACTTTCGATGCGGCGCAGTTGCAGACGATCCTGCAACGCCGCGCGCCGATCTACGACAAATCGGCCGATGGCCATTACAACCTGATCTCGGCGCTGCATAAATCGGTGCGTGGCTCCGATCCGGACGCCGCGCTCTATTATCTCGCCCGCATGATGGATGCCGGCGAAGACCCGCTGTTCCTCGCGCGGCGCGTGGTGCGGATGGCGGTGGAAGACATTGGTCTCGCCGATCCGCAGGCGCTCGTGATCTGCAACGCCGCCAAGGATGCCTACGACTTTCTGGGCTCGCCGGAAGGCGAACTCGCGATCGCGCAAGCCGTGATTTATCTTGCCACCGCGCCGAAATCGAACGCCGCCTACAGGGCGTTTGGTGCGGCGATGCGCACTGCGAAAGAAGGCGGGTCGCTGTTGCCGCCAAAGCATATTCTGAATTCGCCGACCAAGCTGATGAAGCAGGAAGGCTACGGCGAAGGGTACGATTACGACCACGACGTGCCGGACGCATTCTCCGGACAGGATTATTTCCCGGACGCGCTGGGCCGGCAGACCTTTTACGATCCGCCGGACCGCGGCTTTGAGCGGGAAATCCGCAAGCGGTTGGACTATTGGGCGAAGCTGAGGCGGGAACGGTCAGAGAAGTAGGCGGGTCGGCGCGAGCGGAAGCGGCTCAATTTCGTCGTCCCCGCGAAAGCGGGGACCCATAATCACAGGCTCCAGTCATTAGGCGGACTGCGGCTCCGGGATCACCCGATCCGCAATAGCGGTGGTTATGGGTCCCGGATCGCGCTCGTTCCACTCGCTTGTCCGGGACGACGCGGAGGGATTCACTTTCCCGTCTTCACAAATTCCAGAATTTGATCGGTCAGCCGCGTGTCCGCCGTGTTGATCGCATACACTTCCGACATGTGACTGTGCTGGGGCAGCATCACCGTGCGGGCACATCCCACCGGACGCTTGCAGGTGGCGTCCTTGAACAAATCGAGCTGCTTCACAAAGCCGGGCAGATCCAGTTCGGAGCTTGCCGCCATCAGAGGAATGTTCGCCTTCAGAAGACCGGGCAGCGAGGACTCGGCGGCATAGTGGGAAGCATCGCTGCCGAAATAGGCGCGCTCGGGATCGGTGAGCGGGGCTGCGGTCAGGTCGTAAATGCCGGACACCATGATCGCGCCTTTGAGACCACCGTTCTTCACCTTGTAGAATTCCGGATGCGACACGTAGCTTGCGACGTGAATGGCGCCGGCCGAGTGGCCCATCAGGTAGATGCGCGAAGCATCGCCGCCGCGCTCGGCGATTTCGTCCGAAACCCATTTGACGGCGGCTGCGACATCCTCAGCGCCGGCGGGCCAGGGGGACTGCGGCGCTAAGCGATAGGTCATATTGACGCCGATGAAACCGTTCTTTACGGCCCAAAGCATGATGTTGTCGTAGAACGGGCTATCCGGCGTCCGTCGCTTGTTGCCGCCGATGAACGCGCCGCCGTGGACGAAGATCAGCACGGGCCGGCCCGATGTCACGTTCTGCGGCATGAAAATATCGAGCCGGTTGCGCTCGGCGGGACCGTATTTGAGGTCGCGCTCGATCCGGTAACCAAAATAGGGCTCCGTTGGCTGCAAGGGAGCATAAAGCTTGGACGTGGCCTGCGGGTCGATGACGCGGCCAAGTTCGGAGAGTTTCCTGGCGATGTCCGGTGGCATCGGACTATCCGCGGCCGAGGCCGATAAAGCGACGATGGCCGCAACCGCAGCCAAAGCACCCTTTCGCAAGACGCCCTTTGGCAACGCAAATCTCGGCAAAAACACCTTCGAATACTCCTTAGGTCTCCAAGCGCCGAAACATGGCCGATCCTGCCCCCGAATAGTATTCATTTCGCCGTGACGATTCGCAGCTTTTGGGCTACCCAAGGCTGTCCTTTGGAGCTGCGACCCTCATGAGCCGCCGTACCCGAAAACCCCTGCCTAAACGCAATGCCGGCGATCGCCCGAAAGGCGCGCGGCCCTATCGGGGTTCGCAGGCCGAGCGGTCGTCTGTGCACCGGCCGGGCGGCAACCCGGCCAAGCGTGTCGCGGCGCCGGCGGCTCGCGCGCCGAAGCCTGTGGTGGCGGCGCCCGTCGAAGATAAAACCGTGCTGCTGCCCACCAAAGTGCAGACCGTGACCGTGACGGCGGACGAGAACAACATGCGCGTCGATCGCTTTCTGGAATCGCGTTTTCCCGGGCTGTCGTTTTCTCACATCCAGCGCATCGTTCGTAAGGGTGAGCTGCGCGTCAACGGCAAGCGCGCCGACAGCAAGGACCGTCTCGAAGAAGGTCAAAGCGTGCGCATTCCGCCGCTGAAGCTGGAGACGCCGCGCGCAACTGCGCACCTTTCGGAAGCCGGCGCCAAGACGCTCGCGGCATTGAAAGAGATGATCATTTACGAAGACGACGATGTGCTGGTGCTGAACAAGCCCGCGGGACTCGCCGTACAGGGCGGTTCCGGCACCACGCGTCACATCGACCAGATGCTGGAAGTGATGCGCGATGCGAAGGGACAAAAGCCGCGCCTGGTGCACCGGCTCGACAAGGAAACCTCCGGCTGTCTTCTGGTTGCCAAGACGCGCTTTGCCGCGAGCGCGTTGACCGGATCGTTTCGCCATCGTTCGGCGCGCAAGATCTATTGGGCGCTGGTCGCCGGCGTGCCGAAACCCAAGCAGGGCCGCATCTCGACTTATCTTGCGAAAGAAGAGAGCGAAGAAGATTCGATCATGCGGATCGCCGAACATGGCGATGAGGGCGCAAGCCACGCCGTCACCTATTACGCGGTCGTGGAAACCTCGGCGCAAAAACTCGCCTGGGTTTCGTTGAAGCCGGTGACCGGGCGGACGCATCAACTCCGTGCTCATATGGCTCATATCGACCACGCCATCGTCGGCGACCCCAAATATTTCAACAAGGAAAACTGGCAGTTGCCAGGCGGTTTGCAGAACCGCCTTCATCTGCTGGCGCGCCGGATCGTGATCCCGCATCCGCGCGGAGGCGTGATCGATGCCACCGCGCCGCTCCCGCCGCACATGCTGCAATCCTGGAACCTGCTTGGCCTGGAGCACGACCGGTTCGACCCGATCGAACACGCGCCGGAAGAATGAGCCGCTCCGCTTGCTTTCACCTCGCCCCGCCTGCGGGGAGAAGGAGCCCAGCTTTGTCGCGGCTGGATATCGAAGGCAAAGCTGCTAATTCCGATACTGCGCCAGAAACGCGCGCAGGGAATCGTGCGGGCTTTCGACATCGTAGATCACCCAGCCGTCAGGACCGTTGACGAGAATGAAGTTCATCGTCACCGGCTTGCCCTTATTGTCGAAACCCGCCGTCACATAAGTCCTGTCGAACTGCTTGCGCAAGACGGAAATCGATACCGCGCCGAGTTTCCAGCTCGCGCTCTGCACCAGGAAATCGTAAGGCGCTTTCGTCGGCGCGCGCCAGGCGTCCCACAGGCTCGGATCGAAGAATTGCCGGATGGTTTCGGCATCGTGCGGCAGGCCGCTGGATAAGGCGGAGGTACGGTCGCCGTAATAGGCATAGACGTTGCGGACCAGCGATTCCGGCGAGCGAAATCCGGCTGCTGACGGCCTGGAGCACAAGCAAACCAGCCCCAATAAGCCAGGGAGCAGGAAAACATGCCTTTTTCCTGTTGTCGCCATGATGGGCCTGTTCGCTTTCATTAACGCCACGCCTGTCGTAATTTGCGTAAGATATCACGCAACCAAAACCGAGTGACCATGCGCGAGCACTTTGACGACATCGCGGGCCAATCCGAAACCAACCCGATGGAGTCCGCGCGGCGTTCGTCCCGTGCGGTCCAGCGCAAGCGCTTCTATGCTGACGCCGGCGTCGGCGAGGCCGATAGCGGTTATACCGTCACGCTCGACGGCAAACCGATCAAGACCCCGTCCGGCCGCACGGTCGTCGTGCCATCGCGCGCGCTGGCCGAAATGATCGCGGCGGAATGGAACGCGCAAGGCGAGTTCATCGAACCCCTGACCATGCCGCTGACGCGTTTTGCCAACAGCGTCGTGCAGGGCGTTGTCGATCAGACCGAGGCGGTCAGGGACGATGTCGCCAAATATTTCGCCTCCGACCTGTTATTCTATCGCGCTGGCCATCCGGAGGGGCTGGTGGCGCGCGAGGCCTCCCATTGGGACCCGGTGCTGTTCTGGGCGAGGGACGCGCTGGGCGCGCATTTCATCCTGGCCGAAGGCGTGATGCATGTCCGCCAGCCTGACGCTGCGATTGCCGCCGCGCGCGGGGCGCTGCCGGCCGATCCCTGGATGATCGCCGCCTTGCATGTGATCACGGGCCTGACCGGATCGGCGCTGCTGGCATTGGCGCTGTTCCATGGCGTGATCGACCAGGATCAGGTCTGGGTTGCAGCCCATGTCGATGAGGACTGGAACGCCGAGAAATGGGGCGTGGACGACGAAGTGGCGGCACGAAAGGCCGCTAAACTGGTCGATTTCAACGCGGTCGCGGCCGCTCTTAAAGAGCTGCGTCAAGGCGGCTGAAAGCTTCACCAGAAGCGTCTCGGTTAACGGCAGGTTTACGACGGGGAGCTAGCTTGAGGTTGGCTTCTCCCGGTGAATCATGGCCATCACGATCGCTTCGAATATTCAATCTACCGCGGCGTCGGCGCCAAGCACGCCGGCAGCGAGCGGGATCGTGCTGCAAGCGGGGCAGGTGATCACGGCTGAAGTTTTGCAGGTGCTGGGCAATGACCAGGTGCAGATCGCCATCGGCAACCAGACCATAGAGGCCACAACGCAGGTGCCGCTTCAGGCCGGCCAGACGCTTCAGTTGCAGGTCTCGCAGACACCTGGCGGCATCGGGCTTTCGATCGTCAACCAGCCGAGCACGCCGACCGGCCAGGCCGGCCAGACGAGCGCAGGTGCCGGCGCGACCTCCGATGCCGTCCTTACGCTTTCGCCGTCGCTGGCAGCGAGCCTTGCCGCCAATTTGACGACGGATGCCGTCACGCCTTCCAATCCGCTGACCCCGCTCGAGACGCTCGCGGTGTCGGTCGCAGCTCAAACCGCAGTGACCCAGCAGACGTCGCTCGCGCCACTCTTTGCCGATTTGGGCGTGGCGAGCGGCTTGCCGAACTTGCTGCCTCAGGTCCAGCAGGCGGTGGCGCAGGTGCTGGCGCAGCAAATTCCTCTGGATCAGAATTTGACCGCCGACGCGGTCCAAGAGGCGTTTCAATCCTCCGGCCTGTTTCTGGAAGCCTCGCTGGCGTCCGGATCGGCGTTGGGCACAAGCGGCGTCCCCGATCTCAAGGCAGCGCTGCTGGTGCTGCGTCAGACACTGACATCGGCGCTTTCCGATGTGACCGTCGGCACTGCCGCGCCGGCTGCCGCATCCACGCCCCTGCCCACGGCGTCGGCGGCCACGACGACGCCATCGACCGCCGCGCCGTCAGAGCCCGCTGCGACCGGCACGATCGCGACGCCGGCATCTGCGTCGCCATCGGCAAGCGCGCCGCAGCAGGGGACGGCGCTCGCCGCCGCCGTTTTGGTGGCTGACGAACTCATCGCCGGGCCCAGCGCCTTGCCCGCGGCGGCCGCAACCGAACTCGCGCCTTCAGAACCTCTCTTGAGCGCAACCTCGCCGCCGTTGCCAACCGCCACGGCTGTGACAACGGCGTCCGTACCAGGTTCGGCGGCGGCGATCGCGCAGGAAATCCTTGAACTCGCCGCAGGCAGCCCGGCGCTGGCACCGACGGCCGTGCCCACGGACGCAGCGTCTCGCGCTGCGGCAACCAGCGCGGCGCTGAATCTCGTTGCAGGAATCAATTCAGTTCACGCCGCTCGCGGCGGCAAACCTGTCGCGGCTTCTGACCGAAAACGGCCAGGCGCTGGCGCTGCTGCCGGTCGTTACCGGCGCGCGCACGTCCACCATCGACGATCCGGACTTCGCCCGCAGCAATCTGCCGCCGCCGCCGGTCAACGGCGCGCTGCCTGCCGCACAGCCGGTGGCGCCGGCGACGCTGTCATCGCATATGCCGCTCAACATCGCGCTTCAGCATCTTCTCGGCGACACCGATGGCGCAATTGCGCGGCAAACCCTGTTGCAGATCGCCTCGCTGCCCGGTCAGGCCGATCCTTCTTCCCAACGTGTCGATGCCATGCCGCGCTGGAATTTTGAAATTCCGTTGGCAACCCCACAAGGCACGGCGATGGCGCAATTCGAGATTTCGCGTGATGGCGGGGGCCGCGAGGCCGGCGCGGCCAAGGCGGTCTGGCGCGCGCGGTTCTCGCTCAACGTCGAGCCGGCAGGCCCAGTGCATGCGCAGGTCGCGCTGAACGGCGATCGCACATCCGTGCGGATGTGGGCCGAGCGGCCCGCGACCGCCTCGCAATTGCGGGCGGGAGTTTCCCAACTGACGCAAGCCCTGAGCCGAGCGGAACTCACGCCCGGCGATATTGTGATCCGCGACGGCGCGCCGCAGCAAACGGCGGCAGCTCCCGCCGGGCATTTCCTGGACCGGGCGTCATGAGCGAGAGCGAGAGAAATCAGCTCGCGGTAGCCCTTCATTACGATCGCACCGGCGCACCGCGGGTCGTCGCCAAGGGCAAAGGCAGCCTCGGCGCGAAGATCATCGAGGTCGCCAAAGCCCATGACATTCCGATCGAGGAGAACGAGGTGCTGGCGGGCGCCTTGTCCAATGTGGAACTCGGCGAGGAAATCCCGGCCGAGCTTTACAAGGCGGTCGCCGAAGTCCTGATCTTTGTGCTCAGGCTGTCGGGCAGGGCGCGCTAGTACCTCGCCACGTCATCGTTTCACCACGAACTGGCCGTCATCGTCGTCGCATGGACAGCCACATGATTACTCGCCGTCACACCCTTGGAATCCTGGCGGGCGTTGCCGTCTTGCCGGCGAAGGCTTCGGCCAATTACGCGCCGCCGCGCGGCGAAATCCGCAGCCAGCTCGCCAAGCTTTTCACCGACGCCGGGACCGACGGCACTTTCGTCGGCTACAAGGTCGACGACTACCTCGTCATATCCAGCGATTCCGATCGCTCCGGCGAAGCAAAGCTGCCGGCCTCGACCTTCAAGATTCCGAATTCGCTGATCGCGCTCGAGACCGGCGTGGTCGGCGATCCGGACAAGGATATCTTCAAATGGGATGGCGTCACGCGCAGCATCGAGGCCTGGAACAAGGACCATACCTTGCGTTCCGCAATCGCCGCTTCTGCCGTGCCGGTCTACCAGGAGATCGCGCGGCGGATCGGCGAGGAGCGAATGCAGAAATATGTCGACCTCCTCGACTACGGCAACCGCAACATCGGCGGCGGCATCGATCAGTTCTGGCTCACCGGCGACCTGCGCATAGATCCCGTGCAGCAGGTCGATTTCGTCGATCGGCTGCGGCGCGGCGTGCTGCCGGTCTCCAAGCGCAGCCAGGATCTGGTGCGCGATATTCTCCCGGTCACCAAGGTTGGCGACGCGGTCATCCGCGCCAAGTCGGGTCTATTGGGGGCCGAGATCGGCAAGCCTTCGCTGGGCTGGCTGGTCGGGTGGGCCGAGAAGGGCAGCGCGAACACGGTGTTCGCGCTCAATCTCGACGTTCGCGCGCCGCGTCATATCGCCGACCGCATGACGATTTCGCAGGCCTGCCTCAAGGCGATCGACGCGATCTGAGTGGCGCTCCGCGATCAGCTCGACTAGCATCCGGGTATCAAAAAAAAGCCCGGAGGAAATCATGAAATCCGTCATCTTCATGTCGTCGCTGATGCTGGCCGGGGCCGGCGGTTGGCTCGCCGCGACGATGTTTGCAGCCCCCGCCACCGGCAAGGAGCCGCGCTTTCCGCTTCTCACCATGGACCAGCTCAGCGAGGCACAGAAGCCGCTCGGCGAAGAGATCATGAAAATCTCAAGCGTCGGGATCGGCGGGCCCTACAATCCGCTGATGCGAAGCCCCGTGCTCGGCCAGCGCCTGTTCGATCTCTTTCATTATCTGCGCTGGGAAACCTCGGTCCCGACCAAACTCAACGAGTTTGCGATCCTGATCATCGGGCGGCAGTGGCGTTCGCAGGTCGAGTGGTTCGCGCATGCGCCGCTGGCGGCCAAGGCCGGCTTGTCCGCCGATATCATCGCTGAACTGAAGGAAGGCAAACGGCCGTCGAAAATGGCCGAGGACGAGGCGGTGGTCTACGATTTCGTCAACGAACTCACCACGACGCAAAAGGTCTCCGACGAGACCTATGCGCGGGCGAAGAAGGTGTTCAACGATCAGCAGATCGTGGACCTCACGGCGGTCGCCGGCAACTACGTGATGGTCGCGATGGTGCTGGCGATGGCGGAGGAGACCGTGCCGCCCGGCAAGGAGCCGCCGTTCAAGTGACACGAGCATCGCGAGCTTCATTCCGTGATGGTCCACAGGCCTTGAGCTGGACTTTCTGGGCCTTGTGTTCGAGACGCGCAAAGGAGCGCTCCTCACCACGCGGGTTTAGGCCCTCATCCTGAGGAGTGGCCGCTTGGCCACGTCTCGAAGGATGAGGCCTCATGGTTCGAGACGGCGCAAGCGCCTCCTCACCATGAGGGTCCGTTTACTGCCGCCCGATCCGCCCCAGGTGGGTGAAGCCAAATCCGCTCGAATATTTCAACCCATAGCCGAGCGCGCGGTCGAAGCCGATATGCGCCAGCCAGATCAAGGCGAGCGATAATACCAGCGGTGGCGCGAAGCCAAAGCCGACCGTCAACATCGCCATCGGGACGATGGTCGAGTGCATCGCGTTATAGACCCACGCGCCGATCTTGGGCCCCGCCAGATAGCCGGCGAAGCTCAGATCCGGCGCGAAGAACAGGACCGCATAGAGCCACCACGGGCCGGCCCAGAGGGCGTACAGCGCGGTCATTCCCGCAAACAGCACCAGACCCTCCAGCCGCAGCACTATCCGTACCCCGCCGGATACGGTGCCGGTCGTCTCCAGGCTTGCAGTATCCGCCATTCGCCTCGTCCTTTTCCGGAAGCCTTCGATCTTAAGGGCGAGGTGAGGCGTTGCCAATCGGCCGCGATAAGGCCGTCGAATGGGCTGGCATAAGCGGGACGGGGCCGTTTCCTGTCGGCAAAAGAGCGTGTTAGAAACCCGTCACATAGAGCTGCAAGGACGGGCTGGAAGCGACATGAAGGATATTCTCGACACCCTGGAAGAACGGCGTGCAGGCGCAAGGCTCGGCGGCGGCGAGAAGCGGATCGCCGCGCAACACGCGCGCGGCAAGCTGACCGCGCGGGAGCGGATTGATCTGCTGCTCGACAAGGGAAGTTTCGAGGAGTTCGACATGTTCGTCGAACACCGCTCGACCGAGTTCGGCATGGAAAAGAACAAGGTCCCCGGCGATGGCGTCGTCACCGGCTGGGGCACCGTCAACGGCCGCAAGACCTTCGTCTTCGCCAAGGATTTTACCGTGTTCGGCGGTTCGCTGTCGGAGACCCACGCGTTGAAGATCACGAAACTTCAGGACATGGCGATGAAGGCCCGCGCGCCAATCATCGGGCTTTACGATGCCGGTGGTGCGCGCATCCAGGAAGGCGTCGCCGCGCTCGCGGGTTATTCCTATGTGTTCCGCCGCAATGTGATTGCGTCTGGCGTGATCCCGCAGATCTCCGTCATCATGGGCCCGTGCGCCGGCGGCGACGTCTATTCGCCGGCGATGACCGATTTCATCTTCATGGTGAAGAATACGAGCTACATGTTCGTTACCGGACCCGACGTGGTGAAGACCGTCACCAATGAAGTCGTCACGGCGGAAGAGCTCGGCGGCGCGTCGGTGCACGCCACGCGCTCCTCGATTGCCGACGGCGCCTTTGAGAACGACGTCGAGACGCTGTTGCAGATGCGGCGGCTGATCGATTTCCTCCCCGCCAACAACACCGACGGCGTGCCGGAATGGCCGAGCTTCGACGACATCGAGCGCGAGGACTTTTCGCTCGACACGTTGATTCCCGACAATCCGAACAAGCCCTACGATATGAAGGAGTTGATCCTCAAAATTGTGGACGAGGGCGATTTTTTCGAAATTTCGGAGACGTTCGCCAAAAACATCGTTACCGGTTTCGGCCGCATCGCCGGCCGCACCACAGGCTTTGTCGCCAATCAGCCGATGGTGCTGGCCGGCGTGCTCGACAGCGATGCCTCGCGGAAGGCCGCGCGCTTCGTTCGTTTCTGTGACGCCTTCAACATCCCGATCGTCACCTTTGTCGACGTGCCCGGATTTTTGCCCGGCACCGCCCAGGAATATGGCGGCCTGATCAAGCATGGCGCGAAATTGCTGTTCGCCTATTCGCAATGCACGGTGCCGCTGGTGACGGTGATCACCCGCAAGGCCTATGGCGGAGCGTTCGACGTCATGGCGTCCAAGGAAATCGGCGCCGACATGAACTATGCCTGGCCGACGGCGCAGATCGCGGTGATGGGCGCCAAGGGCGCGGTAGAAATCATCTTCCGCGCCGACATGGCCGATCCGGACAAGATCGCCGAGCGCACCAAGGAGTACGAGGATCGCTTCCTGTCGCCCTTCATCGCCGCCGAGCGCGGCTATATCGACGACGTCATCATGCCGCATTCGACCCGTCGTCGTATCGCCCGCGCACTCGCGATGCTGCGCGACAAGCATGTCGAGATGCCGGTGAAGAAGCACGATAACCTGCCGTTGTGAGAAATGACCGGTCAAAGCTGGAATTGTGGTGACGGATTCGACGAGCTGCTCATGGCCGGCGACGATGACGCCGACGAAATCTCACGCATCGAAGCGCGGATCGAGGCGTTGGCCGAGAGTGCCGAGCGATGCCGGAAATTCATTCTGGCGTCGAAGATTGCGATCGCGGGCGGTTTCGCCTTGCTGCTCGTCGCCATCCTTGGCCTTTTCGGGGCGGGTCTGTCGACGGCGCTCGGATCGATCGCGCTGGTGCTGGGCGGGATCGTGTCGCTCGGATCCAATATCAGCACATTGCGCGAGACCGAGGCTGACATCAGCGATGCCGAGGCCGTTCGACGCGACCTGATCGGCGGGATGGGTCTTCGGCTGGTTCATGACGCCCCGACGAAGCTGATGTGATGCGGCTGCGACCGCTGTAACCCTCTCCCCCTGCGGGAGAGGGTGCCTTCGATGCCTGGCATCGAAGGCGGGTGAGGGGTTTGCTTCAGCATCGGAAACGGAAACGAGCTACCCCTCACCCGAAGGAGATTGCGGTAGTCGGCGGAAATGCCCTCTCCCGCAAGGGGAGAGGGCACATCGATCGGCACTGTACCCGCGGCGTCCGAGGGTTTGCCGTTTGACGTTACGAACAAAGAGATATCGGATAGGATGCACTCAGCTCGCTGACGTCCGAGTCCCGCCCATGTCCACGCTGTTCGCCTTCCTGCATCACCTCTGCGCCTTCACCCTCGTTGCCGCGCTTGCGATCGAGTTCACGCTGATCAAGCAGGAATTGACGCTCTCTTCCGCGCGGCGGTTGCAGGTCACCGATCTCGTGCTCGGGATCGCCGCTGCCGCGCTGTTCGCGATCGGGCTCTTGCGGGTGTTCTTTTTTGAGAAGGGCGCGGCGTATTACTGGCATAACCATGCGTTCCTGACCAAGTTCAGCCTGTTCGTCATCGTCGGATTGCTGTCGATCATTCCGACCCGGGAATTTTTATCCTGGGGCGGCGCGATCAGGGCGGGGCAGGTGCCGGTCTGGGACGTGTCACGCCGCAAGCGTGTGGCGATGATTATTCACGCCGAACTGGCCGCGGTTGTCATCATTCTGTTGTGCGCCGCGATCATGGCACGTGGCGGCTGGGTCTAGCTGTTCGCTTCCCGGATTTCGCATGGCGCTGCGAATATCAAATCCACTTCGCTTGCTCCAATTTCTAAAAGGTTTTCGTTATGCTGCCGCCGAAGTGAGAACGTTTGAACCTTTTTGTCCGTCGGCCGACGTAACCGTCGACGAGTTCAGCGAACATTCATCTTGAGGCGGCGAGACTGCATGTCTTCTCTCTCACCTCATGAAAGGGGCTTGAAGTCATGAAACTTGGGGATCTCTTGAATTTCAGTGCTGGATTGGTCGCAGGCACGATCTTGCTGGCTGCGAGCGCACAGGCTGCTCCCGTACCGCCGATCTCGGGCCAAACGGCGAGTGTGCCGGCTATCGCAAGTGTTGAACCGGCGGTCGTCTCGCAGAACGAAGTCGACCAGATGAAGCCCGTGCAGGTGCGCTGGCATCATCACCACTGGCATCACCGCCACTGGCACCGTCATCACTGGCACCACCATCACTGGCGTCATCATCGGTGAGGGTGGTGGTCTAGGCTCGAGCCTTTTTCATCCGCGTACCAAATAGAAAGGAATGCCTATGAAAATCGTTGCCGTGTCCTTGTTCGCAATCGGCCTCGGCCTTGCGTCGATGTCGGTCTCTCAGGCCATGCCGGTGGCTCCGCTCGACCAGGCGGCAGCGGCCGACACCTCGGCCATTCCCGTGGCTGGCGGCTGTGGACCAGGCTGGCATCGTGGGCCCTATGGCGGATGTCGTCCGATGTACAACTGCCCACCCGGCTGGCATTCCGGACCATTCGGTCGCCGCTGCTTCCGCAACTGGTAAGTTGGAAAAAGGGGGCAGGAAATTTTCCGCCCCTTTTGCCTTTCGTTTTGCGAGAGCCGAACAAAAAACCCCGCCCAAACAGGCGGGGTTTTCGTATTGTGCTGTTTGCGGCCCGATCAGATCGGGCGGCAGCGGCCATAGCGCCAGGCAAAGCCGATCGGGCAGCCGCGGCCGACCACGACCGGCCGCTCGACCACAACCGCGCCGGGAACGACGACCACGGGACCACGGTTGGGCCGGCATTCGCCGTAGGGATTGCGATGGAAGCCGGGGCCGCAACCGCCTTCGGCGCTTGCGCTGCCGATACCAGCAACCGTGCTTGCAACCAGCAGTGCAGCTGCGAAAAGAATCTTCATGTTGTCTCCCTTTCTAAAGCCGCAATGCGGCAACTTTTGAGATCGATAAACAAATCGACGGGGTAGGATTGCCACCGTTTGGAACACGCCACAAGCGTGTTGGTGCAACCCTAGAGACAGGCGTGTGAACCCTTTATGAACAGGGCGACGAAGCGGATGGGCTTATTTCGCCAGGAACGCCAGCAGCAGCGCGTTGAACTTGTCCGGCGCGTCGAGGAACACCAGATGCCCGGCGTTTTCGATCACTTCCGCGCTGCCATGGGCCATCTTCGCGGCCAGCGCCTTGGCCAGTTCGGCATTCTGGCCCATCTTCGGCCGCAGCGCTTCCGGCGCACTCGGCCGGCCCGGCGCGTTGTGGTCGTCGGCGCCCATGATGAACAGCGTCGGCACCGTAATCAGCGGAATCTCGTGCACGACCGGCTCGCGGTAGATCATCTGGCCGGAGGAAACGAAGGCGCGCAGCCAGCGTTGGTAGTCGGCCGCGCCCTTGATGTTGAAGCGGGCGTCGATGAAAGGCGTGATCGCCTCGGGGGGAATTTTCGGCGAGTAGTTATTCTCAATCTGCTTGCGATAACCTTCTGCGGTGAGCTTGTCCTCGTTTTCGAGGATCTTGTCGGTCGGCGTCGGCGGGACGTACATCCGGTAATCTTCAAGGCCGATCGGGGCGGCCAGCACGAGATGATAGACGCGGTCGGGATAGGCCCGCGCAATCCTTGACCCGAGCATGCCGCCGAGCGAATGCGCAACGATATCGGCCTTGGCGATCCCGAGATGGTCGAGCAGGGTGATCGTGTTGCGGGCGAGATTATCGAAATGAAGCTCGCCTGACGGCTTGGAGGATTTTCCGAAACCGATCTGGTCGGGCACCACCACGCGATAACCGGCCTCCGTCAGCACCTTGATCTCCGGAGCCCAATAGCTCGACGGAAAATTGCGCCCGTGCAACAACACCACGACGCGGCCGTTGGCTTGCGCGGGCGCGATGTCCATATAGGCCATCCGCAGCTGCTCGCCGTCATTGACGAGCGGCAACAGGCTCACGGGGTAAGGATAGGCAAAGCCTTCCAGACCGATGCCGTACGGCTCGCGCTCGGCGGCGCGCGCCGGGACAAGCGATAAAGCGAAAGTGACGAAACTCAGGTAGAGGAAAGCTCGGTTCATTCAAGGCTCCAGCAGCAGTCGTCATGCCCGGCCACAGTAGTCTGCTTTGCGCAGACTACGTAAACTTGTCTGCGCTGCCGGGCATCCACGTCTTCTTCACGTCCGGACATAAAGACGTGGATGGCCGGGTCAAGCCCGGCCATGACACGTGAGAAAACTATTTAGCTTGCCGAACAGGGCCGCGAACCGCTTCTCGCCCTGGCGGGTGAACTGAATAACCCGGCTGCCGGGCTCGCGATCCCGGGCGGCCCAATTCAATTCGGTGAAACGCCGCATCAACGCCGCTCCCAGCGTGCCCGCCAGATGGTGCCGCCGTTCGCTCCAGTCGAGGCAGGCCTTGCAGACCGGACGGCGCGGGTGGCTGAGGGATTGCGCATCGATCTGCAGCGCCTTTTCGAGGAAGCGCTGGCCCTCCGCTGTCAATTCTATGTCGTGCTTGTGCTGCCGCACGAGCTTGTGCTGCCGCAGGCTGTCAAGCATCTGCACGCCGAGATCTCCGGCGAGATGATCGTAACAGATCCGGGCGCGGCGCAGCGCCGGGTCCTTCGGCCCGGTTCGCACCCGCAAATGGCCGGCGCGGGCGGCCAGCCCCGCAAGGCCTTCCAGCACGCCGGCAACGTCGGGATCGGTAAGCCGATAATAGCGGTGGCGACCCTGCTTTTCCTGTTCGATCAGGCCGCCAGCCTCGAGCTTGGAGAGATGCGAACTGGCGGTCTGCGGTGTGATGCCGGCCTCCTGCGACAGCTCGCTGGCAGTCAACGCACGGCCGTTCATCAGCGCGGTGAGCATGTTGGCGCGGGCGGGGTCGCCGACGAGAGAGGCGACCATGGCGATATCGGGACCTGCTTTCATTGTTCGATGGTAGCCGAAGCATTGATGAGGAGCAAGCGGTAGGGTTGTGAGCATCGAAGTTAAACGTCACTGCGAGCGTAAGCGAAGCAATCCAGTCGAACCTTGGAGGGTTTCTGGATTGCTTCGTCGCTTCAGCGCAAAATTGCTTTGCAATTTTGTCGCGAGCTCCTCGCGATGACGGTAAGAAATCCGGAGGTTCCAAATGAACGTCACCGTTTTCATCCGCTACCAGATCGATCCGTTCAAGCGCGGGATGTTCGAGCAGTATTCCAGGCGCTGGCTTTCCATCATCCCGAGATGTGGCGGCGATCTCATCGGCTACTGGATGCCGCATGAAGGCACCAACAACATCGCGTTCGCCCTGATTTCATTCGCAAGCCTTTCGGCCTACGAGGAATATCGTGCCAGGCTCCGCACCGACAAAGAGGGGATGGAGAATTTCGGTTTTGCCGAGGAACACAAGTTCATCCTTGCCGAGGAACGCACGTTCCTGCGTCAGGTGACGGCATGAGCGAGCATGATCCGGACCCGAAGGGCCGCATTAGCGCAAAGTGGGTACCGGTTTTCCCTCGCGACAAACGCAAGCGTTTGCGCGGAGATCATGCTCAAATAAATAGAGTGATGACGCATCACTAGCGTGGTCTGCCGCACAGGGATAGTCTCGCGGCAGGCTGGAACAACCAAGAAACAGCGAAAAGGAGAGACGCCGATGCCGATTTCGTTGGCCGACAAACGCGCAACATTCCGCAAGCTGCATGAGCGCGGCTGCTTTGCGATCCCCAATCCCTTTGACGTCGGGTCGGCGAAAGCGCTGGCGCAGATCGGCTTCAAGGCGCTGGCCTCGACCAGCGCCGGTTTCGCCTGGACGATCGGCAAGGCCGACAACCGCGTCACTCTCGACGACGTCTGTACACACCTCACGGCGCTGTGTGCAGCGGTGGACCTTCCCGTCAACGCCGACTACGAAAATGGCTTCGCGCACGAGCCCGAGAAGGTCGCGGTCAACGTCACGCGCGGCATCAAGACCGGCGTGGCTGGCCTGTCGATCGAAGATTCGACCGGCGATGCGTCAAAGCCGCTGTATGACCGTGCGCAAGCGATCGAGCGGATCAAGGCCGCGCGGGTGGCGATCGATGCCGACAAGAGCGGCGTGCTCCTGACCGGCCGTTGCGAGGGTTTTCTGGTCGGCCATGACGATCTCACCATGGTGATCGACCGGCTTTGCGCCTATGCGGACGCCGGCGCCGAATGCCTCTATGCGCCGGGCATCAAGACCAAGGAGCAGATCACTGCGATCGTGAAAGCGGTGGCGCCGAAACCGGTCAATCTCCTGATCGGAGCGTCTGGTTTGTCGGTTCAGGAAGCCGCCGACCTTGGCGTGCGCCGGATCAGTGTTGGCGGCTCGCTCGCCCGCAGCGCCTGGGCTGGCTTCATGCGCGCGGCCAAAGAGATTGCCGAGCAGGGCACCTTCACCGAGCTCGCCAAGGGCTATCCCGGCGGCGAGCTGAACAAGATGTTCCGCTGAAAGTTGACGGCGAATAGCAATGCGAGGCGGCGCATCTCAATGAATGGCCGCCTCGTCGCATTTGATAATTATTGTTTTGCCGGGGCTTGTGGTTTAGCCGGTGCCGCGCCCGTGGTCCTGCCCGGCTCGCTGTTGGGTGCGCGCGGGGTCACGTCGCGCATGCCGGGCGGCGCGGGCGGTGGCGACGAATTCGTATTCTGCGCCGTCGCGGGTGCCGGCGCCGTTGCCGCGTTCTGCTGGTGGGTGGACGAATGGTTCAATCCGTAAAACACCAGCCCGAGCACGACGGCGATCCCGACTGCAAACATTGCGATCCGGGCACTGCTGGCCGGACCTTCGGCGAGTTCCGGATCGACCTGCAAGTCCTCCTCAAAGGGCGGTCGGGAGCGCATTTCAGCCGTATAGGGATCTGGTGAAATGGGGTTGTTGAGGCGGTCGCGATCGTAGGGGGCGTTGGGTTTGTTTTCGATGGCCATGGCCGGATTCCTCCGATTGTGTTCGGCGACAACGGCCGGCCGGCGGCGCAGGTTCCGGGAACTTTCATGGTTTCCGAACGGGACGACATCGCCGACAATGGAACTCCCGCTAAACGAATGTGAGTCGTGAGGGCCAGATGTTTAGCCTGCCTCCCAGCGATACGGTGCTGCATTTGCTGTCGCTGGTGGCGTTGGCAGCCCAGGCGATGACCGCGGCGCTGGCGGCCGGACGGCGGAGCATGGACTGGGTCGGCGTCTGCCTGCTCGGCTGCATTACCGCGCTCGGCGGCGGCACCATCCGCGACGTCGTACTCGGGCACTATCCGCTGCCGTGGGTGGAAAATCCGTCCTATCTCGCCATCACGGCAGGGGCTGCTTTTGCGACGGTGCTGATTGCCCGCACGGTTCATCGGCTCACACTGGCTTTTCTGGTGCTGGACGCGATTGGGCTCGTGGTGTTCACGATGGCCGGCTGCGACGTTGCCTGGCAGATGAACGAGCCGCTGTCGATCGTCATCGTTTCCGGCATGATTACCGGCTGCGCGGGCGGCGTGTTGCGCGATGTGCTTTGCAACGACGTGCCGCTTTTGTTTCGCTCCGAGCTTTACGCCAGCGTCTCCGTCGTCACCGGATTGTTTTATGCCACCGCCTTTGGCTTGAAGCTGAACGACGAACTCTGGACCGCGCTGACCTTCGTGCTTGGCCTTTCGTTTCGCCTGCTCGCGATCCGCTACAAATGGGAAATGCCGAAATTCGTGTTCAACAGCGAAGAGAAATAAAGCTGCAACGCACTCCGACCTCATCCTGAGGAGCGCGCAGCGCGTCTCGAAGGATGGCCAAATAGCGGGGCCTCAATGGTTCGAGACGCTGCTTGCAGCTCCTCACCATGAGGGTTTAGCCCTATTTCCGTGCCTTCGCGACCTCGGCTGCGGTCACCGCCGGCGCGGCGTTGCCCCAGGCGTTGCGGATATAGGTGACGACATCAGCCACCTCCTGATCCGACATCTTGCCGGCGTAAGGCGGCATCGATCCGGTGTTGGGCGCGCGCGGGGTCTTGATCGTCTCGGCGCCATCGAGCACGATTCTGATCGCGCTTGCGGGATTTTCCGATTGCAGGTTGGCGTTGCCGGGCAGCGGCGGATAGATGCGTGGCGCACCGCCGCCGTCGAGCTCGTGGCAGGCGACGCACGCTCCCTTGTACAGTTTCTCACCGCTCGCCATCTGCGCCGGCGGCGGCGCCGTCACGCTCGCTTCCGCCGCCATGGGCTGAATTTCCTTCAGGTAGACGGCGATAGCGTGGACGTCCGCGTCGCTCATATGCGAGGTGGAATTGAGCACCACCTGCGCCATCGGTCCGTCGGCATGGCTATGCCCATTGCGCCCGCTTCCGAGATATTCGGCGATATCCTCCACGCTCCATGATTTCAGGCCCCCGCGCTCCGTGCCGTCGAGGCGCGGCGCAAACCAGCCCTCGACCACGCTGCCCGCAAATCGCGCGTTTTGCTTTTCGGCGCCGAGAAAGTTTTTCGGCGTATGGCAGGCGCCGCAATGGGCGATGCCCTCGACCAGATAGCCGCCGCGATTCCACTCCGCGCTCTTGTTCTGGTCAGGCTCAAAAATGCCCGGCCGGAAGAAGGCGAAATTCCACAACCGCATCAGTACACGATAATTCAGCGGCCAGCGCAGCTCCGGGGTTGGTGGTGTATTGGCAACCGGCGACAGCGTGGCGAGATAGCTGCGGATCGCCAACACATCGTCGCGGGTCAGTTTGGTGAAATGTGGATAGGGGTAGGCGGGATAATAGTTCGCCCCGTCGGGCCGCACACCAAAACGCATCGCGCGCCGGAAGTCCTCGTCGCTCCACAAGCCGATCCCGGTATTTCGGTCCGGCGTCAGGTTGGCGGAATAGATGCCGCCGAACGGCGTCACGATCCGCTTTCCCCCGGCAAACGGTTTTGCGGGGTCAGCGGTATGGCAGCTGCCGCAATCGCCGGCTTCGGTCAGGGCCTTGCCCTTGGCGATCACCTCCGGTGACGGCTCGGCCGCCGCGACCGGGTTGGATGCGGTGCACAAAAACAGGGTGACGAGAATCGCCGGCCTGTCCCATCGCTGTCTGCGCATCGATCGATCTCCCGTCTTTGGTAGTATAGCCGCAAAAGTCCGCGTTACGTCGTTTCGTTGCAGCATTTTTCCACGACACATCAGCAAAAGGCCAGCGCATCGCCGGGTACGAAATTGCGTTTTGCGGGGTAAGCGCCTAGGCGGCCAGATTTGTGGTGCGGGGCATGTAAAATCCGACATAGACTAGCGTTTGCCGACGGTATGAATAACTAAAACAAGCGGCTAAGCGTGAGCTTGATGAGGGTGGAATGGGAATAAACCAGGGTCCGATCAGTCTCGATCAGAAGTACACGCAAGGGTCGGGCCATGTTTTCCTGACCGGTATTCAGGCGCTGGTCCGCCTGCCGATGGCCCAGATCCGGCGCGACCGCGCCAACGGGCTCAACACCGCCGGGTTCATCAGCGGCTACCGTGGCTCGCCGCTCGGCGGCTACGATCAGCAGCTGTTCGCCGCGCGAAAACACCTCGAGCAATACAACATCAAATTCCAGCCCGGCGTGAACGAAGACCTCGCCGCCACCGCGATCTGGGGATCGCAGCAGCTCAATCTCTCCAAGGGCGCCAATTATGACGGCGTCGTCGGCATCTGGTACGGCAAGGGCCCCGGCGTCGACCGCTGCGGCGATGTGTTCCGCCACGGCAATGCGGCGGGCTCGGCGAAAAACGGCGGCGTTTTGTGTCTGGCCGGTGACGACCACGGCGCGAAATCCTCCACCGTCCCGCATCAGTCGGACCACGCCTTCATCTCCGCGCTGATGCCCTATCTCTACCCTTCCAGCATCCACGAAATGATCGAGATGGGGTTGCTCGGGATCGCGATGTCCCGCTATTCCGGCTGCTGGGTCGGCATGAAGGTGATCACGGAAACGGTGGAGACCACCGCCGAGATCGATCTCACCGACGAGATGAAGCCGTTCATCATCCCGCCCGATTTCGACATGCCGCCGGGCGGCCTCAATCTGCGCTGGCCCGACGATCGCTTCGATCAGGATCGCCGCTTGCAGGACTACAAGGGATTTGCAGCGATCGCTTTTGCCCGCGCCAACAAGGTCAACCGCATCACCATGGATTCGCCGAATGCGCGCTTCGGCATCATGGCGTCGGGCAAGAGTTACGAGGATATCCGGCAAGCCCTGCGCGAACTCGGCGTTACGCCGGAAGTCGCCGCCAAGATCGGGCTTCGCCTTTACAAGATCGGCATGCCCTGGCCGCTGGAGCCGCAGGGCGTGCGGGAATTCGCGGTCGGGCTGGAAGAGATTTTCATTATCGAAGAGCGCCGCGAGATCGTCGAAAATCAGGTCAAGCAGGAACTGTTCAACTGGCGCGACGACGTGCGCCCGCGCATCGTCGGCAAGATGGACGAACACGACAAGCGCTTCCTGCCCTTTGCCGAGGAATTGAGCGTCGCCTCGCTCGCAAGTTCTCTCACCGAGCGGCTGTTGCGGCTCAATCTCAATCCGGAAATCGCCGAGATGCTGCGCGCCAAGGCCGACTGGTTCAACGGCCGGCAGGCTACCCAGATGCAGGCGGTCTCGCCGGTCTCCCGCACGCCATACTTCTGCTCGGGCTGTCCGCACAACACCTCGACCAAGGTGCCGGAAGGCAGCCGCGCGATGGCCGGCATCGGCTGCCACTTCATGGCGCTGTGGATGGACCGCTCGACCGAGACCTTCACCCACATGGGCGGGGAGGGCGTGCCGTGGGTGGGCACCGCGCCCTTCACCAACGAGGCGCACATCTTCGCCAATCTAGGCGACGGCACCTATTTCCACTCCGGCAGCCTCGCGATCCGGCAGGCGATCGCCTCCAAAGCGAATATCACCTACAAGATCCTCTATAACGACGCCGTCGCCATGACCGGCGGCCAGCGCCATGACGGCGATTTGTCGCCGCAGCAGATCACCTTCCAGCTTCACGCCGAAGGCATCCGCGAGATCTACCTGGTCTCGGAAAACCCCGGAGCTTACCCGGCCAGCACGATCGCGCCCGGCGTCAAGCTCGCCCATCGCGACGAACTCGACGAGGTGATGCGAGCATGCCGCGAGGTCAAGGGTGCGTCGGCTATTGTTTTCGTCCAGACCTGTGCCGCCGAAAAGCGCCGCCGCCGCAAGCGCGGAACGATGGAAGATCCGGCGCGGCGCGTGCTGATCAATCCGGCCGTCTGCGAAGGCTGCGGCGACTGTTCGGTGCAGTCGAACTGTATCTCGGTCGAACCGCTGGAGACCGAGTTTGGGCGCAAGCGCAGCATCAACCAGTCGGCCTGCAACAAGGACTATTCCTGCCTGAAGGGCTTTTGCCCGTCTTTCGTCACCGTCGACGGCGGGGCGTTGCGCCGCCGTGCGCCGGCCGGCCTTGATGGCAAAGGTCTTGGCGACATCGGCGAACTGCCGGAGCCCGCCTCGAAACCCTCGCTGGAGCGGCCCTATAACGTCGCGGTCGGCGGCGTCGGCGGTACCGGCGTTCTGACCATCGGCGCGCTGCTCGGCATGGCCGCCCATATCGAGGGCAAGGCGAGCATGATCCTCGATATGTCGGGCCTGGCGCAAAAGGGCGGCGCGGTGTTGAGTCATGTTCGCCTTTCGGAACACACCGCCGACGTGACCTGTTCGCGCATCGTCACCGGCACCGCCGATCTCGTGATCGCGGCCGACGAGGTCGTGGCGGCCTCCAAGGAAACCATGACGCTGTGCGAGAGTAGCCGCACCGCCGGCATCATCAACAGCCACACCATTCCGACCGCCGATTTCGTTCTCAACCGCGATTTCAATTTCCAGACCCGCAAGGTCAATCACGTGCTGGAAACCGCGCTTCGCAAGGACTCCGCCTTCCTTGACTTCACCAAGCCAGCCGAAACCCTGCTGGGCGACGCCATCGCCACCAACATGATGATGATGGGCTATGCCTATCAAAGGGGCCTGTTGCCGCTCTCGGCCGAAGCGATCGAGCAGGCGATCGAGGTCAATGGCGTCGCCATCAAGATGAACACGCAGGCATTCCGGCTCGGGCGTCTGGCGGCGGCCGAGCCTTCGCGAATGGCGGCGATGATGAAGGGGCATGATGAGGAAAGCGCGCCAAAGGCGCTCGATGCGATGTCGCTGGACGAGATCATCGCGCATCGCAGCGCACACCTGACCGGCTATCAGAACGAAAAACTCGCCGCGCGCTATCAGGCGCTGGTTGCACGGGTGCGCGACGCCGCACGCGATCGCGGCTTTGGCGAGGAGCTGCCGCGTGCAGTCGCTGTCAACTACGCCAAGCTGCTCGCCTACAAAGACGAGTACGAAGTGGCGCGGCTCTTCACCGACGGCCATTTCGAAGCACAGCTTCGCGATCAGTTCGATGGCGACTTCAAGATCAGCTTCAATCTCGCGCCGCCCCTGCTCGGCGGAGCCAAGGACGCGCTCGGCCGGCCGAAGAAACGTGCCTTCGGCGCCTGGATGTGGCCTGCGTTCCGGATGCTTGCCAGGATGAAAGGCTTGCGCGGCACGATGTTCGATATTTTCGGCCATAGCGCCGACCGCAAGCTCGAGCGCGATTTGATCGCGGGTTACGAGAAGGACGTCGCCCACATTCTCTCGGTGCTCTCGCCGCTGACGCTGGAGACGGCGATCGAAATCCTCTCGCTGCCGGATCGCATCCGCGGCTACGGGCCGGTCAAGGAGAAAGCGGTCAAGGACGCGAAAGTGCGCTATGCCCAGCTTGCCGCCGACCTCGCCAACCCGCCATCCGCGCCGCGGCAGATCGCGGCGGAGTAGGCGCTGCGATCCTGTTGCCCGGCGTCCCGGTCGGAGAGCCGTGCAGGTCTCGTAGGTCTCGGGAGGCCGTTTGAGCGACCCTTGGGCCTTATTCGGGGTGAAGGATCAGCTTCTGTACCCGCCAATTGGCTGTCTCTGCCGCATAGATCAGGTTTTCCGACGGGCAGGCGATCGCGTGGGCGCCTGAGAATTCCTTGATCTCGCGTCCGGACCTGCCGATCACACCCAGCACCTTGCCGTCGAGCGCCACTTTAAAGATGCGGCCGGGGAAGGTCGTTTCGCCGACGAACATCACCTGGTTGGGCCCGGGCGTAATGCAGATCGAATTGGGCGCGCCAATCACCTGGGTGAGGCGGTCGCCGGTCGGCGTCGCCCCGTAGACGGCGCGCGTGGTCGTATCCGGCGGCACGGTGATGGCGAACATCCTTAAGAACTTGCCGTCGGTGTCGAATACCTGGATGCGGTGGTTGCTGCGGTCGCCGACATAGGCGTTGTCGTTGTTGTCGATGGCGATCGCGTGGGGCAGGTGGAACTGGCCCGGCTCGGTGCCCGGCTCGCCCCATGACTTTACCCATTGGCCGTGCATGTCGTATTTGGCGATCCGCGAATTGATATAGCCGTCGCTGATGTAGGTGTTGCCCTTGGAGTCCCAGGCGACGTCGGTCGGCTCGCGGAACAGGCCGTCGACCGGCGGCAAAGGCGGATTGACGTGTTCCCACGGCTTGGCGTCGTCGGGGGATTCCTTGCGGCGGCCGAACACCCATTGGACGCGGCCAGCCGGATTGAACTTGACGATCATGTCCGAGCCCTTGTCGATGGCCCAGATGTTGTCGTCCTTGTCGATGCGCACACTGTGCGCAAAAGCCCAGGCGTACAGGCCCTTGCCGATCTCGCGGACGAAATCGCCCTCGGCGGTGAATTCGAGAAGCTGGGCGGCGGTCGGCGCGTAGGCCGGGCCGTTGGCGCTATTCGAGCGCGTGAACACGAAGACATGGCCCTTGGAGTTCACGGCCACTCCGGGCACTTCACCAAAATTCATGCCGTCCGGCAGCTTCGGGAAATCCGCCACGGAATCGAACGGGATCTGCGGCACGCTTTGCTGGGCAAGGCTCTGCTGGGCAAGAAACGGCGTTGTGATCAGCGCAAGGCCCGCGGCTATCAGCGCTTTCATGCAAATTCCTCCCTGTTTTCTTTCCGCTCACGCGGCTTTTTTCTTTCCGCTAAGGCGGCTTGGGTTTCCACACTATCACAGCACTGGACCGCCGAAACCACTCCGTCGCCGGCTTGGCACCTATAGAGGCGTCGGAAACGCCTCAAACAAAGCGGTTGCCGGACTTGGCCGCGATCGGCCTCTGCACAAAATACATCAGGATCAGGGAAATCACCGCCGTCGTGACGACGACGTATCCGAGCCGGTCGAAATGCCGGAGTGAGCCGTCCGCATCTTGCGCGATGAGGGCTGCGGCAAGCACGGCGCCAAGTCCGCCGGAGAGTTGTTGCAAGGAAGCGCCAACCGCGCTGAAGGAGCCGCGTTGTGCGGGCTCCGGGATTGCGGAAATCAACGCCTGCGACGGAATCATGCGCGAAAAGATGCCGACGAACATCAGAACGTTGATCAGGATCGCGACCGTCAGGCTGACCTGACCGAGATGCGTGTAGATCAGCACCATGACAATAGACATAGCGCTGCCGAAGGCGAAGGTCGGGAATTTACCAAAAGTATCGCTCAGACGTCCCACCAGCGGTCCGATCAGAATGCTGAACAGGCCGGAGACGAGATAGATCGTCGGCAGATGAACGATATCGATGCCGAGATTATGTACGGTGTAGGCGCTGCCGAACGGCATCAGCATGTAGCCGCCAGTCGCCAGCAGCGTCGTCACCGCGAAGGCCATCCAATAGCGTGGCTGTGCGACCGTTGCGATCAGATGCCGGAACGCATTTTTGTCCTGCTTCAGCAGGAGATGGCCGTTCACCGGCTTCATCAAAAACAGAACGGCGGCCATCCCAACGATCGAAACGCCGACCAATGCGCCGAACGCGACGTGCCAATTCCAATGGTTGGAGAGAAAAAGGCCGGCCGGGATGCCAAGCACCTGGCTTGCGGCGAAGGCGGTTTGCACGAAGCCCATGACGCGACCGCGCAATTGCAGTGCAAACATATCGGTGACGATGGCGAGTACAACGGAGCCGATCACCCCGCCGAACAAGCCGGTAACGATGCGACCCGCGAGCAACACATGATAGTTCGGCGCGACCGCGCAAAGCGCCGTTCCAAGGGTAAAGCCGACATAAAAAAACAAAAGCAGCCGCTTGCGATCGAACCGGTCGGCAAAGCCGGCCGCCAGGATGCCGGAAATTCCGGCGCTGAATGCGTAGGCCGACACCGCCACGCCGAACTGGGCGGCCGAAATATCCAGGGCCGGCATGATGATGGCGCCGAGCGGCGACATGATCATGAAGTCGATGATGATCGTGAACTGGACCAGCGCGAGCAACGCAACGAGGATCGACTGGTAGCGCGAAAAGCCACCGGATGTTTCTTGAGATAATTCTCGCCGATCATCGATCGGCGTCGTCAGGGTTTGTTCGGTCATGACATTCATTCGAGCGGGAGAAAGCGCCGTTACTATCTATTCCGTCCCTGTGCTATTTCGATGGCTTGACAAGCGGTTTAATGCTCGCTCGGCCACGGTGCGTCGAAACGTTTTTGCTGTTTCTGGTTCACTGCGACGGCCCGTTCGTGGGTCCAGTCTATGAAGTTATTTTGGTAACGCTCGCGCCATTTCTGTTTTGGCGCCCATGCCGAAGCCGAGCGGCTTATCCGCGTAAGCGTCTCGCTTCCCCGTCCATGAGCTCCCGCGCAAAAAATAAAGGCCCCCGTTGCGGGGGCCTTTAACTTCAAGGTCCGTGTCTTTCTTAGACCGCGTCCTTGGCGGCCTTGACGGGCCTGGCGCGGACGATCTTGCGGGCCGGCTTGGCCTTGAACATCATCTCTTCGCCTGTGAACGGGTTGGTGCCCTTGCGAGCCTTGGTCGCGGGCTTCTTGACCACGACGAACTTCGCCCAGCCCGGCAGCAGGAATACGCCGGCCTTCTTCAGTTCCTTGTGGCCGACGTCAGTCAGCGTATCCATGACGTTCTTGACGTCACGCTTGGAGAGTTCGGTGGTGGTCGCAATTTTTTCGACCAGTTGTGACTTCGACATTTGGGTGGCCATTGTGTCTCCTCTGATTCGGACCGTGGTGATAATAACGTTCCTAGCGCCGGGGAAGAGGCTTCTACACAGTTTTTCTCGGTTTTTCTCGGGGTTTTTGACGTTTTTTTGCTTCAGACCCCTTTTTTTAAGGGCTTGCAGAGCAATTCAGAATGTGAATCACCGCCTGATTTGCCTGTCTTGCCAATTCGCCGCGGCAGCGAAGCGTTGATCGGATCCGCAAGTCACCGGCAGAATCAGCCCTGTCCCGCCTCCAATAGTGGTCCGATTCTGACATTCGCATCCCTTTGCGGCGGGTGCTTTTTGCGAATTCAGAATCAAGGGACCACTATTTGACATTCGCGTGGAGGACGCGCGGCAATGCTGAAGCGAATGTCAAATCCACCGCTGCACCGCTCCCGGGACACGGTAGGCCATGCGATTTCGCCTCACGGCGCGGAATATTCGCCGCTTGCCAAGGCCGCCCGGGCAGGCCAAGAAATTGCCAGAAGAAATAACGGGAAAAGAAACGCCAGCGGAGAGCAACTTGAGCATCAAGGGCAAGGCCTATATCGCCGGTATCTACGAACATCCGACCCGGCACGCCCCGGACAAATCCACCGCCCAGCTTCATGCCGAAATCGCCAAGGGCGCGATCGAGGATGCGGGCCTGACCAAGGCCGATATCGACGGCTATTTCTGCGCCGGCGACGCGCCGGGCGGGGTGATGGCGATGGTCGATTATCTCGGCCTGAAAGTCCGCCATTTCGATTCCACCGATACCGGTGGTTGCTCCTATCTGGTTCATCTCGGCCACGCCGCTGAAGCCATTGCCGCCGGCAAGTGCTCGATTGCGCTTGTGACGCTCGCCGGCAAGCCGCGCACCGGGCCGATGCCGCCACGCGCCAGCGGCGCGGAGGCCGACTTCGAGGCCGCGTATGGCGCCACCACACATAATATCTATGGCATGTGCGCCCTGCGCCACATGCATGAATTCGGCACCACCAGCGAGCAACTGGCCTGGATCAAGGTCGCGGCCTCCCACCACGCCCAATACAATCCTCACGCGATGCTGCCCGATGTCGTAACGATCGAGGACGTGCTCAATTCGCCGATGATATCAGACCCGTTACATCGGATGGATTGCTGCGTTGTCACCGATGGCGGCGGCGGTTTCATCGTGACATCGGAAGCCATCGCGAAAACCCTCAAGAAGCCGCTGGTGCGGATGATCGGCCATGGCGAGGCGCTGAAGGGACCGCGCGGCGGGCAAAAGCTCGATTTGACCTATTCCGCCGGCGTGTGGTCCGGACCGCGCGCGTTCGAAGAAGCCGGCGTCACGCCAAAAGACATCAAATACGCCTCGATCTATGACAGCTTCACCATCACGGTTTTGATGCAGCTCGAAGACCTCGGCTTCTGCAAGAAAGGCGAGGGCGGCAAGTTCGTCGCCGACGGCAACCTGATTTCCGGTGTCGGCAAGCTGCCGTTCAACACCGACGGCGGCGGCCTGTGCAGCAACCATCCGGTCAATCGCGGCGGCATGACCAAGATCCTCGAAGCGGTGCGGCAGTTGCGGGGCGAGGCGCATCCGAAAGTACAGGTGCCGAATTGCGACCTTGCCATTGCGCACGGCACCGGCGGACTGCTCGGCGTGCGCCATGCCGCCTCAACCTGCATTCTGGAGCGCGTGTGATGGCTGATGCTGTGAAATATCCGAAGCCTGCGACCAATCCCGAGACCGCTTACTTCTGGGAGCAGACCGCCAAGGGCAAGCTGATGATCAAGCGCTGCGCGGCGTGCGGCGAAGCGCATTATTTTCCGCGCTCGATCTGCCCGTTCTGTTTCTCGGACAAGACGGTGTGGGAGGAGAGTTCGGGCGAGGGCGAAATTTACACTTTCAGCCTGATGCGCAAATCGGCCTCCGGGCCTTACGCGATCGGCTATGTGACGCTGAAAGAGGGGCCGTCGCTGCTGACCAATTTTGTCGATTGCGACATGGCGAAGCTGAAGATCGGCCAGAAGGTGAAGGTCGTGTTCAAGCCGACCGACGGCGCGCCGTTGCCGTTCTTTACGCCGGTGTAAACCCTCATCCTGAGGAGCGCGCTTTTAGCGCGCGTCTCGAAGGATGAGGAAGTGAAATGAGGTCGTGGCCTCATGGTTCGAGACGGCGCAAAACGCGCCTCCTCACCATGAGGGTCAAGAGTTCGAGAGAGCAAAGAATGCCGATCAAGTATGACGAGTTGATGGCGCTGAAGAATCTCGATCAGCGCTTTTCCTACGGCGACCGCGAGGTGATGCTCTATGCCTATGGCATCGGCATGGGCGCCGATCCGATGGACGAGAACGAACTCGCCTTCGTCAATGAAGCCGCCGCGATCCCGCGTCCGCTGAAGGTGGTGCCGACCTTTGCCTCCGTCGCAGCCTGGGGCGCCAGCCCCGGCGAGATGAATCTCAACCGCGTGATGGTGGTCGATGGCGAGCGCGACATCACCTTTCACCGGCCGCTGCCGGTCGAACAAAAGCTCCTGGTCGATTCCCGCGTGCTGGCGGTATTCGACAAGGGCAAGGACAAGGGCGCGGTGATCCGCCATCAAACCGTGCTCAAGAGCGAGAAGGGCGAGCCACTCGCCACCTTGGTTGCCTCACGCTTTGCCCGCGGCGATGGCGGTTTCGGTGGACCTTCCGAGGGCCAGCCCGAGCCGCACAAGGTGCCCTCGCGCGTGCCCGACCGCTCCGTCGATATTCCGACGCGGCCGGATCAGGCGCTGATCTATCGTCTCTGCGGCGACCGGAATCCGCTGCATTCCGATCCCGAATTTGCCCGGCGTGCCGGCTTCTCGCGGCCGATCCTGCACGGCATGTGCACCTTTGGCATCACCTGCCGTGGTATCCTGCAAACCTATGCCGACTACGATCCGAGGGCCTTCAGAGCGCACGCCGCGCGGTTTTCGTCACCGGTCTATCCCGGCGAAACTGTGACGCTCGATCTGTGGAAGGATGGCAATGTGATCTCGTTCGAAGCGCGGGTGAAAGCGCGCGAGGCTGTGGTGATCCGCAGCGGCAAGACGGTGCTGGGGTAGAACAATCTCGTGCCCCGGACGCAGCGCAGTACGAAGTGGTGCGCTGCTGATCCAGGGTCCATAGGTTGATGTAGGTCCCGGCTCTGCGACGCAGCGTTTCACGCTGCATCGCGTCCGGGACACGAAAGGAGAGCATCATGGGGCACCTCGACGGCAAGGTGGCATTGATCACCGGCGCGGGCGGCGGGCTGGGGGAAGCCTATGCCAAGCTGTTTGCGCGCGAGGGCGCGGCCGTCGTGGTCAACGATCTCGGCGGTCCGCGCGACGGTTCCGGCTCCGACCTCTCGATGGCCGAGAAGGTGGTCGCGGCGATCAAGGCCGAAGGCGGCCGTGCGGTCGCCAATGGCGCCGATATCTCGACCATGGCCGGCGGCCAGGCGGTGTTCGACGACGCGATCAGGCATTTCGGCCGCGCCGATATCCTCGTCAACAATGCCGGCATTTTGTTGGACCAGACGTTTGCAAAGGCGACCGAAGCCGCCTTCGACAAGGTGCTCAAGGTGCATCTGAAAGGCACGTTCTGCACGACGCAGCCGGTGTTTCGCTGGATGCGGGAGAACGGCGGCGGCGTCATCGTCAATACTTCGTCGACGTCGGGCCTGATCGGCAATTTCGGCCAATATAATTACGGCGCCGCCAAAGGCGGGATCTGGGGCCTGTCCAACGTGCTCGCGATCGAGGGCCGCAAATACAACATCCGGGTCTGGACGCTCGCGCCGGGCGCGCTGACGCGCATGACCGAGGATCTGCCACGCTATAAAGAAAATCCGGGTATGGCGCTGGGGCCGGACGGCATTGCGCCCGCCGTGCTATACATGGTCAGCGACCTCTCGGGCGACCAGACCGGCAAGGTGCTAGGGGTTTCGGGCCCGCGCGGCGTGCGCGAAATGCGGATGATGGAAATGGAAGGTTGGAAGCCGCCGTTCACCGGGTGGAAGGCGGAAGATATCGTGACGCATGCAGGCGAGATTTTCTTCTCCGAGGCGGAAGTGAAGAAGTCGGCACGGCGGACCTGACGAAAAGGAAGAAGGCAAGCAATGACAAAACTCACCCATGAAGCCAAAGGCACGTTTGCGATTGCGCCGACGCCATTCCACGACGATGGCCGGATCGACGAGAAATCCATCGACCGGTTGACGGATTTCTACGGCGAAATCGGCTGCGACGGTATCACCGTGCTCGGCATCATGGGCGAAGCGCCGAAGCTCGAGGGTGCGGAAGCCGAAGAAATCGCCAAGCGCTTCGTGAAGCGCGCCAAGAACATGCAGATTATCGTTGGCGTCTCCGCGCCGGGATTTGCCGCCATGCGCTCGCTGGCGCGCGCCTCGATGGATGCCGGCGCGGCCGGCGTGATGATCGCGCCGCCGCCCTCGTTACGCACCGATGACCAGATCACCGGCTATTTCAAACAGGCGGTCGAAGCGATCGGCACCGATATTCCCTGGGTATTGCAGGATTATCCGCTGACCTTGTCGGTGGTGTTTACGCCAGGAGTGATCCGCAAGATCGTGATGGACAGCCCTTCCTGCGTGATGCTCAAGCATGAGGATTGGCCGGGGCTGGAAAAAATCTCCGCGCTGCGCGGATTCCAGAAGGACGGCTCCTTGCGACCGCTCTCGATCCTGACAGGTAACGGCGCGACGTTCCTCGATTTCGAGATGGAGCGCGGCGCGGATGGCGCGATGACCGGTTATGCCTTCCCGGAAATGCTGATCGACGTCGTTCGCCTGTCGAAGGAAGGCCGCCGCGATGCCGCGCATGACCTGTTCGACGCCCATCTGCCGCTGATCCGCTACGAGCAGCAGCCGGTGATTGGCTTGGCTGTCCGCAAATATGTGCTGCAAAAGCGCGGCATCATTGCCTCCAGCGCCCAGCGCAAGCCGGGCTCGAGCATTACGGCGGTGGCGAAAGCGGAAGTGGATTATCTGCTGTCGCGCGTGGCACGGGTTGATCGCCGAGCCGACCTGCGGCCGCAATCGAGCGCGGCGGGCTAGAAAAATTCTCATGGTGAGGAGCGCGTCTTTGCGCGTCTCGAACCATGACGGTTCTCATCCTTCGAGGCGCGGCCACGCGGCCGCTCCTCAGGATGAGGGAGAGAGCAAAGCCGATGTCCACTCAAGCTAGCGTCACCGCGCGTCCCGCCTCGACTATTCTCCTGCTACGCGACGGCGCTGCAAAAGAAATCGAGGTCTTCATGATGGTGCGCCATCACGAGATCGAGTTCTCCTCTGGCGCGCTGGTGTTTCCCGGCGGCAGCGTTGATGCCAGCGATCGTGACATCATCGCGCGGTCTGAACTTCATACCGGCGGTGACGGGAGCGACATCGCCGAATTGAGTTTCAAGATCGCGGCAATCCGCGAAACCTTTGAGGAAAGCGGCATTCTGCTCGCCCGCCCGCGCGGTTCGAATGAGTTGGTCGAGGCGAAGCAGGCGGCTCAAATCGCAGCCAGCCATCGCGCGGCGCTCTGCGAGCGGAAGACGACTTTTCTCGATGTGCTCGTCGAGGCCGGCGTGGTGCTCGCCCTCGATGAACTCGTGCCGTACGCGCGCTGGATCACGCCCGAAAGCATGCCGAAGCGGTTCGACACCTGGTTCTTTCTGGCCGCAGCCCCGCCGGAACAGCTTGGCGCGCACGACGGCAGGGAATCGACCGACTCGCTCTGGCTTTCGCCGCGCGAGGCGATTGCGGGCGGCGAGAGCGGGCGGTTCAAACTGCCGTTTCCGACCACGCGTAACCTGATCAAGCTCGGCAAGCAGCCGAATGTGCGAGCAGCCCTCGATGACACCAAAGGAAAACCGGTTGTCACGGTGATGCCCGTGATGACGAGGTTGAACGGCGGCCGCCAGCTCCGCATTCCGCTGGAGGCCGGCTACGATGGCGAGTTGTTCGAGATGTGAGGGGCGGAGCGGCGATGAGCAAACGCCTCGGGGCGATCCCTATTCGGTGGGAAGCGGTTGGGGCCGAAAAACGCCCCGCAGGTGCGCAAAGAGGTCCGGCTTGGTTTCCCCCGGGCAGCCAAATCGTCGTATAAGGGGGCATGTAATAGAGCAGATTGCCGAGCTCAGAGCCCTTTTTGCGATGTTTAGACGGTTACAGTCGGTTTCTTTCTCGATCGGCCAACTGACCTTTGGCAGTTTCACCCTTTTGCTCGCCATGATCGCCATGACGAGCATCGCCAGCGTCGTCGCCATCCGCCATATCGACGCGACCTTTGCCGAACTGCAGCATCTGCAAAGCCTGGGCGAAGCCGCCGAGGAGATCGACCGCCGCACCAAGGAATTGCGGCTTGCGGCGCGGGATTTCGTCACCGATCCCGCGGCGCCGTCTGGCCGCGTAAAGGAGGCGGCCACCTCGCTGAGCACGTTGCTGAAGAACACGCGACTCCAGCTTGCGCCGGAGCAGCGGGAGATGATCGATGGCGTCTCGCAGCGTCTGCTCAACTACGAGGAGGGCATCGAGCGGATCACGGCATTGATTTCCCGCCGCGCGGAACTCATTTCGGCGTTGCCGCCGGTCCGGGTCAGGTTCGAGCAGGCGATCGCCGATATTCCGGAGCGGATCATCGCGCGCGAGCTGTTTCGTACGCAAAACAAAGTCACCGCAGCGCTGTTGGCGCATGACCCGGCGGCAACGGAGCAATCGGCGCGCGCGATGAAATCGGTCGCCATCGATGATGCCACCCTTCGAGCCGCCACCGACGCCTACGCCGACGCCGTCCTGTCGATTTCCGGCACCGAGAGCCAGATCGCCCAACTCGACCGGGACGTGCTGGGTACCGAAGGGCAGATGATCAGCCGGGTCACCGATCTGTTGCGTGATCTGGGCGACCGGCGAGGGCGGGTGCTGGCGCACGACTTCGCTCGGACGCTCGCCAGCGACAAATGGCAAAGCATTCTGCTCGGACTTGCCGGTGTGCTGATCGGCTTGGCGGCGGCCTTGTTCGTGGTGCGTCAGACGGTCCGTCCGCTCAAGGCGATCGCTACCGCCATCCGTGCGTTGGCCGGCGGCGAGAAGGAGACGTCGATTCCAGCCACCGGCGTGCGCAACGAGATCGGCGACATCGCGCGCGCCGCCGAAGTGTTCCGTCGTTCGCTGGTCGATGCGGACGCGGCACGGGAGGCTGCGATCCGCGCGCTCGCCGAGCAGCGCCTGGCCGAGGAGAGTTATCGCAAGCTGTTCGAAGGCTCCGTCGACGGAATCTACGTGACGACGCCAGCAGGACAAATTCTCAACGCAAACCCCGCGCTCGCGCGGATGATGCTCTATGACTTACCGGAAGGAACTCATTCGCGGCATCAACGACATTTCCGAAGGCGTCTATGTCGACCCGCAAGCCCGAGTGCTTTATCAGCAAATGATGCAGCGCGACGGCATGGTGCGCGAATTCGAGTATCAGGTGCGGCGGCGCGACGGATCGATTTTATGGCTCTCGGACAGCGCTACAGTCGTTCGCGACGAAGCCGGCGAGATCATCCGTTATGAGGGGACGGTGCGCGACATCACCGACCAGCGGCGCGCCGAAGAGGCGATCGCGGAAGGGCGGCGGCTGTTGCAGCTCGTGATCGATACCGTTCCCGCAATCATCAACGTCAAGGACAAAGAGCTCCACTACGTTCTGATGAATCGCTACATGGCCGGTATTTTCGGGATCGAAGCCCATGAAGCCATCGGCAGGACCACGTCGGATCTGATGTCGCGTTATGGCGCTCAGAAGACCGACGAGAACGACCGGCGCGTGCTTGCGACCGGCAAGGAACTCGGCTTTTACGAAGAAGAATACCGGGATTCGTCCGGCAGTCTTCGCCACTGGCTCGTGAACAAGTTGCCGCTGCTCGATGCGGATGGTCACATCGAGAGCATCGTGACGGTTGCGCTCGATATCGGCGAACGCAAACGCGGCGAGCAGGAAATGCGCGAGGCCAAGGATGCCGCCGAAGCCGCACTACGAAATTTGCGCGAGACCCAGAACTCGCTGATCGAGGCGGAAAAGCTCGCCGCCCTCGGCCGGCTCGTGGCGGGTGTCGCGCACGAGGTCAACAATCCGGTTGGCATTAGTTTAACGGTTGCCTCCTCGCTCGAACGCAAGACTGCGTTATTCACCGCCGAAGTCGCGCGCGGCGATCTCCGCCGCTCAAGCCTCAACGATTTTCTCGGCGCCGCCCGCGATGCATCCGGCCAGCTGGTTGCCAACCTCAACCGCGCCGCAGAGCTGATCACCTCGTTCAAGCAGGTCGCTGCGGACCGCAACTACTCGGATCAACGCACGTTCGACCTCGGCGACTTGACGGAACAAGTCGCATTGAGTTTGCGACCGGGCTTGCGCAAGCACCGCCTGACGCTGTCAGTCGATTGCGAGCCCAACCTCAATATGAACTCCTATCCCGGTCCCTACGGCCAGGTGCTCACCAACCTGTTCCTCAATTCGGTGGCGCATGCGTTTCCGGACGGGCGCGCGGGAACGGTCGATATCAAGGTGCGGGCGGCGGGGGTGGATTACGTCGAAATCATCTTTGCCGATGACGGTTGCGGCATGAGCCTGGATGTCCGGCGGCGCGCCTTCGATCCGTTTTTCACGACCCGCCGCGATCAGGGCGGCACCGGGCTCGGCCTTCACATCGTCTATAGTATCGTCACCAATCGCCTCGGCGGCCGGCTAGACCTGGAGTCCGAGCCCGGACTCGGCACGCGCGTTCACATCGTCCTGCCACGCGTGGCGCCGCTGGAGCAAGCCGCGGAATAGGCGTTGAAGGCTCAGTCGGTTTCGACCAGCTTGCGCAAGGTGGCGGTGAAAATCTGGCTGGCTTTGCCGACCAGCGCCGTGCCGCTCATGTCGGCCGCCTTATCCGTAAACGTCCCGGAGACGCCGATGCCGACGGGATCCGGGCCGCCGAACAGGGGAGTGACGTCGGGGCTCGGGGTATGGCGCTGGACCAGAATCTCGCCCTTGAAGGTGTTGTCCTTCACCGTGTAGCTGCCGACATAGAACAGGTACGCGTCGCCGCCCAGGATATTGCCGTCGCGAAACAGCACGACGCCGCTACCCTTGCCGGAGCGGCCGTCCTGAAGGACGACATGGATCGAATACAGCCCATTCTTCATGGTTTATTTGACGCCAGACCCCACTCAACCAGTTCGTTATGCCAAAGTGCGGCGTCCGCCGTCAACGCGGCAGGTTGACCGCCAGTGGAGTGGATTTGACATTCGCTACCACCAGCCTCATTCGCCTCGGCCGCTCAGGCGTATTTTTTGTCGCGTTCCAACAGTTCGATCGAAATGCCCTGGGGCCCGCGAATGAAGCAGATGCGCACGCCCGGCCGTATGGTGTAGGGCTCCGTGGTGAATTCAACGCCCTTGGCTTTGATTTCGGCTGCGACCGCATCGATGTCCTTGACCGACAGTCCGAGATGGTCGAGTCCCTGATGGGGGTGACTTGGGGCCGCACTGATGCCGTCTCCGGACGCCACAGGGGCGATGAAGACCATGGCGCCTCCGAGTTTGACGTCGATGCGGCCGGGGCCGCGAATGATCTCCCCACCGAGGACGTCTTCAAGCCAGGCGGCCATTGCCTCCGGATCAGGACTGCGCAGATGAACGTGGTCCCAGGTCACTACCGGCATGCTTTCCCTCCAATTGATGATTTTCGCGCCGCCCGTAGCGGCCTGAAAGAGCGGCGATACGTCTATCGGCAAGCTTAGCGGTGGGGCAGCGGCGTGACCATCCCCTCGGCAGGCCCGATTCAGGCTGGCTCAGGTTCGATCGCGTCACGCTTTGATGGAACCAATTTCCCATGCGTGAATTCCTCATGTGTGAATTGTGATCCAGGCGAATAGAACCTGCCGATTTGCCCAGATGGCACGACCATGACCGATGGATTTCTCAATATTGATTCGACCGGAATCGGCGGGCATGTCAGTCTTGCCTGGGGACATCATTCAGATCGTGCTGACGATATGCCTGCGAGCTATCTCAGGACAGCCATTGGTTGGTTGCCGATCGCCTTCATTCTCGCGGCGGCGGCATTGCTGATTGTGAACCAGCTCCGGGAACAGGCGCCCGTCGGTTCGGTACATCTGGCCACAGCCACATTGGCGACACCGGCTTTGATCAGCCCGACCGTCGGTCTCGCCAGGGAGCCTTCCTTCAACCCCGCGATTTCCGAAGCGATCGTGCCGGCGCAGCCGGCGCCGGTCGATCGCCTCACGATCTCGTCGCAGTCATGGCGCAGGGGAGGGCTCGGTTCCAACGCGCTGGTGACGATGACGCTCCGCAACGACAACAGTTACGCCGTCAAGGACATCAATATTGCGTGCGCCTTCATGCGGCCCGACGGCAGCCATCTGACCGACCGCTCCCGCTCGATCAACGATGTCGTCAATATGAAGAGCCGAAAGACCTTCGCGCGATGGCACGTCGGTTTCGTCAATGTGAACGCCGCCAAGGCGAAATGCTCGTTGGTCACGGCTAGTCATATTTAGGGTAAATTGGCTTTAAGCCGGCACCGCCTTTCAAAAGTCGCCTTTCGAAATGAGACAAGCGGGCGCTGGCTCGTCGAACCTTTTCCCGTCATTCTGGAACAAATAGAGGTATCGCCGGTTGAGCCGGTGACCGCGTTGCCGTGCGGATGGAGCACAACCTAAATGCCGCTGATGCGCTATTTTATCTTCGTCGGCGGCGCCTTGCTTGCGCTCCTGTTCATCGCGGATGCCTGCTTGCCGGCCTTGCCGGTGACCGTAGCCTCCCGTTCCGAGACGGATCGTTCCGTCATACGCATTCATTCCGACACGAAATGGCCGGAGCGTGTCGTCTTCGATACCACCCGTCCCACGATCACGCCGGTTCCGGCACCGGTGGTGGCAGAGGTGACCTCGGTGCCGGAAAAGACTGCCGCAACACCTTCCAAAGGCGGGGTGAGGGAGGCGTTTGCCCAATTGCCGGCCACCCCAGGCCACCCGAAACCGAAGAGAAAGTCGGTGGCCAGAAACTATGCCGGGCCGAACTACGGTGGGCTGAATTATGCCGGACCGCCACGAGTGTTGGTTGCCCAGCAGCGGCCTGTCACTTTTTTCGGCAACAACATCTGGTGACCAAATTATCGGCGGCGCTTTGACCACGACCCAGGTGCCTGAACAGCCGTCAGGCTGATCGCAAGTTCCAGAGCCTGCATCTCCAGACAGCCGCCCCTCAGCGGTCAGCGTGAGTTCGTTACCGGCGTCAGCCGTATGGATGGTTCCGTCCGGCGTTACGTTTCCGCCGCCGCCCGGGACGATGACTTCCTCACCCTTGAATACCGCCGACGCCGTGCTGGCTCCCCGGCGTCGGCCACTCGTGAAGGTGAATATCGATCCGCCGGGTTCGCCTCCAACGGTGGTGGCAGGGTGGGGAATCTCGACCTGCAAATCCCGGAGGGCCCGGGGTGCTGACCAAATCAGCGGCGCGGCTCGGGCCGGGACTGCGCCTGCTTTAGCTGCAAAGAGTCGCAAAAATAAAAGCCGCGCCAGCCCGAAAGCTGACGCGGCAATGGCCGTTCTGTTGCTAGGTGTACCTACCCCGAACGGTTACGCCGCGAGGCGCACTTCGTTCAATGCAACGTTATCGTTTGCATTTAGGTTTTTGACCCGATAACGGCGGTATCATGCCGAGCACAACTCATAGCTTCTTCGCGACCATCGATCCTGGTTCGCCCCCGCCTTAACAGCTTTGGAATTTTGCCTTCCGGCAAAATCAATCTCACCGGGATGAGACCTTTAAGCTCAAGCTGCTAAGGTGGAGGCGCCGGGTACTGCCCCCGGGTCTGCCCGCGGTCCGCACTGAGGTTCAGCGCCATCGTCTTGCGACATCTTCCCTATACGCGCCACAGGCGGCCAAAGCTAGGCCGAATGGCACAGAAAAACCCGGGCGTCCTTAGAGAAGGATGACACACGAGTGGCGCGCCCCGGCCGATGAGATGGGCAATACTCCTTCGCTGTGGCACGATGACCTGCACTTACTGCGCCGTGTGGGGCCCGAGTATGACTGCAACAATTGCAACCCGAAAGCCAATCGACCAGATCACCGTCGAGGACCTAGTGGATTTTCCGATCTGGGAGTTCTGTCTGGATGAAGAGGGCGTGGAGGGCATGGACGAGACGTGGGTGCGCCCGCTTGCCGCCGCCGCGGTGCCCAATGAGTATTATGCGCTCTCCGTGGCTGCTGAATTCGAGACGGCCTCAGGTCTCCGCGTAAATGGCTTGATAGGGGTGACGACGATCGCAGGCGAAGTCGAGATCGCCTACCCCGTGCTGCTCTTCGACGGAAAGTATCTGTTCGTTCCAAGTCAGCACGACAACGATGAGAAGCTCCGCCGGGCCATCACCGACGCGCTCGGGCCGTCTCCCGTCTTTCCGCTACGCTATCGGCTTGGTGTACCGATCGAAGGCGAAGCATCGTATCGAGAGGGCATCGTCGCGTAACGTCCGATGTCGCGCCGGGCTGAATGACGAAAGCGCGCTGCGGAGCGCGCGATGGCAGCGTGTTCCTCACGTGGATTTGCCAAGTGGCGCGCTCGGAGAGATTCGAACTCCCGACCCTCGGAATCGAAATCCGATGCTCTATCCAGCTGAGCTACGAGCGCGTCTATTGTCCGATTACCAGACCAGCGGGCCAAATCCAACATTCGCCCTGGCTTTCCCGCCGAGCGCGGCAACTTCGAGATTGGCGTCTGCCGCGCGATCAGAAGCAGGGATGGCGGCCGCCCTGTCCGTTGTAGGTCGCAGCACCCTGAATGCAAAAATTGTTCGATGGACCGTCGTAATAGGCGAAGGTACCGGGTTCGGGTCCCGGGCCGTAATTGTGCGAATAGCTGATCGGATACGGCAGCCCATAGGCATAGCCATGCCAATGATGGTGCCGGCGTGCTTCGGCCGGACTGGTGACGGTAGCCAATGCAGCCAGGGCGGCAGCGGCGAGGGCGAACTTGGGTAGAATCATGGGGAATCTCCGAACGAAGCGAACCCCGGTATTCTAGGCCAAAACAGGTTCCCATCCAGAGGTAAAGCCGCAAAATCCGTCAAAAAAGCGTCGCGAAGGCCGGAATTTGGCCCTTGCAGCATGCTTAACGATTTTCAAACACAGTCTCGCCAGAGTCCTATCCTCTGATCCCTCACCACTGGCGATTTTTCGCGCTTCACTGCCATTTGCCCGACGGCCTCATGCTCCGCATCACGCTTTTCGCCTCTCTGCTGCTGCTAAGCTTCGCCGCCAGCCCGGCGCGGGCGGATCTGCACATCACGCGTGACCACGGCGGCTATGTCGAAGAGTACAAGGCCAAATACGCCCGCATCCGCGACAGTCACGAGCGGGTAATCATCGACGGCATCTGCAATTCTGCCTGCACGCTGGTGTTCGGCATCGTACCGATGAACAGGATTTGCGTGACGCCTCGCGCCAGCGTCGGGTTCCACCAGGCCTATTACGACAAGGCGTTTACCTTCGGCATCAAGGTGACGAGCACCGAGGGAACCTCGGATCTGATGTCCTATTATCCCGACACGGTGAAGGACTGGATCCGCCGCAATGGCGGGCTCACCACCGAAATGAAGAAGATCAAGAACGGCGCGGAGCTGTGGAAGATCGTCGATCCCTGTCCGGATGAGTGGTGATCTCCCGGCGATGCCAACGGGCCGCACGACGGCGCGCCCGATGACAGGCCCCGCATCATCCGGCCGACGCTGCGACGATGTCAGATCAGATCAATCGTCCCCGACATGACAGGTACGCAGCGTCCGCCGATATAGGTGGCGGTCACAACGCCGTCTTTCTTCTCGGCTTCGGCATGGAGAAGACTGGGCCGACCCATCTCGACGCCTTGCGCGATACTTTTCGTCAGCCGCAAATCTCGCTCCGGCCGCAGGCTTGCCAGAAGCCCGATCAGCGCGACATTCGCGCTGCCGGTCGCGGGGTCTTCGGGAATGCCATGATGCGGCGCGAACATACGCGCCCGAATGTCGAGGCCGCTCTCCGACACCTGCGTGTAAATAAAGAGGCTCGTCACCGGCAGTTTTGCGATCTCGCGCTCGAAAATCTCCGGCCGCGCGCGTGCCTCGGCAAGCTTGTCGCGGCTCTTTAGCTCGGCGAGAATGAACGGCGCGCCGCAGGAAGCGATGCAGGGCTGGTGATGTCGCGTCTCGATGTCGTCCACCGATAGCGAGCAGGCCGATGCGATCAGCTCACTCGGCACTTCCGCGCCCACCGCGAGGGATTGCGGAGAGGCGAGACGAGCCCCGGTCACCGCCGGGCCGTCCTTGAGAATGGTGATCGGAACGAGGCCGGCCTTTTCCTCAAATACGACGCGCTCGCCCTCGATGGCGCGGCCATAGCTTTGGCCGGCGCGGGCCAGCGCAAACGCGGTGCCGACATTGGGATGGCCGGCAAAGGGCATTTCGTAGCGTGGCGTGAAAATCCGGACCTCGGCCGTGTTGGCGGGGTCTTTCGGCGGCAGCACGAACGTGGTTTCCGCGAGATTGAACTCGGCGGCGATCGCCTGCATCTCGCCACCCGACAATCCTTCGGCGTTGAGAACGACGCCGAGCGGGTTGCCCGCGAATTGCGCGCCGGTGAAGACGTCAACGGTGACGAAGTTCAGTTTCATGGTGGGTCCGAACCAATCTCTAAAAGGTCACCACGCTGCGGATGGATTCGCCGCGATGCATCAGGTCGAAGGCGTGGTTGATCTGATCGAGCGGCATCACATGCGTGATCATCGGATCGATCTGGATCTTGCCTTGCATGTACCAGTCGACGATTTTCGGCACGTCCGTGCGGCCGCGCGCGCCGCCGAACGCCGAGCCTTTCCACACCCGTCCCGTCACCAGCTGAAACGGCCGCGTCGCAATCTCAGCACCGGCAGCCGCAACCCCGATGACGATCGACTGACCCCAGCCGCGATGACAGGATTCCAGCGCCTGGCGCATCACGGTGACATTGCCGGTGCAGTCGAAGGTGTAGTCGGCGCCGCCGATCTGGTCGGCGCCCGACTTCGTCATGTCGACGAGGTGGGGGACGAGGTCCTTGCCGAGCTCCTTCGGGTTGACGAAATGGGTCATGCCGAAGCGTTCGCCCCAGGCTTTGCGGTCGTTGTTGATGTCGACGCCGATGATCATGTCGGCGCCGGCAAGCCTCAACCCCTGCAACACGTTCAGCCCGATGCCGCCGAGGCCGAACACGATGGCCTTGGCGCCTTGCTCGACCTTGGCGGTATTGATGACAGCTCCAATGCCGGTCGTGACGCCGCAGCCGATGTAGCAGACCTTGTCGAAAGGCGCGTCTTTGCGGATTTTCGCCACCGCGATTTCCGGCAGCACGGTGTAGTTCGCAAAGGTCGAGGTGCCCATGTAGTGGTGCACCGGCTTGCCGCCAAGCGAGAAGCGCGAGGTGCCGTCCGGCATCAAGCCTTGTCCCTGGGTGGCGCGGATCGCGGTGCAGAGATTGGTCTTGCGCGACAGGCAGGAGGGACACTGCCGGCATTCCGGCGTGTAAAGCGGAATGACGTGATCGCCCTTTTGCACGCTGGTCACGCCGCGGCCGACGTCGACCACGATGCCCGCGCCCTCATGGCCGAGAATGGCCGGAAACAACCCTTCGGGATCAGCGCCCGACAGCGTGAATTCGTCGGTGTGGCAAACCCCGGTCGCCTTGATCTCGACCAGAACTTCGCCGTCACGGGGTCCATCGAGCTGAACGGTGGTGATTTCCAGCGGTTGACCAGCTTTAACGGCGACGGCGGCACGAACTTCCATGATGTTCCTCTTGGTCTATGGCGGGCTATGTCATACCGCGCGAGTGGGGCTGTGCAAATCGTCATTGTCGCTTAGCACGTGATCAGGCACTCACGCCTCCAAATGAATAGAGATTTTGATCAATTGGCCGCGCGCGCGGCGCCGGCAATTTTTGTAGTGCTCTGGAGTACCGGCTTCGTCGCCACCAAATATGTGCTGCGCGGCGCCGAGCCGCTGACCTATCTTGCCATCCGGATGGCGCTCGTGGTGGCGATCATGGCGGTCATCGTGCTCGTTGCACGGCCGCGATGGCCTGATCGCGCCGGCATCGGCCACAGCGTGGTGGCGGGAATCCTGATCCACGGGATTTATCTCGGTGGCACGGCGGTCGCGATTTCGCTTTCGATTCCGGCAGGTCTGTCGGCGCTGATCCCCGGCTTGCAGCCGATCCTGACCTCGACGCTCGCCAATCGCTGGTTGGGTGAGCGCGTCACGTCGCTGCAATGGGGCGGCCTGCTGCTCGGGCTAACCGGCGTCGCGCTGATCCTGCACGGACGGCCGATGAGCGGGGAGGCGGGCTGGGGCTGGTTCTCCTCCGGCGTGTCGCTGGTGAGCATCACCCTGGGCACGCTCTACCAGCGGCGATATTGCCGCGACATCGACTGGCGCGCGGGTAATTTCGTCCAGTATGTCGCCGTTACCATTTTCTTTGTGGTCGGTGCTTTCCTGTTCGAAGATCGCACCGTGCACTGGACCGGCGAATTCTTCTTGTCGGTCGTCTGGCTGGCGGTGGTGCTTTCGATCGGTTCGATCGGGCTGTTGTATTGGTTGATCCGCCGTCACGCCGCGACCTCGGTAGCAAGCCTGTTTTATCTGGTTCCCGCCGTCACCGCGCTGATGGCTTACGTGCTGTTCGGCGAAAAACTCGATGCGGTCGCGATTGCCGGCATGATCGCCTGCGCGGCGGCGGTTTTTTTGGTCAACCGATAAATATGTTTTAGCTAGCGCGAACCTTTTCATAGGCTTTAAGCGCGCGCTCGCGGCCCTTGCGGTGATCGACGATCGGTAATGGATAGGTCTTGCCCAAAGTGACGCCTGCGCCAGCGAGTTCGAGCGGCGCAGCCTCCCACGGCTGGTGGATCAGCTTTTTCGGCAGCTCAGCCAACTCCGGCACCCAGCGCCGGACATAGCTGCCATCGGGGTCGAATTTCTCGCCCTGAAGGATGGGATTGAAGACGCGAAAGTAGGGCGCGGCATCGGCGCCGGAGCCCGCGACCCACTGCCAGTTGGCGGGATTGCTGCCGGCATCGGCGTCGACCAGCGTATCCCAGAACCATTTTTCTCCCTCGCGCCAGTCGATCAGGAGATGCTTGACCAGGAACGAGGCTACCACCATCCGCACCCGGTTGTGCATCACGCCGGTGTGCCACAACTGACGCATGCCGGCATCGACGATGGGGTAGCCGGTTTGTCCGCGCTGCCAGGCCACAAGCGCTGCTTCGTCGTGTCGCCATGGAAAGGCGTCGAACGACGGTTGCAGGTTACGCGTGTCGAGATCGGGCACGTCGAACAACAGATGCCGGCAGAATTCGCGCCAGCCGAGCTCACTCAAGAATTTGTCGGCATCGCTGGCCTGCGCGGGAAGCTCGGTGGCGGCAAAATGCGCGGCATGCCAGATTTGGCGCGGACTGACCTCGCCGAAGCGCAAGTGCGGTGAGAGGCCGGAGGTGCCGTCGCGATCGGGGCGGTCGCGGTTTTCGGTATAGCCGGCGAGACCGGTCTTCAGAAAATTCGCAAACCGCTTCTGGCCCGCGCTTTCGCCCGGTGTCCAGGTTTCGCGCAGGCCGCCGGCCCAATCCGGCCGCGTTGGTTCGAGGTGCAAACTTTCGACCGTTTCGCCCGCAAGGTTCGGTCCGGCATGCAAGGTCGCGGGGGCGGGCAGGGAGTTCGGCGGCCCACCCATCGCCTGAATGCGCCGCCAGAACGGCGTGAAGACCCGCAAGCCCCGGCCTTCCTTGGTCCGCAGGTTTTCCGGCGTGGCCAGGAGATCGCCGGCAAATGCTTGCGCCTCGATACCGAGATCGTGCAGTGCAGCGTTGAGGTCGCGCTCCGTTGTTAGATGCGGCGCCTGCGCAATCGTGTTCCAGAACACACCCCCCGCACCGATCTCGCGTGCGAGCTCCGGGATGATCTTGGCCGCGGATCCCCTGCGCAGCAATAGTGGCACGCCGAGCGCGGCGAGATTGTTATCCAGCGCGCGCAGCGATTGCGCCAGCCACCAGCGCGCCGCGCCGCCGATTGCGCGCGCGCCGGGCTGACGCAGGGTTTGGTCGAAGACATAGAGGCAGATCACCGGTCGGCCGGTGCCGGCGGCTGCATGTAAAGCGGGATGATCGGAAAGGCGCAGGTCGTCGCGGAACCAGACAATGCAGGGAGCGTCAGATTGATCGGGCATCAAGAAGTCAACTCATCTGGAGCACAACAGGTCCGGAGCCAATGGCAGATATTGAAACCGGGCGCGCTCTGATACGTACTACAGTCAAGCGATGCGGGAAATGCGGAGGGTGCCGTGCAACGGTATGTCGTTCTTTATCTGGCGACATTGATTGTCCTGATCCCGGTCGATTTTCTGTTTCTCGGGATCGTCGCCAAAGGGTTTTTCTCCTCCCAAGTGGGCGACATGCTCGGCGAGATCAGGCTCGCGCCCGCGGTTCTGTTCTATTTGCTTTATGTCGTGGGAACGATCGTCTTCGTCAGCGGGCCGGCGAGTGCGACCTGGCAGTCGACTTTGCTGTACGGCGCGCTGTTCGGCTTCTTTTGCTACGCGACGTTTGAGCTGACGTCACTGTCGCTGCTGAAGCACTGGACCTGGCCGGTGGTCATCCTCGACGTGTCCTGGGGGACGTTGGTGACCGCGCTATCGTCCACGGCTGGACTCATGATCGCTAATTGGATCGCTCCGAAAATCTGACCGCGGATCGTCGGCGCATTCCCGGACGCGGTGCAATGCGCCGCGCCGCGTCCGGGACAGGTCCACGCCGGTTATTTCGGCTGCGGCACGATCCGGATGTAGGGCTTCGGCGCCTTCCAGCCCGCCGGATAAATGGTCTTGGCCTCGTCGTCGGAGACCGAGCCGGCGATGATGACGTCGTCGCCCGGTTTCCAGTCGGCGGGCGTTGCAACGCGATGCTTGGCGGTCATCTGCAGGGAATCGATGACGCGTAGGATTTCCTGAAAGTTGCGGCCCGTGGTCATCGGATAGACCAGCACCAGCTTGATCTTCTTGTCGGGGCCGATGATGAACACGTTGCGGACAGTCTGATTATCGGCCGCGGTGCGGGTGGCGGCGTCGCCCGAGGTCGAGGCCGGCAGCATGTCGTAGAGCTTGGAGACGTGGAAATCGGTGTCGCCGATCATCGGATAGTTCGGCGCGGCACCTTGCGTCTCGCGGATGTCCTCCGACCATTTGGCGTGCTTGTCCACGGGATCGACGGAAAGGCCCATCAGCTTGACGCCGCGTTTGTCGAATTCCGGCTTCAGTTTCGCGAGCGCGCCGAGCTCGGTGGTGCAGACCGGCGTGAAATCCTTGGGGTGCGAGAACAGCAGTGCCCAGCTGTTGCCGATCCAATCGTGGAACTTGATCTTGCCGTCGGTGGTTTGGGCCTCAAAATCCGGGGCCACGGCCCCAATTTGCAGTGCCATAGTCGACCTCATCGCGTTCATGCTGGGGATAACTTCCGGGAGCTACTATAGGAGCCCGTATCCCCCAAGTGAATGACTGCCGGTAAAAAGGGCGATTTGTTCTCTTTGCAGGCTCGCACCTGGCAACTTCTTTTGATAACAACCGCGACTTGGAAATGGTCTCGATCTCCGGAGCCGGATACCGTTGCCCGCATCTTGCCGCTCAAGCGCCCCAATCAGGCGCCATCTGTGAACCGGTCGGGACAACACAGCGACAAATCGGCAACTCTGTTAAACTTGAATCGACCGGGTTTCGAATCGTTAACCACTCGTTTACGCCCGCAGGAAATGGTGGGCGCTAGTACCGCCGATCTGAAGTCCCCGCGGTACTAGCGGCGAGTTCATAAAACAAAAAGCCGCGAACTGAAAAACTGAGAACTGAAAAGAGTAACTCCAATGTCTGCCCCCTTGGCCGCCTCGGCCGAAACTGCCTCTGCCCTCGAACCTTCCAAGATTTCCTGCCGTGATACCGCCGCCCAGGCGCTGACCGTCGTCCGCGACGGCGTCATTACCGGCGAAGGCCCGACCACCAAGGGCCGGGTGCATTTCTCCCGCGAACTGGACGCCGACGACGTGGCCTGGTGCGAACGCATCCTGACGGCCTCTGCGGTCGCGCATCAGCCGGTCAGCCGGGCGGAAGCCGAAGCGTTGTTCGAGATCGATGGCGCTGCCACCGAGCGCAGCGACTCCGGCCGTTTCGACGACCTCATCGCGAAGGCGGTCGTCCATCACGCCGCTTCCGTTTCGGGGCTGCCGGTGCCGCCGCGCAATGTGGCGCTCTCGCGGGAAACGGCGATCGAGAGCTGGGCTCCCGCTCACGCGGCCAATGTGGATGTTGAAGTGCTGAACTGGATCGCGACCCAGATGCGGGGCAACAAGCGCCGCAACCGCACGCTGGCGGCGCTCATCGCTACGATCGTCGGCGTGGCGCTGCCGCTGACGCAACTGCCGAACATGTTCGATATCGGAACGTAACTTCGGTATAGTTTTTTGGATCAAACGGCGGGGTTATTTCCCCGCCGTTTTTTGTTTTCCGGCGTCGGCGTCCAGGCCAACCGTCCGGCCCGGAAAGCCCGCGACGTCGAAATAGCGTTGCGACAGCACGCGCTGGAACTTGACCACGGTCTGCAACCCATTGGCTGCCGGCTTGGAGGTGATGGTGCCGTCGGCCGATTTGGGCACGATGCCGTTCGGCAGCGCTTCCGACATCACCCGGCCGGTCAGGCCGCCATTGTTGGTCGGGCGCAGCCCCATCAACTGGGCGATGGTCATGCCGACATCGGCGTTGTTGACCGGCAGCGCGTCGACATAGCCGGCCTTGAAGTCCGGGCCGATCGCCGCCATGAAATTTAAGGTGTCGCCACGGCCAAAGCTGCCGTGCATTCCCTGGCCCTGTCGCAGCACCGTATCGGCAATCTCGACGGAACAGTTGGTGGGCTCGCCGCATCCTTCCGCATAAGAGCGGAAATTGACAACGATCGAAGGTGTGGGCGTTACCGCCTTGCCCTTCAGATCAATCTGCGACAGCGGGAGAGTGCCGTGAAAACGTCCGAGCTTGTCGTCGACGAATAGTCCGCTGACATAATCTTGCTCCAGCAGGGCCTTGATGGTTCGATCCGCCAGCTTCTTGTCGCCTTTGGGCAGGTAGATCAGATCCGATCCGCCATTGGTGGCGACCACAAGGTCGGGCTTTGAAGGATCCGGGCCCAACAGAGCGTTGCCGGCCTTGGAATGGGCGCCGTCCGCCACTTTGGCGTTGTTGTCGTTGGGGTCGTACAGCGGCAGGTCGAGCGCTTTCGCAAGATCGAGCGCCAAAAAGCCCATCGGCAGGAAATCCTTGGGGGTGTCGTCATAAGAGACCTTCGCCGCGGGGCTGGTCTTGCTCTCCTTGGAGATCGTCGAGAAGCCGTGATCGGAAGCCACCAGGATGTTGGTGTCGGAGGCCAAGCCGAGCTCATCGAGGGCTTTCCTCAACGCTGCCAGGTTGTTGTCGGCATTCTTGATGCCGGCAAGTGAAGTCGGCCCGTTGATGCCCGGCGTCACCGCATTGAGGCTGTCGCCATTGTTATGCTGGCTGCCGTCGGGATCGCGCGACCAGAACACCAGCACGAACGGCTTGTTGCGCGACTTGAACATCGGCAACACCACCTTGGTGGCGACGTCGACGAAATAGGCTTGCTGCGCGGTGTTGGGGACCAGCGTTCCGGGTGTCTTGGCATCCCCGACCTTGCCGTTGTCGCCGCGTGGAGGTGTCGCCTGCGGAAGGCCGGCCTTGACGAGCGCGGCTTTCATCTCTTCGGAAAGCGGGACGCCATTCTTGCCGCCGGTGGCATCATCGATCACGATCGAGTGGAGGCCGTCAGCGCCGATCTTGTCGGTATGATCGAAAATCAGCGTAGGGCCGACCTTGCCGAGCGCGGCGGTGCTGAAACCTTTGATACGCGCCATCTTCAGGATGGTCTCTTCGTTCAGATAGTCGCCGCCGAAATGTTCATCGACGTCGGCCAACACAGGGTCGACCTCGAGAAAAGGGGTCACCGTTCCGCCTGCGGCGGCGACGGGATAGCCGGTGTAGATCGAGTTGGAGAAATCGCCGGTATCGCCGAGGTAATGGCCGGTCGCCATGGCCGAGGCGTTGGCCGTGGTGAAGGTCGGAAACAGCGAGTGGGAGTTCTTGAAGTTGACGCCGCGGTCGCGAATCTCCGCCATCGCCGGCGCCGTCTCCGGGCTGACGATCCGTCCGCGCAACCCGTCCGGCACGAACAGGATGACGTTATGCGGCCGGCTGTTCTGCGAAAAGGCGGCGTCCGCCGACAGCAAGACCAACCCGATAGATAACATCGTCACCGCGCGACGCATTTTTGAGTTCTCCGGAGAATCGAAACGACCGGCCAGGGGGCCATATTCCTGTCTAGGTTTGTCGCATGACAGAATTGTTACGGCGTGCGGGGACCCTTGGCCGCCACGCCAATCCGCTCGTTCAGCCGAAGGTTTTATTCGTAACTCTCAGCCGTTCTGCGAGGACGCGCATGACCTTAAGCGCGAAGTAGGGGGTTTGGCTGACCAGAAACAGGAACTGCTTTTCCGATACCGGCACCAGCTCGACGTCGGTGACGGCGGTCACCGTGGCGCTACGCGGCTCGCTGTCGATCAACGCCATCTCGCCGAAAATGCTTTCGGCGCCGAGTTCCCTGATCGTGCGATTGCCGATCTGGACCCGGACCTGGCCGCTTTTGATCACGAAAAGCTCGCTGGCTTCGTCGCCTTCGCGGAAAATGGTGCTGCCAGCCTTGAAGGTTCGTGCCTCGATATTGTTGCCGGTCAGTACGCTAAAACCCGTATCGTGCTTCATGCCGCCCCCATCATCGAGGGGGCACATTAGAGGCCGGTGTGGGGCTGATCAAGAATGGCACGCAAAAGATCACCGCAAGTTGCGGCTGGCGCCTTCTAACTTCGCTGCCGGCTGAATGGCCGGCAGTTATAGGCCTTGCGGAAGCCGGCCGCCCGGGCGTCCTCCTCGGAACAGAACCAGCGATCGGGGCGGGTCAGCGCCGGATAGCTGCGGCAGGCTCGAAGGTGGTAGATGCCGACATTGCCGGTGACGCGGGCGCGCAGCGCATATTTGCCTTTGATGCCGCAACCCGACGGCATCGAGGTCTCCAGCGGAAATAATACCTCGCGTATTTCGCGATCCTTGTCGGCCCGGCAGGCGCCACCGAGCAGGGCGCCGCCCTTTCGCCCCGCGCGGAAATCCTGCGGGGCGATGAAGCAACCTTTCCAGAGACCGCGGCGATTGGTTTTGGCATCGGTTTCGTCGGCGCCAAACCGGCTCTGGCCCGAGGAAGCAAAATTGGTGGCGAAGCCGCGCTGAACCAAAAGCTGGTTCAGACTGGTGGTTTGTCCCTCGGCCGTGCAGGTGCCGAGGTGCCAGCTTTTGTAAGCGATGTCCGGCCCCAAATCTTCGCAATGGACGTCGTGGTCGCCGATCAGCTTGGTCAATTGATCGCGCGCCTCGATGCCGCAAGCCCAACTGTCGGCATGGTCGTCGATACAGAGCTGGTCGGGCGCCGGAGCATCGATCCCGCCGAGCCGGTAGGTCACCCCGCCGACGTCGATGGTGCCGCCATCCCGCACCAGCGAATTGGCGGCGAAGCTTGGACTGGCTATGAAAATCGCTAGGATCGGGATGAACCAACGCATGATCGACAGCTTAGATGAAAGTTCGTGACCTCGGCCACGCCTATCATATCCTGCCGGTGATTGCTCAGGCGTTATCGTCGCGGTGGTCGCTAACGTCAGGTCGGTTTCGCCGACTGGTCCTTGGGCCGTCTAACGACGCTGACCGTGCGGACGCCGTCCAGCTCCTTCAGTTTGTCCGGATAGGTCGCGATGTCGTGCGACGAGACCTTGCTCAGGAGGACCGAAAGATCATCGGTCCCTTGCTGATTCCTGTTTTCGACCAGGAAGCGCTTGACCTGACCATTTCGCAGGCCAAGGGCCGCTTTCAGCAATTCGGGCGTCAAACTGCCGCTATCGACCTCGATCTTGAGTTGGCAACTTTGATTTCGCGATCGGTAGGCTTCCTCGAGCGGCTTGATGCCCGCCAGAATGATCAGGATGATCACGGTCGAAGTGCTCGCGGCCAGATAAAGCCCGCCGCCGACTGCAAGCCCGACGGCCGCGACCGTCCAGATACTGGCCGCCGTGGTGAGCCCCTTGACGATTTCGCCGCGGGCGAGAATAGCGCCGGCGCCGAGGAATCCGATTCCGGAGACGACTTGGGCTGCGATCCGCGACGGGTCGAGGACGACGTTCTTCTCGGTCAGGATGCTGGAAAAGCCGTATTGGGAAACGATCATGATCAGGCAGGAGCCGACGCAGACCAGCATGTGGGTGCGGATTCCGGCTGCCCACAGCAGGCGCTCGCGTTCAAATCCAATCAGGCTTCCCAGCGCCGCGGCGGTGACCAGGCGGAGCAGCATTTCCAAATTGGACATCGTGATCTCCGGGTCGGCCCCCTGCTGGATTGAGAGGGTACGATAATGGAATTTTATGGCCGGGGAAAAGTTGCGCCGCACCACTCGCCACAGGGCCCGCCGCCGTCGAACTGGTATGCGCGATGCAACGGCCGGGATCACCGGTTTCTGGCATATAAGCCGTTGCCTCGGCTCAGTTTTGCTGTACGACAAATAGTTACATAACCCCGCGTGCCAGCGTGGGGATGGGAGAACGCAAACAGTCCTTCACATGTTCAAACGAATTTTGATCGCTAATCGCGGCGAGATCGCCTGCCGCATCATCAAGACCGCCCGCCAGATGGGGATTGAGACGGTCGCCGTCTATTCGGAGGCGGACCGCGACGCACTTCACGTCGAAATGGCCGACCATGCGGTCTTTATCGGCCCACCGGCCGCGGCCGAAAGCTACCTGGTGATCGACAAGATCGTCGAGGCCTGCCGCGCTAGCGGCGCCGAAGCCGTGCATCCCGGCTACGGATTTCTGTCCGAGCGCGAGGCTTTTCCGCGCGCGCTGGCGAAAGCGGGGATCGTTTTCATCGGTCCCAATCCAGCCGCGATCGCGGCGATGGGCGACAAGATCGAGTTCGAAGAAGGCGGCCGCGGCCGCCAAGGTGTCCACCGTTCCCGGCCATCTCGGCGTGATCGAAGACGAGAAGCACGCCGTGAAGATCGCCGACCAGATCGGCTATCCCGTGATGATCAAGGCTTCCGCCGGCGGCGGCGGCAAGGGCATGCGGATCGCCCATTCCAGGGACGAGGTCGCCGAGGGCTTTGGTCTGGCCAAGGCCGAAGCCAAGGCGTCGTTCGGCGACGACCGGGTCTTCATCGAAAAATTCATCGTCGATCCCCGCCATATCGAAATCCAGGTGCTCGGCGACAAGCATGGCAACGTGATCTATCTCGGCGAGCGCGAATGTTCGATCCAGCGCCGCAATCAGAAGGTCATCGAAGAGGCGCCGTCGCCGCTGCTCGACGAGACGACCCGGCGAAAGATGGGCGAGCAGGCGGTCGCGCTTGCGAAAGCCGTGAATTACGATTCGGCCGGCACGGTCGAATTCGTCGCCGGCCAGGACAAGAGCTTCTACTTCCTCGAGATGAATACGCGCTTGCAGGTCGAGCACCCCGTGACCGAACTTGTCACCGGCATCGATCTCGTCGAGCAGATGATCCGGGTCGCCGCCGGCGAGAAGCTCAAGCTCACGCAGAAAAACGTGACCCTGACTGGATGGGCGGTCGAATCGCGCGTCTACGCCGAAGATCCATTCCGAAACTTTCTGCCTTCGATCGGGCGGCTCGTGAAATACCGGCCGCCGGCCGAGAGCGAGACCGACGGGATCACGGTGCGCAACGACACCGGCGTACAAGAGGGCGGGGAAATATCGATCTACTACGACCCGATGATCGCCAAGCTCGTCACGCATGCGCCGTCGCGCGCGGCTGCGATCGAAGCGCAGTCGATGGCGCTTGATTCATTCTACATCGATGGCATCCGGCACAACATTCCCTTCCTTTCGGCACTGATGAACCATCCGCGATGGCGCGAGGGCAAGCTTTCCACCGGCTTCATCGCGGAGGAATTTCCACGCGGGTTCTCGGCGCGTGCGCCGGAGGGGGAAGTCGCGCGTCGGCTGGCCGCGGTCGGCGCCGCCATCGATCACGTGCTCGGCGAACGCAAGCGTCAGATTTCCGGCCAGATGATCGGTCGCCCCGTCCAGCGCGAACGCCGCCGCGCGGTATGGCTCGAGCGCGAGGAGATCTCGCTTGAGATCGCACGCGAGGCCGATCACCTCACCGTCCGCTTTATCGACGCGGGCGGCACCACCGGGCCGCACCAGGTGGCCTCATCCTGGAAGCCGGGCGATCCGGTCTGGCATGGCACGATCGATGGCGTCGAAGTCGCCATGCAGATGCGGCCGGTTCCCAACGGATTCCGGCTGGCGTATCAGGGGTTTGAGGTTGCCGTTCAGGTCTTCACCGAGACCGAGGCCGCCGCAGCAAGGCTGATGCCGGTGACCAGCGTGTCCGATTCCGGCAAGAAATTATTGTGTCCGATGCCGGGCCTTGTGGTCTCGATTGCGGTCAGCGAGGGACAGGAAGTCAAGGCGGGCGAAACGCTTGCGGTGATCGAAGCGATGAAGATGCAGAACGTGCTGCGCGCCGAACAGGATGGCACCGTCAAGAAGATCTATGCCACGGCAGGTGCGACGCTGGCGGTGGACGCGCTGATTCTGGAATTCGCCTGATATGTCATTGCGAGCGGAGCGAAGCAATCCACGACATGCGCGAAATTCTGGATTGCTCCGTCGCTTCGCTCCTCGCAATGACAACGAGGAAAAACAATGACCTTCCTCCATCGCCGACAGAAATTGCGCGATATCCTGTCGGGACCAGCCTGCATCCGGCCCGGCTCCGTCTACGACGCGATTTCGATCCGGATTGCCGAGGATCTCGGCTTCGAACTTGGCATGTTCGGCGGCTCGGTGGCCTCGCTTGCGGTGCTCGGCGATCCCGACATTGCGCTGATCACGCTCACTGAACTTGCCGAACAGATGCGGCGGATGTCGCGCGCCTCGGCGTTGCCGGTGCTGGTCGATGCCGATCACGGCTACGGCAACGCGTTGAATGTGCGACGCACGATCGAAGAATTGGAAGCTGCCGGCGCCGCGGGTCTCACGATCGAGGATACGTTGCTGCCGCAGGCTTTTGGCGAGACCAAAACCCAACTGATTTCGCTTGAGGAGGGCATCGGCAAGATGAAGGCAGCGCTGGATGCACGGCGCGATCCTTCGCTGGTTATTGTCGGACGCACCGGGGCTGCGTCCATCACCTCGCTGGACGACGCGATCCGTTCGCGCCAAAGCCTATGAAGCCACCGGCGTCGATGCCCTGTTTTTTACCGGCATCAAGGCGAAAGCGGAGCTGGAAGCGATATCGGCTGCGACGCGCCTGCCATCATCCTCGGCGGCGCGCCGGAAGCGATGTCCGATCCCAGTTATCTCAGGGCGCAACGGGTCAAAATCGCGCTGCAAGGCCACGCGCCGATTTCGGCCGCGACTAAAGCGGTCTATGAGACGCTTAAAGCATTGCGCGAGGGATCACCGCCAAAGGCATTGACCGGCCTTGCATCGGCGGATTTGACCGCGCGGGTGACGCGCGAGGCGGAGGTCGATGCTCGATTGGCCGCATTTCTTGGGCACAAGCGATGAACGGCGACCATCCGTCGGGTCATGATCCGCGGAAGGGTGCAAGGCGTCGGCTACCGGGCCTGGGTCGATCATCAGGCGCGCCGGGCTGGCCTTCAAGGCTGGGTGCGTAACCGGCGTGACGGCAGCGTCGAAGCGGTGTTCGAAGGGGCCGAAGACATCGTGGCTGACTATCATTGTGTCTTGCCGGAATGGACCGCCCTCGGCGACGGGTTGATGAGGTTGCGGAGGAAGCTGCACACGCGGACGCATTGGGGCTGCGGCACGGCGGCGAGGCGTTCTCGGTCCTGCCGACGATTTGAAAATCAGGATTCAAGGAGATCTCCAATGAGAAGAAAATTCATGGCGCGATGGACAAGACCTTGCTGGGACGGAAGCGCGCGGCTGGCGTGCCTTGGTGTCCTCGTTGCGATCGCGCTTCTGGCCGGCCGGCTCGACGCATCGGCGCAAACGCCGTCGGCTTCACTTCCGGGCGTCGAACCGGCCTTGCTCGAGGATATCGTCGTCGGCAGCCGTATCCTGGCCGATTTCGGCGTGGTCGATGGCTTCGGTCATGTCAGCGCGCGCCATCCCACCAATCCGAATCACTTCCTGATGTCGCGTTCGCTGGCGCCTGCGCTCGTCACCGCCGACGACATCATGGAGTTCGATCTCGACGGCAACCCGGTGGATGCGCGCGGCCGTACCGTGTTTCTCGAGCGCTTCATCCACAGCGAGATCTACAAAGCGCGCCCCGACGTGATGTCGGTGGTGCATACCCATTCTCCCGGCGTCATTCCGTTTTCGGTGAGCAAGGTGCCGCTGCGCGCGATGTTTCACAACCCGGCCTTCCTCGCCGTCGGCGTGCCCGTCTGGGATATCCGGAAAGACTTTGGCGAAACCAGCATGCTGGTTGCCAATGCCGCGCTTGGTAAATCGCTGGCCGAAACACTCGGTGACAAGCCGGTGGTCTTGATGCGCGGTCATGGCGATGTCGCGGTCGGGCCGACGGTGAAGATGGCCGTGTTCCGTGCCTATTACACCGACGTCAACGCCAGGCTTCAGGCCCAGGCGCTCGCGCTTGGCGGGGAGCCGAATTATCTGACGCCGGGTGAAGGCGTCAAAGCCGACCAAACCAATTTTGCCGTGATGGACCGGATCTGGAACCTGTGGCGGATGAAGGTTTTGCCGACGCTCGCCAAATAGTTTCGCAAGCGAACGAGCGATCGAATCTTTCGTGAGCTGTTTCACACGCGGCGTTGATCAAGAGCTGAAGGAACATTGGTCGCGTCTTGCGGGTTATCCGGGCTCAACAGCAAGGGAACAACTCATGAAAATCGCGACATTGGCGTTAGCAAGCGCACTCGCGCTCTCAGGTTCAATCGCAGTGGCGCAGGCCGCCGGTGCGGGAGGTGCCTCCGGCGGCGCGGCAGGTACGGGCGGTGTGTCCGGCGGTGCCTCAGGCAGCCCATCCCCGAGCGGCGGAATGACTTCAGCCCCCGGCACGACCACGGGCCAGTCAAGGCCGGGAGCGATGGGCAATCCGAACGCGCCCGCAAACCCGTCCGGCAGCACGCTGGTTAACCCCTCGCCAAGCGGATCCACCATTGACTCAACCGGAACTGGCACGCGCCGATAACGGATAAAGCGTTTCGAACAGGAAAAAGCCCCGCGCTATATGCGCGGGGCTTTTTATCGAGTTCAGAGGTGATGGCAAACCCGTCAAATTCTGCCGCGTCGGCTTGCGCGACTTCCAGACCCTAGATCGCCTCCGGCAGGCGCTGGTGTTGGGAGCCGAACACTTCTTCAAACGCTTGCCGGAGCGCGATATCGACATCAGCGGATGTCACGGTGAGGCCGAGATCGGCAAGGCTGGTGACGCCGTAGCGCGGGTCGGTGACGCCGCAGGGGACGATGGCGGAGAAATGGGTCAGGTCGGGATCGACGTTGATCGAGATGCCGTGGAACGACACCCAGCGCCGCAACCGCACGCCGATGGCGGCGATCTTGTCCTCGAAGCCGTTGCCCTTGTCCGGCCGGGCTACCCAGACGCCGACGCGGTCCTCACGCCGTTCGCCCCGCACATTGAAGGCCGCGAGCGTCCGGATGATCCATTGTTCGAGGCTTGCGACATAGGCCCGGACGTCCGGCTGGCGCCGCTTCAAATCCAGCATCACATAGGCGACGCGCTGGCCGGGACCGTGATAGGTGAACTGCCCGCCACGTCCGCTGTCAAAGACCGGAAAGCGGGCGTCGAGCAGGTCGGTTGGCTTGCCGCTGGTGCCGGAGGTGTAGAGCGAAGGGTGCTCCAGCAGCCAGACCAGTTCGCTTGCGCGCCCTGCGGCGATGTCGGCCACCCTCGCGTCCATCGTTTCAATGGCCTGCGGGTAGGGAATCGCCTGGTCCGAAATCAGCCATTCGACCGCGGTCGCGTCGGGAGCGCGCGAGAAGGCTGATAAATCGAGGGTTTGGCGGTCGTTAACCATCGGCTAACCATATCGTGGTGATCTCGGGATACGCAATTTTGCGTTCGTCCGTGCGGTAGCTTGTCCAGTGCCAACTCTTGATAAAGTCAGCGTCGATCTCATGGTGGTTCTGGGAACCACGACCATGCCGATTCATCAAGTCATGCGCCTCAGTCGGGGTGCCATCATCGAACTCGACGCCACCGAGGCGGACGAAGTCAAGATTCTCGCCAACACCTTGCCGGTCGCTTCGGGCGTCGTGCTGGTCGACCGCAACCGGATCGCGGTCGAAGTCAAGCAAATGCTGCCGAAGGCGATCGGTACACGCTGAAGGTGCTGTCCAGCAAATCGCTAAATCCCCGTGTTCGTGGCCTTGTACCACCATTGCCGATTTGTTACATCGGCGCCGTCGACGCGCTCTCGCGCCGGCATTGTGCCTTCTTTTAGCGCTCGTGGCGGAATTGGTAGACGCGCTGCCTTGAGGTGGCAGTGAGTAACATCGTGGGGGTTCGAGTCCCTCCGAGCGCACCACCCCCACATTTCGCCTTGAAATCTCAGGATTTTTTCCGCCGGTTACTATCAAATGTTGCTATTCTGTGCTGGTCGCTTCCCGTCGTGCAACGCGGTGGCTACTGGCCCCGGCCGAAACAAAAGCTCTGCAATGCCGTAAAGGCGTGGCTAGCACTATTGCCTAAGCGTGCGGATATCCGGGCAGCCGCGAATCCGGATTATGCCGCTGTTTCTTTCAAATGGCTGACGGCGCGGCGGTTCATGGTCGATGAACGGCTGATCAGGGTGCCGGGAATAAGGCGCGTCGTCGTTTCGGATCGCGCGCCGCGCTCGCCCGCGAGCCCGAGTAGGTCCATAGCGGTTTGCGCCATTTCACGGACTGGCTGGCGGATGGTCGTCAGCCCGTAGCTCGGCAGCGCGGCCATCGGCACATCGTCATAACCGATGATGGAGACATCACCGGGAACGCTCAATCCGATTTCGCGCGCCGCGTCCATGCCACCGAAGGCCATCACGTCACTGGCGAAGAAAAGAGCATCCGGACGCACGGCTTGCCGCAACAACCGCTTGGCGGCGGCATATCCGGCCTCATAGCTGAATTCGCCGCCATCTTCCTGCACGCAGGACGTTATCTTCAGCTGCTTGAGGCGGGTCAGAAAACCCGAACGTCTGTCGCGATTGGTCGTGGCGTCGCGCTGCGCGGAGATGAACGCAAGGCGCTCATGCCCGGTGGCGACGAGATAGTCCGCGACTTGCCGGCCCCCGGCGACGTTGTCGCTCGATACCGCGTGGATCTTGAGACCCGGCACGTAACGATTGAACGAGACCACGGGCGTGTCGCGCGCCGCGCAAATGCGGGCCATGGCCGACGAGATCGTCGCCGAAGTCAGGATGATGGCGTCCACCTGGTATTGCAGCAGGTTCGGCATGATGTCGTCGACCTTCTGCCCGGCCGACGGAACGAACAGCAAGGTCTGAAAACCGCCCGCCTGAACATGTTGGACGAGCTCATCCAGCACCACCGGGTAAAATGGGTCGACGAGGTTCGCCATCACGATCGCGACCATGTTGGTTCGCCGGGTGATGAGACTGCGCGCGATGACGTTGGGCTGGTAACCAAGCTTGTTGGCCGCCTTGATGACGCGAAGCTTCATTTCCTCGGAGATGCTTGCGGTCATCGAAAAGGCGCGCGAAATCGTCGATTGCGAGACGCCCAGTGTACGGGCAACATCCTGGGCAGTTACTTGGGCGCTGATTTTCTGGGCGCCGGTTCTCGGGGTCGCTCGTTTAGCCATTGTCTACGGGTCTCACAAGAAGTTCTGCGCGTGGTCTGTTTCAATACTATAGGATGCAACCGGCCGGGTTGTTTGCTCAAAACTTTGGCAATCGACTCTTGCATACGCATGCAATTTGGTCTTGCCCCGCGAGCACTCGCGTCTCAACGTCGGCAAATAGCTGCATCGCAGGGCAAAAGACTTGCCCGCGCTGGATGCGATACCGGATAATTCTGCAATGATCGACGTAAAACAGTTTTGGCAGGCGATCGGCCAGCGCGCGACCGGAAGCACGATCGTGACCGCGCGCTCCGAAACCGGGCCTGCCGGCCTTCTTGGCCTGTCGGCAACGCATCTTTGCGCCGATCCGCCGACCATGATGGTCTCGGTCGACAAGCGGACCTCTGCCTTGCCGACAATCCTTCAGGCCCGGCATTTCGCCCTCAATTATCTCTCTTCGGCACAGCGGCAGCTTGCGGATATTTTTGGCGGGAAATCCGACCTGAAAGGCGCCGACCGCTTTACGACAACCTCCTGGAGCAGCTTGGCAACGGGCGCGCCGACCCTTGCCGATGCGGTCGGCGTTATCGATTGCGAACTGATTGAGACCATCGAGCGATATGACGTCGTCATCATTCTCGGACGCGTCGTGGCGACGTCCAGCAATCCCGCCGCCGTTCCGCTGGTGCACTTTCGCGGTGGTTATCTGCCGTGATCGATGGCGCGCTGTTCAAGCACGGAATGCGGCGGCTCGCAGCCGGTGTTTGCATCGTCACCGCGATCGAGGAGGCGTTGCCGCATGGACTGGTGGCGACGTCGGTCAGTTCCGTCTGCGCCGAGCCGGAGCCGTCGCTGCTGGTTTGCGTCAACCACAATTCGAGTATTCACGGCGTCATCCATCGCACAAAGATTTTCTGCGCCAACGTCCTCAGTGCCGGCGATGTCGAACTGGCCCAGCGCTTCAGTCTGCCGGAACTTCGCGCCAGCCGTTTCGAGCAAGGTTCCTGGGTCTCTCTGGTGACGGGGGCGCCAGCGCTCCCCAGCGCGTTGGCAAGTTTCGATTGCGAGGTTACGCACGTTGTCCCGGTTCATTCCCACAGCATATTTGTCGGCGTGGTGCGCGACCTCAAGCTATGGCAAAGCGAGATTAACGCACTTTTGTACCTCGACGGCAAATATCAGGTACGTTCGCCAAGCGCCGCGTGAACGAGGGGCGATCGCCTCATTCCGCCAGATTGTCTCGCAAGGTCCTTCCTTCGTAGGTCGTCCGGTAACGCCCGCGGCGCCTTAGTTCCGGCACCAGCTGGTCGACGATGTTCAGCATGATCGCCCGCGGCGATCCCGGTGCGATCGAGAGCATGAACCCGCCGCGGCTGCCGGTGGCCTCGAACATCTCCTCCATCTGGTCCGCCAGTTTGCCGGCGGTTCCTGCGAAAGTGATGTTGTAGCCAGTCGATGCGCGAAGCGCGTATTGGAAGAATTCGTCGCGCTCGATCTCGGCCGTTTCGCCATGCTGCTTGGCGAGGAGGCTGACAAAGCCGACCGGCGAGGCGTTGGCTGCAACGATGCGTTCGTTCAACTCTTTCAGTGAAAATCGCGGCGGAAGCTGCGACATGTCATAACCGGTATTGTGCGACAGCCAGGCGCCGACGGCGCCCAGCGGGACATCCGCGATCATGGTTTCGCGCAGCGCCTGCGCTTCGGCTTCGGTTTCGCCGACAATCGCGCGGCTCGACCAGAGGATTCCGACCTTCTGCGGATCGCGGGCCTCCGCGACCAGCGCCTTGTCGAGATCGCTGCGCTGCTGCTGCATCAGCGGAATGCTCTTGGTTAGGCCGAAGACGTGATCGGCGACGTGGGCGGCCGCGCGAGTGCCTCGCGGCGAGCCGCCAGCCTGGATGATCACGGGATGGATCTGGGGCGAGGGAACGACGCTCAACGGTCCCTTGACCTTGAAGAACTTGCCCGCGTGATTGATTGCCTTCACCTTGGTGGGGTCGGCGACCATGCCGGTCTTGCGATCCCAGATGAAGGCATCCGGCGCTACGCTGTCCCAGAGCCGGTGGCAGACGTCGATGAACTCCTCCAGACGCTCGTAGCGCTCGTTGTGATCGACCAACTCGTCATAGCCGTAATTGGCGTAGTCGGCTTTACGCTGCGAGGTGATCACGTTGAAGGCGATACGGCCGTTCGTGATGTGGTCCAGCGAGTTGAGCAGCCGCGCGGTGTAAAACGGGTGCATGAAGGTCGAGGCGTAAGTCAGCCCGAAACCAAGGTGATGCGTCACGCGTGACATCGCCGTGATCCATGGACTCATCTCGAAACGCGGCCATGCGACGCCGTAGCTGACGGCATCCTCGATCGAATCCTGCCAGGTCGAGGGGATCCCTGTGCTGTCGCCGAAGAAGATCATGTCGAGCCCGCCGCGTTCGGCAACGCGGGCGACTTCCTCGAACATGCCGATATTGGGGTGATGGCGGTCGAGCCAGGAACCGGGGAGGCGCCACTGCGTCTCGACATGGGTCCAGGAAAAATCGAAGGCGAGGTGAATTCTCTTTTTCATGCGGTGGCTCCAACCGGCGCGATGCGAGACTTGGCAGCAGATTTGGCATCAAAATCGGCAGCAGGTGCTCCTTGCACGCTTGATGCCAACGGCCCGGGAAAGCGGCCTGTGAACCGCTGTTTTGCCGCTACATCCGCGAAAGTGCATATTTTTTTTGAATACGTATGCAAAAGCTTAAAGTGCCGCGTTTTTCGATTCTACTTGCGCGCGTGGATACTGCTGGAAAGCTGCACAAAACATAGGCCAATTGCCGTTGCATTCGCATGCAATTTGATCTTGCCGCTTTTGCCGAGCGAGCGTTAGCTCTGATGAAGAGAGAACGCGCAGATGACACTCGATCAATTCGTTCAGACCACGCTTGGCGGGCTAGCGATTGGCTGCATCTACAGTCTGATCGCGCTCGGAATCTCGATGATCATCCGCGCCACCGATATTCTTCATTTCGCGCAAGGCGAAATGTTGATGATCGGCTCGATGATGGGGCTCTCCGCCTATTGGTTGCACGGCATGCCGTTTGTGCTGGTGCTGCTGGCCGGCACAATCGGCGGCGGCCTGGTTTCGACGGCCATCGAATTTTTCATCTATCGAAGGCTGCGGCTGCGCCGGGTTTCGCTGATCAATATCATGATCGCGACGCTCGGTGTCTCGATCGTCTTGCAGAACGTCGCGCGCCTGGTGTGGGGTTCGGAGCCGCTGCGTTATCCGACGCTGTTCGCCTCGAGCAGAATCGTCGTCGCGGGCTTTGTAGTCTCGCCGCAACTCGTCTGGATCGTGGTTCTCAGCGGCCTGATCATGGGCGCCTTGATCGTCTTCTTTCGTTACACGCGCCTTGGCATCGCCATGCAGGCGGCGGCGCAAGATCCGGATGCCGCCCGGTTGATGGGTGTCAATGTCGATCGGACGACAACCTACACCTTCGCGTTGTCCGGCATGATGGCCGGCGCCGCCGGGGTATTGCTGGGATCGCTGTTCTTCGCATCGTTCAATATGGGTTTTATGACGGGCATCAAGGCCTTTGTGGCGGCGACGTTGGGCGGTCTGGGAAGCGTCGCGGGCGCGATGATCGGCGGGCTGATTTTCGGAATCATCGAGACATTTTCCGGAATGCTGATTTCGACCGCCTATAAAGACGCGGTCGGGATGGTTGTGCTCATAGTGATTCTTCTGTTCATGCCGTCCGGGCTGTTTGCCCGGGATGGCCGGGCCGTGTGAAATGCGCACGGTGCCGCTCGCCCGATTGGCCCTTCTGCTCCTGCTTGCCGTATTGCCGTTCGCGCAGCCCAATGCCTATTGGGTGCATGTGTTTAGTTTGGCGCTAATCAGCGTCGTTCTGGCATTTTCCCAGCAATTGCTGGTTGGATCGGCCGGCATCGTTTCGCTGGGGCAGGGTGCCTTCTTTGGCATTGGCGCCTACTGCGCCGCCTCGCTTTCGGTTTCGTTCGGCTCGCCGTTCGTGCTGGTGATCGCGGCTGGTGGTCTGGTTGCGGGAATATCCAGCCTGCTGCTGATCCCGATCGTTCGCCTCAAGGGCTCGAGCCTTGCGGTGGCGACACTTGGCTTTGCGATCATCGTCCATCTCGTGATGCTTAACGAGGATTGGCTGACCGGTGGCAGCATCGGAATGATGGATATTCCGGCTCCATCCTTGTTTGGCCTGTCGCTCGGCGGCGAGACGCGATTTTACTATGTCTGTCTGATTGTCGCGGCCGGCGTGTTTCTGGCGCTCGACAGGATCACGCATTCGCGGTTCGGACGCGCATTGACCGCGATGTCGCAGGATGAGGAAGCCGCGCGCGCCAGCGGAATCGCCATCTCGCTCTACAAGAGCAAGTGCTTCCTGGTGGCTGCGACCGTATCGGGCATCGCCGGCGGACTGTACGCCTACCATTCGCGCTACCTCAATCCGAACGATTTCGATTTCCAAAAATCGATCGATATCCTGATCATGGTCGTGATCGGCGGCATCAGCAGCTTGCCCGGCGCGGCGCTTGGCGCCGCCATTGTTGTTTTGATTCCGGAACTGCTGCGCGCGTCCGGAGAATTTCGGCTGCTTCTTTTCGGACTCATGGTCATTGTGTTCGCGGGAGCCGGCAGCCGCGGCCTGAGCGGTATTCTGGTTGATCTGTTCAGGCGCGTTGCCTCGCCTCGGCTGTGGCCGATCTTGCAGAAGCCGGGTGCGGTGAGGCTGTAATGTCCGCCCTGTTGGAAATCAGTGGGCTGACGCGCCGTTTCGGCGGTCTCGTCGCCGTCCGCGACGTCGCGATGGAAGTGGCCCAAGGCGAGGTGCATGGACTGATCGGTCCTAACGGCGCCGGCAAAACCACGCTGCTTAATCTGATCTCCGGTCACGTTCCGTCGAGCAGCGGCCGGATCGGCTTTGCGGGCGGTGAGATCACGCGCTGGTCGGTCGATCGCCGGGCACGCGCCGGCATCCGCCGCACCTTCCAGAACCTGAAGCTGTTTCGTGACATGACGGTGCTCGAAAACGTCATGGTTGGAATGCACGGCGAGACGCATTGCGAAGTCTGGCGCGCGCTGTTGCGCACGCGCGCACAACAGGCCGAGGAAGCAGCCATTGCCGAGCGCGCCCGCGAGGCGCTCGATTTCGTCGGCCTTCTCAATCTGGCCGACACGCGGGCAGATGACTTACCCTACGGCTCGCAGCGGCTTGTCGAAATTGCACGGGCGACCGTGGCGCGGCCGAAGCTACTCTTGCTGGACGAGCCGGCAGCAGGCCTGAACGGGGTTGAAAGCCGACGTCTTGTCGACCTGATCCGGGCCATTCGCAAGGGCGGCACGACGATCCTGCTGGTCGAGCATCACATGGATGTGGTGATGCCGTCCTGTGACTGCATCACGGTGCTCAACCACGGTCAGCGGCTCGCCAACGGTGCGCCGGCGGAAATCCGCGCCCATCCGGAAGTGATCAAGGCCTACCTTGGCGGCGGGCTCAAGCGGCGGCAAACCGGCGCACCGAAACAACCGGCGGAGCTTCTCCATGCTGCGCCTTGAAAATGTCAGCGCCGGTTATGGTGCGGTAACCGCCTTGCGGAACGTCGACATGGTCGTGGAAGCCGGCGAAGTCGTTGCGTTGATCGGCTCGAACGGCGCCGGAAAATCAACGACGCTGCGAACGATTTCCGGGCTGGTCCGTCCGAGCACGGGGAAAATCGAATTTCGAGACGAGGTGATCACCGACTTTTCGCCCGAACAGATCGTCGAGCGCGGCATCATCCACGTGCCGGAGGGGCGCCATGTGTTTCCGCGGCTGTCGGTCCATCAGAATTTGACCGTCGGTGCCTATTCCTCTCGCGCTCACGCCAGAAGAAACGAGACGCGCGAACGCGTCTTTGAGCTGTTTCCGCGGCTTTATGAGCGCCGCCAGCAACTCGCCGGCTCGTTGAGCGGAGGGGAGCAGCAAATGCTTGCCTTTGGCCGCGCCATGATGGCGCAGCCTGTGTTGCTGATGCTCGACGAGCCCTCGCTTGGGCTGGCGCCCATCATGGTCGAGGAGGTTGCGCGCGCGATCGACTATTTCCGCCACAGCGGCGTCACCATTCTTCTGGTGGAGCAGAACGCCGAGCTCGCGCTCGAACTCGCCACGCGCGGCTACGTGATCGAAACCGGCTCCATTGCGCTTGCCGATACCAGCCAACGGCTTCTCGAAAATCCAAAGGTCTGGGCGAGCTATCTCGGCGAACAGGATTGGGAATTCGAAACCGCCGAAGCTGCGCAGGCCCCAGCGAAAGAGTTTTCGGCCAACAAGGGAGTTTGAACCATGCGTTTCCTAAAAGCCTGCGGCGCTATCGCCGCCGCCTTCATGATCGCGGCCTTCGTCCAGCCGTCGGCCGCCGAAACCATCAAGATCGGCGTGTTCGGTCCATTTTCCGGAGACGCCGCCGCCATGGGCGGCAGCGAGAAGGACGCGGTCAGCCTCGTCTTCCAGGAAAAGAATGCTGCTGGCGGCATCCACGGCCAGCAGATCGAGCCGGTCTACGCGGACGACAGCGGCAAGCCCGAGGAAGCCGTCAATGCGGCCAAACGGCTGATTTCGCGGGATGACGTCCTTCTCAATATCGGAAGCATCTCGAGTCCTGCGAGTCTTGCGGCATCGCAAGTCAGCCGTCAGTCGGAGACTGCCCAGATCGTGGTCGGCGGCACCGCGCAAAAGATCACCACCTCGGGCAACAAATGGGTGTTCCGTTCGCCGGTGCCCGACACCAAGCTCGTTGCCGACCTCGTGGATTTTATTCATGAGAAGTTTCCGAAGGTGACAAAGTTCGCGTTCCTTTACGTCAATGACGATTTCGGCCGCGGTGGCTTCGAGGCTTTCAAGGCGGCCGGCGCCAAATACGGTTTCGAAATCGTCGATGAAGAGCGCTATACCCGCGGCGACATCGACTTCACGGCACAACTCGGGCACATCAAGGCAAGCCCGGCCCAGGCCATGGTCGAGTGGTCGCGCTATACCGAAGGCGCGCTGGTCGCCAAGCAATTCGTTCAGACCGGGTTGAATCTGATCCGGTTCGGCTCCGACGGCATCGCCACGCCAAAATTCATCGAGCTCGCGGGTCCGGCGGCGGACGGCATTTATTTCACCGCGCATTTCAGTGTCGCGACGGCGTCGGATATTCCGGTCGCCAAGGACTTCATCGCCAAATTCAAAAAGGCCTATGGCCGCAACCCGGACTCCTACGCGGCAGAAGCTTATGACGCCGCCACCATGGCCGTGATGGCGGTCGAAGCGGCCAGCAAGCCCGATCGCGCCTCGGTTCGCGATGCGCTGGCGAAGGTCAGCTTCGAAAGCAGCCGCGGTCCGTTCAAGTTCGATGACAAGGGCGATCCGCTGCTCGTCACCCATGTCGTAAAGATCGTGGACGGCAAGGAGACCAACGCGCGTAACATGCCGGTCCAGAACTAGCGGGAGGAAAAACATGGACGCAAAGATCATCAAGTCGAACAATCCGCAGCCGCTGGCGGTTTATACCGAAGCCTTTGACGTCGGCGGATTGATCTTTGCGGCCGGCCAGTTGCCGACCGATTTCAAGACCGGCATTCCCCTTGAAGCGAAAAAGGATCCGAACTTTCCGTTCTACGGTTCGGACATCAAGAAACGTACGCACTACATCATGAAGAACCTCGCGCGAACCTTCGAGGCCGCGGGAGGTTCGCTCGATCACATTGTCAAGGCGCAGGTGTTTCTGGAGGATCTGCGCGACTTCCATGCCTTCGACGAGGTGTGGAAGGAATATTTCAAAGTCCCGCCCGCGCGTACGACCGTCGGGACGACAGGCTTGCTGGTCAAGGACGCGCAGATCGAAATCGATCTGATCGGCTACGTGCCGGGCAAGCTCAAAAGCCAACTGATCAAGTCCGAAAATGCGCGCCCCATTGCGCATTATACCGAGGCCTTCACCGTCGGCGGCCTGATATTCGCCGCCGGTCAGCTGCCATCAGATTTCAAGACTGGCGTTCCAGCCGAGGCGAAGAAGGATCCGAACTTTCCGTTTTATGGCTCCGACATCAAGAAGCGCACCCATTATGTGATGAAGAATCTCGCGCGTACCTTCGAGGCCGCGGGCAGCTCGCTTGAGCACATTTGCAAGGCGCAAGTGTTTCTGGAGGACATCGCGGATCATGACGCATTTCAAGAGGTGTGGCGCGAATATTTCAAGGTGCCGCCGCCAACCACCGTGGTCGGCACCAGTGGCATCGAGACCAAAGGACTGCTGGTCAAGGACGCGCAGATTGAGATCGACCTGATCGGTTACATCCCTGGCAAGGTCAAGGCGCGCACGGTGAACACAACAAATCCCAAGGGGGCCGCGAGCTACACGGAAGCCGTCGTCGCCGGCGGGTTGGTATTCGCCGAAGGCGCACTCCCTACTGATTATACCTCAGGCATTCCGGCTGAAGCGAAGAAAGATCCGAACTTCCCGTTCTATGGCTCTGACATCAAGCTACGGACGCGTTACGTATTGAACAAACTGGCGAAGACGTTCGAGGCAGCCGGTAGTTCGCTGGACCATGTCATCAAGGCGCAGGTCTTCCTCGATGATTTGAACAATTTCAGCGCCTTTGACGAGGTGTGGAAGGAGTTCTTCAAGACGCCGCCGGCGCGCACCACGGTCGAAACCAGCGGGCTTCCCGTCAAGAACGCGATGGTGGCGATCGACTTGATCGGTTACGTCCCCGGCGAGGTCGCGCTTTCGACCTGATCGCAAAGATCTGCGAGTGCGGCGCAAACGTCCAAGTTGTCGCAGCAATGGCGCGTGTCGTTGGTTCGCAAGAATTCGATTGATGCATGCGGGAGCCGTTGTTAGGCTTTTGTTTTCACTGTAGCGCGTGGCGGAGCTGTTCATGAGGGGCCTCAAGTTAATCTGCATCACCTTGGCGTCCCTGTGTCTCGCTGCGCAGCTGCCCGTGATGGCGCAGGAAAATATCCGCATCGGTGTTCTGCTGCCGCTGACCGGCCCGCTCGCCAAGAACGGTCTCGAAAATTGGGAGGCAATGCAGATCGCGCGCGACATGATCAACGAGCGTGGAGGGATCAACGGCCGCAAGGTCGAATACCTCCAGGGCGACGCCAATACGCCGAATGCGGCGATTAGCGAGACCGAACGGTTGATCACCAAGGATGGCATCAAGATCACGACCGGCTCGTTCGCCTCGCCGATTGCGATCGCGGTGAGCCAGGCGGCCGAGCGTCATGGCGTGTTTCACTGGGAGACGACGGGAGCGGCCGAAATCATCACGCGGCGTGGTTTCAAGCACACCTTCCAGGTCGGCGCGCCGGCGCGCAAGTATGGACAAGCCGCTGTCGATTTCATTGTCGACGACCTCGCCAAGCGGCTGAACAAGCCGGTCGATGCGCTGAAGATCGCCCTGTTGTGGGAAAACCGCGCGTTCGGAAAATCCGTCGGCGACGGTATTCGTGCTTACACGCAAGGAAAAGGCATCAAGCTCGCCTATGACGAGGGCTATGATCAGACCGCGACCGACATGACGCCGATCGTGCAGAAACTGAAAGATGTCACGCCCGACATCGTGATCGCGATCTCGTTTCCCAACGATGCAATCCTGTTCCAGCGCAAGGCCAAGGAGCTGGAGTTCAACACCGCGGCCTTCATCGGCGTTTCCGCCGGCTACTCGTCGCCTGACTTGAGGGAATTGATCGGCGAAGCCGTGAGCGGGATCTTCGTCGCCGATTTTCCACCGAAGGTGAACGCCGCGGTGCTGACGCCTGAAACCAGGAAAGTCGCCGACGAATTCTACAAGCGGTATGAGGCCAAGCTTAAGCGCCCCCCGGCCGGGCATGCCGCAGCAGGCTTCTCGGCGATCTGGGCGTTGTTCACCGAAGTCCTGCCGAAGGCCAAGACGTTCGAGCCGGATGAACTGCGCGAGATCGCGCTGAAGCTCGATCTGCCGGCGGGGTCTCTCGTCAACGGCAGCGGCATCAAGTTCACCAATTTCGACTGGCCCGACGATCCCAAGGACGCCGGCCAAAATCTGCGCGCCTCGATCGGCGTCTGGCAGTGGACCAAGGCGGGCAATGAGGAAGTCTATCCGCGAGAATTCGCGACCCAGCCGCCGATCATGGTGCCGCTGCCGGATTGGAGTAAGCGTTGATCCCGACTCGAGCGGTTGGCGTGCTTCATCCGGCCGTCGGAATGTACCGATGAACACGATCATACAACTTGTCATTTCGGGTCTTCTGATCGGCAGCATCTACGCGCTGATGAGCATCGGTCTAACGCTGATTTTCGGTGTCCTGCGCGTCGTCAACTTCGCTCATGGCGAATTTCTGATGATAGCGATGTATGGCGCCTGGGCGTTCAGCAAGTTGCTCGGCCTCAATCCGTATGTTGCGGCGGTCGCCGTCGTGCCCGCGATGTTCCTGTTCGGCGCGCTGATCTATCGGCTTGTCATCGGTTCGGCGCTCGAGAAGCCGCACTTGGTCGTCGTGTTCGCCACCATGGGCCTGTCGATCTTCCTGCAAAACGCCGCGCTAATGGCGATGACTGCCGACCTTCGTGACGTACCCCCGATCTTCGGCCGCTCGATTTCGCTCGGGCATGTCTTCATCAAGGGCGAACTGCTGCTCGGTTTTGTCGTCACGCTCGCTTGCACCGTCGTCCTGCAATGGGTGATCAAATACACGTTTCTCGGCAAGGCGATCCGTGCCACCGTGCAGGATGGCGAGGCGGCAAAACTGATGGGGATTGCGGTCCCGAAGATATTCCTGATCACGTTTGCTGCCGGTTCGGCGCTGGTCGGGCTTGCGGCCTGCGTGATGCTGCCGTTGTTTTCAGTGTTTCCGACCGTCGGGCTGAACTTCGTGTTGATTGCCTTCGTGATTGTGGTGCTGGGCGGCATGGGAAGCATCGAGGGCGCGCTGCTCGGCGGCTTCTGCGTCGGTGTGGTGCAATCGGTCAGTTCTTATTATGTCGCGCCCGCGTTTGGACAATTGTTCTTCTTCGTGCTGTTCCTGCTGGTGATGATTTTTCGGCCGAATGGCTTGTTCGGCCAAAGGGGCGCGGCAACCCTTGGGATGAACGAGTAACGCATGACGGCGATGCCGGCCAGAACGAACGGGTGGTCGCGAATTTCCGCAATGCCGAAACGCGGAAAGCTCTCATGGTTTGAGATTGTGTTGCTCGCAGGTTGCGCCGCCTGGGTCGGCTTCGGTCTTGCGCCGGCTTTGCAGGATGTCGTCGTTCTCTCTTTCCTTTTTGCCGGCCTCGCGCTCGCCTGGAATATCGCCGGTGGCTGCGCCGGATTGATCTCGTTCGGCCACGCCGCTTTTTTTGGAATCGGGGCCTATACGTCGACCATTCTGTTTCAGAGCTATAATGTCACGCCGTGGCTTGGCATCTTCGTCGGGGCCGCGGCCGCGGCCATCGCCGGCGCGGTGCTGTCGCTGATCTGCGCGCGGCTCAAGGGGCCGTTCTTCATTCTTTCGTCGCTGGCGTTCGCCGAAGTGGTGCGCATTATCGCGCTGAACTGGTCGTCGGTGACCGGCGGCGCGGAGGGCCTGTCGATCCCGCCCGTACCGAACGCGGCTAATATGGTGCTAAGCTCCAAGGCTGCTTATGAGACCTTGACCCTGATCTATCTGATTTTGGCCTATGCCATCATGCGCTGGCTCGAAGCGTCGCGCTTCGGATTCTATCTGTTCGCGGTTCGGGACAATGACGACGCGGCTGCTGCCGGCGGTATCAATCCGTTAATGGTTCGCTCCTCGGCAATGGCACTGAGCGCCGCGCTGACCGGGGTAGGGGGTACGCTTTTCGCGCAATACTTCCTTTATCTCGATCCGACCTATGTGATCTCGCCTGAACTGTCGTTTCAGTTTGCGCTTCTGCCCGCGGTCGGCGGGCTCGGGACCGCTATCGGCCCGATCCTCGGCTCCTTCCTCATCACGCCATTGTCGGAGCTGTTGCGCGCCAATCTCGGCAATGCCGTGGCGGGACTGCATCTCGTGATCTACAGCGCCGGGCTAATTGTCGTGATGCTGTATTTCCCAACCGGCATTGCCGGCGCACTCGATAGGCTAAAGTCACGAAAGCCGCGACCATGAGTGCGCTGCTGGAAGTGCAAGGCGTGAGCCGCAGTTTCGGCGTCACCCGCGCCGTCGACAACGTGTCCTTTGCCGTTCAGACGGGGGAATTGCTGGGACTGATCGGGCCGAACGGCGCCGGAAAAAGCACGCTGTTCAACCTGATCGCCGGCGTCATGCCGCCGTCGGGCGGGAAGATCAAAATCGACGGCGCGGACGTGACCGGATGGAAGTCGTATGACATGGCGCGGGTCGGCGTCGCCCGCACCTTCCAGATTCCAAAGCCTTACCGGCAATTGTCCGTTATCGAGAACGTGATGATCTCAGCCTTTCTCCGCGAGCCGTCGATGGCCGGCGCGCGCGAACTGGCGGATTTGACGCTGAGCGACCTTGGATTGGCGGCTTATCGCGACCGGCTAGCGAGTGAATTGACGGTCGGGCTGTTGAAGCGGCTGGAAGTGGCGCGCGCGCTTGCGATGCGGCCGAAGCTCATGCTGTTCGATGAGATCATGGCAGGCCTGACCCCGACAGAAGTCGGTACGATGACCGAGATTGTCGCCGGTCTGCCGGCGCGTGGAATCACCGTGATCTGGGTCGAACATGTTCTCTATGCGATCATGAAGACCGCGACGCGGATGGTCGTGATCAACCGTGGCAGCGTGATCGCCCAAGGCGCGCCGGCGGAAGTGGCTCGCGATCCCGCCGTGGTCAAAGCCTATCTCGGCGAGGAGATGCAGCTTGCTTGAGGTCAAGAACCTCGACGCGTTCTATGGCGCGGTGCAGGTGCTGCACGGCGTCAACCTCGTCGTCAACACCGGTGAGATCGTGGGCCTGGTGGGTGCCAACGCTGCCGGCAAGAGCTCGCTGATGTTCTCGCTTGCCGGCTTGCGAACCACCTGCCGCGGCGAGGTGCTGCTGGATGGCGCTTCCATTCAGAAGTGCGCCCCCTGGGAGCGGCCATCCAAGGGTCTTGTGCTGGTGCCGGAGCGACGCCGGCTGTTTCCCTTCATGACCGTGCTCGAAAATCTCGAAGTCGGCGCCTACGCGCCCGCGGCGCGGGCCTTAATTTCGCAATCCCTGGAGGCGGTGTTCGCGCTGTTGCCGACGCTTTACGAGCGGCGCAGCCAGGTCGCGGGCTCGATGAGCGGCGGCGAACAGCAGATGCTTGCGATCGGCCGGGCACTGATGGCACAGCCGCAAGTGTTATTGCTCGACGAGCCAACCGAAGGGCTCGCACCGATCTATGTAAAACTTCTGTTCGATTTGATCATCGATCTGCGCGGCAGGGGCCTCACCATCCTGATCGTCGAACAGAACGTCCACCATGTGCTGCGGACGGCCGACCGCGCCTATGTGCTCGAAAACGGGCGGATCGTCATGGAGGGCAAAGGCCCCGCACTCCTCAACGACGAGCGGCTCAAAACAGCCTATTTGGGACTTTAGTCATGATCACCGATATCCACTGCCATTACGTTCCGGATTCCTTTTTCAAGTTCGCGCAATCGCGGCCGGAATTCGCGATCACGATCAAGCGCCGGGAAGGCGACGCCGTCGATCTCGATATCAGAGGCATGCATTTTGGCTTGAACACGACGTTCTTCGACATGGAAAAGCAGGTCGAACGGATGCAACGCGACGGCGTCGAACGCGCGATGCTGTCACTGGCGACGCCGTTCATCGACTATCATCTCGAGGCTTCGCTCGCCGTCGAGGCGGCTACGGTCTTCAACGACGGACTGGCTATGGCAATCACTCCGGATCGCAAACGTTTTGGCGGCTGGGCGTTGTTGCCGATGCAGGATCCGGAGGCCGCGGCGCGGGAATTGCGCCGCTGCGTCCGCGACCATGGTTTCATCGGCGGGCATATCGCCTCCAACGTTCGCGGCCTTTATTTGAATGACAGCCGGTTCACGCCGATCTTCCAGGCCGCGGTCGACCTCGGCGTTCCCTTGTTCGTGCACCCGGCCGATCCGCTGGGCAAGGACAGGACGCGCGACTATGAACTCACGATTGTCGCGGGCTATCTGTTCGACAGCACTATCAACATCCTGAAGATGATTTGTTCGGGCTTTCTCAATCGCTGGCCAACGCTCAAGCTCGTTTGCGCCCATGGCGGTGCGTTCAGCCCGGCCTTGCGGGCGCGGATGCAGCGCGAGGTCGATACCAACGCTCAGCTTCAACGGACTCTGACCAAGCCGGTCGGCGATTATCTGCGCCAGCTTTATGTGGATTCGATCTGCTTTGAGCCGGCGATGTTGCGTTATGTCACAGAGGTCATTCCGCCGGAGCAGATCATGCTCGGGAGCGATGCGCCATTTCCGCTCGGCGAACCCCATCCGGTGACCTTCGTACGCAACGCCTTGCCGGCCGGGCAAGCGAAACTGGTGCTGGAAAGCAATTTCGAGCGGCTGACAGGAGGCTGACATGGACATCAGACGTATCTGGCTCTGCAAGGACGTCGTGTTCGCCGAAGGCGGTTTGCCCGCGCTCAAACCCGTCACGCGGGTCGCGGCCTGCGCGGTGATCGCCAACCCGCTCGCCCATCAGGCGCTGGACGATCTTTCCGAGCTTGTTGGCATGGGAGCCGATCTCGGCGAGCGGCTGGTGAAGGAGGCGCAGGCTTTACTGCCGGGACCGGCTATTTCCTATGGCAAGGCTGCGATCCTCGGTGCATCGGGCGATATCGAGCATGCCGCCGCGATTCTGCATCCGCGGATGGGCAAGCCGATGCGTGACGCCATCGGAGGCGGGCAGGCGATCATTCCATCCAACGTAAAGATCGGTAGCGTAGGTTCGGTGATCGATGTTCCCTTGGGGCACAAGGACGACGTCTGGTCGTTCGATCAAATTGACACGCTGAGCGTCATGGTTCCCAATGCGCCCCGGCCCGACGAGATCGTAGTAATCGTTGCACTTGCGGATGGGGGCCGACCGCGTCCGCGCGTCTCGAAGTCTGGCGCCGTGCCGCCGCCATCAGCCGTTTAATCGCTTGGAGTTATCATGACGAGGAAATCCGCTTTTCAGGCTTCGCCCACCAACCCGAACCTCCAGGAAATCCAGACCGAGCCGGAGCGGCGGGTAGACATGCCGTATGCGCCGGCGATGCGGGTGGAAAGCCCCTGCGGATTGTTGTTCATTTCAGGCGCCACGCCATCGCCGCTCTATCACAAGCACCCGCATGTGATCTCCGAACACGATCATCCGAACCGGATCGAAGATCAGACCCGCCGTGCGATGGAGACGATCAAGACCATTCTGGAGCATGAGGGGCTGACCTGGACCGATGTGGTGAAGGTGACGAAATACCTGACCGATATCCGCGACCAGGACGGCATGGTCGCCGTGCTCAAGGAATATTTCG
>CAVVLH010000063.1:0-81394 GCA_963748805.1 uncultured Alphaproteobacteria bacterium | reverse complement strand
AGCGATGTCATCGACGCCGGCACGCTGGATATCTCCGCACCACCTCCGGCGCGTCGATCACGACGCTGTCGGGCGACGGCAACGTCACGCTTGGGCAGAAACGCTGACGCTGACGGAGCCTCGACCACCTTCTCAGGCGCGATCGACGGCAGCGGCGGCCTGACGGTGACGACCGGCACCGAGACGCTGTCGGGCGCCAATCTCTATAGCGGCGCGACCACGATCAACGGCGGCACGCTGGCGCTGTCGGGCACCGGCTCGATCGCGGACTTCCAGCGGCGTCATCGATGCCGGCACGCTTGATATCTCGGCGACCACCGCGGGCGCCTCGATCATGACGCTGTCGGGCACCGGCAACGTCACGCTCGGCAGCAAGACGCTGACGCTGACGGATGCCTCGACCACGTTCTCCGGCGCCATCGACGGCACCGGCGGCCTGACGGTGACGGACCGGCACCGAGACGCTGTCGGGCGCCAATCTCTATGCCGGCGCGACCACGATCAACGGCGGCACGCTGGCGCTGTCGGGCACCGGCTCGATCGCCGACTCCAGCGGCGTCGCCGACGACGGCACCTTCGATATCTCGGCGACCACCTCCGGCGCGTCGATCATGACGCTGTCGGGCGACTGGCAATGTCACGCTCGGCAGCAAGACGCTGACGCTGACGGATGCCGCGACCACGTTCTCGCGGAGCCATCGCCGGCACCGGCGGACTGACGGTGACGACCGGCACCGAGACGCTTGACCGGCGACAATATCTATACCGGCGCGACCACGATCAACGGCGGCACGCTGGCGCTGTCGGGCACCGGCTCGATCGCGGATTCCAGCGACGTCATCGACGACGGCACCTTCGATATCTCGGCGACCACCTCGGGCGCCTCGATCATGACGCTGTCGGGCACCGGCAACGTCACGCTCGGCAGCAAGACGCTGACGCTGATCGGATGCCTCGACCACGTTCTCCGGCGCGATCGGTCTTGCCGGCGACACCGGCGGCCTGACCCTGACGACCGGCACCGAGACGCTGACCGGCGCCAATCTCTATACCGGCGCGACCACGATCAACGGCGGCACGCTGGCGCTGTCGGGCACCGGCTCGATCGCGGACTCCAGCGATGTCATCGACGACGGCACCTTCGATATCTCGGCGACCACCTCCGGCGCCTCGATCAAGACGCTGTCGGGCACCGGCAACGTCACGCTCGGCAGCAAGACGCTGACGCTGACGGACCGGCGACGACGTTCTCGGGCGCGATCGGTCGGACACCGGCGGACTGACGCTGACGGCCGGCACCGAGACGCTGACCGGCGACAATCTCTATACCGGCGCGACCACGATCAATCGGCGGCACGCTGGCGCTGTCGGGCACCGGCTCGATCGCGGACTCCAGCGATGTCGTCGACGACGGCACGCTTCGATATCTCGGGGACCACCTCGGGCGCCTCGATCATGACGCTGTCGGGCGACGGCACCGTCACGCTCGGCACGCAAGACGCTGACGCTGACGGCGGCATGACCACGTTCTCCGGCGCGATCGGTCTTGCCGGCGACACCGGCGGCCTGACGGTCGACGGCACCGGCACCGAGACGCTGTCGGGCGTCAATCTCTATACCGGCGCGACGACGATCGGTCGCGGCGAGACGCTGGCGCTGTCGGGCGCGGGCTCGATCGCGAACTCCAGCGACGTCGCCGACGCCGGCACCTTCGATATCTCGGCGACCACCTCGGGCGCCTCGATCATGACGCTGTCGGGCAATGGCACCGTCACGCTCGGCGCGGCAAGACGCTGACGCTGACGGATGCCTCGACCACGTTCTCGGGCGCCATCGACGGCACCGGCGGACTGACGCTGACGACCGGCACCGAGACGCTGACCGGCGCCAATCTCTATACCGGCGCGACCACGATCAACGGCGGCACGCTGGCGCTGTCGGGCACCGGCTCGATCGCAGACTCCAGCGATGTCGTCGACGACGGCACCTTCGATATTTCGCGGCACCACCTCCGGCGCCTCGATCGTGACGCTGTCGGGCGATGGCACCGTCGATCTCGGCACGCAGACCCTGACGCTGTCGGATGCCTCGACGACGTTCTCAGGGCGCCATCGACGGCAGCGGCGGCCTGACGCTGACGACCGGCACCGAGACCTTGACCGGCGACAACCTCTATACCGGCGCGACCACGATCAACGGCGGCACGCTGGCGCTGTCGGGCGCGGGCTCGATCGCAGACTCCAGCGATGTCATCGACGACGGCACCTTGGATATTTCGGGCACCACCTCCGGCGCCTCGATCGTGACGCTGTCGGGCACCGGCACCGTCGATCTCGGCAACGAGACCCTGACGCTGACGGATGCCTCGACCACGTTCTCGGGCGCCATCGGTTGCCGGTGACACCGGCGGTCTGACGCTGACGGCCGGCACCGAGACCTTGACCGGCGACAATCTCTATACCGGCGCGACCACGATCAATGGCGGCACGCTGGCGCTGTCGGGCACCGGCTCGATCGCAAACTCCAGCGATGTCGTCGACGACGGCACGTTGGATATCTCGGCGACGACCTCCGGCGCCTCGATCGTGACGCTGTCGGGCATCGGCACCGTCGATCTCGGCAACGAGACCCTGACGCTGACGGATGCCTCGACGACGTTCTCTGGCGCCATTGACGGCAGCGGCGGTCTGACGCTGACGGCCGGCATCGAGACCTTGACCGGCGACAATCTCTATACCGGCGTGACCACGATCAATGGCGGCACGCTGGCGCTGTCGGGCACCGGCTCGATCGCAAACTCCAGCGATGTCATCGACGACGGTACGCTTGATATCTCGGCGACCACCTCGGGCGCCTCGATCGTGACGCTGTCCGGCGATGGCGCCGTCACGCTTGGGGCGGAAACCCTGACGCTGACCGCGGGAGCGAGCACCTTCTCCGGTGTGATCGGCGGTTCCGGCGGTCTGACGGTTGACGGCTCCGGCATCGAACTCCTGTCTGGCGTCAACACCTATAGCGGTGCAACCACGATCGGTTCCGGCGAGACCCTGGCGCTGTCGGGCTCGGGTTCGATCGCGAAATCCAGTGGCGTTGCCGACGGCGGTACCTTCGATATATCGGCGACGACCTCGGGCGCCTCGATCAAGACGCTATCGGGGAGCGGTGCCGTCAAGCTTGGCAACGAGACGCTGACGCTGACGAATGCGTCGACGACCTTCTCCGGCACGATTAACAGTACCGGCGGCGGCATCACGGTCGCCAGCGGCATACTGGCCCTCGGTGCGCTGACCCTGGACGATCTGACGCTGGCGGGCAATTTCAGCGATTCGGCCACGCTGACCGTTAATGACAACGTAACGTTCAATGGTGTCACCCTTTCGGGCGGCACGCTCGATATTTCCGGCATTCTGGACTCAAACGGAACGACCACAATCAGTGGCGCCACGGTCATCAATTCCGATCATGTCGATGTCGTCGGTGGAACGTTCACGATCGACCCGACGCCGTTCACCAACAACGGCACGTTCGAAGTGAAGAGTTCCGCGGTCTTCAGTGGCGAAGTCCACACGGAGACGCATGGTGTCGTCCACATCGACCAGGAAGTTGTCACCAACACCAATGGCACTATTCAGATTGACCATGGCGGCACGCTGACGCTCTTCGACACCACCATCAATGGCGGTCAGATTGTCGACAATGGTACGCTGTTGCTCACAGGCACAACGAGCAAGCTGGAGAATGTCACCTTCACCGGCGCCGCCACACTCGATATCTCCAGCGGTTCGACACTTGAGCTCAGCGGTTCGGTCTCCGGCGTGACCGTGAACTTTGAAAACTCCAGCGGGCATTCCGGGCTGATACTTGATAATCCGGGAAGCTTTACCGGGGTGATCAGCGGTCTCGTGGAATCCAGCGACGGCATTGAGAACCATGAGAACTATGTCGACCTGGTGGGCTTTACAGACAGCTCGCAACACCACGCAAAAGTATTATCGGCAGTGTACAACTCGCACACCGGCATCACGGCGGTCACCCTCACCAACGGTACCAGCCAACCCAACCTCACGATCGATCTGCAAGGCAACTACAGCCATGGAGGTCTCGAGTTTGCCAGCGATGGCAACGGCGGGACACTGCTGTCGGATCCGGCGGTCAACTCCGGTGCGGTGACGATCGGCAGCGGCGTCACGCTGGATATCGGCGGCGCTAGCTCGGCGGCGGTGACGTTCACCAACGGCACAGCCAACACTGGCGATCTGGTGCTTGCCGACTCCAAGGATTTCACCGGGACGATCACAGGCTTTGCCGGCGACGGCACTGTTGCAAATTCGGACCTGATCGACGCCATGGACGTCAACTTTGCCGATGTCGCGACCAGCAAGACGACCTATTTGGAAAATGCCGCCGGTACCGGCGGAACGCTGACCCTGCATGACGCGAACGGCCAGGCGCTCGACAGTATCAGCTTCACCGGCAATTATCAGTTGGCGAACTTCACCATCGAGAGTGACGGTGACGGCGGTACGCTGATCGTCGATCCGCCGGTGAAGACGGGCGGTCAAGCGCCGGGCGGGACGCCGGCCGCTTCGAATCAGAATTTGGCCAGCACAGCCGGCACCGACGGGTTTGTGTTCAATTTTGGCGGGCACCATCATGCCCCGACGACGGATTTCCATCCGGACGTGGAAAATTTCCAGCCTGGCGGTTCGATGTTGACCAACCTGCACACCGGCTCGAACGCCCCGCCCGACCAGGGTCATTCCAATATGCCCTTGGGAGGCGACGGCCAGGATCATGTCGGTCTGAGCGCTTTCGCCAAGGCGCATCTGCACGCCGCGGACTTCCATTTCGTGTGAGCCCCGCTCGACGGCGACGCAGCCTCCTCGCAACTCCCCGGGAGCCGACGTCGCGGCCCGCCTCAAGCCGGCGCGCGAGCGAGGGGGACCGGCCATGGCATCCATGTGCTCGAGCCTTGCGGGCTTGTCGTGTCAGGATTTTTCGTGTTTGAAATGCGCCTGCCACGATCGTCAGCGGACCTGACGATATTGCTCCAACCCGATTTGCAGGCATGAGGCGTCTCAAAATCATCCGGCGCTGGTTCGGGCGAAGGTTCGGCTTTTCGCGGCTGATATGCCTTTTCCTGCTGATCGGCATCGCGGCGCTGCGCATCGCCGATTTTGCGCCGGTCGAAGAGCTTCGGGTCCGAACCTTCGATTTCTACCAAAAATTCGATCCCCGCGTGAAGGCCGCGCGTCCCGTCACCATCATCGACATCGATGAGCCAAGCCTGAAGAAATTCGGGCAATGGCCGTGGCCGCGCACGCAGATCGCAGACATGGTCATCAACCTCGCCAATCTTGGTGCAGTCGCCATTGCGTTCGACGTGGTTTTCTCCGAACCCGACCGGCTCAACCCGGATATCCTGGCCGGTAACATGCGCTACCTGGATGAACTGACCCGAAGCAGGTTGCGCGGGCTGCCGAGCAACGATCAGACCCTGGCTGATGCCGTCAGGCGCGCGCGCGTAGTGCTCGGCGAGACCGGCCTCGACAGAGTGGTTTCGGAAATCGACAACGATCTTCCGTTCACAGGGTTCGGGGTGCGCGGTGATAAAGCGGAAGACCCCGAACCGCGCTTCTTCGAGTTTCCCGGTCTGCTGCGTAACGTCCCGGTTCTCGAAAAGGTCGCTGCGGGCCGTGGTCTGGTGACGATTGTGGCCGAGCCCGATGGCATCATCCGCCGGGTGCCGATGGTGTTGCAGGCGCAGGGTCACATGATGCCGTCGCTCAGTCTGGAAATGCTTCGGGTCGTCTCGGGGACCTCGACGAATTCTCGCCAAATACGACCAGAACGGGGTCAAAAGCGTTGCCGTCAGGGGGCTTGATGTTCCAACTGACAAGAATGGCCGGCTGTGGGTGCACTTCGCGCGCAACGACCCCTCGATCTACGTCTCGGCGACCACTGTTCTCGACGGCAGCGCGCCGGTCGAGAAGATCAAAGGCAAGCTGGTTCTGATCGGCACCTCGGCGGTGGCACTGAACGACATCAAGACCACGCCGGTGTCCAATGCAATGCCCGGTGTCGAGATCCATGCCCAGGTGCTGGAGGCCGCATTGACCCACGCGGTGCTGTCACAACCGAACTACGCGCTCGGCGTCGAACTTCTTGCCGCGTTTGTGCTTGGGTTTCTGGTCATTGTCTTTACACCGAACCTCGGACCCGTCACGCTTGTCGCAGTCGGCGCCTTGTTCGCCACGGTGCTGATCGGCACATCTTTGTACTATTACAAAGAGCAGCGGTTGCTGATCGATTTCACCTATCCCTTGCTGTCAACGACCGCGATCTACCTCACCCTGATCTTTGCGAGTTTCGTCCGCGAACAGGCGCAGCGCCGGCAGATCCGCTCGGCCTTCGGCCAGTACATTTCGCCGGCGCTGGTCGAGCAGCTTGCGAACTCGCCTGAAAAGCTCAAGCTTGGCGGCGAAGAGCGCGAGATGACGATCATGTTCTCCGACGTCCGCGGCTTCACCACGATTTCAGAGTCCTACAAGCACGATCCGCAGGGCCTGACCGCGTTGATGAACCGCTTCCTGACGCCGCTGACCGACGCCATTCTGGCCCGCAAGGGCACCATCGATAAATATATGGGCGATGCGATCATGGCGTTCTGGAATGCGCCGCTGGACGACAATGAGCACCAGATCAATGCCTGCAATGCCGCGCTCGACATGCTCGAGAAAATCGACGCCCTGAACAAGGAGCGCGAGGCCGAGGCGCAGCAGGGCGGCCACGTCTATATTCCGATCAATGTCGGCGTCGGTCTGAACACCGGTGTATGCGTCGTCGGCAATATGGGGTCGAATTTGCGCTTCGACTACTCGGTGCTGGGCGACAGCGTCAATCTCGCGTCGCGGCTGGAAGGGCAGTCAAAGGAGTACGGCTTCCCGATTATCGCAGGCTCCAAGACGGCGCTCGCGGCAAAGGACAAGTTCGCCATCCTCGAGCTCGACTTCATCATGGTCAAAGGCAAGAAGGAGCCGGAGGTGATCTACGCCATCGCCGGGCGCGAAGATGTCGCGATGTCCGGCCGCTTCCAGAACCTGCGCAACCTCACCATCGAAATGCTCGCCTGCTATCGCAGTCGAGATTGGGAGGGCGCGCTGATGTCGATCGAACGCGGCCGGCGTACCGACGAGGGCGGCAGGCTCAGCTATCTGTACAAGCTCTATGAGGCGCGCATTCTCGATTATCAGAAGAGTCCGCCGCCCGACGACTGGAACGGCGCCTTCGCGCTATTGACGAAGTAGGCGCGCGCCGTCTCTCCTACCTTGCAAAAACGTCGGCTCGGTTAGCCGTCCTCGTCATTGCGAGGAGCAAAGTGACGAAGCAATCCAGTCCTTGATTTAAGCTGGATTGCTTCGCGGAGCCTGTCATCGGGCGGGCAGTCGTCCGACCCGTTGGCTCGCAACGACGGGTTCGGCTTTACTCCACGCCGATCGTCGTCAGGTCCTGAAACCAGTGCTGCGCCTGCACGAATTTCTTGATCCTTGGCGACAGCGCATGCGGATTGGTGTCGTGCACCACCCACACCAGCGCGGCGTCATCGACGATCAGGGCATGGGCCTGGGCGATCAACTCATCCTGCTTCTTGATGTCGAAGGTCTGCTTGGCCTCACTGATCAGCGCGTCGACCTTCGGATTCTTGTAGCCGCCCCAGTTCACGCCGACCGGCGCCACCTGATCTGAGGCGAAGAACCGCACGATCGCATAGAGCGGATCGGAGGTCACATAAGCGATGTTGTTGGCGGTGATGCCGGCATTGATCTCGTCGGCCGCGCCCTTGCGCCAATGCGTATAGAGCGTCTCGAGCTCCACCACCTTGAAGTCGATGGCGATGCCGATTTCCTTGAAACTCTGCTGCAGGAATTCGTTCATCGGCAGCGATAGCATCTGTCCGGTGCCGCCTTGCGCAATGATGAACGTCGCCTTCAGCGGCTTTTCCTTCGAGTAACCGGCCTCCTCGACGAGTTTTTTCGCGGCGGCCGGATCGTATTTGATGTCGAATTCAGGCTTGCCGAACCAGGGACTGGAAGGGTCGACCTGTCCCTTGGCGGGTTTCGCCAGGCCGTTCATCAGCCCGACCACGCCGTCGCGGTCGATCGCGAGATTGAGCGCCTTGCGCAAGCGGATATCGGTCCATGGCGATCCCGGCAGTACGCTTAAATGATAATTCCAGACATGCGGCGTGATGTTGTCGACGATCCGCATGCCGGCGGCCTTGAGCTGCGGTACCGCGTCGGGCGCTGGCGTCTCGATCAGATCGACCTGGCCGGCGAGCAGCGCGTTGGTGCGCGTCAGCGCTTCCGGCATCGGAATCAGAACCAGCCTGTCGACTTTCGGAATGCGCTTCTTGTCCCAATAGTCAGGGTTCTTCGAAAGCTCCGCCAGTTCGCGCGGCACCAGCTTGGTCAGTTTGAACGGACCGGTGCCCGACGGCTGGCTGGCGAATTTGTCCCAATCCTTGCCGAGCTTTTCGTATTGGGCGGGGCTTGAGACCAAGAACCAGAGCATCTGGTAGGGAAAGAAGGAGTCAACCGTCTTGGTGGTGATCTCGACCGTGTCGTCGTCGACCTTGGCGTAGCTCGCCACCGAGGGCAGGCGGGTCTTCACCTGCGCGCTTTGCCGCTTGTCGAATTGCGGCGCCTTGTCGTTGAGGACCTTGTCGAGGTTCCAGATCACCGCGTCAGCGTTGAAGTCGCTGCCGTCATGAAATTTGACGCCCTTTCGAAGGGTAAACCGCCATTTGGTTTTGTCTTTATCGTCAACCTTCCATTCAGTGGCGAGGCCGGGCACGAGCTTGCCGGGCCGGTCCGCAACATCCATTTCCCAGGCGATCAGCGGATCGTAGATCGTGTAGGCGGTGAACTGATAGGCGCCGGCGCCGCGATCCGGCTGACCCGTGGTTAACGGGATGTCGGCCATCGAAATTCCGTAGCGCACCACCGTCTCGGCTTCCGCAGAGTTGCCCCCCAGGCCGAAGCAGGCGGCAAGGGCCAAGGACAGGGCCGAGATCAAATTTCGGATGCGCATGAACAGAAGTCTCCATTGAACAAATAACAGGCGTATAGCGTGCAAGGTTGATGCCAAAAAATGCACCTGCGACAATGAGTTCCGGGCAGCGTAAATGAAGGCCGCAGGCCATCACGATCAAAGGAGCTATTGCTCTCGGTGGCACAGCCATTGCATAAATTTGCATAGAAAATAGTCATCGAAAAATCGAGGGGATTGATGACCAGATTGAGTGAGATCGTGGGAAAGCGCCAAACCGTGGCGCTTATCCTTGCGGCTGTGTTGAGCGCATGTCTGCCGCAATTGGCCTGCGCTGAAACGGTTGTCCGCATCGGCATGACCGCGGCCGATATTCCGCGCACGCTGGGCCAGCCCGATCAGGGTTTCGAAGGCAACCGTTTCACGGGCCTGACCATGTATGACGGTTTGACGATGTGGGACCTGTCGTCGGCCGATAAGGCAAGCGTCGTGATTCCCGGCCTTGCAACCGAATGGAAGGTCGACGAGGCCGACAAGAAAAAATGGACATTCAAACTTCGTCCAGGTGTCACATTCCATGATGGTTCGCCGTTCAACGCCGATGCGGTGGTCTGGAACGTCGAAAAAGTCCTCAAGCAGGACGCAATTCAGTTCGATCCCAGCCAGGTCGGCGTGACCGCGTCGCGGATGCCGACATTGGCTTCCGCGCGCAAGATCGATGACATGACGGTGGAATTGATCACCAAGGAGCCGGACAGCTTCCTGCCGATAAATCTCACTAATCTGTTCATGGCGAGCCCGGCGAAATGGCAGAAGTTGTTCGATGCAGCATCCGGCGCCGATGCGAAAGCCAAGTCGCAAGCCGCCTGGGACGCTTTCGCGAAAGACGCCTCAGGTACAGGTCCCTGGAAGATGTCGAGCTTTACGCCGCGCGAGCGGCTGGAGCTGGTGAAGAACGTAAATTATTGGGACAAGGCCCGTGTTCCCAAGGTCGACAAGATTGTTTTGCTGCCGATGCCGGAGGCGAACGCCCGCACGGCGGCGCTGCTCTCAGGGCAAGTCGACTGGATTGAAGCGCCCGCGCCGGATGCACTTCCCGAAATCAAGCAGCGCGGCTTTGTTCTTTATTCCAATGAAGAGCCGCATGTCTGGCCGTGGCAATTTTCGCGCGTTGAAGGCTCGCCGTGGAACGACATCCGCGTGCGCAAGGCGGCCAATCTCTGCGTCGATCGCGAAGGCCTGAAGGATGGGCTGCTCGGTGGGTTGATGGTGCCGGCGACCGGCACCTTCGAGCCTGGCCATCCCTGGCGCGGCAATCCGACGTTCCAGATCAAATACGACAAGCCGGCGGCACAAAAGCTGATGCAGGAAGCGGGCTTCGGCCCGAACAAGAAACTGACGGTCAAGGTCCAGACCTCGGCCTCCGGTTCGGGCCAGATGTTGCCGCTGCCGATGAACGAGTATCTGCAACAGGCGCTTGCCGAGTGCTATTTCGACGTTCAGCTCGACGTCATCGAGTGGAATACGCTATTCACGAACTGGCGGCGCGGCGCCAAGGATCCTTCCGCCAACGGCGCCAACGCCACCAACGTCACCTATGCGGCGATGGACCCGTTCTTCGCGATGGTGCGGTTCCTGCAATCCGGAATGGCGCCGCCGGTGTCGAACAATTGGGGTTACATCAACAACCCGAAATTCGACGAGCTGGTGACGAAAGCGCGCCAGAGTTTCGATCCGGCCGAGCGCGACAAGGCGCTGGCTGAATTGCACGCGGCCTCCGTCGACGATGCGGCGTTTCTATATGTCGCTCATGACGTGGCGCCTCGCGCGCTCAGCCCCAAGATCAAGGGGTTCGTGCAGGCGAAGAGCTGGTTTGTCGATCTGTCGCCGATGACTCTGACGCAATGAAATGACTCTTCCCTTCTCCCACAAGAGGGAAGGAAAGAAGAAGGTAATTCGTGCTCATCTACATCGCCCGCCGCATCGTCTACGTGATTCCGATTCTTCTCAGCGTGGCGCTGGTGTGTTTTATGCTCGTGCATATTACGCCCGGCGATCCGCTGGTCGCGGTGCTGCCGGCCGACGCGTCGCAAGAGCTCGCCGATCAGATGCGTGCGGCCTACGGCTTTGATCGTCCCTTACCGGTACAGTTCGGGCTGTGGCTGTGGCGGGCCGTCCATGGCGATCTCGGCAATTCGATTGCGACCGGCCGGCCGGTGTTGAGCGAAGTCCTGCGCGCGGTCAGCAACACTGTGATGCTGGCGATCGCGGCCGCCCTGATCGGGTTTACGCTCGGTCTGTTCTTCGGCCTGCTCGCCGGCTATTTCCGCGACACCTGGATCGACAAGGTTGCGACTTCAATCGCGATTGCCGGCGTCTCGGTGCCGCATTACTGGCTCGGCATGGTGCTGGTCATCATCTTCTCGGTGCAACTGAGCTGGTTGCCGGCAGTCGGCGCCGGCCCCGGCGGTTCCGGGGCGTGGGCGTGGGATTGGGAACACATCCGCTATTTGATCCTGCCGGCGGTGACCACCTCGGTGATTCCGATGGGCATCGTCACCCGCACCGTGCGCGCGCTCACCGGCGACATCCTGAGCCAGGATTTCGTCGAGGCGTTGCGCGCCAAGGGACTGCACGAGACGGACGTCTTCCGTCACGTCATCAAGAATGCGGCGCCGACCGCGATGGCCGTCATGGGCCTTCAGCTGGGTTACATGCTGGGCGGTTCGATCCTGATCGAGACGGTGTTTTCCTGGCCGGGCTCCGGGTTGCTGCTCAACTCCGCGATCTTCCAGCGCGATCTGCCGCTGCTCCAGGGTACCATCCTGGTGCTGGCCATGTTCTTCGTCATCCTCAATCTGTTGGTCGATATCGCGCAGGCCGCGATCGATCCGCGGATCAAGCGGAGCTAGCCGGCCGATGAGCGCGATGGAAATAGCTCTTCAGGCGCCGCCGGCGACCAGGTCGCGCGGCTATTGGGCGACCGTTGGACGGCGCATCGTCCGCGACAAGGTCAGCATGGCCTGCGCCATTGTCCTGATCGCGATTTTTCTCTCGGCGATTTGCGCGCCATGGCTCGGGTTGGCCGATCCCTATCAGGGCTCGATGATCCGCCGGCTGCGCCATATCGGCACGGCCGGTTATCCGCTCGGCACCGACGAACTCGGTCGCGACATGCTGGCCCGGCTGGTCTATGGCGGGCGGCTGTCGCTGGTGATCGGCATTCTGCCTGTCATCCTCGCCTTCGTGATCGGGACCTCGCTCGGTCTCGTCGCCGGTTATGTCGGCGGCAGGATCAACACCGCGATCATGCGCACGGTCGACGTGTTCTATGCTTTTCCCTCGGTGTTGCTGGCAATTGCGATTTCGGGCGCCTTGGGCGCGGGCATCGTCAATTCGATCGTGTCGCTGACGATCGTTTTCTTCCCGCAAATCACCCGTGTGGCCGAAAGCGTCACCACCAGCGTGCGCAACATGGATTTTGTCGAAGCCGCGCGCGCCTCAGGTGCCGGCACTTTCACCATCATGCGCGTGCACATGTTGGGTAACGTGCTCGGGCCGATTTTCGTCTACGCCACCGGCCTGATTTCGGTGTCGATGATCCTGGCGGCCGGGCTTTCGTTTCTCGGTCTCGGCACCAAGCCGCCGGAGCCGGAATGGGGACTGATGCTCAACACCTTGCGCACCGCGATCTACGTTAATCCATGGGTTGCGGCGTTGCCGGGCGTGATGATCTTTGCGGTTTCGATTGGCTTCAATCTGCTCAGCGACGGCATGCGCTCGGCCATGGACATCAGGAACTAGCGTGTGGCTGTTCAGAAGTTCGCATCAGCGCTGCCACGGGAGATCGTCATGCGAATTTCTGAACGAAAGCCACGCGAGTCTAGTAGGTTGGCTAGTGTCCTTTCAATTCCGAAGTTCGAAACGTGGTTCCGCAAAATGATACGAACTTCGGAATCGGGACGCTAGCCATGTCCTTGCTCGAACCGATCGAGGACGTCGGCGGCGCTGCGCAACCGCTGCTGCAAGTCAACGGGCTGACGAAACATTTTCCGGTGCGCGGCGACTGGTTCAGTGCGCGCAAGACGGTGCGTGCCGTCGACGATGTCTCGTTCTCCATCGCCAAAGGCGAGACCGTCGGCATCGTCGGTGAATCCGGCTGCGGCAAGTCGACCACCGCGCGGCTGTTGATGCATTTGATGGCGCGGGACGCCGGTGAGATCATTTACGACGGCATGCAGGTCGGGCGCGCGTTGTCGCTGCGTGAGTTGCGCCGCGGTATGCAGATGGTGTTCCAGGATAGCTACGCCTCGCTCAACCCGCGGCTGACGATCGAGGAATCGATCGCGTTCGGCCCCAAGCTGCATGGCATGGCAGATGCCGCGTCGCGGCTACTGGCGCGCGAGCTTTTGGGCAAGGTGGGCTTAAGGCCGGAGAATTTCGCCGGCCGCTATCCGCACGAGATTTCCGGCGGGCAGCGACAGCGCGTCAACATTGCGCGTGCGCTGGCGCTGTCGCCGCGGCTGGTGATCCTGGACGAAGCGGTCTCGGCTCTCGATAAATCGGTCGAAGCGCAGGTGCTGAATCTACTCGCCGATCTCAAGCGCGAATTCGGCCTGACCTATCTTTTCATCAGCCACGACCTCAACGTGGTCCGCTATATCTCGGACCGCGTGCTGGTGATGTATCTGGGTGAAGTTGTCGAACTCGGTCCGGTCGATCGGGTGTGGGATGCGCCCGCGCATCCCTATACGCGGGCGCTGCTGGCGGCGATGCCCTCGTCCGATCCGGATCGAAGGACCGAGACGCCGCCGATTTCCGGCGATCCGCCCAATCCGATCGATCCGCCGTCGGGTTGCCGCTTTCACACCCGTTGCCCGTTTGCGGAGCCGCTCTGCGCCGGCGCGACACCTAAACTCACCGCGCTTGATAGAATGGGTCATCAGGCGGCCTGTTACATGGCCATCCCAGGCTCCGGCCATAGCCGCGCGCCAAAGCAAGAAGGGGCAAACACATGACAAGACCCACGGATAAAGAGATCAGCGCGATCGCCAGCGCCGCAGGCGTGCCGGTCGATATGGAAGTGGCCGCGCGCATCGCCAATTCCATCGGACCCGCGTTCGATAGCTTTGCCACGATTGCCGGCACGCTGCCTTTCGATCTTGAGCCTTCGACGTTTGTGCTCGTTCAAACCGAAAAGGCCGCCCGATGAGCGGCGAACCGGCCTTGATGTCGCTGACGGCGGTTGCAAGCGCAATTGCCGACAAGCGTGTTTCCTCCCGCGAGGTGACGCAGTCCTGTCTTGAGCGGATCGCGAAGTGGCAGCCGCATCTGAACGCCTTCATGGCGATTGAGGCAGAGGAGGCGTTGAAAGCGGCCGATGCCGCCGATGCGGCGCTCGCCAAAGGTGGCCGCCGGGGGCCGTTGCACGGCGTGCCGCTGGCGCACAAGGACATGTATTACGAGGCGGGCAAGGTCGTGACCTGCGGCTCGCGCATTCGCCGCGACTTCGTCGCCACGACCACGTCGACCGCGTTGCAACGCCTCAAGGATGCCGGCACCATCCGCCTCGGCTCGCTGCAAATGGCCGAATTCGCCTACGGTCCGACCGGCCATAACGCCCATTTCGGCCCGGTGCATAATCCCTTCAAGCTGGGCCATGTGACCGGCGGTTCGTCGTCTGGCTCCGGCTCGGCGGTCGCCGCGCGATTGACGTTTGCCGCGCTTGGCTCCGATACCGGCGGTTCGATCCGGATGCCGGCGCATTTCTGCGGCGTGACGGGTTTGAAGACGACCGTAGGCCGCATCAGCCGCGCGGGCGCGATGCCGTTGTCGCAATCGCTCGACACCGTTGGGCCGTTGGCGCGCACCGCGGAAGACTGCGCCGTGCTTCTGGGTTTGATGGCGGGCGCCGACCCCGCCGATCCGACGGCCATTGTCGGATCGCTGCCGGACTACGCGGCGGCGTCAGCGCAGTCGATGAAGGGCCTGACCATCGGTGTGCCGAGCGCCTTCTATGTCGACGATCTCGATCCTGACGTTGCAAGCGTGCTCGATGCCACGATCGCCGTCTTCAGGCGCGAAGGCGCCAACGTCGTTCAGGTCGATTTGCCGGACCAGCGTCAGCTTGCAAGCGCCTCGCAACTGGTGCTCGCGGTCGAAGCGGCAGCCTTCCACAAGCGCTGGCTGATCGAACGTCCGCAGGACTACGGCCCGCAGGTGTTGATGCGGTTGCAGAACGGGCTCGCGATCTCCGGCGTCACCTATCTCGAAGCCTTGCGCTGGCGGGGGCCGGCATTGGCCGCCCACATCGCAGCCACGGCGAGCGTGGACGCCGTCATCGCGCCGGTGTCACCGATCCCGGCGCCGACCATTGCCGAAAGCGATGTCGGCAATGCGCCGAACGCCGAAGCCGTGATCCAGCGGCTGACGCGCTTCACCCGCCCGATCAACTATCTCGGTCTGCCGTCGCTGTCTATTCCGTCGGGCTTTACCAAAAGCGGCCTTCCCGTCGGACTGCAACTGGTCGGCCGCTCGTTCGATGAGGCGACGATCTTGCGGATCGGCGCGGCGTTCCAGCGCGCTACGGACTTTCACGAAAAGGTGCCGCAGCTGCCATGACCGCGCTCGTCGACGTCTCTAACCTCAACATCCGCTTTTCGGGCGAACGCACGGTGCATGCCGTGAATAATCTCTCGTTCTCCGTGGGCGAGGGCGAGGTGCTCGGCCTGCTGGGTGAATCCGGCTCCGGCAAGAGCGTCACCTTGCGCGCCCTCATGCGGCTGTTGCCGAGGAAGCGGACCGCGATCGCAGGCCAGATTCGGGTTTGCGGCCGCGACGTGCTGGCGCTCGATGACGAGGAACTGTCGGCCTTCCGCGGCCAGACCGTTTCGATGATTTTCCAGGAACCGGCGCTGGCGCTCGATCCGGTCTATACCATCGGCCAGCAGATCGCCGAGACCGTGATGCGCCATGAGGGCAAGAGCCAGAGCGAGGCGAGGGCGCGCGCGCTGGAAATGCTGGAAGTGGTGCGCATTCCTTCGGCCAAGCGCCGGCTCGATACCTATCCGCACGAAATGTCCGGCGGCATGCGCCAGCGCGCGATGATTGCGCTGGCACTCGCCTGCCGGCCGAAGGTGCTGCTGGCGGACGAGCCGACGACGGCGCTCGATGCCACCGTGCAGATCCAGATCCTGCTGTTGTTGCGCGAGTTGCAGCGCGAGTTCGGCATGTCGGTGATTTTCGTGACTCACGATATCGGGGTTGCCATCGAAATCTGCGACCGTGTCGCTGTCATGTATGCCGGCGAAATCGTGGAACAGGGCACGCTCAGCCAGATTGTGCGCTCGCCGGTTCATCCCTATGCGAAGGGGTTGTTGGCCTCGACCGTCCATGGCGCCAAACGCGGCGAGCGGCTCGAGACGATCCCGGGAACGCCGCCGACGCTCGACAAGGCGCCTGTCAATTGCTCGTTCGCGCCACGGTGCGGTTTTGCCGAACCGCGGTGCCTGGAGGCTCTCCCGCCCAACGTGCAAATGGCCAATGAACGAATTGCAAGGTGCATTCTGGCGGAACGCGTCGCGATCGCCGCGACAGTTTAGTGTGGCGGAAGGCGACGAACTTCGGAATCGGAACACTAGGTCGTCCGTCAATAATATCGAGGGAATATCGTCCCCGTCCGATTCATCCGGCCTCAGATTGGCGTGGCCTCTTCGGCCAATAATGGATAGGTTTCTGACCAGCGCGGGAGGACCGCCGCGCGGCAACCGGGGGATTGTTCATGTACATATCGAGTGAGAGTTCTGATCGTTATTCTGTTCGTCGGTCTCGTCGCCGGCTGGCTGGCCGGAAAGATCGTGCGCGGTACCGGCTTTGGCATCATCGGGGACATCGTCGTCGGCATCGCTGGCGCTTTCATCGCCAGTTGGCTGTTCCCAAGGCTTCATATCTCGATCGGCTCGGGCCTGATATCGGAAATCATCTTCTCGGCGATCGGCGCCATCATCCTGCTTCTGATCGTGAGACTGGTTCGGACTGGCGGCCGTTTTTGATGCCTTTAATTTGAAGCAGGGCCGGTCGAACCTTGCCGGCCGGCCTTGAACTTCGGGCGTCCTTTGCGTGACCTAACAAAGCGGGTGGGTTTGGTCCGCCCGGCGGAAGGAAAAACCGTTGATCTGAAGGCATTTAGGTTAATGTGACTTCATTCGACGACGGCCGCAGGAATGGGTAATAATAGGCTGCGGACCCGTGATGAGCAGGGCACGCGACCCCCAGGTGAAGAGATCAGGACAAATGGCAGCCGCTCCCGGTGTCCGGAGTTCCGAACTCGGTGAAGCGTTGCGCGCCTGCCGCAGCGCCTTTATCGGCGTCGGCGTCATGAGCTGCATGATCAACCTGCTCTATCTGACCGGGTCGTTGTTCATGCTCGAGGTCTATGACCGGGTGCTGCCGAGCCGCAGCGTTCCGACCCTGGTGGGTCTGATCCTCCTGGCAGGCTTCCTCTATGCCGCGCAGGGTGTCCTCGACCTGATCCGCGGCCGAATCCTCGGCCGCATCGGAACTTCGCTCGACGAGACGCTCAATGCGCGGGTGTTCGATATCGTGGTGCGCCTGCCGCTGACCGTTGGCAGCCGCAATGAGGGCCTTCAGCCGCTGCGCGACCTCGACAATGTGCGCAGCTTTCTCGGTGGCATGGGACCGGGCGCGTTCTTCGACCTGCCATGGCTGCCATTTTACCTGGCGATCTGCTTTGCCTTCCACGTGCTGATCGGCGTGACTGCGCTGGTCGGCGCGGTCATTCTGGTGACGCTCACCATCATGACCGAGTTTCTGTCGCGCGCCCCGGCGCGTCAGGCGTTGGGGCTGGCGGCGCGGCGCAACGATCTGGCGGCGGCCAGCCGGCGCAATGCCGAAGTGCTGGTTGCGATGGGAATGTCCGGCCGGCTGACCCGGCGCTGGGCGGAAGCCAATCAGAACTATCTGGACGGCAACCAGCGCGCCAGCGACGTCTCCGGCGGGCTTGGTGCTGCCGCCAAGGTCATGCGGATGATGCTGCAATCGGCCGTGCTGGCGGTCGGCGCTTATCTGGTGATTCATCAGGAGGCGACCGCCGGCATCATCATCGCGGGCTCGATCCTCAGTGCGCGGGCGCTCGCGCCGGTAGATCTTGCGATTGCGCATTGGAAGAGTTTTATCGCCGCGCGCCAGAGCTGGCACCGTCTCACCGGCTTGCTGGAATTCGATGCCGGCCCGCCCCACGCCGACGTTGCTGCAAGCGCCGTCGAGCCGTCTGTCGATCGAGGGCGTCGGTATCGTGCCGCCTGGCGATCAGCGGCTGATTGTTCAGGACGTTACCTTCGCGCTGACGGCCGGAAACGGCCTCGGTATCATCGGGCCGAGCGGGTCCGGCAAGTCCTCGCTGGTGCGCGCGCTGGTCGGGGTATGGCAGCCGGTGCGTGGAAAGGTGCGGATCGACGGTGCGGCGCTCGACCAATGGTCCTCGGATGTACTCGGCCGCTATATCGGTTACCTGCCGCAGGACGTCGAATTGTTTTCCGGTTCGGTCGCCCAGAATATCTGCCGCTTCGATCCGGAAGCCACTTCCGACGGCATCATCACGGCTGCCAAGGAAGCCGGTGTCCACGAGATGATCATCAAGATGCGCGAAGGCTATGATACCCAGGTCGGCGAGCAGGGAACGGCGCTTTCGGCAGGGCAGGCGCAGCGCGTGGCGCTGGCGCGGGCGCTGTACGGCAATCCCTTCCTCATCGTTCTGGATGAACCGAACTCCAATCTCGATACCGAAGGCGATGAAGCACTGACGCGCGCGATCCGCGGCGCGCGTGAACGGGGCGCCATCGTGGTGGTGGTCGCACACCGGCCGATCGGGATCGAGGCGGTCGATCAGTTGCTCGTGCTCAAGGATGGCCGCGTGCAGGCCTTCGGACCGAAGGAAACCGTGCTGGGGCAGGTGTTGCAGCCGCGGGTCGCTGCGCCCTCGCCGATCAAAATCGTCTCTGACGGAGGCGTCGCCAAGCCATGATTGATTTGCAAAAAGTCATGAACGATCTTGGGCAGAAGGGCACGCGCTTTTCGATCCGGCGGCATTTGTTGGTGGGGTTATCGGTGGTCATCCTGCTCGCGGGCGGGCTCGGCGGCTGGGCTTCGACCGCGCAGATCTCGGGTGCGTTGATTGCGCCGGGATCGATTGTCGTCGAATCCAACGTCAAGAAGGTACAGCATCCGACCGGCGGCGTGGTCGGCGAGGTTCGTGCTCACGACGGTGATCTCGTCAAGGCGGGCGATGTGGTGGTGCGGCTTGATGACACCGTCACCAAGGCGAGCCTTGCGATCGTCACCAAGAACCTCGACGGCTTGTGGGCGCGCGCGGCGCGGCTGGAAGCCGAGCAACGCGGCCTCGACAAGATCACGTTCCCGCCGATGCTGACCGATCGCGCCAGTGATCCCGAAGTCAAAGCGGTCATGTCGAGCGAAGCCAAGCTGTTCGAAGTGCGTGTCAACGGCAGGACCGGCCAGAAGGCGCAGTTGCGCGAACGCATCGTTCAGTTGAACGAGGAAATTAAAGGTCTTGCCGCGCAGGAAAAGGCCAAAGACCAGGAAATCGAACTGGTCGAGAAGGAATTGACGGGCGTCCGCGATCTCTACGACAAGCATCTGGTGCAAATGGCGCGGCTGACGACACTCGAGCGCGACGCGGCGAGGCTGTCGGGCGAACGCGCGCAATACATCGCCTCGCGTGCGCAGGCCAAGGGCAAGATCACCGAAACCGAGTTGCAGATCATCCAGGTCGACAAGGATGTGGTCAGCGACGTGTCCAAGGATCTGCGCGAGACCAACGACAAGATCGGCGAATTCGTCGAACGCAAGGTCACGGCCGAGGACCAGTTGCGGCGGGTCGACATCCGTGCGCCGCAGGACGGCATGGTGCTGCAATCCTCTGTGCATACGGTCGGCGGCGTCGTCACCGCCGGCGACACCCTCATGCTGATCGTGCCGCAGGCCGACGACCTTCAGGTCGAAGCCAAGGTCGCCCCGCAGGATATCGACAAATTGCAGATCGGCCAGAAAACCCTGTTGCGCCTGTCGGCCTTCAACCAGCGCACCACGCCGGAATTGAACGGGGTCGTCACCCGCGTCTCGCCGGACACCACCACCGATCAGCGCACCGGGCAATCCACCTATACGATCCGCGTTTCGATGCCTCCGGAGGAGATCGCGCGCCTGGGCGATGTCAAATTGATCCCGGGCATGCCGGTGGAGGCGTTCGTGCAGACCGGCGAGCGCACTTTGCTGTCTTACCTGATCAAACCTCTGAACGATCAGTTGATGCGCGCGTTCCGGGAGAAATAAGTATTTCTTCGTCGTCCCCGCGAAAGCGGGGACCCATAACCACAGGCATTAGTGGTTTGAAGAGCGCCGTTGCTACAACCTTCGTGACGAACGAGGCCGGTGGCTATGGGTCCCGGCTCGCGCTTCGCTTGGCCGGGACGACAGCAATTATCACGACAAATTCTCCAGCAACAAATTCAGCGCGCGCGAGGCGAAGGCGTGCATGTTGCCGTACCGGTCGGCACTGCCGGTCTCAATCGTGATGACCTGCGACTTAGGTCCTGCAACCGCCATGCAGCTATGGCCGGCGGCATCGCCGTAACGATTGCCGGTAGGCCCGGTGGCGCCGGTCTCCGACAGGCCCCAATCCGTCGAAAAACGCGTGCGGATCTGGTTTGCCAGTAATTGGGCGTAGGGTTCGGAAGCCGAGCGGATTCCCTTCATCGCCTCATCGGGAATATCGGCCAGTAGCCGCCGCGCGTCGCGCGTGTAGACCACGGCGCCGCCCAGGAAATAAGCCGACGCACCGGGCACGGCGAGAAGGCTTGCCGAAATCAGCCCGCCGGTGGAAGATTCCGCAACCGCAACGGTTTCTTTCCGCGCGACGAGTTGGGCGGCGACCTGTTCGGCAATGGCGATGAGGTCTTTCATGGTCTTCTCCCGGATCCGGCAAGATCAAACATGGCCCATCATGCGCCGTTCGCGCGCGTAACGCACCAGCGCGGCATAACGATAGAGGCCGTGCACAAATTTTCCATAAGGCATCGTGATGAACAGCGCGAACACCACGCCAAGGTGCAGCGCCAGCAGCGGGCCCATCGCCGAGGTCTCGCGCCACAGCAACAGCGCGAGCCCGGTGAGGCCGGTCAGAAACAGCATCAGCGTGAACGCTGAATCCATGCCGGTGCTGTTGGCGTCAACCAGCGCAGGATCGCGCTTGGATTTTTCCACGAGCAATCCGATCGGTCCGATCACGAGCCCGATTCCGCCAAGCGCACCCAGCACCACCGGCAGGTCCCACCATGCATAGGGTGCCTCGCGCGCCAGCCAATAATGATAGAGCGTCGCCACGCAAGTTGAGGCAAAGCACAGCAGGAAACCGTAGAACGTCAGGTGATGGTAGATGCGGCGGTGATCGGTCGGACGCTCGTCTTCATTGAAGCAACCGACGCCGCCGCCATCGAGATAGCGCAATTGTCCCGCGTCCTTCATCGCCTGCCACAGCGATGGCGGATCAACCAGCGTGCCGGCGGGTTCGCCGATATCGCGCCAGAAGCCGCGCAGCCCCATCGCGAGTGCGATGATGGCGTAGAGAAACGCCGCGCCGAACAGAGCGGCCATCGCATTGTGCGGCATCAGCGCATAGAACGCGCCGGGGCCGGTGTGCACGCCGACGAGAACCTGACGATCGGTCAGGGCGGCAAATCCGAAAATGAAGGCGGCGACGCTCCCCGCCGCAATCAGGCTGATGGCGAGGCCGTTGCGCGCGAACAGACCGGAGAACGCACGCGGCCAGGCATAAGCCGCCCAGGACTTGGCGCGCGCGGCGGCCAGCGTCTTCGGCACATTGACGTCGAATTCGTGCGGCGGCGAGAACTGACAGTCGGTGTAGCAGGCGCCGCAGGCGTGGCACAGATTGGCAAAGTAGTTGAGGTCGCCGTCGGAAAAGGCGCGGCGCATCTCCATCGCCGGAAACACCGCGCAAAGGCCCTCGCAATAGCGGCAGGAGTTGCAGATCGTCATCAGGCGATCGGCTTCGTTCAGAACCTTCGTGCCGTGCACGCTGGACGGCTTTGTCGACAGGTTCACTTGGTCAGGCCTTTACGTTCCAGCCAGCCCTCGATCAGGCCCGCGACCTCGGCATTGTTCTTGTCCATCATCATCATGTGCGAATTGCCCTTGATGCCGGCCTTGAGGCAGGTCGACGACATCGACGCTGCCGCCGGCGGCCTTGATGCCGTCGGCAAAGGCAACGCCGGCCGCGCGGATCTTCGGCCAGCGTGAATCGCGATCGATGTAATCGCCATAGATGATCAGGGTCGGAATGTTCTTCAGCGCATCGATCCTGGCGGGATCGCCGACCGCCGCCGGCTCGACCGCGATCAGCGCCTTGACCTTGTCGGGCCGCGCCTGCGCCACCTTGAAGCCGAAGCTGCCGCCCTGGCTGTGCACCATGATGATGCAGGGGCCGACGCGATCGACCTCGGCGATGTAGGCGGCGATGGTCGCGTCGTCGTTGGTCGTCCATCGCGGCACGCCCTGCTTGACGAAGTTGTCGTAGGCCTCGAGCGGGAACTGGCTGCCCGGCATCGGCTTGCGTTTCGCGGGGTCTTGATCATAGGAATTCGGTCCGTCGCCGATGCGAAAGCGCTCAAACGGATTGGCCGTGGTCAAGAATACCGGGTCGCTCTTGAAAATATCCGGGTATTGCGCCCAGCCGGCGCGGCCGCGTTCGACCGCATCCGAATTGTAGACGCTCCAGCCCTTGCGCAGGAAATAGTTCAGCCAGCCCTCGCGCCCGTCGGGCGTCGTCTCCCAAGTGACGCCGGTCAGTCCGCCGCCATGCCACATCAGTAGCGGAAACGCGCCGTGTTCGTTGGTGGGCAGGAAGTATTGCACATACATCTGCTCGACCTGATAGACGCCGTTCGGATCGACTTTCGCCGGCACGCCGCCCGGCGTGAACGTCACGTCCTTGATCGGCTTGCCGCTGATCTCGACCAGCCGGCCGCCGACGTGGAACGAACCCATGTCGCGCAGCACGATCGGATCGGCCGCCTGTGCGGAAGCCGCTGACATCAGGGTTGCCGTAGCTACGGCGAACATCAGTCGCGACATGTTTCCTCCGCTCTTCCTGGCCCTTGGCGAACCAGTGGGCCTCATGGTTCGAGACGCCGCGCCAAGAGCACGGCTCCTCACCATGCGGGTTTGGATTCGCGTCCAGAATGACGACCTCATCCCGAGGAGGCGCGCAAGCGCCGTCTCGAGGGATGGGGCGAAACGCGGCTCAATTCCTTGCATTCCGCGCCGCTTCCCGGCCCGCGATGCGGCCGAATACGCTGCCGATGGTCATGCCCATGCCGGCGGCGTAACCTTTGCCCAGCACGTTGCCGGACATGATTTCGCCGGCGGCGAACATGTTGGCGGACGGCTTGCCGTCCTTCATCTGCATCCGCGCCTGCTTGTTCACCCGCGTGCCGAGATAGGTGAAGGTGATGCCGGGCCGCACCGGATAGGCATAAAAGGGCGGGGTCTCGATCCGCCGCGCCCAGTGCGTCTTCGGCGGCGTCAGGCCTTCGGTGCGGCAATCGTCCAGGATCGTATGATCGAAGGTGCCCGGCCGCACCGCGGCGTTGAATCCCGCAACGGTTGTTTCCAGCGCCGCCGGATCGAGCGTCAGCTTTTCGGCGAGACCGGCGATGGTGAGAGATTCGATCGGCGGAAACAGCGTCGGCATGAAGCTGTTGCGCGAGCTCGCATCGAAAATGATGTAGGCGATCTGATCGGGCTGGGCCGCGACAAGGCGCCCCCAGATCGCATAACGCTTCGGCCAGATGTCTTCGCCTTCGTCGTAAAAGCGCATGCCGTCCCGGTTGACGACGATGCCGAACACCACGGAGTCATGCCGGGTGATGATGCCGCCGTCGAATTTCGGGGCGCGGGCATCGATTGCGACCGCATGACATTGCGTGGGGTCGCCGATCTCCTGCACGCCCTTGTCGAGCAGCACTTTCAAAACAGCGCCGCGGTTATAGGGCGTGCCGCGGATCAGGAAGTTGTCGGCAACCTCGCCCCAATATTGCTTCAGCCACTCGATGTTGGCCTCGAAGCCGCCGGCGGCCGCAACCAGCGCCGAAGCCGCGACGGTCGCGCTTCCGTCACCGAGCTTGAACGTGGCCGACAGGAACATGCCGTCGGCGATGTCGAGATCGGTCACCTCGGCATCATAGAGAATATCGATGCCGAGTTGTTCAGCGGTGAGATAGAGCGCGTTGAGCATGGCGCGGCCGCCGCCGAGGAAGAATGAGTTGGTCCGCCCCAGGCTCAGCGTGCCGCCGAGCGAGGGTTGCCAGCGCACGCCCTGTTGGACGATCCAGTGCAGGATGTCCTTGGACTCGTGGATCATGTGCCGCGCCAGCTCTTCGTCGGTCTGGCCGCCGGTGACGCGAAGCAGATCCTCCCAGAACTCGTCTTCCGTATAGGGCCCGGTGAGGATGTCGGTCGCCGCGTCATGGGCGCAGCGCATGTTGCGGGTATGCCTGGTATTGCCGCCGCGATAGAATTTTGGCGCCGCCTCCAGCACCAGTACCGAGGCGCCGTCGCGCCGGGCGCTGATCGCGGCACAAAGCGCGGCATTGCCGCCGCCGATTACCAGCACGTCGTATTTATGGGTCAGGTCAACCATGCTCTTTTGTTATCTTCTTTGCATGGAAAATCAAAACGGCTCGGGTGAGCAGGGCACCCAACCACACTTGGATATCACGCGGTGGTGACGGCTTCGCGTGTCGCCATCGCCTGACCGCCGCGGTAGACGGTAAGCGCGGCAATGATGCCGAGCGCCGCGCCGAACATCAGCCAGTACGCAGGCGAGGCCTTGTCCTGGCCGGTCATGTCAATCAGCTTGGTGGATACGAAGGGGGTGGATGTGCCGAATATGCCCGCCGCAAGCGCGAAGGCTATTGAGAAACAGGTGGTGCGGACATGTGCCGGGACGATCTCGACCAGGCACCCCAGCATCGTGCCGCTGTAGACGCCGAAGTAGAATGAGAACATCATCTGGACCGCCAGCAGTTTTCCGAGCGTAGGCTCTGCCGCAAGCCAGGAGAGCGCAGGATAGGCCGTCACGAACGCCAGGGCTGCGATCGTCACCAGTACCGGCTTGCGGCCGATCCGGTCGGAAACCGCGCCGCCTACCGGATTCCAGATGAAATTCGTGACCGCAACGAGAAGGGTCACAAGCAGTGTCCCGGTCGGCGAGAGATTGAGCTGCTTGCCGAAACCGGGTGCATAGACCGTGATGAAGTAAAAGGTGGTCGTGGTCAGCACGGCGATCATCATGCCGAGAATGACAATGCGCCAGTTTGCAATCGCCGAGGAGAACACCTCGCTCGCGGTCGGATGTTTCTTCATCGCCAGGAATTCGGGCGTTTCCTCAAGCGATCGCCGCAACATGAAGATGACGGGGATGATGATGCAGCCGATGAAGAACGGGATGCGCCATTTGGCGATTCCACCGATGGAATCCAGGAAGGTGTCGGCGGGAATGCTTTCCCTCAGGATAAAGCCGATCACCGCCGCGACGAAGATCGCGACCTGTTGGCTGGAAGACTGGAACGAAGTGTAAAAGCCGCGATTGCCGGGCGTCGCGATCTCGGAAAGATAGACCGACACGCCGCCGAGTTCGACGCCGGCGGAGAACCCCTGAATCAGCCGGCCGATCAGTACGATGATCGTGGCGGCAATGCCGATGGATGCGTAAGACGGGCAGAAGGCGATCACCACGGTGCCAAGCGCCATGAGTGCGAGCGTAACGATCAGCCCCTGGCGACGGCCGATGCGGTCGATATAGGCGCCGAGCACCACCGCGCCGACGGGGCGCATCAGGGCACCGAGCCAGAACACGCCATACGCATTGAGCAGCGCTGCGGTATCGTTCGCGGCGGGGAAGAACGCCTTCGCGATATCCTGCGCGTAAAAGCCGAACAGGAAGAAGTCGAATTGTTCGAGGAAATTGCCGCTGGTCGCCCGGAGAATGGCGCCGACCCGAGATTTGAGCTGGGGCGGCGGCGAACTGGACGCTTGCGACATATCATTCTCCCTAAGTCCCCGCGCCAGGCGCTGCATCCGCACCATTTCCGGGGACATTCGTTTATTTGTCCGGCCAATCTGCCACGCTAGGAGGCCAATTCCAACATTCGCCTTTCGGGATCGCGGCTGGACGGTCAGGCGATTTTCAGGCCGCCCTGGACGGATGTCAGGAGCCACTGCCGAAACGCCGACAGTTTGGGCGATTCGGCGCGCGCCTGCGGCGAAACCAGGTAGAAGCCGGCGTCGGCCGGCAGCGCCATCTTGAACGGCACCACCAGCCGGCCCTTGGCGATATCGCCTTCGACGTAGGTGGTGCGGCCGAGCGCAACGCCAAGCCCGTCGATGGCGGCCTGCACGGTCATCAGGATCAGATCGAAACTCAAGCCCCGCTGTTTCGAAATATCCGAAGGCTGACCGGCCGCCGTCAGCCACAGCCGCCAGTCGTCGTCATAGCCGCCGCTGGTGTGCAGCAAGGTGTGGTGGGCGAGGTCCTTCGGGGATTGCAGCGGCCTGTCGCCCTTCAGGAGCGCCGGGCTGCACACCGGAAACAATTCGTCGGCCGTCAGCCAGTCCGCCCGCAGGCCAACCCAGTGTCCGCGGCCATAGCGGATCGCGGCATCGACATCGTCGCGGCGGAAATCGACCAGGCTGGTCGAGGAGGTGATGCGGACATCGATCTCGGGATGGGCCTGCTGGAAGCTCGACAACCGCGGCAAAAGCCACTTTGCCGCAAACGACGCCAGCGTGGACACCGTCAGCACGCGGTCGCCGTCCTTGCGCAACAGCCGGTCGGTGGCGAGCCGCAGATCGTTAAAGGCGGCGCGAATGCCCGGCAGGTATTCCCTGGCTTCCGGCGTCAGCGTCAGGCTGCGGTTCTGCCGGACAAACAGCCTGATCCCAAGCTCGGCTTCCAGCCGCCGGATCTGATGGCTGATCGCGGTCTGCGTCACGTTCAGTTCAGTTGCCGCCGCCGTGAAGCTCAAATGCCGGGCGGCGGCCTCGAAAGCGCGTAGTCCGTTGAGCGAGGGGAGGCGGGCGACCATGGCACCAATTCATGAGCTTATATCATGAATTATGGCTCAAAGTGTCGTTTGCGGCAATGCCGAAAACCACCGATATTGCTTGAAATCGATGGATTTAGGAGGGCGAGATGTCCCTGTGTCTATCCGAGACTGTGACAAATAATCATGAATCCGGTTTTTTAGCCCGGCTGGGTCACCAATTTCAGGTTTGGGCCGACCGTTGGCAACAGCGCCACGAATTGACGCACTGGTCCGACCGGGATTTGCACGACGTCGGCCTGTCGTGGAGCGAGGTCGTCCGCGAGGCCGAGAAACCGTTCTGGCGGGCTTGAACGCAGCCAGGGCCGGCGTCGCCTTACCCCTCAAAGGGACGCCGGCCCAGTTTTCAATCTGGCGGAGGCCGCCATGAGCGCGATTAGTGTTCTCGAACATCCCCGCCATACCGACCATCTGAGACTGCGCGACGGCAGGACGTTGACCGTCCGCTTCGTCGGTGCCGATGAAGGCGAGGCGCTGCAAACCTACGTCCGAAAGCTTTCAATCCAATCGCGCCACAGCCGCTTTCTGGGGGCAGTGAGCGAATTGTCGGCCAGCGAGCTCGGTCATTTCATTCACGTCGGCGAAAATGACCGCTTCAGCGTGGTTGCGGTCATGATGATCGAGGGGCGAGAGACCATCGTCGGCGAAGCCCGTTATGGTTTCGATTCGACGACTGCCAGTTTCGAATTCGGCGTTTCCATCGGTGATCGCTGGCAGCGCCAGGGCATCGCCTCCGCGCTGCTTGGCAATCTCGAGTGCCGGGCGGCGGCGCTGGGCGCGGTTCGCATATTCGGCGACACGTTACGCTCCAACCAGGCGATGATCTCGCTCGCCCGCAAGTCCGGCTTTGCCTTCACGCGCCACCCCGACGACTGGAAGCTGGCGCGCTTCGAAAAGCCGATCGATCCGATACGTCAGGACATTCCGTGTGCGAGCTGGAAGCTGGCCAAGGAACGGCGCGTAGCCGAGGTGGTGGCGTAGCGCCCTGCATCCGTGTCATTGCGAGGCGCGGATGCTAGCGAAGCGATCCAGCCTTCCTCAGACGTAGGATGGGTTGAGCAATATGCGAAACCCATCACGTTGTTCGACCCGATGGGTATCGCTTCGCTCAACCCATCCTACGGATCAGTGCCTGCCTCAAAACTTCTCGACCCACGGCCGCAATTCCAGCTCCCAGGTCCAGGCGCTGCGAGGCTGTTGCAGCACGTTCCAGTAACTCAGCGCAATGGCGTCGGGATCGAGCATGGAATCGGGCTTATCGGTGGGCTCGACGCGCGTCTCGCTGCGAATGCCGCCGTCAATGACAAAATGTGCCACATGAATGCCCTGCGGCGATAATTCGCGCGCCATGCTTTGGGCTAAACCACGCAGCGCGAATTTCCCCATCGCAAACGGTGCGGAGTGCACGTAGCCCTTGACGCTGGCAGATGCGCCCGTGAACAGGATGGCGCCGTGTTTGTTCGGCAACATGCGCTTGGCCGCTTGCTGGGCCACCAGAAAGCCGCCGAAGGCGCTGACCGCAATCGCCTGCGCCACATCCGCCGGCACCAGATCGACAAACGGGCCACGCGCCCGGCCGCTGGCATTATAGACCACCACATCCGGCGTCCCGCTCTCGCGCTCGACCAGACCGAACAGCCGTTCGACCTCTTCGAGGTCGGTCGCATTGCAGGCATAGGCGCGCGCGCCGGTTTCCGAACACAACGCGCCGAGCTTTTCGATGCTGCGGGCCGCGAGCGAAACGCCGATCCCTTCGCGGGCGAACAGCCGCGCCAGCGAAGCGCTCAGGCCCGCGCCGGCACCGACGATCAGGGCCTTCTTGTATTTTGGGGTCTCCATCGGATGTTCCTTGTTTTATCAGACACAAGATATGCGATAGTTCCCTCAACAGATGAGGAAGCGATCGAGGGAATTCAATGCAGGAGCATTCGCAAAATCGCATTGCGAATTCCGGGCGGCCGGACCTATTGGCGCCGGACACTTCCGGCATGAATTTCTACCGCGCCGACCCGTCGCTGGCAGATTTACTTCGCATCCATCTGCCCGAAGCCTTGTTTCGCCATGTCGAGCCCCATCTTGATCGCTTGGGCGGCCTCGCCGGCGGTCATCTTGATGAATGCGCGCGGCTTGCCGACCGGCACGTGCCGGTGCTGCATCAGCGCGACCGTTTCGGCCGCGATGTGCAATCGATCGAATATCACCCGGCCTACCGCGAACTCGAGCGCGCCGCTTTCGGCGAGTTCGGCATTCATGCGATGTCGCTTCGCAAGGGCATCCTGGGTTGGCCCGAGAAGTATCCGGTCGTTGCCAAGCACGCTTTTACGTTTCTGTTCAATCAGGCCGAATTCGGCCTGGGCTGTCCGATCAACGTCACTGACGGCTGCGCCAAGTTACTGGCGAATTTCGGCAGCGCGGCGCTGAAGGAAAAATATCTCAGTGGCCTCCTGGCAACTGATATGGAGCAACTGACCCAGGGCGGTCAGTTCATGACCGAAAAGGAAGGCGGCTCCGACGTCGGCACGTTGACCACGACCGCTGTCGCCGAAGGCGACCACTGGCGGCTCACCGGCGAGAAATGGTTCTGCTCGAACGCCGACGCCAAGGTCGTGATGCTGTTGGCGCGACCGGAGGGCGCGGGACCGGGCACGCGCGGCGTCGGGCTGTTCCTGATGCCGCGAACGCTCGATAACGGCTCGCCCAACCACTACCGGATCGTGCGACTGAAGGACAAGCTCGGCACCCGTTCGATGGCCTCGGGCGAGATCAAGCTCGAAGGCGCGACCGCGTATGCGGTTGGCCAACTCGACCGCGGCTTCGTCCAGATGGCCGAGATGGTCAATTCGTCGCGGCTTTCCAACGGCGTGAAATCCACCGCCCTGATGCGCCGCGCCTGGCACGACGCGATGACGGTCGCGAAAAATCGCGTGGTGTTCGGCAGTCGCATCATCGACCTGCCGTTGGCGCGCCGGCAATTAATGAAGATCACGCTTGCGACCGAGCAGGCGCTGTCCATGAGCTTTTTGACGGCCGACGCGCTCGATCGTGCCGAGGCCGGCAGTCAGGACGCAGCTCTCCTGCTGCGGATCCTGACGCCGACGCTGAAGTTTCGCGCCACGCGTGACGCCCGCAAGGTCTGCGGCGATGCGATGGAGATGCGCGGCGGCATCGGCTACATCGAGGAGTTCGCCACCGCCAGATTGTTGCGCGATGCGCATCTCGGCTCGATCTGGGAAGGCACTGGCAACATCGTCGCGATCGATGCACTCACGCGGGCGATCGGCCGGCACGGCGCAGATAGCGCGCTCGCAGCCGATCTGCATACGAGGCTCGACGACAGCGCCGGCATTCCCGCCGCCTTTCGTGACCGCCTGCGCGGGCTCATCGATGCGGCGATCGGCTTTGCGCGCAAGGTCGCCGGCCACAGCGAGAACGAAGCCGAGGCGCGCCGCGCCACCAGCCTGCTGTATCATGTGGCGAGCGCGGTCGCGCTGGCGTGGGAGTCCCATCGCATCCACGAAATGCGTGGCGATGCACGCAGGCTGTTATTGTCTCGGCTCGTGATCGATTACCGGCTTGCTTCTAATGATCCGTTCCGGTTTGCTGATGCCGGCACACAAGGAGCGATTACGGATGCACTGCTCGGCGAACGTCCGCTCGGTATAGCCGAGGCCGGCAGGTTGGCCGCTTCATAAGCTTTTAGCTTCGACCGGGATATGCTCCCGGAAGCATTCGTTGCATGATCCGGTCGCGATAGATGAAAAGATGGACCATCGCGGCTGCGACGTGAATGCCGATGAAGGCCAGCAGCGTCCATTCAGCGACTTGGTGCCAGCCATCGATGAATTTGTTGGCTGCCGGATTGGCGGATGCGAGCATCGGCAGCGGCACGACGTAGAAGAAGGATAGGGACCAGCCGCGAAAGGATGCGAACAGCCAGCCGCTGAGGGTTGTTGCCAGCACCAACGCATAGAGCGCCCAGTGGACGAACTCCGAGGTCAATCGCTGCCAGGCCGGCAACGAACGTTCCGGAGCAACCGGGTGGGTCAGTCGCCAGGCAAAACGCAGGACGATCAGCAGGAGAATGACGATTCCGAACGAGACGTGAAACGTCATGGGGGAGCCGGGCGTGTCGCTCGGATGGATATCCGGCATCAGCCATCCGATCGGATATTGCACGACGAGCAAGGCGACGATCAGCCAGTGAAAAGTCTTCGCGGGCGTTCCATATCGCAGGCTGTCGGTCATTCGCTTCTCATCCAACAGATTGTTTCACTATGGTAGGGGTGGCCCGCTCGGGCGTGAATTCCTACGCCGCGCCGATCAGAATGCCGACGGCGAGCACGATGAGGCCGCCCAATACAATCTGGAACACGGCCTGAAGGAATGGCGTGTCCATGTAACGCGCGCGGATATAGGCGATCGCCCAGAGTTCGAAGACGACCACCACGCCGGCAATCGCCGTTGCAGTCCAGAAGGCATTGGCCCAGCGATCCGGCACCAGATAAGGCAAGGAGTGGCCGAGGCCTCCGAGCGCGGTCATCACCCCGCTTGCGGCGCCCCGCAGCCAGGGCGAGCCGCGGCCGGTCAGCGAGCCGTCGTCGGACAAGGCCTCCGCAAAGCCCATGCTGATGCCGGCGCCGATCGAGGCGGCGAGGCCGACCAGAAAGGTCTGCCAGTTCTGATGCGTGGCGAACGCGGCGGCGAATAGTGGCGCCAGCGTCGAGACCGATCCGTCCATCAGTCCGGCGAGGCCCGGCTGCACATATTGCAGCACGAATACGCGGCGCCGTGTCTTGTCCTCCGCCGCAAGCACGTCAGGAGTAAGAAGTTCGTCGGTCAGTTTGGCGGCGATGTGCTCGTGGCCTTTTTCCGCTTCGGCCAGATCGGCGAGCAGCCGGCGGACGCCGACATCCTGGGTCTGCTCGGCCGCCTTGATGTAGAACCGCTCGGCTTCGAACTCCATCGTCTCGGCCTCCTTGCGAATGGTGTCGAGCGACAGATTCTTGGTCAGCCAGATCGGGCGGCGGCGTAAAAAGCCTTTGACGTTGTCACGGCGGATCGGCGGCAGATTTTGGCCGAAGCGCTGCTCATACATTTCGAGCAGCATGTGGCGGTGGCCCTTTTCCTCCTCCGCCATCTGTTCAAATAGCTTGGCTGATTCCGGATAACGCTCCGTGAGGTCTTCCGCGAAGCTCATGTAAATACGGCTATCCTCCTCTTCGGAGGCGATCGCTACCGCCAGCACTTCCCGCTCGGTCAAATCGGCAAATTTCTTCACGGCGCAGCCTTTTTTATATAGTTTAGAATAGTTCTAAACTATATAACGGCCGGCCGTCCCAAGGTCAAACCCCCACTTTTCGGCCTCATCAGGCCCGCAGGGAACCCTTTGGGTTCCCACCCGTTCGACTTTCCGTCACATTGCGAGGGGAGCGTCATGCAAAAGGTCAAATATCGGCTCAACGAGCCGCGGCTTGCGCCGCGACGCACCAAGCTCGAGATCCCAGGCTGGGCCGGAAAGCGTGAGCCCCGCGCCAACGGCTCGCGCGAACAGGTGTGGCATTGCGTGCCCTTTTCGGAAGGCGCCCAATACGGGATTGAGCTCTTCTATCCCTATGACAACGAACTGCATGTCAGCACCCGGAACGGGCAGCTGGTTCTGGAGAGCGATTGGGGTGATCCGCCGGACGCCGGCTTGCAGTGGCCGCCGTTCCGGAATTTTGGCGACACGTTCTATACCTACCAGATCCTGATCGATCTGAAGGTCGAGAAGGGCATGGCGATCCGGACCGAACCCCATCCGCGCTTCTATACCGATCCCACCGATACCGTGCCGATCGCGGTCCCGGCGCTGGTGCGGAACTGGTGGCCCATGATGTTTTTCTGCGTCTTCAAGGCGCCGGCCGAGGGACGCACGCATATCTTCAGGCCGAAAGAGCCGTTTGCGCAGATCATCGTGATTCCCGAAGAGGCCGATTTCGAGCTCGAGCCGATGAGCCCGGAGGAATTCGCCGAACGCGAACTTCAGGCGCGCCGCATCTACAATAATCGACCGAATCTCTCGGCCGGGACTGAATGGACTTCATCCACTGACACTGTATTTGACGGGACTTACCGGCACCTCCATCGGGCGGCGAAGGAAAAAGCGCGTCAGGAGTAGTCCACAGGATACAAAAAACAGGACCCCGAGAGGTCCTGTTTCATAACCAATACCGTTTATCGCCAGTGGTGATGATGGTGGTGGTGATGATGGCGATAACGCCGCCAGTGATGGTGATGGTGATGGTGGTGGTGATAGAACTGAGCCACCTGGACGTTATTTTCTGTAGCGGGCTTTTCGTCCATCGCGTCCAGGACCGCCGCCGCGTTGGGAATCGGTTCCAGCAGTTCGGCGAAAGAATTCGCCTTCAAGGCATCGTTCGGGTTCGGCGTCGGGGCAGCCTGGGCCACGCCCAGCGTCGCCACTGCGCCCAATAGTCCGGTGATCGTTTTATGCATAACTCCTCCTCCAGTTCATGCGTCGGATGTCAAAGAGCATCGGGCGGCAACGCCGGCATTTTAGAATGGTTCCCGGCAGCCGCTGGCTCCGGGCCGAAATGATCGGCTGAACCGCCTAAACGATGGCGGCGCCGAGGAATTGCAGCAGCAGGCGGTTGACCTTGCCGGGCTGTTCCTGCTGCACCCAGTGTCCGGCGCCCTCGACCAGATGAACGTCAAGCATGCGTGTGCAGGCGCTGTTTTGCATCGTCTCGAAAACGCCGGGACGTTGGTAGGTGCCCCAGTCCTGCTTGCCCGAAATGAAGCAAGAGGGCACGTCGATGCTCTTGCCCGACCAGGTTTCCAGCTCGGTGGTGAAGGCGCCCGACGTGCCGCAGCGATACCATTGCAGGCCGCCCTGGAATCCGGTCCGCTGATATTCGGCGCTGTAGACGGCAAGCTCGTGATCGGGAAGCCATCGATGGGCTGCGATCGCTTCCTGCGCAGGCATTTCTTTCGCAACCGTTGCCGGCATCGTCTCGGCGAAATCCATGACGTAGTACGTCGGCAGCTTGGCGAGTTCGGCGGCCGACCAGGACGTGAGCGGATAAGGCTGGTTGTCTTTCCAGTCCGCGCTCTTGTGGTGGTAATAGGCGCGCAGGAAATCATGCACGCCCTGCGGGGCATGCCACATGTCGGCATTGGCCTCGCGCGTCGAGTAATACCAGTGATAGTGCTTGCGCGGTCGCGGCATCGCAGCCAACTCGCGAACAACCGGGTCTTCGCGCCTGGGCGGCGACGGCGTGTCGGCGGTATTCAGCGCGATCTGCGGCGGGCCTGCGAATGGCGCGCTCATCAACACGACCGATCGAAACACATCGGGCCGGATCACGCCGCACCAAGCCGCGACCGAACTGCCGAAATCGTGGCCAACGACGGCTGCGACCGATCGATGGCCGAACGCCGTGACGACACCGAGTGCGTCGCGCACCAGGTTCGTCAACCGGAACGGCGCAAGGTCGCCATCATAATCCGCGCTCCATCCGGTGGTGCGGCCATAGCCGCGCTGGTCCGGCGCCAGCACGTGATAGCCGGCTTCCGCCAGCGCGGGCATGACCTTGCGCCAGCTGAAGGCGAGTTCCGGGAAGCCATGCAGCAGCAACACGCAAGGCCGGTCTTTGCTCTCAAAACCGGCTTCCAGCACATGTATGGTAAGGCCGTTGATGCCCTCGATGCTGCGCGAGCGAATGGAAGACGGAAGCGGAAGGGAAGGATCGGCCTTGTTCATGCAATCTCCGCGTCGCGACCGGGGCCTGCCGTCCAGGGAAGCGCGTCGGTCCCGCTTGCCTGCGCCGGCCTTCCACGTTTAGCGTGAATGCAAGACCGAAAAAAGGACGCCACATGCAACTGAATGACGAGAAACGGATCGGCGTACTGGAAGAACTGCTCGGGGAACGCTTTTCCTGCCGCGCCTTTAAGCCAGATCCGGTGCCGCGTCCGATCATCGAGCGAATTTTGATGGCGGCGCAACGCACCGCGTCCTGGTGCAACAGTCAGCCCTGGCAGGTCGTGATCGCGAGCGGGGAGGCACGCGAGAAATTCCGCAAGGAGATCTATGCGGCCGCAAGCTCCGGCGTGGACGACGGCGACTTTCCGTTTCCGCGGGAATATCGCGGCGTCTATCTGGACCGGCGGCGGGAAAGTGGTTTTCAGCTCTATAATACGCTCGGTATTCCGCGCGGCGATCGAGCCGCCTATGCCAGGCAGTCGTTGGAGAATTTCAATTTCTTCGGCGCGCCACATGTCGCCATTATCCACACCGACGAGGCGCTCGGCGTCTACGGCGCGATCGATTGCGGCGCCTATGTCAGCAACTTCATGCTGGCAGCGCAAGCGCTCGGCCTTGGCACGATCCCGCAAGCGGCACTAGCGCATCAGTCGGGTTTGATCCGGCGCCATTTCAAACTTGGCGACGACCGGCGGGTGGTGTGCGGAATATCGTTTGGTTACGCGGATCGCGATCACCGCATCAACAGCTATCGCACCTCGCGGGCAGGCGTGGCGGAGGCGGCGCTGTTTGTTGACAAGTAGAAGGACCTCATCCTTCGAGACGCGCGCAAGAACGCGCTCCTCAGGATGAGGTTTGTGCCTCATCAAAACCTCGGCGGACGTTTTTCGGCAAACGCCTTGATGCCTTCCTTGATCTCCTCGCCGCGCATGCTGTCACGGTGCCGGCGGTCGGCCGCCTCCTCATCGAGCTTGCCGCGTGCGATTTCATGGATGGTGCGCTTCATGCCGCGCATCGCGACCGGTGCGTTTCCGGCCAGCATGCCGGCGAGCCTGTCGACCTCTTCGTCCAGCGCTTCGGCCGGGACCACCGACGTGAGATAGCCGATCCGCAGCATTTCCGCCGCGCCGATTTTCTCGGCGGTCAGAAACAGCCGCTTGGCGTTATCGAGCCCGAGCCGCGCCACGTAGCGCGCGATGCCGCTCTTGTAATAGTGCAGCCCGAGCCGGGCGGCCGGCATGAACATTTCGCAGGTGTCGACGCCGATGCGAAAATCGCAGGCGAGCGCCAGATCGGTCGAGCCGCCATAGACCCCCCCGTTGAGTCGGCAGATGGTGGGAATGCCGATGTCCTCGAGCCGGTTCACCATCATCTCGAAGGCTGACCCCGCGCTTGTCTGTTCGACTTTACTGGTGGCGCCCTCGGCGACGGAGTTGAGGTCGTAGCCGGCGCTGAAAGCGCGGCCGGTGCCGGTGAGCACGACAACGCGGATCGCGGAATCGGTCTCGATCTCCGCAAACAGCTTCAACAGCGCGTCAAGATCGTCAGCCTGCAATCGATTGAGATGCCTCGGCCGGTTCAGGCGAATAGTGGCGCGTGCGCCCTGACGTTCCAGCACCGGTGGGGTTGCGTCGGTTTCCGACATTCTTTTCTCCTCGTTCAAGTTTGCGCATGGTCTCTTTCGGAAAACCGGTTCCCACTTTTCCGGATCATGCTCTACTTATTCTCCAGCACGCGCCGCCTGGCCTCGGCGTCGATGGTCTCGGCGATATCGGGATGGCGCGCCATCAGAAGCCGAAAGTCGACGAGATCGAGCACCAGAAGCTGCGACACCCGCGTCGTGGTGATGTTGGCCGAGCGCAGGTTATTGCCGAGCAGCGCCATTTCGCCGAAGAAGGCGCCTTCGCCAAGCGCTACCTTCTTGCCCGGCAAATCGACTTCGACCTCGCCGCCGGCGATGAAATACATGCAGTCGCCGGTCTGTCCCTTGCGAATGATGGTGGTGCGCGCCGGAAGGTCGATGGTCCGCAGCATCTGCGTGACGTCGGCGATCGCAGCGGGGCCAAGCGAGGCGAAGAACGGCACCTTGCTGACGGTTTCCCAGGTTCGCAGGAAATTATCGCGGCGGGTTTCGGCGGCAAAGCCGGTGGCGAGGATACCGGTCCACAGGCCGAATACGCCAAGGCCGCAGATCATGACGCCGGCCGCGATGATGCGGCCGAGCGGGGTGATCGGCACCACGTCGCCATATCCGGTCGTGGTCAGGGTCGCGACCGCCCACCACAAGGCGGCGGGGACGCTGCCGAACGCCATTGGCTGGACATCGTGCTCGAGATAGAACTCGGCAATCGACGCCATGAAGAGGACCACCAGGAAAATCACGAGCACGCTCAACAGCGGTCCGGATTCCTGCACCAGAACCCGGCGCAATTGCCGCAGGCCGCGAATGCCGGGCACGACCTTGAGCACCCAGAACATGCCGAGGAGCCAGGCCGATTTGGGATTGATCTCGACCGCCAGCGCGATCGGCACCGCGAGCGCGGAAGCCGCATCGACGATTCCCCGGAAGGACAACAGATAGGCCGATCGGCGGCCGGCCTGGGCGGCATGGCGCAGCCGGATCACCCATTCGAATACAAAATAGGCGAGGCACGTCCACAATAGCGCGTCGACGAAAGAGTGCAGGACCGTATAGGCCGGCTCGACCGTCAGCAGCACCATCATCGCAACGCCGCAGGTGACCGCGACATAGGCCGCCCTGGTCATGTTGCGGCCGGTCGTTGCGGTCACGAATTGATCGAGCCTTGCGGAAAAAGATGATTTGAACATGGGGGCGCCGATAAGTCCTCAGGCGCTTTGCGCGGTCTTGACGACCACCACATTGTCGTCGTGGCCGCCCTGCCGTTTCAGGCTCTCGCGCCGCATGCCGATCTCGTCGCGCACGAATTCATATCCGAGCTTGAACGTGTCCAGCCCGTCGCTGGAAATGGTGCCGTCGCGCAGTCCGATCACCGCGCCGCGCAGCACGCTTTCGAGTTCGTCTTGAAGGCCGTCGAGCGCCTCCATGGTCTGAGCATGCGCAATCCGCTCGCCGATATCGAGGATCGCGGTTGCGAGTTCGCTGGCCTTCTCCGGCGCCACCCGCGTCACCTTGGTATAGAGCGCGACAAAGATCGATCCGATCACACTGAGCGCGGCGACCGCCAGGTAGAGCAGGTCGCTATAGCGTTCCAGAAACGACTTCGAGGTGTCATTGATATATTCGGCGACGCCCTGATGTGCGGCGACAAAGGCGCTCTTGTCGACATCGGCCGGTTCGATCTTGGAGGCGAAGCCGTCATCGAGCGAAAGCTCGGCCTTGTTCTCATAGATCGTGCGCGCCAGTTCGCCGGCGGTGTTCGCTGGTATCGCGGCCTGACCGACCAGGAGCCATTGCAGCCCCACCGTGTCCAGATCGTCGTCGGGAATCTGCGGCGTCGAGGATAGCAGGCCCGTGGCCAGTGTTTCCTCTGAAATGCCGGGATAGCGCCGGGTCAACGCCGTCGATTCGTCAATCGCATTCACCGTGAATGGTGCGCGTCTGGCAGATTGTTCGAAGCTCTTGTCCTTGACGATGGTGGAGGCATGGTCGACCGCGATGACAGCGCCATAGCCGCCGGACGTAAACAGTCTGTCGAGGGTCGAATTAACGGGAGCCAGTTGCAGGCGCGAAGAGGCATCCGATCCTTCGGGAATTTCGAGAACTTTGCGAACGAAGGCGAGGTTATTGCTGGAGCTGGTCAACAGCGCGATCTTCTTTTTCTTCAATTCCGCCAACGATTTGATTTTCTTGTCGCCGGGGCTGATCAGCATGAACACGTCATGTTCGAGGATCGCGATCGAACGGGCGCGGGGCGGGATTTTCGCATCGGTTCGCAGCACGGCGAGGTCGGCCAGTTTTCGGTCGAACTGGGCAAGCGCCTTGGTATTGTCGGCGTTGCGAACGATCTTGATTTCCAGCCGCGAGGAGGTTGCCTTGAGCATGGCGGCAAGCTTGGTTGCGAAACGGGCCTCAAGCCCGTTGGTCTCGCCCACGGCAAAGGTCAAGGTTTCGGAATTCCTCAACCAGATGCGGCCGCCCCATACGGTTGCAACCGTCAAGAGCAAGGTCAGCGCCGCAAACAGGACCACTTGTTTGCGGTTGCTGTTGAGAAGCGGAGGGCGCGAGCGTCGCGTATCGGATGCTGGCGTTGGGACTTCAGCACTCATGGCCCATATCCGCAGCTCAAAGGGCGCCGAACCCGCGCCATGACGTCCTAAATGCCTAAAAAAGAACGATAATTTTATTAGGCTGCATGATATCCGCATAGCCGCCGAATGCAAACCGCCGCATCGGGTAACCTTACCCTTGGGGGCCTGGGTCGGGTCCAGCCCTCGCCTCATCGAGGTTTACGCTCCGGCCTAATCCTTAGAATGTGCCGTTCGGTCACACCCTGTGTTTTTCCAGGGTGGTGGTGGTGCATTCTCGATTGGGAGATGTCATAAAAAGGGAACCCGACCGGATTTGTCGGGATTCAAAAAGAAGTCGCACTGAAGCTCCGCACATTTTACCCAGTCATCCACGCCCGAGGGCTTCAGATTGTCGTTTCCCCCCATGTCCGCGTTAGTCCCCCTCGGCGCGTTGATCGGATGGATGGTGCTGCTGACCGTCAAGCACGTCATCGCCGACTTTGTGTTGCAAACATCCTGGATGGCGATCGGCAAGGATCAGAGAACCGGCTGGTTTCTTCCGCTGCTTGCCCATTGCGGCGTGCACTTCGCAGTCGCGATGACATTCATCCTGGTGGTCGCGCCGCGATTCTGGTTCGTGGCCGTGATCGATTTCGCGATCCACATCACGATCGATCGCTGCAAGGGCATCATCGCATCGAGAGGCGGTGTGACGCAGGAAAACCAGCACCCTTGGTTCTGGACGTTGATTGGCGTGGACCAGGCGCTGCATCACCTGACCGACTTCGGCCTGTCGATCTTCATGGCCGCGAACTGATTCGGTTCGCAATTCGCTACCGATCAGGTTCCCCGTGGCACTACTGGGGGCGGTGGTTAACCTTTCGTTAGAGAGTCGCGTTGCATCCTCTGCATCAGGGGATATCCAGATGTTTTCCAGCCGCGATGCCTTCGAGAACGATTTCTGCCCGGTCCGGGACGACCTGCTCGGGGAAATGTATCGTGCCAGCGAGCACGGCCTGCCGCAGTTGGTGGCTAGCGTCTCTCCCGATGTTCGGGCCATGCTGGCGCTGTTCTGCTATCGCCGGAGCCACCTTTATTCGCTGGCGCTGACGATTGCGGCAAGCTGCCGCGAACATGACCTGGTCCAGGTCGGTGGTCGCGTCGGCTCGACGCTTTACGCCCTGTCCCGCGAACCGGCGGCTCGGACGTCTCCGGCCTTGCAGGGCGGCCGCAAGCCGATCACGCTCTCCACCAAGCCGCTCTCGGCGGTCGCGCCGATCGAGGATGAACCCGACGACGAGGACTTTGCCGAGTTCGCCGAGGCCGTCACGGCGTAGTCATAATAGCCGCGTCGTCCTGGCCAAGCGCTAGCGCGAGCCGGCACCAACCACAAATCCTGTTGTTTTGCGGGACTCCCGACCAGCGAGCTCCATTGACGCATCACGCGGTATAGGTCCCTGCGTCCGCTGCGACGACGAGAGAGTCAGTCCAGCACCGGCAGTCCCCATTTGCTGCGCGCCAGAGCGCATTCGGCGTCGCCCGGCATGCAGGTGCGGCACACTTCGGGCCGCACCGCATAGATGACGCAGGAGGTTTCGACTCCGATCCGCCCCGCCAGCGCTGAACAGCGGTCGCCGTCGCAGCGCATGCCGGATTGCTTCGCGTTGACGAACGTTGCCGGAATGAGGTCGAGCGCGGCATCGTCTTCGGTCGAAAAGCGCGGCCAGTTCTGCGAATAGGCGCAGCAGGCGCCGCAGGACTGACACGGGCTTTCGGATTCGAGAAGCGGTTGGCTGGTTTCCGTCATCATATATCGCTCGGGGCTTCCCAGACCAGGCTTCGTCGCCATTTCGCCCGCAGCAGGTCGCGCCGCTCCGGGTATTTTTCCTCGAGATAGACGGCGTCGATGACGCGGTCGGTGCGGAAACTGCGAAAGTCCCGGCGCAATTCGCACCAGGCGGCGAGGAGCCGCACCGCTTCCAGATAGCCGATGGCGATCGGCCAGATCGTGCGCTCGCTGTCGCGGCCCTGTTCGTCCCGGTAGCGTAGCGCGATCTTTCGTCCTTCGTGGATTTGCGTCCGTGTCCGCCCCATGTCGATGCAATCCGGCTCCTTGCGCCAGCCCGGACGGGCGCGGCTCGCCGGCTCCAGCACGAACGGTCGCAGCCGTTCCGGTACGGTCTCGGCGATCTTCGCGATCAGGTCGGCCGCCGCGCGCGACAGCGCTTCATCGGCATGGCCGGCGACCCACTGTGCGCCAAGCACGGCGGCCTCGATCTCGTCGGGCGTCAGCATCAAAGGCGGCAGGTCAAAACCCTTCTCCAGAATATAGCCCATGCCGGCCTCGCCGCGGATCGGCACGCGCTGCTCCATCAAGGTCGCGATATCGCGGTAGATTGTACGCTTGGAGGTTTCCAGTTCGGCCGCGATCGCGTCCGCGGTCAGCGGTTTGCGGGTGCGCCGGAGCACCTGGATGATCTGGAACAGACGATCGGCACGTCGCATCGGGAATCTCGTATCGGAGGCTGGATGCTGACACCATGTTGGCAGCAGCTGGCAAGTATACCGGTGGCAACACTCAAATCGAGAGGGGTTGTCCGATGATCATACTCTACGGCCTGGATCTCTGGGTCATGATAGTGCCACTGCTGACACCACGGTGGCAGCAGGGCATGGCTAGTCTGAAGCGGTTTTTCAGGAGAATGGGAGGCCTTCTTTGATTACGCTTTATGGCTTTGGCCCCGGCTTCGGGCTGCCCGAAAAGAGCCCGTTTGTGACCAAGACCGAGGTCCAGCTCAAGATGGCGGGCCTCGCCTATGGCAAGGAAAAGGCCATGCCGACAGCATCGCCCAAGGGGCAATTGCCCTATATCGTGGACGATGCCGAGGCGATCGCCGATTCCACCTTCATCCGCGCGCATATCGAGGGCAAATACGCTTTCGATTTCGACGCGCCGCTCAATTTGCAGCAGCGCGCGCAGGCCTGGGCGTTCGAGCGCATGATCGAACATCATATGTATTGGGCGCTGGTCGGTGCGCGCTGGGTCAATCCGGAAAATTTCGCCAAGGGGCCGGCGCATTTCTTCGACGGCGCGCCGGCGCATATGCGCGAAAAATTGCGCGAGGATGCCCAATTCCGTGTTGCCGAGAATTATCTGATCAGCGGTCTTGGCCGCCACGCGCCGGACGAGGATGTCGATCTCGCCGTTCGTTCGCTGCTCGCGCTGTCGGTGCAGCTTGGCGACAAGTCCTATCTGATGGGCGAGACCCCTTGCGGGGCGGATGCGACGGCGTTCGGCGTCTTGGCCGGGACTCTAACGCCGTTCTTCCATTCCCCCTTGCGCGAACGGACCCGGCAATTCGAAAATCTTGTCGCCTATGTCGACCGGATGATGGGGCAATATTACCCGGAGTTTGCCTGGACGCCGCTTCAAGAGGCGGCCTGAGGCATGGTCTCGTCAGATATGGTCGTCAGATCTGGCCTCGCCGCTCTCTCCCTTCAGCGCGGCGAGTTCGGCCTCAAGCTTGGCAATGCGCGCATCGCGTGAAGCCAGCGCCGCCGCAACGTCGGCGGCATCGAATTTCTGAGGAATATGCTGTGGGCAGTTGGTGTCCCAGGCGGCCACCCGAAAGATGATCGCCTGTTCGGGGCGTGCCCGATAACCCCTCGGCATTAACGATTGCAGAAGCGCGGGGTCGTCTTCGACGATCCGCGCCTCGCCCCACAGCTTCACTCTGCGGCGATGGGCATAATCCATCAGGAAAATATATGCCTTGGGGTTTTCGGATAAATTGCCTTGCGTGATGTATTGCCGGTTGCCGCTGTAATCGGCAAAGGCCAGCGTGTTCTTGTCGAGAATTTTGACGAACCCGTTCGGGCCGCCGCGGTGCTGGATATAGGGCTGGCCATCGGCGGAGGCCGTCGCAAGATAGAAGCTGTTGGCCTCGGTCAGGCGCGCCGCGAGGTCCTCGTCGATTTCGGTGCGCCACCCACCGCGCTCCTCGACATGAGCGTAGGCCTGGCGCGATCCCTTGCGTGCCTGGATCGCCTTGACGGCGGGAGTGAACCCGACATCGCTGGAATAAACATGGGTGTCTGACATGGGAATCTCCGGACACAGCTTCACTTCCTGCCGACAAAATGGTCCCCATTCCCCTTTAAAACAATCACCGCAGTTGACAGCAGATCATTGCAAGATATGAAATAATACCATGGACCGGCTGGACGCGATGCAGGCCTTTGTGACGGTCGCGGATCTCAAGGGATTTGCCCCGGCCGCGCGCAAGCTCGGGCTGTCGCCCTCCGGCGTCACGCGGCTGATCTCGGGACTGGAGAATCATCTCAGCACGCGTCTGTTGCAGCGGACCACGCGGTCGGTGACGTTGACCGATGCGGGCACACGCTACCTCGAACGCGCCCGGCGTATCCTCGCCGATGTCGAGGAAGCCGAGATCGCTGCCGAAAGCGAACGCGCGCGCCCGAGCGGGCGCCTCGTGATCTCTGCACCGGTTGGCTTCGGGCGTCTTCACGTCAGCCCGGTGCTGACGGCCTATCTCAAACGCTATCGCGAAGTATCCGCCGAATTGCGGCTGGAAGATCGCATGATCAATCTGGTCGAAGAGGGCATCGATCTCGCGGTCCGGATCGGCCATCTCGCCGATTTTCGCTGGTGGCGCGCCATGTCGGAGAGATGCGGCGGATCGCGGTGGCCTCACCCGGCTATCTGAAGGCCCGTGGCGAGCCGAAAAAGCCTCAGGACATTGCCGCGCACGATACCATTCAGTTTGGCGGCGCGGCGGGCTCGCATGAATGGCGATTTGTCGAAGGCGGAAGCGAAGTCCGCATGGACTATTCGCCGCGGCTGTCGACCAATTCGGCAGACGCCGCGATCCAGTATGCGGAGGCGGGCGGCGGCCTGACGCGGGTATTGGCCTATCAGGCCGCGGAGGCGATCAAGCGCGGCCGCCTCAAAGCCGTGCTGACAAAATTCGAGCAGCCGGCACTGCCGATCCATATCGTCTATCCGACCTCTCGGCTGCTATCGGCCAAGGTACGCACCTTCATCGATCTGGTGGTCGAGGTCAGCGACTGGCATTTCGGGTAGTCTCACTCCTTCTTGACCACGCGGAAGGTTCCGCTGGCGCGTGCAATCACGGCGCCGTCGGCGGTGACGCGGCACTGCGCAAAGCAAAGCGTGCCGCCGGTCTTGATCACCTCGCTCTCGAACACCAGCCATTGGCCGATCTGGGCGCTGCTGATGAAATCGATCGACATATTGACCGTCACCAGCGAGTGAGCGCCGTGGATCTTGTGGCCGCAACTATGGCCCATGGCTTTATCGGTCAGTGCCGCAATCAACCCGCCATGGCCGAAGCCGCGCGCGTTGGTGTGCGCCATCGCCAGTCGAAGTCCCAGGATGATCGCGTCAGGCGTTTGCTTCGAATAGATCGGCTCCCAGGGGTCGGTGAGCGGGCTAGGCCGGGTTTGGCGTTCGAAACCTTCGGGAATATCGGACGGCGTCATCGGCGGCTCCCGGGTCGACGAGCCCGTATTGAACGCAATCGCTTTGCAGTTTGCACCGCCTACAAAGTTTAAAACGGAAACTAATACGGCAGCCCGACGTAGTTTTCCGCCAGCGAGGCAGCGGCGGCCTTCGAGTTCACGACATAATCGAGTTCGGCGAGCTGAATCCGGGCGCCGAAGGCGCCGGTGTCCGGAAACTGATGCAGCATCGACGTCATCCACCAGGAGAAGCGCACCGCCTTCCAGACCCGCGACAGCGCTTTGGCGGAATAGCCGTCGATGCCGGCGGAGGATTTCTCGTCGTAATATTCACGGAACGCCTGCGCCAGATAATGCGCATCGCTGGCCGCGAGATTGAGCCCCTTGGCGCCGGTCGGCGGCACGATGTGGGAGGCGTCGCCGGCCAGGAACATCCGCCCGAACCGCATCGGCTCGGCGACAAAGCTGCGTAAGGGAGCGATGCTCTTCTCGATCGAGGGGCCGATAATCAGTTCATCGGCGGCTTTTTGGTCGAGCCGCCGTTTTAGCTCGTCCCAAAACCGCTCGTCCGACCATTGGTCGACATGATCCTCCAGCGGACACTGCACGTAATAGCGGCTTCGTTTGGTCGAGCGCATGGTGCACAGCGCAAATCCCCGCGCATGATTCGAATAGATCAGCTCATGGCTGACCGGCGGGGTATCCGAGAGAACGCCGAGCCATCCGAACGGATATATCCGCTCATAGATCGCGATCGCGGAGGGGTCGACGCTGGCGCGGCTGACGCCATGAAAGCCGTCGCATCCGGCGATGAAGTCGCAGGTAATCTCGTGCGTGATGCCGTCCTTGACATAGGAGACGCGGGGTTGGCCGGTGCCAAAATCGATCGGCTTGACGTGCTCGGCCTCGTAGATGCTGGCCAGACCAGCCGCGCGCCGCGCATTCATCAGGTCGAGCGTCACTTCGGTCTGGCCGTAGATCATCACCGTTTTGCCGGTCGGCCGATGCAAATCGATACGGTGACGCTCTCCGCCAAAGGCAAGCTCGATACCTTCGTGGACCAGGCCTTCGCGGTGCGCACGCTCGCCGGCGCCGACCTCATCGAGCAGCGCGACGGTGCCCTCTTCCAGAAGGCCGGCTCGAATCCGGCCAAGCACGTAGTCCGGCGTCTGACGCTCCAGGATGACGTTGTCGATGCCGTAAGTGTGCAGCAACTGCCCGAGCAAAAGACCCGCAGGCCCCGCGCCGATGATGGCTATTTTCGTCCGCAATACCCGTCCTCCCCGATGGCATCAGCCTGCGATCCGCAATCGTCATATGCAAGCGCGAAGACCAGTGTGGCGGTTCGAAGTTCGCATCCTTGCCGCCACGCGTTCGTCATGCGGACTTTGAACCAAAGCCACACTGGTTTAAATAAGCCTGCTAGGGTCCTTTCGATTCCGAAGTTCGTAAACGAGGGGCTGCACAATGATACAAACTTCGGAATCGGGACACTAGTTATAACGTATAACGGTCTGCCGAGGCAGGCTGGAAGGCACGCCAAACGTGTGGTCCACGGAATCCGCGCGGCTTGAAAGCCAAATCTGCTGTATATACCATGTTAAATAAAGACGGCTGAGCAAAGCCGCTTTCATCCCAGGGAGGGAGATCGATGAAAAAAGCCCTGCTGGCCTTGCTGCTGGCCGCCAGCGTGACGCCTGCCTTCGCGCAGGATAAAACCTTTGAGTTGAAAATATCGCATTGGGTGCCGGCATCGCATCCTTTGCAGAAATCGCTCGAGGAGTGGGGCGCCGCGGTCGAGAAGGCATCTGGCGGCACGATCAAATCCCGCGTCTATCCGGCCCAGCAGCTTGGCAAGGCGTTCGATCACTACGACATGGCGCGGGATGGCATCGCCGACATGACTTACGTCAATCCCGGCTATCAGCCCGGCCGTTTTCCGATCATCGGCGCCGGGGAATTGCCATTCCTGATGTCGGACGCCAAAGGTGGCTCGATGGGACTGGACGCCTGGTATCGCCAATATGCCGAGAAGGAGATGAAGGACGTCAAGTTCTGCCTCGCCTTCATCCATTCGCCGTCCTCGTTTCATTCCCGCACCAGGAAGATCGTCGTGCCCGAAGACATCAAGGGCATGAAGATCCGCCCCGCCGATGCGACGATCGCGAATTTCGTGACGCTGCTCGGCGGCACCAACGTGCAATCCTCCGCGCCGGAAGTCCGCGACATCATCGAGCGCGGCGTGGCGGACGCCGTCACCTTTCCATGGGGGTCTCTGGTCTTGTTCGGCATCGACAAGGTGACGAAGTTCCAGATGGACGCGCCGCTTTACGTCACGACCTTTGTCCTTGTCATCAACAAGGACAAATACGACGAGATGTCGGTGCGCCAGAAAAAGGCGATCGACGACAACTGCAACACCGAGGCCGCCGGTCGTGTCGGCGAATTCTGGGGCAAATTCGAAGACTCAGGTCTCGACAAGGTGAAAGCGGAAGCGGGTCAGGAAGTCTACACGCTGACGCCGGAACAGACCGCGTCGTGGAAGAAGGCCTCCGAACCGCTGATCAAGACCTGGGGCGACGGCGTGCGCAAGACGGGGGTCGATCCCGACGCCGCGCTGGCCGGCTTGCGCGCTTCGCTCGCCAAGTACGACGCCCTGACGCCGTAGTGGCAGCTCACGATCCGGCGCAGCGCAGGAGCGGTGCATGATGCGCCGCTTCATGGATCGCTTCATCGACACGATCGAATGGATCGCGGCCGGCTTTGTCGGTATCGTCGCCGTCAACATCTTCGTCGCGGTGCTGTTGCGCAACCTCTTCAACTATTCGATTCCGGATTCGTTCGATATCGGGCGCATGCTGCTCGGCATTTTGATTTTCTGGGGCATCGCTGCGACCAGTTATCGCGGCACCCACATCACCGTCGATCTCATCTGGGGCAATGTCGGGCCGCGTTATCAGCGCTGGATCGACGTGTTCGCGACGCTGGTGCTGCTGTTTGTCGTGACGGTGCAGACCTGGACGCTGTTCGACAAGGTGCGCGGCACCTATCGGGATCATGTTACGACCTTCGACCTGCATCTGCCGACCTGGCCGTTCTTCGCCGTCGCCTGGATCGGCGACGTTTCCGCCGTGCTTCTGATTGCGATCCGGACCTACCGGCTGATCTTCCACCCGGAAGACATGCACGATCCCAAGCTCAAGAGCACGGAGTGAGCGCGGCATGAGCACGGATGTCGTCGCTGTCCTCGGATTTGTCGCGCTGTTTGTGCTGATGCTGCTGCGCGTTCCGGTCGGCATGGCGATGGGCCTCGTCGGTGTCTCCGGCTTCAGCTACCTCGTCGGTCCCACGCCCGCGCTCAAGCTGGTCGGTCAGACCTCGATGCGCACGGTCACCGACTATACGTTCGGCGTGATTCCGATGTTCCTGTTGATGGGGACTTTCGTCAGTCATTCCGGCATGAGCCGCGACCTGTTTCGTGCCGCCAACGGTTTTGTCGGGCATTGGCGCGGCGGACTCGGGATAGCAACCGTGGCGGCATGCGGCGGCTTTGCCGCGATCTGCGGCTCGTCGGTTGCGACCGCCGCGACGTTTTCAGCCGTGGCCTATCCGGAGATGCGCCGCTTCGGTTATCCGCAATCCTTTGCCACCGGCGTGATCGCCGCCGGCGGCACCTTGGGCGCGATGCTGCCGCCTTCGACCGTGCTAGCGGTCTACGGCATCATCACCGAGCAGGACATCGGCAAGCTCTTCATCGCCGGCATCATCCCCGGCCTGCTCGCGATGACGATGTACATGATGACGATCGCGCTGATCGGCTATTTGCGGCCGGGCTTCCTGCCGTCGGGCACCGAGACGTCCTGGCGCGAGAGTTTTGCCACACTGAAGGATATCTGGGCGCCGGTCCTGCTGTTCGTTTTCGTCATCGGCGGGCTTTATGGCCTGCCGTATCTGCCGCGCTTTACGCCGACCGAAGCCGGCGGCGTCGGCGCCACCGGTGCTTTCCTGATCGGCGTCTTCACCGGCCGGCTCGACAAGGCGAAAATTCTGGCTTCGCTGTTGCAGGCAACGCGGACGGCGGCGGCCGTGTTCACGGTGCTGATCGGCGCCTTGATATTCGGCTATTTCCTCACGGTGACGCAGACGCCGCAAAAGGTCACGGAGTTTCTCACCGGGCTTGGTCTTGGCAGCTACGGCGTGCTCGCGGTCATCATGGTGATGTATCTGGTGCTGGGCTGCCTGATGGACGCCATGGCGATGATCATCCTCACCGTGCCGATCATCTTTCCGGTGGTCTCGCAACTCGGATTCGATCCAATCTGGTTCGGCGTCATCATTGTGATGACGGTCGAACTCGGCCTGATCCATCCGCCGGTCGGCATGAACGTCTTTGTCATCAAGAGCGTGGTCAAGGACGTGTCCTTCACCACGATCTTCAAGGGCGTTATTCCCTTTGTCGTGACCGATATCGTTCGCCTGGTGATCCTGATCGCGTTTCCGCTGCTGGCGACGTGGTTGCCGCAACATATGATGGCGCGCTGATTTTTTGACTCCGTCATGGCCGGGCTTGTCCCGGCCATCCACGCCTTCGTGATACATTAAAGACGTGGATGCCCGGCAAGGCCGGGCATGACGAACCCTCTCTGCAGAGTCTTTGAGTGGAAGATATGGAGGCTTGTTGATCCTATGGGACCTGCGCTTACGACCCGTTACGTCTTCACCATCACCGCTCACGTCGCGGGCATCGTGTCCGCCGGCGACGTCGGCGCCGGCGAGCGCCGCATCATTCCGATTGTCGGCGGCGAGGTCAGGGGCAGAGATATCAATGGAAAGGTCTGTGCCTTCGGCGCGGATTTCCAGATCGTGCGGCCGGATTCCTCGATCGAGCTTGAGGCGAAATACGCGATCGAGACCGATGATGGCGCGGTGATTTATGTCGAGAACCGAGGCATCCGCCGGGGGCCGGCGGAACTGGTGCAAAAGCTCAATCGCGGCGAGGCGGTCGATCCCGCGCTGATCTATTTCCGCACCGTGCCGCGGTTCGAAACCGGTGCCGAGAGATATCGCTGGCTGATGCAAAGCCTGTTCGTGGCGTCTGCCGCGCGCCACACCGATCGTGTCGTGGTCGACGTGTATCAGGTGCTGTGAAGTTCACGCCGCTACGGTGTGCTTTTCCCTCATGGCGAGGAGCGTGCACTGCACGCGTCTCGAACCGTAAGGCCCCGATCCCTCGAGACGCCGCTTTGCGGCTCCTCGGGACGAGTGTGGCGGTTCAGAAGTAAGCATCCTTATCGCCGCGAGTTCGTCATGCGGAATTCTGAACCAAAGCCACACGCGATCAACAGGTTTGCTGGTGTCCTTTCGATTCCGAAGTTCGAAACGTGGCTCCGTAAAAGGACACGAACTTCGGAATCGGGACACGAGGCTCTGGCGTTGGAATTATTGACTCCGGCCCTATTAGTTATAACATATAACTATTAGGGAGAGTGAGCACCGGACATGAGCGCGCAAGCCGACCTGTCCTTGCAAGAAAGCGGTGACCTGCGGTTATCGGGCGTCCGCTCGCCTCCGTTGCGTCCGATCTCCTTTGGCGATCCGAAAGTCACGATCGATCGCCGCGCCGATGGCACGATCTATCTCAGGCCGCAACAGGCGCTGATCGCATATCCGGCCCGGCTGACCGATTCCCTGCACCATTGGGCAAGCGTTGCACCGGACCGCCTGTTCATGGCGGAGCGCGATAGCAATGGCGGTTGGCGAAAGATCACTTACGCCGGGCTTCTCGAGCAGAGCCTTCGCATCGCCTCCGGTCTGCTGGCGCGCGATGTTTCGGCCGAAAGGCCGCTTCTGATCCTGTCCGGCAACTCGATCGACCATGCGCTGATGTCGTTCGGCGCCATGCTGGCGGGCGTGCCGTATTGTCCGGTGTCGCCGGCCTATTCGCTGATCTCCAGGGATTACGGCAAGCTTGTCTATCTGATGAAGCTACTGACGCCGGGACTGATCTTTGTCGATGACGCCGACCAATTCTCGGCCGCGTTGCAAGCCAACGTGCCTGAGGACATGGAAGTCGTGGTCTCCCGCGGCCGGCTATCCGGCCGCGCCGTAACGAAGTTTTCCGAATTGCTGGCCACGCGGTTGGACCCGGGTCTCGAAGAGGCGCATCGGAACATCGGTCCGGATACGATCGTCAAATTCCTGCTGACGTCGGGCTCGACCGGCAATCCCAAAGCCGTCATCAACACGCAGCGGATGCTGTGCGCCAATCAGGTCATGCTTCGCGAGACCTTGGCTTTTCTGAAAGAAGAGCCGCCGGTTATCGTCGACTGGCTGCCATGGAATCACACTTTCGGCGGCAACCACAATCTCGGGCTCGTGCTGTTCAACGGCGGATCAATCTATCTCGATGCGGGAAAGCCGATGCCGGGCGGCATCGAGGAGACCGTGCGGAATCTCCGCGAGATTTCGCCCACGGTCTATTTCAACGTGCCGAAAGGTTACGAGTCGCTGCTGCCTTATCTGCGGGACGACGCGCATCTACGGCGCACTTTCTTTCGGCGATTGCAGGCGATGTTTTTCTCGGGCGCGGCGATGTCGCCCTTTGTCTGGAACAGTCTCGATGAACTCTCGGTCCTGGAAACCGGCTTTCGCGTGCCGATGCTGACGGGGCTCGGCGCCACCGAGAGCGCGCCGATGAGCGTGTCGGCCAATCCGCGCACCAGCCGCTCCGGCCATATCGGCCTTCCGGTTCCCGGCAATGAGATCAAGCTCGCACCACGCAATGGCAAGCTCGAAATGCGCGTCAGGGGGCCGAACGTCACGCCGGGCTACTGGCGCCAACCCGATCTCACCCTGGCCGCCTTTGACGAGGAGGGGTTTTACAAGTTCGGCGATGCCGCCAAGCCCGCGGTCGCGGACGATCTTTCGGCCGGTCTCGACTTCGACGGCCGCATCGCGGAGGATTTCAAACTGGCGAGTGGCACCTGGGTCAGCGTCGGCCCGCTGCGCGCCCGCTTCATCGCGGCTTGCGCGCCTTTGGTGCGCGACGTCGTGATCGCCGGAATCAATCGCGACGAAATCACGGCTCTCGTGGTGCTCGACCTCGACGGTTGCCGCCTGATCAATCCCGCTCTGCCGGCCAACGACGTCGCGGTCTGCGCAGGGGATGCCTTGGTGCGCGATGCGTTCCGGCAGCGCTTTGCCGTGGTTCATTCGGCGGCGACCGGTTCCTCGACGCGTATTGCCCGCGTGCTTCTGCTCGATGCGCCGCTCTCGATCGACCGTGGCGAAGTCACCGACAAGGGATCGATCAACCAGCGCGCGGTGCTCGACCACCGACAGGCTCTGGTCGAAGCGCTTTATTCGCCCACGCCGGGTGCCGGCGTGATAACGCCTTGAGTCAATATTTCGGGAGGAAGCGATGCAATTGAAGGATCAGGCCGCGATCGTCACCGGCGGAGCGTCGGGATTGGGCGCTGCAACCGCGCGGCGGCTCGCCAAGGAGGGCGCCAAAGTCGCCGTGTGCGATCTCAACACCAAATTGGCGGAAACGGTCGCGGCCGAGATCGGTGGCGTTGCCGTGACCTGCGATGTCTCGGACGCCGCATCGGCGGAAGCGGCGATTGCTAGTGCGGCCAAGGCCCATGGCCCGGCACGGGTGTTGATCAACTGCGCCGGCATTGGCGTCGCCAAGCGGGTGATCGGCCGTGAGGGGCCGATGCCGCTTGCTGACTTCGAACGCGTGATCAAGATCAACCTGATCGGCTCGTTCAACATGCTCCGCCTGGCGACCGCGGAGATGTCGAAGCTCGAGCCGTTGTCGAGCGGCGAGCGCGGGGTCGTGATCTCCACCGCCTCGATCGCCGCTTATGACGGCCAGATCGGGCAATCGGCCTATTCCGCCTCCAAGGGCGGCATTGTCGCAATGACCCTGCCGATCGCGCGCGAATTCGCGCAATTCGGCATCCGGGTGCTGGCGATTGCGCCGGGCCTGTTTCTGACGCCGCTGCTCGCCAGCCTGCCGCAGGAAGCGCAAGATTTCACTCGCCGCCGCCATTCCTTTTCCGCGCCGCCTTGGCGACCCGAGCGAATTTGCATCGCTCGTGATGCAGATGGTCGATAATCCCTATCTCAACGGCGAAGTGGTGCGGCTCGATGCTTCGCTGCGGATGGCGCCGAAGTGATCGGCTCGATGCCGGCTCCGACCGCGAGCCCGCTTTCACCTCTCCCCGGCGGGGAGAGGTCGATTTGCGCAGCAAATCGGGTGAGGGGCCGCAGCTCCAATGATAGACCTAAACCCCTCACCCGGCGCTTCGCGCCGACCTCTCCCTATGGGAGAGGTGTAAGGCGGCACTGGAGCTAGGCACGAATGTTCGTTCATCGCAGAGATGTGCAAATCCAGTGGGGCGATTGCGACCCCGCCAATATCGTCTATTACCCGCGCTATTTCGAAATGTTCGACGACTCCACCTCGATCATGTTCGAGGCGGCCGGTTTCTCCAAGCAGGATATCGTCCGGAAATACGGCCTGGTCGGAATTCCCATGGTGGACACGCGGGCGAAATTCTATATTGCCTCAACCCATGGCGACTGGATCACGATCGAAAGCCGGGTCGAGAGCATCAAGCGTTCGAGCTTTGAGGTCACCCACAAGGTATACAAGGGCGAGCGGTTGCGATCGAGGCGTTCGAGACGCGGGTACTGGTCGGGCATCATCCCGAAGACCCCGCCCGCCTGAAATCCGCGCCGTTGCCGGAGGAAATCGCTGAGAAATTCATGAAGGAATGATTGCCCGGCAGGCTGGAGCGAAACGGTACAATAAAAATCAAGGGAGGGAGATTCATGAACAAGATGCTTTTCATTGTCGCCATGGCCGCGGCTGCCGCGATTACAGCCTTGGCGCTGCCGGTATTGCCGGCCGGCGCGCAATCAGCCGAAATCACCATCGGCATTTCGATTTCCACCACGGGACCGGCGGCCGCGTTGGGGGTGCCCGAGCGCAATGCGCTCGAATTCGTGCCGAAGGAAATCGCGGGCGTCCCGCTCAAGGTTATCGTGCTCGACGATGGCGGCGATCCGACCAACGCCACCACCAATGCGCGGCGCTTCGTCACGGAATCGAAGGCCGACGTCATTGTGGGGTCCTCGACCACGCCGCCGACGATCGCGATCTCCAATGTCGCCGCCGAGGCTGGCGTTCCTCACATCGCTCTCGCGCCGTTTCCGGTGACCCCGGAGCGCGCCAAATGGTCGGTGGTGCTGCCGCAGCCGGTGCCGATCATGGGCAAGGTACTCTATGCGCACATGAAGGCGCATAACGTCAAAACCGTCGGCTATATCGGCTACTCCGATTCCTACGGCGATCTCTGGTTTGACGATTTCAAGCGTCAGGGCGTGCCGATGGGGTTGACGCTGGTCGACGAGGAACGCTTTGCGCGGCCGGATACGTCGGTCGCGGGCCAGGTGCTGAAGCTCGTCGCCGCCAATCCCGATGCGATCCTGGTCGGTGCGTCCGGCACCGCGGCAGGCTTGCCGCAGTCGGCGTTGCGCGAGCGTGGCTACAGGGGCCTGATCTATCAGACCCACGGCGCCGCCAGCATGGATTTCATCCGCATCGCCGGTCCCGCCGCCGAAGGCGTCATCATGGCCTCGGGGCCGGTGATGAATCCGGAAGGTCAGGCCGACAGCGCGTTGACCAAAAAGCCGGGCCTTGCGCTCAATACGGCTTACGAAGCCAAATATGGCCCCAATAGCCGCAGCCAGTTCGCCGGTCACGCCTATGACGCGTTCGAGGTTCTCAAGCGTGTGATTCCGACCGCACTCAAGAGCGCAAAGCCGGGGACGAGCGAGTTTCGCGAAGCGATTCGCCAGGCCTTCATGAGCGAGCATGAAATCGCGGCGACGCAAGGCGTCTACAACTGGACCGAAAAGGATCGTTCCGGTCTCGACGACCGTTCGCGGATTTTGCTGACTGTGAAGAACGGCAAGTACGTTCCGGCGATGTGAGCGCGCGGCATTTTCTGATTGTGAAAAACCTGATCGTGAAGAGCGGGATCCGTCAGTCGTGCGGATCACGAGGCCGTTATGATCACGCTTCGTTAATCGTTCGAAACTAAGTTCCGTATCATTAGAACTTATGGCGCCATCTTTATTTACTGGCAGATAACGGGCTATCGCGATGACCTCCTATCGCGATGCGATCTCAAGAAGGGGATTGCGTGACCTGGGGCAATCGCAAATCGGATCGGGTTCAATTTCAACAAGCCTACCCCGCGAACCTCATGGGGGTCGATGGCACGTGGCGGCGTAGTTGCGTGATGCGCGACGTTTCGTCGACAGGGGCCCGGCTTGAAATCAAGGGAACGACCGATGTTCTCCAGGCCAAGGAATTCTTTCTGGTCCTGTCATCGACGGGACTGGCGTTTCGACGGTGTGAGCTGGTCTGGCTTGACGGCACAATCGCAGGCATCCGCTTTCTGACGAACAAGGTGGAGCAGAAGCGCGCGAAACGTCTTTGAAAAAGTAACTCGGTTGCCGACCGATAAACTTAAGGCCGGTTCCGCTATTGCGAACGCGCTGACTTTTTATTTTGACGCGTTTTCTTGACGCGAACCGGTTCCCACCCGTCTCCGCAAGGGATTCGCCGGAAAACGCCGCAGTGAACCCTCGTCAGAATCGGACGGTCCGTTGCGCCGCCGATAGCGAGAATGTCTCAAAGGTCTTCTTGGCTTTTTCCATTTCTTCAGCAGGGACCGGCGAGTGACCAGGGCGGTGCTTGGCGATCGCGTGGGCTGTTGCCCAGTCAAGCCTGGATGCCTTGCAGGCTAGGACGAGGCCCTCGATGCTGTCGCTGGCGACCAGGCGTTCAATGACGTCCGTTGGCGAGCCGGTCAGCAAGGCAAGCGCCGTGACGACGTTGGTGTATTCGCCGGATATTGCGAACCGATTGATCGTCGAATCGTTCAGCCTGCCTTTACGGTTGAGTTCGACCAATTTGGCGCGTGCGCTCGCATAATCGGGGGCATCCGAGCTCGCCTCGATCTTCGTCGTGGCGATCGTGTTTTCAATTTGATCTCGCATCACGCCGGGCAGCGCGTTCAGCTCGCGCATCCGCGTATCTTCCAGCTTGGAGTGAAGCCGGCGTTTCAGCGGGGTTGGAATGTCCCGTCTTCGCCCGAGCCTTTGTGCAAGACCTGGATCGCTCTCACCGAGCTGGATCAGTCTGGCCCAACTCTCCTCGGACAGTTTGGCACCCTTGTTCTCCGCAAGCGCGTAATGAACAGTTCGGTCACCACAACGTACGAGGGCTTCGCTGACGGGACGGCCGACGTCGTAGCGGCATGCGACCGCCAGGCGTTGCTTGCTGTCGCAGGACTGAGCCACCTCGATCAGCAGGTCCTGCGCCAGACTTCCGGATTTCAGGATCGGCAGCGAAATCGATTCGTCTTCGTGCAGGGCAAGCCGCCGGGTTGCCTTCGGCAACGTGCACTTCGCGTCGGTCAACTGCCGGCTTATTTGGATCAGGAGCTGCCTGTCGACCCGATCGATTAGCCGGACAAAGACGTCATCAAACAGGGCAATTTGGTGGGCGGCCAGGCTGTCAGCGTGGCCCACGAAAAACTTTGTGACCTGATTGAGAATGTCGGCCCACCGCTCGGGAGGCCATCCATCAATCGCGTCCAACACGGAAAGTAATGCTGCCGATGCCGCTACCACCGGGGACCTCTAGTGTTTCGACAAAACTCGGGCAGCCTTGTCTAAATCGTCATGCAATTATTTCTGATCCGGCCAAAATAACCCTCTAACGGCTAAAGTTCCATTAAGGGCATCAATACGGATGCCGGCGAACCGGAAGAGGGATCGGGGCAAACGCCGGACCTGCAGGGTAAAATGGGTCCCGGGTAACATTGCGCCGGGCCCCCTTTCCGAAATTCGCTGACCGATCGGCCCCGGCCTTTCACGAACTTCAAACGGCACTCAAGCGCGATGAGATCTGGTTGAAATCGTCATCGCGCTTTGGTTCTCTGATGAAGCATGATCTTTCCGGAAAAACCGCTTCACAGGTTTCCGGATCATGCTTTAGAAGCCGAGGTAGCTTGCGGCAACGCCGGCATTTCCGGCGATGTCCTTTGCCTCCCGGCAAGACGAATTCGCCGAGTTCCATGACGTAGGCGCGGCCGGCGATTTGCAGCGCGGCCTGTGCGTTCTGCTCGACCAGCAACACCGACACGCCGTTGGCGCGCAGTTCGGTGATGGTGCGGAAAATGTCGGCGACGATGATAGGCGCGAGCCCCAGGCTCGGTTCGTCCAGCATCAACAGTTTTGGCGCGCCCATCAGCGCGCGTCCCATCGCGAGCATCTGCTGCTCGCCGCCGGATAATGTTCCTGCCAATTGCTGCCGTCGCTCCTTCAGCCGCGGGAACAGCGCATAGACGCGTTCCAGCGATTGTTTGTGCTCGTCGCCTTATTCATCCGGAACGCCCCGAGCCGCAAATTGTCCTCGACGTTCATCGCGGCGAACAGTTCCCGGTGCTCCGGTACGAGGCTTAATCCGGCCGCGACGCGGTCCTCGATCTCAAGCCGGGCCAGGTCGTTGCCTGCAAAGTTGACGCCGCCCTTAAGCGGCAGAATGCCCATGATGGCGTTGAGTAGCGTGGTCTTTCCGGCGCCGTTGGCTCCGATAATGGTAACGATCTCGTTCTCGGCAACGTCGAGCGTGACGCCGCGAACCGCCTCGATCTTGCCGTAGGCGATGTGGGCATCGGTCACCCGGAACGGTTGAAGCGTTCCGGTGCTCATGCTGCAGCCCCGAGATAGGCGCGGATCACATCGGGATTGGTCTTGATCGCCTTGGGCGTGCCTTCGGCGATCTTGGTGCCGAAGTCGAGCACGACGACGCGATCGGCGAGGTCCATGACAAATCCCATGTCGTGTTCCACCAACAGCACCGACATGCCGCCATCACGAAGCTCGCGCAGCAAATCTGCCAAGCTGTTGCTTTTCAATGTGACGCAGCCCGGCGGCCGGTTCGTCGAGCAGAAGCAGCACCGGGTCGGCGCATAACGCGCGTGCGATCTCGACAATGCGCTGCTGGCCGAGCGACAGATTTCCGGCGAGCATATAGGCCTGTGCCGATAGCCCGACGCGCTCGATTTGCGCGCATGCCTCGCTCAAGCAATCTCGCCTCATCGCCGCGGTCGAGACGAAACAGGCTCGCGAGCGCGCCGGCTTGCCCGCGCAGATGCGCGCCGATCGCGACGTTTTCGAGAACCGTCATATCGGCGACGAGTTTGACGTGCTGGAATGTTCGGGAGATGCCGAGTTTAGTCACCGCCTGCGGGGTTGTCCTATGGAGAACCCTGCCGAGCACGGAAATGGTGCCGCCGGAAGCAGGAAGCACGCCGGTAATCAGATTGAACGTCGTGCTTTTGCCGGCGCCGTTTGGGCCGATCAAAGCGACGATCTCGCGCGCTTTCACATCGAAGGAGACGTCATTGACCGCGATCACGCCGCCGAATTGCTTGCGCGCATGGTCGACGCGCAGCAGCACATCGCCGGCCGCGCCAATTTTTTCCCGCGGCGGCAACAGCAGCGATGAATCCACAGGTTTGCGATCCGCTTTGGTTGGCAAAAGCCGGACCAGCCAAGGCCACACGCCACCAGGTGCGAGCTGAAGCAGCAGCACCAGCATCATGCCGAACACGATCGTCTCGAGTTGGCCTTCGCCGTGGAACAGATAAGGCAAATAATCCTGAAGGATTTCCTTCAGGACGACGACGATCGCCGCGCCCAGCACGCCGCCCCAGACATAACCGGCGCCGCCGATCACCGCGACGAAAAGATATTCAATTCCGGTCTGGATGCCGAACGGGGTCGGATTAACCGCGCGCTGGAAATGCGCATAGAGCCAGCCGGACAGTCCGGCGAGCACGGCGGCATAAATGAACACCAGCAGCTTGGCCCGCGGCGGGTGAATGCCGAACGCCTCGGCCGCGACATGACCCCGTCGCAGGGCGCGGATCGCCCGGCCGGTGCGGGAATCCAGCAGGTTCATCGTGAGCAGCGCGCAAAGGACGACCGCGGTCCAGATCGCGAAATAGATCGTGCCGGGGCTGAGCATCTTCAGCGACCCGATCGCAAGCGGCGGGATGCCGGAAATGCCGTCGTTGCGGCCGAGGAATTCAAGCTTGCTGAAGAGGTAAAAAAGACCGAGGCCCCAGGCGAGAGTGCCGAGCGGCAGATAGTGGCCGGATAATCGTACGGTGATGAGGCCGAGCGCCACCGCAAAGATGCCGCTTATCAGCAGCGAAAGCGGCAGTGTCAGCCATGGCGAGAGGCCGTAAGTGGTCGTCAGCACGGCTGACGTGTAGGCGCCGAAGCCGCAAAACGCCGCCTGGCCGAATGAGGTCAGACCACCGACGCCGGTGAGCATCACCAGTCCCATCGCGACCAGCGCGGAGAGCCCGATATTGTCCAACAACACGATCCAGAACGGCGGCATGCCGGGGACGAACGGAATCGCCGCCATCACAAGCGCAAACAGTATCGCAGGCCACCGCTGTCCCATTGCCTCAGTCCTTTTCCTCGTCGGCCGCGGGCGTGGCCAGCGAGCGCAACAGCAGCACCGGAATGATCAGCGCGAACACGATCACTTCCTTGAAGTTGCTGGCGTAGAACGACGAGAAGGACTCGACGGTGCCGACCAGAAGGGCGGCGACCGCGGTCAGGGGATAGCTGATGAGGCCGCCGATGATGGCCGCGACAAAGCCTTTCAGGCCGATCAAGAAGCCGGTGTCGTAATAAAGCGTGGTGATCGGCACGATCAGGATGCCGGATATCGCGCCGATCACCGCGGCGAGCAGGAACGCGATTTGTCCCGACAGCGCGGTTCGGATGCCGACCAGCCGCGCGCCCAGACGATTGACGGCGGTGGCGCGGAGCGCCTTGCCTGAGAGCGTAAAGCCGAAAAACAGCCAGAGAGCGGCGATCAAGAGCAGCGTCACCGCATAGACGGCAAGGCTCTGGCCGGTGAAGCGCAGGGGATCGATGGTGAAGGCGGCGTTCGACAGCGGCGGGCCGCGCTGGCCCTCGGCGCCGAAGAAGACAAGGCCGATACCCTGCAACGCGAGATGGCAGCCGACCGCCGCGATCAACAGCACCAGCACGGAGGTGTGCGCGATCGGTGCAAAGGCGATGCGATAAAGATAAAGCCCGATCGTGCCGACGATCAGGAGCGAGAGCGCGATGTCGATCGCGATGGGCGTCTGCTTGCCGGCCAGCGTCAGAGTCAGCGCCAGGATCGCCACGGGTAAAAGGACGTTGATCGCAAGGCTCCGTCCGATCAAAGCGGCCCGCAAGGTTCGCCGGCGCATGACGAGGTCAAGGCCGAAGGCAACGACCCCCATGACGACGGCGAGCCGCGCCGTGCCCGGCACCTGGCCCGAGGCCAGCGTCGCGTAAGTCAGCGCGCCATAGGTGACGAATTCGCCTTGCGGAATCAGGATGACGCGCGTCACGGCGAAGACCAATACCAACGCCAGGCCGAGAAGGGCGTAGATCGCGCCGTTGGTGATGCCGTCCTGCAACAGGAACAGCATGATGGTCGTATTCAAGCTGGCGTCCCCTCATCCCTTGCCGACGGTTGAAACCGGCCGCGTAATTTTGATATGGTGGATAACAATTATCAAATATAACCTCAAGGCCCGGCTGCCCTGGCGCGTTTCGACCATAGCGCGATTTTCAAGCACCTGATGATGACCGTTTCCAGAACCGCCCCCGCCGCCAAGGCATCGCGTTCCGCCCGCAAGGAGGCCGACGACGCGCCGATCGAACTCGGCGAATTGTCGGAAATGCTCGGCTATGCGCTGAAGCGCGCGCAGCTGAAAATCTTCGAGGATTTCCTGCGCTGCGTGGCGACGCTGCAACTGACGCCCGCGCAGTTTTCGGTACTTCTGCTGCTTGACCGCAATCCCGGCCGCAACCAGACCGAGATCGCCAATACGCTCGGAATTCTCCGGCCGAATTTCGTGGCGATGCTTGATACCCTCGAAAGCCGCGAGTTGTGCGCGCGGGTGCGGTCGGCGAGCGACCGGCGCTCGCACCATCTTGTTCTGACCGACAAGGGCAGGACGATGCTTTTGCGGGCCAGGAAACTGGTGGCCGCCAAGCACGAAGCGCGTCTCAACGAGTTGCTCGGTGCGAGCAATCGCGCGGCGCTAGTGGCGATGCTGACCAGGATTGCCAACGAGTTTTGAACGTTTTCGTCATTCCGGGATGGTGAATTAGCACCAGACCTCAGATGCGCAATTGCGCATCGGGGAATCTCGAGATCCCCGGTTCGCGCTAAGCGCGCCCGAGGATGACGTGCTTTCGCACGTCAATCCACCAAAATGACCCTGATATCGTTGACATTGGTCAGCGTCGGCCCGGTCTGGAGCAGATCGCCGGTGGCGGCGAAGAACGCGGTGGCGTCGTTGTTGGCGAGATAGGCTGCGGGATCGAGCGAGAGCGACTTCATTTTCGCAAAAGTCAGCTGGTCGATGATGGCGCCCGCAGGATCGGAGGCCGAGCCGGCGCCGCCGTCGGCCCCATCCGTATCGGCCGCCAGCGCCGAGATATCCAGGCGTGTCCTTGAGAAGGTCCGCAAGCGCCAGCGCATATTCCTGGTTGGGGCCGCCGCGCCCGTGACCGCGCACCGTGACCGTAAGTTCGCCGCCGCAGAGGATCGCCACCCGCTTGCCTTCGGCGCGCGCTTTCAGCGCGAGCCGGGCGTGTTCGGCGGCCACCTCGCGCGCCTCGCCTTCGAGATCGGCGCCGAGGTCGATGGTGGTATAGCCGGCATCGGCCGCGACCTTGACCGCGGCGTCAAGCGAGGCCTTCGGCCGGGCGATCAAGTCAAACGTCGCGTGGGCAAAGGCGGCGTCGCCCGGCTTGCAGCTTTCATTTTTGGGATCATCAAGGGCGCGACGAACGGCGTCGTCGATCGCGAGGTTATATTTGGCGACGAGGGCGCGGGCATCCGCAAGGGTCGTAGGATCCGGCACCGTCGGGCCGGATGCGATCGCGGAGGGATCGTCATGGGGCACGTCGGAGATTGCGAGCGTCACGATCTCGGCGCGTTGTCCGGAGCGCGCGAGCCTGCCGCCCTTGATCCGCGACAAATGTTTGCGAACCGTGTTGACCTCGCCGATCGGGGCGCCCGAGCGCAACAGCGCGCGGTTCACCTGCTGTTTCTGCGTGAAGGTCACGCCGTCGGCCGGCGCCACCCAGTTCGCCGAGCCGCCGCCGGACAAGAGCACCAGCAGCAGATCGTCGGGACCCGCTTGCTTAGCCAGCACAAGCGTCTCATCGGCAGCTTTCAACCCGGCTTCGTCCGGCACGGGGTGGCCGGCCTCGACCACCCTGATCCGCCGCGTCGGCACGCCATGGCCGTGGCGGGTGGTGGCAAGGCCCGAGAGGCGCGCGGGCTCGAGTTTGAGTTCATCGAGATAGTACCGCTCCGCGGCTGCCGCCATCGCGGCGGCGCCCTTGCCGGCGGCAAGGCAGATGATCTTTCCCTTCGGGGCGGGCGGCAGGTGGGCCGACAGGATAACATCCGGATGTGCGGCGGCTACCGCAGCATCAAAAATCGCGCGCAGGAGAGGACGTCGGTCGGTCATGGAGTCACGGCTTCGTTCAAAAAACTCGGGGCAGGAACGCCGTTATCACTCCCCTTGCGGCAAAAGAAAACCCCCGAAGACATGGTCTTCGGGGGAGGGTAGGGGGCACGGGGCAGCATATGTCAGCCGCCGATCTCGCCGCTGATGATATCGCCGAATAGTACCCAGCGCTCGCCCTTGAATACCTGGAGCTGAAGCTGGCTGATCGGAGCAAAATTGGTGGCTGAGGTGTTGATCCGAATGCCGGGCAACAGCACCTCGGTGCGGAAGTCCTTCAAATTGGCTGCCTGTTTCATCACGTTCTCGCGGGTGAGGTCGTCACCGCACTGCTTGAGCACCTGAACCAGGGTCTGCGCAACGCCGTAGCCGACGATAACCGAACCATCGAGCTTGTTGCCTTCCGGGTAATCCTTGGCGAGGAAGTCCAGGAATTGCTTCATGCCGGGATCGTTGTCCCATTGCGGATCCGAGACGTCTTTCAGATAAGCGGCCGAAATGATTCCTTGCGCATTCTCGAAGCCGGCAGGTTTGATGACGCTGCCGAGGGAAGCCGACACGTTGTTGAGGAAGTGCAGCGCTTTCCACTCGGTCTCGCCGACTTTCTTGATCGCTTGCGCGGCGAATTTAGGTGTGGCGATGTCGAAGAAAATATCGGCGCCGGTCGCTTTCAGCTTGACGATGTGGTTGTCGATCGTCGGCTCCGAGGTCTCGTAACTTTCTTCCGCGATGATCATGGAAGCGGCCTTGTCGCCGAGACCGTCCTTCAGGCCCTTCAGGTAGTCCTTGCCGTAGTCGTCGTTCTGGTAGAGCACGGCGATCTTGGCGTTGGGCTTCTCTTTCAGGATATATTTCGCGTAGATCCGCGCCTCGCTCTGGTAGCCGGGCTGCCAGCCCATGGTCCACGGGAAAGCCTTTGGATCGTTCCACTTGGTGGCGCCGGTGGCGACGAAGAGCTGCGGCACCTTCTTGGCGTTCATGTATTTGTGGATTGCCGAATTGGGCGGCGTGCCGAGCGGGTTGAAGATGAAGAGAACCTCGTCGCTTTCCACGAGCTTGCGCGCCTGCTCGACGGTCTTGGGCGGGCTATAGCTGTCGTCATAGCTGATGAAGTTGATCTTGCGGCCGTTGATGCCGCCGGCGTCGTTGATCATCTTGAAATAAGCGGCTTCGGTCTTGCCCTGGATGCCATAGGCGGAAGCGGGTCCGCTGTAGGGCATGATGTTGCCGATCTTGATTTCGGTGTCGCTCGCGCCGGTGTCGTATTTCTTCTGCGCCAGCGCGCCGCCGCCGGACGCTGCTAACATCGCGACCGCAGCAACCGACGCGACCGCAATTCTGTTGGCGAAAACAGCCATGACGTTCTCCCTCCCATCCAGGATTTGATGATTGTGTCTGGGCGGCTTTCTTGATCGAAAGCTCTTTCCATCTGCCTGCGTATCATTTTACCCTGATGCTCACAAGAAAAAGCCCTCCGCAGGCGATGCGAAGGGCTGCTTCTTTAGTAGGCGTGCAAGATGCGAAACGATTCCCGCGGGATGTTAGTTGCTCAGCTCGCTCGAGATGATCTCGCCGAACAATTCCCACTTCTCACCCTTGAAGCGTTCCATCTGCAACTGCTTGATCGGCGCGAAGTCGGTAGCCGACGTGTTGATGGTGATGCCGGGCAGAAGCATATCGGGAGCGTAATTCTTCAGGCTTGCCGCCTGCTTCATGACGTTCTCGCGCGTCAGCTCGTCACCGCACTGCTTGAGCACCTGAACCATGGTCTGGGCGGCGCCATAGCCGTACGTCACGGAGCCGTCGAGCTTGTTGGCGTCGGGCGCGTATTTGGCGAGAAATTCCAGGAATTTCTTCATGCCGGGGTCGTTGTCCCACTGCGGATCGGAGGCATCCTTGGCGTAGTTGGCGGACAGAATGCCTTGCGCATTTTCAAATCCGGCCGGCTTGATCACGCCGCCGACCGAACTCGACACGTTCGACACGATGTGCAGCGGGGTCCAGTTCATTTCGGCGAGCTTCTTGATCGCTTGTGCGGCGAATTTCGGCGTGGTGATGCTGATGAAGACGTCGGCGCCGGAAGCCTTCAGCTTGACGATATGGTTGTCGATTGAGGGTTCGGAAGTCTCGTAGCCTTCTTCCGCGATAATCATCGAAGCAGCCTTGGCGCCGAGCCCGTCCTTGAGGCCTTTCAAATAATCTTTGCCGAAATCGTCGTTCTGATAGAGCACCCCGATCTTGCCGTCGGGCTTTTGCTTCAGCAGATATTTGGCGTAGATCCGCGCTTCGCTTTGATAGCTCGGCTGCCAGCCCATGGTCCACGGAAACTGCTTCGGCTCGTCCCACTTGGTGGCGCCGGTCGCAACAAAGAGCTGTGGGACCTTCTTGGAATTCATGTATTTCTCGATCGCCGAATTCGACGGCGTGCCGAGCGGATTGAAGATCACCAGTACCTCGTCGCTCTCGACGAGCTTGCGCGCCTGCTCCACCGCCTTCGGCGGGCTATAGCCGTCGTCATAGCTGATGAAGTTGATCTTGCGGCCGTTGATGCCGCCCTCGGCGTTGATCTTGTTGAAGTACGCAGCTTCGGTCTTGCCGATCACGCCGTAAGCGGAAGCCGGGCCGCTATAAGGCATGATGTTGCCGATCCTGATTTCGGTATCGCTCGCGCCGCTGTCGTATTTCTTTTGCGCCAGCGCACTGCCGGTCGAGGCGAAGGCAATCGCACCCGCAGCGACTGCGGCGATCAGGTGTTTCCGTCTTGCAAACATGGTTTTCTCCTTGGAGTGTTTTTTAACGTTTTTTGAGGCGGCCCAGCAGGGACTGGGCGACCATGGCGACTTGCCTCGCGCCGTGCGGCACCAGGAAGATCACGAGAAACAGGATGACGCCGAACACCGCGCCGGAAAGTCCCTTGGAAATGCCTTCGGCGATGTTCGGCACGAAAATGATGAAGGCGGAACCCACGATCGAGCCGGGTAGCCAGCCGACGCCACCAACCACCATGCCGAGAAACAGCGAAATCGCGAGCGTGATGGTGTAGCCGTCAGGCGCGACGAACTGCACCGCGATGGCGCCTAACCCGCCCGCGATGCCGGTGATTGCCGCCGAAACGCCGAATGCCAGCGTCTTGTAGAGCGCGACGTCGATGCCCATCGCGGAGGCCGCGATCTCGTTGTCGCGGATCGCCATGAAGGCGCGGCCCGAGCGCGACTTCAGCAGATTGACGGAGAAGAGATAGATCGCGATCGTGATGAGAAGCGTGAAGTAATAGAGCCACATGTCCTGCGACATCTTCAGGTGGACCCACGACAGCACGCTCAGCAACGCCTGCGGCGGGTCCGGCTTGGTGACGACAAGACCTTGCACGCCACCGGTCCAGGTTTCGAAATAGCCGAGCTTGAGAAGCTGCGGCATCGCAGTGGCGAGCGCAAAAGTCGCAAGCGCGAGATAGACGCCGGAAAGCCGCAGCGCCGGCAGGCCGAACAGGAAGCCGAACACAAAGCAGACAAGGCCGGAGATCGGCAGCGTCAGCGCATAGTTCATCCCGACATGTTCCATCAGGATCGCCGAGGTGTAGGCGCCGACGGCATAAAAGGCGCTCTGTCCGAGCGAGAACTGACCACTGCCGCCGGTCAGGATGTTCAGCGCCAGCACGGCCAGCCCATAGACCAGCAGCATGGTCATCTGAAAGATGATGAAATTCTTCACAAACAGCGGCGTGACGATCAACAGCGCCAGCACGATCAGCGAGGTGCCGGTGCCGAGCGTCATCGCCCGCTTCGGAACGGCGTCGATCGAGGGTGCTGCGGCAGCTGTTTCCTGCACGGCGCTCATGCTTAAACCCGCTTCACGATCGGCCGACCGAACAGCCCGGCCGGTTTGACAACCAGAACAGTGATGATCAGCGCCAGCGCGATCGGCAGTTTCAGTTCATTGCCGATGCCGGGAATGTAGGTGCCGGCGAGGTTTTCGATGATGCCGACCAGAAATCCGCCGATGACAGCGCCGAACGGGCTGGTGAGGCCGCCGAGCACGGCCGCCGCAAAGCCGTAGATCAGCACGCCGCCCATCATGTTGGGTTCGAGGAACACGACGGGGGCGATCAACATGCCGGCGATCGAGCCGATCGCCGCCGCCATGCCCCAGCCGAGCGCGATCATCCAGGATGTGTTGATGCCGACCAGCCGGGCCGACTCCGGCACGGAAGCCGCCGCGCGCATCGCCAGCCCAATCCGGGTGTAGCGGAAGAAGACGTAGAGCGCGATCAGAAGCAGCACGGTCACGCCGATCATGCCGGCCTGGTGGGTCGAGATCAGCTGGCTGCCGAGGAAAGGCGCGGAGCCGAACGGCGTCGGATATTGCTTGATGGTAAAATCCCAGATCAGTCCGGCGCAGCTGTTGATGATCGCAAACAGCGCGATGAAGCCGGCGACGTTGGTGAGAATCGGCGCCTTCGCCAAGGGCTTGAACAGCAGCCGTTCGATCGCAATGCCGCCGATGAAGGAGAGAACCAGCGTGAGCAGGAAGGCGCCCCAGTAAGGCACGCCCCACTGCATCAACTGCCAGGATATGAAGGTCGAGAACATCGCCATTTCGCCCTGCGCGAAATTGAGATGGTCGATCGCCTGGTAGATCATGACGACGGCGAGCGCCATGCAGGCATAGATCGCGCCGGTGGCGATGCCGGCCAGGACCTGATTGGTGAAAAGCTCCATGGGCGCTTTCCCTAATAACCGAGATAGGACCTGCGGACGTCTTCATTGTCCGCGATCTCGTTGGCCTTGCCGGACATCACGATCCGGCCGGTTTCGATCACATAGGCCTGGTCGGCGATTTCCAGCGCGAGCTGCGCGTTCTGCTCGACCACCAGGATCGTGACCTTCTCTTCGCGGTTGATCTTGCCGAGAATCTTGAAGAGGTCGCGCACGATGATCGGCGCGAGCCCGAACGACGGCTCGTCGAGCAGCATCAGCCGCGGCCGAAGCATCAACGCGCGCGCCACCGCAAGCATCTGCTGCTCGCCGCCCGACAGCGTGCCGGCCTGCTGGGTATGCCGCTGCTTGAGGACCGGAAAATGCCCATACATGCGCTCGATGTCGGAGGTCACACTGGCCTTGTCGCCGCGCGTGATCGCGCCCAGCTGAAGATTCTCCTCTACCGTCATGGTGGTGAAGGTGCCGCGGCCTTGCGGCACATGGGCAATACCGAGGCGGACGATGTTTTCGGTCGAGCGGTTGGAGAGGGGGGCGCCGTCGAACTCGATCGCGCCCGAGGTGCGAACCATGTTGCAGATCGCGCGCAAGGTCGTGGTCTTGCCGGCGCCGTTGGCGCCCAACAGCGTGGTGACGCTGCCTTCGTTCAAGGTGAATTCGAGGCCGTGCAGCGCCTGAACCTGGCCGTAGTAAGCGTTGAGCGCCTTGATGTTCAACAGCGCCGTCATTGGTCCTTGCTCCCGAGATAGGCCTTGATCACGTCGGGGTCGGATTGCACGGCGGCCGGCGTGCCCTCGGCGAGCTTGCGGCCGAAATTGAGCGCCACAACGTGATCGGCAATCGACATCACGAGGCCCATGTGATGTTCGACCAGCAGCACCGTGACGCTGCGATCGCTGCGAATGCGCCGGATCAGGTCGCCAAGCGCATAGACCTCTTCGTGGTTGAGGCCGCCGGCTGGCTCATCGAGCAACAGGATCTTGGGTTCGGCAGCGAGCGCACGCGCCAGTTCCACGCGCTTCTGGGTGCCGAAGGGCAGGCCCGAAACGGTGGTGTGGGCGACGGCCTCGAGTTCAAGGTAGTTGAGAATTTCCTGAACGCGCGCGTTGAGCGCGGCCTCAGCGCGGCGGACCCCGGGCAGCTTCAGCGCATCGCTGATGATGTCGCTGCGGGTTCGCGCGTGCGCGCCGATCCGGACGTTGTCGAACACCGACAGGTTGGCGAAAAGAGCGACATTCTGAAAAGTGCGGCCGATGCCGATTTCGGCGATCCGGTGCGGCGGGCGCTTCAGGATGCTCGCGCCCTCCATCAGGATGTCTCCCGCGCTCGGCTGGTAGAGACGGCTCAGGCAGTTGAAGAGCGTGGTCTTGCCGGCGCCGTTCGGTCCGATCAGGCCCAGGATATGTCCCTGGTGCAGGTCGAACGATACGCCGTTCAAGGCAACGATGCCGCCGAACACGACGCTGACGTCGCAGACCGCGAGCAGCGGTGAAGCCGCCGGTGCCGTTTGGGGCTCGGTCATTGTTTCCCGCACCGGCGGATCATCCGGCCGGAACCAGGCCGCGGCCTCGCGCAATCAGACCGGCAAAGGCTATCTGATCCCCTCAACCACACGCGCAACCTTCCCTCCTGCTTTCAGTTTCCTGCCGTCTTGTTTTTTTGATTGCGGCGCGATTCCGCCGAGGACGGCTTCGATATTCCTGACCATGGTCACCAGACGCGGACCGATGTCGTTGCGCAGACGGTCCTCGGTGAAGCGGAACGCGGGCGCGCCACAGTTAAACGCATATGGGCCGGTTCCGTCATTAAGCTTTAGTGCTACGCCGACAGCGGCGATGTCATCGTGCCATTCGCCGGCCGAGATCGCAAAGCCGTGCTTGGCCATGGTCTCGCCGGCCTGTTCGATGCCGTCGCGCATCTTCGCCCAGCGGGCGCCGTAATGTTCGCGCAATTCGCGCAGCAGCGCGTTGCGCTCTTCTTCGTGCAGCGCCCACAGATAGGCTCGCCCCATCGCGGTGGTGGCGATCGGAATGCGCGAGCCGACGTCGAGCTGAACGCCGAGCGTCATGCCGCGGCTCTGGCCGAAATAGATCATGCTAAGACGGTCGCGGCCGCCGATGGCGACCGCGCCGCCGGTCTCGCGCATCAATTCTTCGCGGTACGGTTCCGACAGGTGCCGGACGCCAAGATTGGCGAGCGCGGAATAACCGAGCGCGAGTGCTGCCGGCGCCAGTTGATATTTCTCGAACCGAGGAACCGGCGTCAGATAGCCGAGCTTGGTGAGGGTATAGGTCAGCCGGGAGATGGTCGGCTTGGGCAGCTTGGTGCGGGCGGCGATTTCCTGATTGCCGAGAAGCCCGTCATTGGGCTGAAATGCGCGCAACACATCGAGACCGCGGGAAAGTGCGACGACGAAACTGCGATCAGTCGCTACTTTCTTGCCTTGACGCTTCATGATCTGTCGCCGACGCTTGCCCCGCCTTGTCAACAAAGCGCCTCAAGACGCTTTGTTGACAAGGGACGTGCTTCAAAATAACCCTCGCTGTCAAGATGCGGAATTCAATTCCGCAATGCGGAATAAATTGGTAGACAGAAAACAAGCTGCGCAAGAACAGGCGAGTCCCAGGGAGAGTGCCGTGAACGAAGTGGTCAGGCTTGAGCGTCATGACGTGGTTGCCATCATCACGGTCGACAGTCCTCCGGTGAACGCGCTGAGCGCCGCCGTGCGTGGCGGCATCAAGGATTGCGTTAATCGCGCGATTGCCGATCCCGAAGTTAAGGCAATCGTCCTGACCTGCGCCGGCCGCACCTTTATCGCGGGTGCCGACATCACCGAATTCGGCAAGCCGCCGGCTCCTCCGAGCCTGCATGACGTGCTGGCCGAGATCGAAAATTCCTCCAAGCCCGTGATTGCCGCAATTCATGGCACCGCACTGGGGGGCGGGCTTGAGGTCGCGCTCGCCTGCCACTACCGCGTCGCAACCAAGGAAGCGCGGCTGGGCCTGCCCGAGGTGAAATTGGGAATATTGCCGGGCGCCGGCGGTACGCAGCGCCTGCCTCGCGCGGTAGGACCGGAACTCGCGGTGAAAATGATCGTCGGCGGGGATCCGATTTCTGCCTCCGACGCCCTGAAGAGCGGCCTGATCGACGACATCGTCGAAGGCCCTGCCGCCGGCGGCGAAGCGTTCGCCCGCAAGGTGTTGGCGGAAAAGCGCCCGTTACGAAAATTGCGCGACGACGACAGCAAGCTCGCGGCCGCGAAAGCCGACCGCTCGATTTTCACCAATGCGGTCCAGGCGATGACGAAAAAAGCCCGCGGGCTGGAGGCGCCGTTTGCGGCGGCCGACGCGGTCGGCGCGGCCATCGATTTGCCGTTCGATGAAGGGATCAAGAAGGAACGCGAAACATTCCTCAAGCTGGTCGCGAGCGATCAGTCCAAGGCGCAGCGCTACGCTTTCTTCGCCGAGCGCGAAGCAGCCAAGGTTGTGGGCGTCCCCGAAGGCACCAAGCCGCGCACCGTCGAACGCGTCGCCATCATCGGCGCCGGCACCATGGGCGGCGGCATCGCGATGTCGTTCGCCAATGCCGGCATTCCCGTCACGCTGATCGAGACCGGCGAAGAGCAGCTCAAGCGCGGCATGGGCGTGATGCAGAAGAATTATGAAGCGACGGCCGCACGCGGCGGCATCCCGGCGGATGCGCCCGCCAAGCGGATGGGGCTGATCAACGGCGTCGTCGGGCTTGAACACGTCAGGGATGCCGACCTCATCATCGAAGCTGTGTTCGAGACCATGGCGATCAAGAAGGAGGTCTTCACCGCGCTCGACAAATACGCCAAGCCCGGCGCGGTGCTGGCGTCCAACACCTCCTATCTCAATATCGACGAGATCGCGAAGGAGACGAAGCGGCCGCAGGACGTGCTCGGCATGCACTTCTTCTCGCCGGCCAATGTCATGAAACTGTGCGAGATCGTACGCGCGGCCAAGACCGCGCCCGACGTGCTCACCACCGCCGTGGCGGTGGCGCGGAAAATCGCGAAGGTTCCGGCGGTGGTCGGTGTCTGCGACGGCTTCGTCGGTAACCGCATGCTGGCGCAGCGCGGCAAGCAGGCCGAGAAACTGTTGTTCGAGGGCGCGTTGCCGCAGCAGGTCGACGCCGTCGTCACCAAATTCGGCATGCCGATGGGGCCGTTCGCGATGGGTGATCTCGCCGGCCTCGATATCGGCTGGCGGTCGCGGAAGGATCGCGGCATCAAGTCGGAAATCGCCGACGCCCTGTGCGAAGCCGGCCGTTTCGGCCAGAAGACCGGCAAGGGCTACTACAAATACGAGGCCGGTTCGCGAGCGCCATTGCCCGATCCCGAAGTCGAAAAGCTGATTGACGAGACACTGCAACGTTTGGGGCGTAAGCGCCGCGTCGTCAGCGACGAGGAAATCCTCGAACGCATGATGTATCCGATGATCAATGAAGGCGCGCGAATTCTCGAAGAGAAGGTCGCGGCGCGTCCCGGCGATATCGATGTGATCTGGCTCTATGGCTATGGCTGGCCGATCTATCGCGGCGGCCCGATGTTCTATGCCGATCAGGTCGGTCTGAAGCACGTTGCCGAGCGTCTGGCTTTTTATGCCAAGGAGACCAACGATCCCAGCCTGGAGCCGGCGCCGCTGCTCAAGCGCCTGGCCGCCGAGGGCAAGACGTTTGCGTCGCTGGCGCAGACGGCGAAAGCGGCGTGATGGTGCGCATTGGCACGTTCACTCTGTTCCCTCCCCCCTTGTGGGGGAGGGTTAGGGAGGGGGGTAAGTCTCGGGCATCCTGCTCGTGGTACCCCCACCCCCAACCCCTCCCCACAAGGGGGAGGGGAGCATTTGGCATTCTGCTCTCCTCACCGTTCGCATCATGCCCATGATCCATCCCGGCGAACCATTTTATCCGCCAGGCGTCCGCTGGGACGATGCGATCGAATGCGGAACGCTGCCTGGGCTGTTGTCGGAAGCCGCCGCTCAATTCGGCGCGCGGCCGGCGATCGAATTCCGCGACCGCGCCATCAGCTATGTCGAGCTGGAAAATCTGGCCGAGACGGCTGCTTCCGCGTTCCTGCGCGCGGGCGTCAGTAAGGGCACAACGGTCGCGCTGTTTCTCGGCAACTCGCCGGACCATCCGATCAATTTCTTCGGAGCGTTGAAGGCCGGCGCCCGCATCGCCCATCTTTCCCCGCTCGACGGCGAGCGTGCGCTGTCTCATAAATTGACCGACAGTGGCGCGCGCATTCTCGTCACTTCCAATCTGGCGGCGCTATTACCAACCGCGCTGAAATTCCTCGACAAGGGCCTGATCGACCGGCTGATCGTCTGCGAAGACGATCGTTGGGGCCAGAATCCTTTGAATCAGACCGGAAATCCCCATGCGCCAATTCCGGATCATCCCGCCATCGTCAGCTTCGCGAAATTCGTCGAAGGCGCGACGCGGCCGGCGCGGTGGCCCGAGATATCGGCCGACGACGTTGCACTGCTGCAATATACCGGCGGCACCACGGGATTGCCGAAAGGCGCGATGCTCAGCCACGGCAATCTGACGTCGGCGGTATCGATCTACGAAGTGTGGGGCCGGCCGGCGCGGCTCGAGCGCAACGCGATCGAGCGGGTGATCTGCGTGCTGCCGCTGTTCCATATTTACGCGCTGACCGTGGTCATGTTGTCCTCGCTCCGGCTCGGCTACCTTATTTCGTTGCACCAGCGCTTCGATGTCGAGGCGGTGATGCGCGATATCGAGCTCAAGCGCGCAACGATGTTTCCCGGTGTGCCCACCATGTGGATCGCGATCGCAGGCCTTCCCGATCTCGACAAGCGCGATATGTCGTCGCTGGTCAGCTGCGGCTCGGGCGGCGCGCCGCTGCCGGTCGAGGTCGCCAAGATCTTCGAACGCAAGACCAAAATGAAGCTGAAGAGCGGCTGGGGCATGACCGAGACTTGCTCGCCCGGCACCGGCCATCCAAAGGAAGGTCCGGACAAGCCTGGCTCGATCGGGCTGATGCTGCCCGGCATCGAAATGGACGTCGTTGCGCTCGAGGATCCGAAAAAGGTCTTGGGCCCGGGCGAAATCGGCGAAGTCCGCATCAAGGGACCGAATGTCACCAAAGGCTACTGGAACCGGCCGAAGGAAACCGCGGAAGCTTTTGCTGACGGCCGCTTTCTGACCGGCGATATCGGCTACATGGATACGGACGGCTATTTCTATCTGGTCGACCGCAAGAAGGACATGATCATCTCCGGCGGCTTCAACGTCTATCCGCAGATGATCGAGCAGGCGATCTACGAGCACGCCAGCGTGCAGGAAGTGATCGTGATCGGAATTCCCGACGAATACCGCGGCGAGGCGGCGAAAGCTTTCATCAAATTGCGCGCCGGCGCCAACGCCTTCTCGCTGGATGAGCTTAAATCGTTTCTCGCCTGCAAGCTCGGCAAGCACGAGATCCCGGCCGCGCTCGAATTCGTCGATGAATTGCCGCGCACGCCGGTCGGCAAGCTCTCGCGCCATGAATTGCGACAGCAGTCCGCCAACCGCCCCGCGCACCATCAAAAACACATCAACTCGCAACAGGAGGTCGCTCATGACCGACGCCGTCATCGTTTCCACCGCCCGCACCCCGATCGGCAAGGCCTATCGCGGCGCGCTCAACGCCACCGAAGGCGCGACGCTGCTCGGCCACGCCATCGGCGAGGCGGTCGCCCGCGCCAAGGTCGACCCGAAGGAGGTCGAGGACGTGGTGATGGGCGCGGCGCTCCAGCAGGGCACGACCGGCGGCAACATCGCCCGCAAGGCGCTGTTGCGCGCGGGGCTTCCCGTGACGGTCGGCGGCACCACGATCGACCGGCAATGCGCCTCGGGCTTGCAGGCGATTGCGCTCGCGGCGCGTTCGGTGATTTTCGACGGCGTCGAAATCGCGGTCGGCGGCGGCGGCGAGTCCATCAGCCTGGTGCAGAACGATCACGCCAACAAGTTCCACACCCAGGATCCGGCGCTGCTCAAGATCAAGGGCGAGGTCTACATGCCGATGATCGACACCGCCGAGGTCGTCGCCAAGCGCTACGGTATTTCGCGCGAACGGCAGGACGAATATTCGCTGGAGAGCCAGCGCCGCGTCGCGGCCGCCCAGCAAGGCGGCAAGTTCAACGACGAACTGGCGCCGATCACCACCATGATGGGCGTCGCCGACAAGGCGACCGGCGAAATCTCGTTCAAGGAAGTGACGCTTTCAAAGGACGAAGGCCCGCGGCCGGACACTTCGGCCGAGGGTTTGGCGAGCCTGAAGCCGGTGCGGGGCGACGGTTTCACCATCACGGCCGGCAATGCCAGCCAGTTGTCGGATGGCGCCAGCGCCTCTGTCATCATGAGCGACAAGGAAGCGTCCCGACGCGGGCTGAAGCCGCTCGGCATCTTCCGCGGCTTTGTCGCCGCCGGTTGCGAACCGGACGAGATGGGCATCGGCCCGGTGTTCGCGGTGCCGCGGCTGTTGAAGCGTCACGGGTTGAAGGTCGAGGACATCGATCTCTGGGAGCTGAACGAGGCGTTTGCCGTGCAGGTGCTTTATTGCCGCGACAAGCTCGGCATCGACCCCGAGAAGATCAATGTCGATGGCGGCGCGATCGCGGTCGGGCACCCTTACGGCATGTCGGGCGCGCGGCTCACCGGTCACGCGCTTGATCGAAGGCCGGCGCCGCAAGGCCAAATATGCGGTCGTGACGATGTGCGTCGGTGGCGGCATGGGCGCCGCCGGTTTGTTCGAAGTGGTGCATTGAGTTGCTTTGATGAGGAATGAAAGCGCGCCGAAGGCACGGTCTCACCTCTCCCATGGGGAGAGGTCGGATCGCGTAGCGATCCGGGTGAGGGAGTACGGTCCATCGATAGAGCGTAACCCCTCACCCCCAACCCTCTCCCAAAGGGAGAGGGGGCACACTTGCTTTGCGGATACGTCTTTCAATTTAATTCGTTTCACAGGAGAATCCGATGGATCTCGCTTTCAACAAGGAAGAAATCGCGTTTCGTGACGAGGTGCGTGCGTTCTTCAGGGATAATGTGCCGCCCGCGACGCGGCAGAAAATGGTCGAAGGCCGTCATCTCACCAAGGAAGAGATGGTCACCTGGTGGCGCATTCTGAACAAGAAGGGCTGGGGCGTGTCGCACTGGCCCACGGAATATGGCGGCACCGGCTGGACCTCGGTGCAGCAATATATCTTCAACGAAGAGCTTCAGGCCCATCCGGCGCCGGCGCCGCTGGCCTTCGGCGTCAGCATGGTCGGTCCCGTGCTCTACACCTTCGGCAGCGAGGCGCAGAAGAAGTATTACCTGCCGCGCATCGCCAATGTCGACGACTGGTGGTGCCAGGGCTTCTCCGAACCCGGCTCGGGTTCCGACCTCGCCTCGCTGAAGACCAAGGCCGAACGCAAGGGCGACAAATACATCATCAACGGCCAGAAGACCTGGACCACGCTCGCCCAGCACGCCGATATGATCTTCAATCTCTGCCGCACCGACCCATCGGCCAAGAAGCAGTCCGGCATTTCCTTCATCCTGATGGATATGAAATCGAAGGGCATCACGGTACGCCCGATCCAGACCATCGACGGCGGCCACGAGGTCAACGAAGTCTTCTTCGACGATGTCGAGGTACCGGTTGAAAATCTCGTCGGTGAGGAGAACAAAGGCTGGGATTACGCCAAGTTCCTGCTCGGCAACGAGCGCACCGGCATCGCGCGGGTCGGGGTTTCCAAGGAACGCATCCGCCGCATCAAGGACCTCGCCTCCAAGGTCGAGTTCGGCGGCCGGCCGGTGATGGAGGATCAGGGTTTCCGCGAAAAACTCGCCGCGGTCGAGATCGAGCTGAAGGCGCTCGAACTGACGCAGCTCCGCGTCGTCGCCGACGAAGGCAAGCACGGCAAGGGCAAGCCCAATCCAGCTTCATCCGTGCTCAAGATCAAGGGCTCGGAAATCCAGCAGGCGACCACCGAGCTTCTGATGGAAGTGATCGGTCCGTTCGCCGCGCCCTTCGATGAGCATGCCGACGACGGCTCGAACGAGGCGATGGATTGGACCGCGCAGATCGCGCCGAGCTATTTCAACAACCGCAAGGTCTCGATCTATGGCGGCTCGAACGAGATCCAGCGCAACATCATCACCAAGGCGGTGCTGGGGCTTTAAGGGACTATAAAAGCTGCCGCATATGCGGCCGTCATGCCCGGCCTTGTGCCGGGCATCCACGTCTTTCCTTCTTTGACGCAAAGACGTGGATGGCCGGGACGAGCCCGGCCATGACGAGGGAGGGAAACATCGGAAGAGAGTAGAAAAAATGGATTTCGATTTGTCCGAGGAGCAGCGGCTTCTCAAGGAAAGCGTCGAGGGATTGCTCAGCGACGCCTATGATTTCGATCAACGCAAGAAATACATGAAAGAGCCGGGCGGCTGGAGCAAGGCGATCTGGGGCCGCTTCGCCGAACAGGGCCTGCTCGGCCTGCCGTTTTCAGAGGATGACGGCGGCTTCGGCGCCGGCGCGGTCGAGACCATGATCGTGATGGAGGCGTTGGGCCGTGCGCTGGTGATCGAGCCTTATCTGGCAACCGTGGTGATCGGCGGCGGGCTGTTGCGCCATGGCGGCTCGGCGGCGCAGAAGGAAGCGTACATTCCGTCTATCATCGACGGCAGCAAGACCTTTGCCTTCGCGCAGCTGGAAAAGAATTCACGCTACGATCTGGCTGACGTTGCGACCTCGGCCAAGAAGAAGGGCGAGGGTTGGGTCATCGATGGCGAGAAATTCGTCGTGCTCAACGGCGAGGCCGCCGATACGCTGATCGTGACCGCGCGCACCAAAGGCGGCCAGCGCGACGCTGATGGCATCGGCGTGTTCCTGGTGCCGGCTAACGCCAACGGCGTCACAAAAAAAGGCTATCCGACCCAGGACAGCCTGCACGCCGCCGACATCACCTTCACCGGCGTCGAGGTCGGCGCGAGTGCGGCGATCGGCGACCCCGAAAACGCCTTGCCGCTGATCGAGCAGGTGGTGGACGAGGCGCGCACCGCGTTGTGCGCCGAGGCCGTAGGCCTGATGGATGAATCGTTGAAGGCTACCGTCGAGTATCTGAAGACGCGCAAGCAATTCGGCGTGCCGATCGGCAGTTTCCAGACCTTACAGCACCGCGCCGCCGACATGTTCGTCGCGCTCGAACAGGCGCGCTCGATGTCGATGTTTGCGACCATGGCCTGCGATTTCGAGGACGCCAAGGAGCGCGCCACGGCGGTCGCCGCCGCCAAGGTGCAGATCGGCAAGTCCGGCAAATTCGTCGGCCAGCAGTCGATCCAGCTGCATGGCGGCATCGGGATGACCATGGAGGCGAAGATCGGTCACTACTTCAAGCGCCTGACCATGATCGAGAACACCTTTGGCGATACCGAATACCACCTGCGCCGCGTCACCGCCGGCGGCGGGCTGGTGTAGCTGATCGTCATTGCGAGCGTCGGTCGCCTCACCATCCTCGTCATGCCCGCGCCTGTCGCGGGCATCCACGTCTTCCTTCTTGTGCAGCCAAGACGTGGATGGCCGGGACAAGCCCGGCCATGACGGAAAGAAAACGACAGGCGAGCATTCGGAGTACACCATGAAATCCACGCCCTTCGATCTCACAGGCCAGGTCGCCGTCGTCACCGGCTCGAGCCGCGGCATCGGCCGCTCGTCGGCGGAGCTATTGGCCAAGCTCGGCGCCAAGGTCGTGATCTCCTCGCGCAAGGCTGAGGCCTGCGAGGACGTGGCGCAAGGCATCCGCAAGGCGGGCGGCGATGCGCATGTCATCGCCTGCAACATCTCGCGCCGCGAAGAGGTCGAGGCGCTGGTGGCAGGCAGCATCAAGCACTATGGCAAGATCGACATTCTGGTCTGCAACGCCGCGGTCAACCCCTATTACGGCCCGCTGCTCGACATCAAGGACGACGCTTTCGACAAGATCATGGCCTCCAACGTCAAGAGCAACCTCTGGCTCTGCGCGCTCGCGATCCCGCCCATGGCGGAACGCGGTAAGGGCTCGGTCGTGATCATTTCCTCGATCGGCGGATTGCGCGGCTCGACCGTGATCGGCGCCTACGGCATCTCGAAGGCGGCGGATTTCGCGTTGTGCCGCAGCCTTGCCGGCGAATGGGGCCCGAAAGGCGTGCGCGTCAATTGCGTCGCGCCGGGCCTGGTGAAGACCGATTTCGCCCGCGCGCTGTGGGAAGATGAAGAGCGGCTGAAGCGCCGCTGCGCGACCACGCCGTTGCGGCGGATCGGCGAGCCCGACGAGATCGCAGGCGCGGTCGCCTATCTCGGCTCGGATGCTTCAAGTTTCATGACCGGGCAGACCATCGTGGTCGATGGCGGCGTCACCACGGCGGGGGTGTGAGATTCTCTCTTTCCCCTCTCCCCTTGCGGGAGAGGGTGGCGAGAATGAGCGAAGCGAAATTCGAGACGGGTGAGGGGTTGATGTCCCTCAGTCCGTCGCGACCCCTCACCCGCCTTCGATGCTTCGCATCTCAGGCACCCTCTCCCACAAGGGGAGAGGGGAAGAAGCAGCTTCGCTCATCACCAACTTGACGTAGGCTTTCCAATCCGCTTGCCTTGCGCAAAACGATAACGCCGGGAAACGTTCATGTCCTTCGTATTGGCCATCGATCAGGGCACCACGTCCTCGCGCGCCATGGTGTTTCGCGCCGACCTCTCGGTCGCCGGCCTCGCGCAGCAGGAGTTTCCGCAGCATTTTCCTTCGTCGGGCTGGGTCGAGCATGACCCTGAAGACATCTGGAATTCGACCGTTGCGACCTGCCGCGACGCGCTGAAAAAGGCCGGCCTCGCGGCAAAAGACATGGCTGCAATCGGCATCACCAACCAGCGCGAGACGACGGTCGTCTGGGATCGCTCGACCGGCAAGGCCATCCACCGCGCTATCGTCTGGCAGGACCGCCGCACCGCCGACATCTGCGCGAAGCTGAAGGACGAAGGTCACGAACCCACGATCACCGCCAAGACCGGCCTGATCATCGATCCCTATTTTTCCGGAACTAAAGTCGCCTGGATTCTCGATAACGTGCCGGGCGCGCGCGAGCGCGCGGTGCGCGGCGAGCTGCTGTTCGGCACCGTCGATTGCTATCTGCTGTGGCGGCTGACCGGCGGCAAGGTGCATGCGAGCGACGCCACCAACGCCTCGCGCACCTTGCTGTTCAATATTCACACCGGCGACTGGGACGATGAACTCCTGAAACTCATCCGCGTGCCGCGCGCAATGCTGCCGGAGGTCAAGGATTCCTCGCATCGCTTTGGCGAGACCGTGCCTGATCTCTTTGGCGGTCCAATCGCGGTTTGCGGCATCGCCGGCGATCAGCAGGCAGCGACTATCGGGCAGGCGTGCTTTACGCCGGGCATGATCAAATCCACTTACGGCACCGGCTGCTTCGCGCTGCTCAATACCGGCGCCACGCCGGTTGCTTCCAAGAACAAGCTGCTGACGACGATCGCCTATCAACTCGGGGGAAAACGCACCTATGCGCTCGAAGGCTCGATCTTTGTTGCTGGCAGTGCCGTGCAATGGCTGCGCGACGGGCTCGGCGTCATCAAGCAGGCGGCCGAGACCGGCCCGCTCGCGGCAAAGTCCGATCCCGCGCAAAGCGTCTATCTGGTGCCGGCCTTTGTCGGGCTCGGCGCGCCTTACTGGAATCCGCGGGTGCGCGGCGCGCTGTTCGGGCTGACGCGCAACACCGGGCCTTCTGAGTTGGCGCATGCCGCGCTCGAGAGCGTCTGTTATCAGACCTTCGATCTCCGCGATGCGATGCGCGCAGACTGGCCGGAAGCGAAAGAGGCCAACATCGTGCTGCGCGTCGACGGCGGCATGACCGCATCCGACTGGACGATGCAGCGGCTGGCCGATCTGCTCGACGCGCCGGTCGATCGTCCGGTGATTCAGGAGACCACCGCGCTCGGCGCGGCCTATCTTGCCGGGCTTGAGGCCGGCGTTTATCCGGAGCCTGCCAAATTCGCCGATCACTGGCGGCTTGAGCGCCGCTTCAAGCCCAACATGAGCGCGGCCACGCGCGAACGGAAGCTGAAGGGCTGGGCGCGCGCGGTGAAAGGCGTGCTGGCGAGCGATGAAGACTGATTAAAAATCCGGAGGGAGAAAAACAATGAAAAAACTCACCGCACCATTTGCTTGCTGCTGCTTCCCGCACTGATGGCGATGGCCGCGACGTCAAACGCTGATCGTGCTTTAGTCGCTCACATAGTCCGGCGAGAGATTCACGATACTGCCTTCGCGGGTGAGAATGACGCTCTCCGGAAAGTCCTGCTCATAGATGACGCCGAGGTCGTTCAGGCGTTGAAGCAATTCGGGCAGGCGCGGCAAACAACCGTTCTCGATGTCGTGCAGGACAACGACGCTCCACTCGTTTTCGAGCACTTGCGCGATGCACGTTTCAACCCATCCCGCCGCATCCCGCCAGTCGCCCGGGACGCTGTTCCAGAGCACGGTCTGAAACCGGTTCGCCAGCAGGGTGGCAATGGCGGCGCGGCTCAGGAGATGCGGGCCGATCAGGCCGGAGTTTCCGTACGGCCGAAATAGCTTGTTCGGATGAGACAATTCGCCGATCGCGCGCTGGGTCGTGGCGATTTCATCCGCGGCGAAATCCGCCTCGGGACGATCTCCAAAAGCCACCGAGTGCGAGAAGGTGTGATTGCCGATCCAGTGACCGGCCGCATGGGCCTGCCTTGCCAGAGATGCGGCCTCGGGCGCGGCCAGATTACGGCCGATGACGAAGAAAGTGCTGCGGATGCCCTGGCGCTCCAATATCTCGAACACGCGTTCGGTGATCCCCGGCGTCGGACCGTTGTCGAAGGTGAGCGTGACGCGTCGCGGCATGCGTTTGTGAGCCTCATATCGATTTGGCCATCTTGACACGGCTTAGGTAATTAGCAAAGTAACTAAATGAAAATTGCGATTGCGTTGCGCGCCTTGGCCAACGAGCGCCGCTTGCTGATCCTGGATTGGCTTCGCGATCCCGAGCGGCATTTCCGGGCGCAAGCGGACGGTGATCTGGTGGAAGACGGCGTCTGCGGCCTCCTGATTGCGGAAAAGCTCGGCGTCAGCGCGCCGACCTTGAGCGAACACATGCGGGTCCTGATCGCGGCCAAACTGGTCAAGACCAAACGCATCAAGCAATGGACGATGTACAAGCGCGACGAAGACGCCATTGTCTCCATTAAACGCGTGATTCACGAGAAGG
>CAVVLH010000062.1:0-50120 GCA_963748805.1 uncultured Alphaproteobacteria bacterium | reverse complement strand
AAAAGGGGTGCGGTGCAGTTTCTGTTGAAAATCGGAGGGCAGAAATCCCATCGCCTTTGTTTCTCCGCGGTTGTGCACCTTCGTTATTTCTTGTCGGGTTGAAGTTGGGCGGTCACGTTTGCTCATCCGGTCCAAAGTCAGCAGGGCCAAATACTGGCCGCGTATCCGAGGGAAGCAGAGGCGGGATGTTCGGCGGCGGCAAAGCAGCGTTCAAATCGTCGAGATGCGACGTCTGGGTCGCAGATGCTTGGCACGAAAATGGTGCCTGCCAACGTACCGGTAAGAAACGCCATTGTCGCGGCGATTTGAAGCTCCAACGAGTTTGGCGGCAACGTGCCTGTGCACATGCACCGACCATAGCTCACGATGACGAGCAGAAAAAAGAGAGCAGGAGGCCGATTAACCCGCTGAGTGAACAAACCTTGTTATCTCACCCCGTGTGGGTTGGATGGTCACAGTCTCAGAAATAGGCTTTGGGACTTCGTAAGGGACCTCAATCGTTGCAGTACCCACCTGGTCGCCGAGCTTGATTCGAACTAACGCCACCTTGCTCTTGGTCTCCCACAACGACCGTCGTTTCCGCGTCCCTTGGACGCGGCCAAAGCCAATCGACGGATCCCGCGGCGCCGATAACCCACAGGATTGCGGTGATAATCAGAACGCTCCGCGATCTTCCTCGCATAGCTACGCTTCCTTTCGACGACAGCTTACAGCCTAAAAGAGGTCGTGTTTTCTCGAACTGCGGCGGTAGTGGCTTGTTGACTTGAATAAACCGAGGATCGACGTAACACGGAAAAGCGTGCCTGCGCGTTTCTCTCCGCCCGGTAAAGCCACGAAGTTCCCCAGCGAACTCGCGTCGCACCGGATTGAAAAAACGCGACGGGGGCCTTTCGCCGATGCCCGCGAAAAACCTCCCTCCCCCAATCCCGTTCGCTTTTTTGTTCAGCGAGTGCAATCGCTATCGGAGGCGCGGCAGTTCGCCGCGATACCAAGCAGCTCAAGTGCCTGGAAGTCGGCAAGAGTGACACGCCGGTGGGCAAGAAGGCGGGCGGATAGCGGGTTGGTTGGTGGGACTGCGCGATGTTGGCGTGTGCCCGGCGATTCAAATCGGTGGCCGTCAGGCCTCGACGACTTGGCGCTTTGCGCGACGGAAGAAGCCGACTCCTTCGAGCGCGCGATAGACTTCTTCCAAAGTCTTTTCGCCGAAGTTCGAAATCGACAGCAAATCTTCGCGTGTCGAGTGCAGCAGGTCGTGGACGGTGAAGATGCCGCGCTCTTCGAGGCAATTCGTCGTGCGGACGCTGAGGCCGATTTCGGCGGTGCTCATGTCCAAACGAGCGGAGAGGTTGACAGCTTGGTGATCGACCGTGGGCAATGGAATACGCGTCATGGGGTCCCTCCCTAGTGCGAAGTTGTTGTGGCGGGCAGGCATCAAACGAGCAGATGTTGCCGGAGGCCAGGCGGTCACTCCTGATTGGCCGCGTGTTCGGCGACCAATATAGCAACTCTTGTCAAAAATGGTACCGCTGGTGCGAGGTTTTTTGCGATTTTCAGCGCGTCGTGCTTAGCACGCCGCGCGCTCGCTGCGCAAGGAGCGTGAAGATCGGCGCGAGCGCGCTAATCGCGGCACGCGAAAAACTCCAAGTTGTCAAACATGTGCGCTTGCGCGCGGGTCAATCGCTCTGCCGGACGTGTGCGCCTATAATGATGACTGGCAATCTGCGTGAATGACCGCGTTGATCGTGTGAGGAACGCCGCGCGTGTGGAGTGAATCGCTGAACTCGTTGACCCCGGCGCAGTGCGAAGCCGTCGAGCATCTCGACGGGCCGCTGCTGATTCTGGCCGGGCCCGGCAGCGGCAAGACTGGCGCGTCGTGACGCATCGCGTAGCCAATCTGCTGCGGCACGGCGTGCAGGCGCGGCAAATCGCCGCGCTCACCTTTACGAACAAAGCCGCCGACGAGATGTGCGGCGAGGCTCGAAGTGTTGGCGCCGGGCAGCGCGTGTGGGTGAGCACGTTTCACCGCTTTGTGCGCGGCTGTTGCGACAGTACGCGCCGCTGGTCGGGCTGACGGAAAATTTCACCATCTACGACACCTCCGACAGCCGCAACGTGCTGCGGCGGACGCTGGACGATTTGCGGATCGACGCGGCGCTGTTCACGCCCGAGCGGATCGCGGCGGCGATCAGTTGGGCCAAAAACAGCCTGATTACGGCCGAAAACTATCAGCCGCGCTCCGGACATGCGCTGGGGGCGGTGGTGGCCGGCGTCTACCCGGCGTATCGCAATCGGCTGCTGGCTTCGAGCGCCGTCGATTTCGACGATCTGCTGCTGCATTGCGCCACGCTGCTGCGCGAGAACCCCGAAACGCGTGCCACGCTCGACGAGCGTTATCGCTACCTGCTGGTCGATGAGTATCAGGATACGAATCTGGCGCAATACACGATCGTGCGGGCGCTGTCGATCGACGCGCCGAACCTGGCGGTGACCGGCGACCCCGATCAGTCGATTTACGGTTGGCGGGGAGCCAATCTGAACAACATCACCGAGTTCGAGCGCGACTATCCCGACGTGCGGATCGTGAAGCTCGAGCGAAACTATCGCAGCACGAAACGCATCTTGCGCGGATCGGATGCACGCGCTGCTCGATGCCCTTGGCGGTCCGCACCGCGACCCCGAGCAATTTGACGCGGTAGCCAAGTTCGGCGGCGGCGCGTAAATCCTCCGGCGCGATCGACGAGATGCCCTCGACATAGACCGCGCCTTGGGAGACCCGCGTACCGAAGGCAAGGCTCGCCAGAATGGCCAGCTTCTGCGCGGTGTCATGCCCATCGACGTCGAACGACGGGTTGGCCTCGGCATAACCCAGGCGCTGCGCATCCTTCAGACATTCGGCAAACGACAAACCTTCCTGCTCCATCCGCGTCAGGATGTAGTTGCAGGTGCCGTTGAGAATCCCGTAGACGCGATTGACCGCGGTGCCGGCGAGCCCCTCGCGCAGCGTCTTGACGATCGGGATCGCCGCGCCGACCGCGGCTTCGAAATTCAGGGCGCCGCCAAATTGTTCGGAAGCCTTAGCGAGCTTAAGTCCGTGTTTGGCGATCAGCGCCTTGTTGGCGGTCACCACCGACTTGCCGGCCTTGAGCGCGGTCTCGATCGCCGATAAAGCGGGTTCGCCCGCGCCACCCATCAACTCGACAAAGCAATCGATATTGGGATCGCTCGCCAATTCGAGCGGAGTTTTGGCCCAGTCGACCCCTTGCAGGTCGAGCCCGCGCTTCTTGGCTTTCGAACGTGCGGTGACCGCGACCACACGCACCGCTCTGCCGCAGCGCGACGACAGCGTTCGGCTTTGCTGTTCGATCAGGCGGACCACCTCGGCACCGACGGTGCCGAGCCCCGCAATACCCACTTTCAGGGGTGCGACCATGACTGAGAAGAACCTGCCGGAGGTTTGCCCGCGGGAGGCGCGGGCAGCATTGGATTAGCGCCGGTTGGCGAGAGGAACCACGTTGTGCAATGTTTCGATGCCGCTTTCAAGGAAGCGGCGCACGCCGCGCGCGGCCTGCCTTATACGTTGCTCGTTTTCGACCATGGCTATCCGCACGTAGCCCTCGCCGTGCTCGCCAAAGGCCACGCCCGGCGACACCACCACACCTGATTTCTCGACCATCAGGGTGGCGAATTGCATGCTGCCGAGGCTCCGAAACGCTTCCGGCAGCGGCGCCCAGGCGAACATCGAGGCCTCCGGGGGCGGAATTTCCCACCCGGCGCGGCCAAAGGATTCGACCAGCGCGTCGCGCCGCTTGCGATAGGTATCGCGCATCTCGCGAATGCAATCGTCCGGGCCGTTGAGCGCGGCGGTAGCCGCGACCTGGATCGGCGTGAAGGCGCCATAGTCGAGATAGGATTTCACCCGCGCCAACGCCGCGATGATCCGCTCGTTGCCGACGGCAAACCCCATGCGCCAACCCGCCATCGAAAAGGTTTTCGACATCGAGGTGAATTCCACGGTCACGTCGATCGCGCCGGGCACCTGCAACACCGAAGGTGGCGGTGAGTTGTCGTCGAAATAGACCTCGGCATAAGCCAGATCGGACAGGATGAAAATCTCGTGCTTTTTGGCGAAAGCCACCAGGTCCCGGTAGAAATCCAGGCTCGCGACATAGGCCGTCGGATTGGATGGGTAGCAGACGACCAGCGCGAGCGGTTTCGGGATCGAGTGGATGATCGCCCGTTCGACCGCCTCGAAAAACTGAGGCGTCGGCTCCGACGGCACCGAGCGGATCACACCGCCCGCCATCAAAAAGCCGAAGGCATGAATTGGGTAGCTCGGATTGGGGCACAGCACCACGTCGCCTGGCGAGGTGATCGCCTGCGCCACATTGGCAAAGCCCTCTTTCGAGCCGAGCGTGGCGACGATCTGGGTCTCCGGATTGAGTTTGACACCGAAACGCCGGTCATAATAGGCGGCCTGCGCGCGACGGAGGCCGGCAATTCCCCGCGACGCCGAGTAGCGATCGGTCCGCGGCTTGCCCAGCGTCTCCTTCAGCTTCTCCAAAACGTGCTGCGGCGTCGAAAGGTCCGGATTCCCCATGCCGAGATCGATGATATCGGCACCGGCATTGCGTGCGGCCGCCTTGGCGCGGTTGACCTGTTCGAACACGTAAGGCGGCAGACGGCGAATGCGGTAAAAATCTTCCATTGGACCCTTCAACTCCGGCGGCCCCGTTTCAGGGACAGATTCGCCGATCACGCCTTAACGGGATATCGTTCGACACCATCCTAAATCCACACAATATCAACGACTTAGTTTGGTTTCAGGCTGAAATCATTTAAGCTTCTCCCCCACTCGCGGGGTTCAGCAAGCCAATTCTAGCACGGAAGGCTTTGGGCGCCAGCAGCGAGATTATTTGCCGGCCTGGACGGCGTTCTGGCCCGGGTCCTTGGCTTGATCTTTGGGCTGACCTTGGTCTTTGGCGGCCACGGCCGAGGCCTGACGGTCGCGGGCGGCGACCAGCTCTTTCTGGACCTTGGCGCGCTCGGCCGCGTCCATGGCGGCCTCGTCGCGCGCCGGCGGCAGTTCATTCACCGGCAGGTACGCACCGGCATCCTTGGCGTGCGTATCGGACGACGCAGTGCCGAGCGGGATCTCGGCGATAGATGTCGAGCAGCCGGCCAGAGCCAGTGCCGTCAGCAGCAACGCTGCCCCGGCCCATGCTCCTTTGATTTGCCCACCAGACATCCGCCGTCCCCGACCCATCAGACGCAATTAGTGACACAATTTCGACCGAAAGACGCCAGGCCCTCAAAACATTGTCGCCCGAAATCATCTAATCCCAAACAGGAAACGGGGCGTCTGGGGCCTCAATAAGACCAAGCCGGGATAAATATCGCAGTGCAACAGCAACTTTTTGAGACTGATCGGCTCTTTACCAGTGGAATGGATTTTGACATTCGCTACCTGTCCACTGCGGACGCTTTGAGCGAATGTCAAATCCAAAACTCCACTGGAAGCCTATATTTGCCGGTGGCTCCTTAATTCTAACGTTCGCAAAAGTGCCGGCTGAGAAGGGATGCGAACATTAGAATTGGACCACTAGCGTCGATTCTCACGCGATGACGAAGTTGAAATGAAGCTGTAGTCTTGCCCCATGACGGACGTCTCCACAGAAGCCCAGAACGCTGCGAAGTTCAACGCCGAAGCTTTTGCCATGAACATCGCCAAGGCGATGGAGAAAGGCGGCCAGGCGCTTGCGGCCTATCTTCAGCCGGCCGCCAACGGCGAAGTGCGGGACAAGCCGCCGAACGAACTCACCGAGCTCGTCAAGACGTTGAGCGCCGTCGCCGAATACTGGCTCGCGGATCCCGATCGCGCCAACGACATTCAGACCAAGATCGGGAAGGCCTATCTCGACCTGTGGGGCAACTCGGTACGGCGCCTCGCCGGCGAAGCGGTTGCTCCCGTCGCCGCGCCCGCGCCGCGCGACAAGCGGTTTGCCGATCCCGAATGGAAATCGAACCAGTTCTTCGACTTCGTCTTGCAGCTCTACCTGCTGACGACGCAGTGGGCGAACGATCTGGTGCGCGATGCCGAGGGCCTCGACCCGCATACCCGCAAGAAGGCCGCGTTTTACGTCCAGCAACTCACCAACGCGATCGCGCCCTCCAACTTCGTCCTCACCAATCCGGAGGTGCTGCGCGAAACGCTGACCTCGAATGGCGACAATCTCGTGCGCGGCATGAAGATGCTGGCCGAGGATATCGAGGCCGGGCACGGCACGCTTCGCATCCGCCAGTCCGACCCGACCAATCTGGAAGTCGGCGTCAACATGGCGACCACGCCCGGCAAGGTGATCTTCCAGAACGACCTGATGCAGTTGATCCAGTATGCGCCGGTGACGGAAAGCGTGCTGCGTACGCCGCTGCTGATCGTGCCGCCCTGGATCAACAAGTTCTACATCCTCGATCTCAAGCCGGATAAATCCTTCATCAAGTGGTGCGTCGATCAGGGCGTCACGGTGTTTGTGATTTCCTGGGTCAATCCGGACAAGAGCCTCGGATCCAAGACCTGGGAAGACTACATGAAGGAAGGCCCGCTGGCGGCGATGGATGCCATCGAGCGCGTCACCGGCGAAATGAAAGTCCACACCATGGGTTATTGCGTCGGCGGCACGCTGCTCGCAACGACGCTGGCTTGGCTGGCTGAGAAACGCCGCGTTCGCGTCACCTCGGCGACGTTTCTGGCCGCGCAGGTCGATTTCACCCATGCCGGCGATTTGCTGGTATTCGTCGACGAAGATCAGGTTTCGGCAATCGAGCGCGACATGAAGGCGTCGGGCGTGCTCGAGGGCGCCAAGATGGCCATGGCGTTCAACATGTTGCGATCGAACGACCTGATCTGGTCCTACGTCGTCAGCAATTACCTGAAGGGCAAGCCGCCGTCGTCCTTCGATCTGCTGCACTGGAATTCGGATGCGACGCGGATGCCGGCCGCCAACCATTCCTATTATTTGCGCAACTGCTATTTGGAAAACCGGCTGTCGTCGGGAACCATGGTGCTCGACAACACCCTGCTCGATCTTTCGAAGGTCAAGGTGCCCGTCTACAACCTTGCCACCCGCGAGGACCACATCGCGCCGGCCGATTCCGTGCTCTACGGCTCGCAATTCTTCGGCGGCCCGGTGAAATATGTGCTGTCCGGATCGGGGCATATCGCGGGCGTCGTCAATCCGCCGGCTTCCGGAAAATATCAGTACTGGACCAACGACAACATCAAGGACGTCACGCTCGCCGACTGGATCAAGAGCGCCCGGGAACACAAGGGATCATGGTGGCCCGACTGGCGTCAATGGCTAGAGTCGATCGATCCGGAGCAAGTGGCGGCCCGCGAGGTCGGCGCGGCTGCGTTACCGCCGATCGAGGACGCACCGGGCAGTTACGTTCGGGTCCGCGCGTGAGCCGTAACGGGGCGTTTTCGCGCGGCGTAACGCTACCTGCCTGTGATGCATTTGACATGCAGCATTGATGCTCCACTGGTGTATAGACGATGGTCCCGAGGGGAATGTGTGTTTAAATTTGGCAGGGGAAAACGATGACACCTGGACTGATGACGCCTGAGTTGTTCTGGCTGACCTTGACGGTCATTTTGACCGGGTTGTTGTGGATTCCCTATATCCTCAATCGCATGACGGTGCGCGGCCTGTTCGGTACGATGGCCAACCCGGCGCGCGGCGACAAGCCGCATTCGGAGTGGGCGAACCGCCTGATGTTTGCGCACGACAATGCGGTTGAAAACCTCGTCGTCTTTGCGCCGCTGGTTCTGATCCTCGCCGAACTCGATTACTCGACGAAATGGACGGTCTATGCCTGCGCGGTGTATTTCTGGGCTCGCCTGGCGCACCTCATCGTCTACACGCTGGGGCTGCCGGTGTTCCGCACGGTGGCATTTTGCGTCGGCTTCGCGGCCCAAGTCGTGCTGGCGCTCGCGATCTTCAAGATCGTCTGATCGCCTCGGCCGCCGATGCCAGCCGCATCAGCCCTTGCGCATGACGAGATGCAGCATGGTATCCTGTGTCTCGTCAAAGCTCTTGATGACGCTGGTATCGGAACCCAGCAACTGCCATGGCCCGGCCGCCGCATAGGTCGCGTGAAGCCAGTCCGCTGAAACATAATTGTAGTAGCGGCCAAGCAAGTCCCGGCCGTCGTCCTCTCCGCTCTTGAAGCTCGCGTAGAACACGCCGTCCGCTTTCAGCGCGCGATGAATGCGCGTGAGGATTCCGGCAAGTTCCGGCTTCGGCACGTGCAACAGACAGGCGCTGGCCCAGACGCCGTCAAACACTTCGCATTCGTCCAGCTCATCGAACCGCATCACGTCGACGGGATGGTTGAGCCGGCGCGAGGCAATCTCGGCCATTTCGGGCGAGCCGTCGGTGGCGCGCAGGCGGAAACCCCGCGCCAATATTTCAGCAGCGTGATTGCCCGCGCCACAGCCGAGTTCGAGGATCGAGCCACCCGGCGGCAGCAATCCGAGAAAACCGATCAACCGCGCCGATGGCGCTTTCGCCCATGCCGCGTACAACTCCGCATTACGGCGATAAAATTGCAGCGTGGCGTCATCCACCGCGAGCCGTCTCCTCAAGCCTCGGGAAGGCCCAGCATCAGCCGCATGTTCTGCACGGCGGCTCCCGAAGCGCCCTTGCCGAGGTTGTCGAGGCGCGCGACCAGAACCGCCTGGCGGTGCTTGTCGCTGGCGAAGACGTAGAGCTCAAGCTGGTTGGTGTCGTTGAGGGCTTCGGGCTCCAGCTTGCCACTCTTGGCGGCCTCGCCTGCCAGCGGCATCACCGAAACGTAGCGGCTGCCTGTGTAACGTTGGCTCAAGGCCGCATGCAGGTCGGCCCCGTTGGGCTTGCCCGGAAGCGTATCGAGTTGCAGCGGCACCGAGACCAGCATGCCCTGCCGGTAGTTGCCGACCGACGGCACAAAGATCGGCCGATGCGTCAGCCTCGAATAGAGTTGCATCTCGGGCAAGTGCTTGTGCTCGAAGCCGAGCCCATAAAGTTCGAAGGACGGCGCGCTGCCGCTCTCAAAGCTTGCGATCATCGACTTGCCGCCGCCGGAATAGCCGCTCACCGCATTCACGGTGACGGGATAATCCGAGGGCACGAGGCCGGCATCGACCAGCGGCCGCAACAGCGCGATCGCGCCGGTCGGATAACAGCCGGGATTGGCGACTTTTTGGGCCTTTCGAATCTTCTCCGCCTGATCGGCTGCGAGTTCCGGAAAGCCGTAGGCCCAATCGGGCGCGACACGAAACGCGGTCGACGCGTCGAGAATCTTCGGCGCAGCCGCACCTAGCCCGTCGATCAGCGCGACGGTCTCCTTTGCCGCCTCATCCGGCAGGCAGAGGATGACGAGATCCACCTCCTCCATCAGCGCGCGCTTGGCGGAGACATCCTTGCGTTTGTCTTCGGCAATCGTCTTGACCGCGACGTCGTTCTGCAACCGGAGCCGTTCGTTGATGCCGAGGCCGGTCGTGCCGGACGCGCCGTCGACGAACACCGCAGGGCTGGTCGAGGCAGCGGAAGCCTGATTCTCTCTGGTATCTGAAAGGCTCATGGCACGTTCCTTTCGAAGTTGCTCGTTTGGTCTGCGAAAGCCTTTGGTCGCGTCTTTCGCATCAGATCAGCAATCTGTTGCGAACCCGTGTCAGATCTCTTCTCCAGCGCGCCTGCGACCGCGGCGTAATCGGCCTCGGACTTGTGCTGGTTGAGCTTGAAACTACCTTCGACGTCTTCCACCGTCATGACAAACCCGACGATCGCCTTCTTCATCGCCTCAAGCCTCGCGGGCGTCATTTTCGACGAGGTCCATGGCTTTTTCGGCAACAGCCAACCCTCGAACTTCGCACTCAGCGCATCGATTTGGACCGCCAGTTCGTCGTCCGATAGGACCCGTACCGTCCCGGTCAGGTGGACCGACTGGTAGAGCCAGGTCGGCACCTGGTCCGGCGAGACGTACCAGTCTGCCGATACATAGGCATCGGGACCGTTGACCGCGAGTAGCCACGACGTCACCCCGTCGGCGAGCTGCGCCAACGGATTATGGCGGGCGACGTGAAACAGCACCTCGACCGTGCCGTCATCGGCACCGCTCAAGTAGAATGGTACGGATGAAGCGATCGGCCGCGTGCCGTTCCAGGCGCAGACGATGCCAAATCCGCGCTCTGCCGCGAAGGCAAGGCTTGCGGTGCGATCCTGCTTGAACAACGGGGGCGTATACATCTCAAACTCCTGCTGGGGCTTAACTTAAGAAGCCGCCGGGATCAGATGCGCTGACAGGAGAGAATGCCGCGGATCGGATCCGGCGGCAAAGGCGGTGATCTAAACGCGAACGACCGCCCAAACCGCTGAAATGCGGCGGCGGCGACGGGCGAGCAAAATGGTTGCGGCGTTGATCATGGCCGGCGGCTATAAGGCCCAGGCCGTCCGGCGTCAAGGTTTAAGGCGTCTTTTCGAGAATCGGGCTTAAACAGGCCGCCTCAAAAGCAGGCCGCTCAAACCGCGCGCCAAAGCCACTCGACGATCTCCGCAATGACGTCGCCGAACAACAACAGCGCCGCCGACCAGACCAGTGCGGACACGAAATTGGCGATCTGGAATTGCCAATACGGCATTTCGAAAATCCCGGCCGCCAGTGGCACGGAAGCGCGCAGCGGACCGAAAAACCGGCCGATGAAGATGCTCGGCACGCCCCAGGACTTCACGAACGCCTCGCCACGCGGCAAGATCTCCGGGTATCGCGACAGCGGCCACATCTGCGAGACGCGCTCCTTGTATTTGAAGCCGAACCAGTAGGAGACCCAGTCGCCGAGTGCAGCCCCAATCCCGCCCGCGATCCATAGTGGCCAGAAACTCATGCCGCTGACGCCGATCAGAGCGCCGATCGCCACCAGCGCGCCCCAGGCCGGTATCAACAACGAAATGAACGCCAGCGATTCCCCGAAGGCCAACAGCAAGACGATCGGCGAGGCCCAGACCTGGTGGTCGCGCACGAAATCGGCCAGCGCGCGCGTATATTCTTCCATTCCAAAAGGCCTTTCCCGGCAACGCCCTGTAGGCCGGCCAATCGTCAACATCAAGTCACAATGCTGCCCGAGGAAGGCTCACTCGCTCGACCGTTGACGCTGATCGTTTTTTGCACGTCGCGCACTACATATCCCGTAAGTGCCGTCTCGTAAGCACCGGCGCCTCCCTTACGGCCGTCACTTTTCACGTCCAACCGTGGCATAGTCGGGACAACCGATTCGCCCGTGCGGCTCTTCCCCATCACCTGAAAAAACATGCCCAAACCACTGAAATCAAACGCCAAAGCAAAACCATCCGACGACCTTTTTGAGGCCGACGCGCCGAAAGCCAAGCCGGCGGCGAAAGCGGCTTCGCGCCCCAGCAGCGCCGAGGCCGGCTATACCGCACGCGACATCGAAGTCCTCGAAGGACTGGAGCCGGTGCGGCGGCGGCCCGGCATGTATATCGGCGGGACCGACGAGAAAGCGCTCCACCACCTCTTCGCCGAAGTCATCGACAACTCGATGGACGAGGCGCTCGCGGGCCACGCCACCTTCATCGAGGTCGAACTCGACGCGGAAGGATTTCTGGCCGTCACCGATAATGGCCGCGGCATTCCCGTCGATCCGCATCAAAAATTTCCGAAAAAATCCGCGCTCGAAGTCGTGATGTGCACGCTGCATGCCGGCGGCAAATTCGATTCCAAAGCGTATGAGACCTCAGGCGGTCTGCACGGCGTCGGCGTGTCCGTGGTCAACGCGCTGTCTTCGCGGCTGGAAGTCGAGGTCGCGCGTGAACAGAAGCTCTATCGCATGGTGTTCGAGCGCGGCCACCCCAAGGGCAAGCTCGAAGATCTCGGCAAGGTCAGCAATCGGCGCGGCACCAAAGTCCGCTTCAAGCCCGATCCCGACATTTTCGGCGCCAAAGCCGCGTTCAAACCGCAACGCCTGTTCAAGATGGCGCGCTCCAAGGCCTACCTGTTCGGCGGCGTCAAAATTCGCTGGCGCTGCGATCCCTCGCTGCTGAAAGGCATTGAGGACGTCCCGGCCGAGGACAGCTTTCATTTTCCCGGCGGTTTGAAAGATTATCTCGCCGCCGCCATCCACGCCGACACGCTGGTGCACCCGGATATTTTTTCCGGCAAATCGGGCCGCGTCGGCGCGCACGGCGCGTGCGAATGGGCGGTGGCCTGGACCGCGGATGCCGACGGCTTCTTGTCTTCCTACTGCAACACGGTACCGACTCAGGATGGTGGCACGCATAAATCCGGCATGCGCAGCGCGCTTTTGCGCGGCCTGAAGGATCACGCCGAACGCGTGGGCCAGGGCAAGCGCGCGGCCTCCATCACTTCGGAAGACGTGATGGTCGGTGCCGCCGTGATGTTATCGGTGTTCGTTCGCGAGCCGGAGTTTCAGGGCCAGACCAAGGATCGCCTCGCTACGGCAGAGGCGCAACGTATTGTCGAACAGGCGATCAAGGATCCGTTCGACCACTGGCTTTCCGGCAATCCGCTGCAAGCCAACAAGCTCCTGGATTTCGTGGCCGAGCGCGCCGAGGAGCGGCTGCGTCGCCGGGCCGAAAAGGAGATTTCGCGCAAGACCGCGGTGAAGAAGCTGCGCCTGCCGGGCAAACTCGCCGATTGCACCAACACTGCCTCGGAAGGTTCAGAACTGTTTATCGTCGAGGGCGACTCGGCGGGCGGCAGCGCCAAACAGGCACGCGACCGCAAAACCCAGGCGATCCTTCCGCTTCGCGGCAAGATCCTCAACGTCGCCTCCGCCACCAAGGACAAGCTCGTCGCCAATGCGCAGCTCGCCGACCTGATCCAGGCGATCGGCTGCGGGACGGGCGCGCATTATCGCGAAGAGGATCTGCGTTATTCGCGCATCATCGTCATGACCGACGCCGACGTCGACGGCGCCCATATCGCCTCGCTCCTGATCACCTTCTTCTACCGGCAGATGCCGCGGCTGATCGATGAGGGCCATCTCTATCTCGCGGTCCCGCCACTCTATCGCCTCACCCATGGCAGCAAGACGCTGTATGCCCGCGACGAGGCGCATCGGGATGCCCTGCTCAAAAGCGAGTTCAACGCCAACGCCAAGGTCGATGTCAGCCGCTTCAAGGGCCTCGGCGAGATGATGCCGGCCCAGCTCAAGGAAACCGCCATGGACCCCGCCAGACGCACGCTGTTGCGGGTGGTACTTCTGGCCGACGACCGCGAAGGCACCGCCGATTCCGTCGAGCGGCTGATGGGCACCAAGGCCGAAGCGCGGTTCGCCTTCATCTCCGACAAAGCGGAATTCGCAAGCGACGACCTTCTGGACGTCTAGTTTTCAAGAGATTTCGGGCGTCTTTTTGCTGCACCCGCGACAAAGGTAAGATTTTGCCCTTATTCGCTGATTTTAAAGGATTATTCACTCTAAGAGTTCTGCGGACATCATCGTTTTGCGGTCCTGTGTGCCTCCCCGGCCACAGCTTTTTGGGTGAAACCGGCTATAACCACACTCAGAGATTCGAAATCGCCTGCCGCGCTTCGCGGTTCGGCGCCAAAGCTGGGGACTAAAATTATGAAGAAGTTGGTGTTGGCATTGACCGCGGTCGCGGCGTTCACTGGATCGGCAGTCGCGGCCGACCTTCCCGCTCGCACGTACACCAAGGCTCCGATGATGGCCGAGCCCGTTTACAACTGGACCGGCTTCTACATCTTCGGCGGCGCCGGCGGTGGCGTTTGGGATGCTGACACCTACAGCGTGAATGCCGCTGGCAACGCGACCACCATCAGTCAGCGCCAGGGTGGCGACGGCTGGTTCGGCACAGTCGGTGCCGGCTATGACTGGCAGTTCAACCACTCATGGGTGGCCGGCATCTTCGCCGACGGTCAGTTCGGCAGCCTCCGGGGAACGGTCGTCGATACCGCTCTCGGTCTGAGCGGCACCGAAAAGCTTCGTGATACCTGGGCGGTCGGTGGCAGAATTGGCTACCTCGTGGCCCCGAATGTCTACTCCTACGTCAACGCCGGCTACACCCAGTCCTACTGGTCGGCATCTTCGCTTGGTGCGGCTACTGGCACTGCGCCCACCGTCTCGACGGCTTCGTTCAACAAGGGCGGCTGGTTCGTCGGCGGCGGCGTCGAAAACAACCTGAACATCTTCGGCATCACGGCGCCGGGCTGGTTCATGAAGACCGAATATCGCGCGGCCTATTACGACAAAGCGACGCTGGCGGAGAGCCTGATCACGACCGGGGCGCTGACCGGCAACTCAACGACCTTCCATCCCCTCGTGCAGACGATCTCGACCTCGCTGGTCTATCGCTTCAACTGGGGTGGCCCGGTGGTCGCCAAGTACTGAGCCGATCAACACTGATCTGAGCTAACAGCAGAATTCAAAAGCCCCGGCTTGGTCCGGGGCTTTTTTGTGTCTCATGCGAAAGTCCTCGTGACGAAACCGTCGTGCCGTCTGTAAATACCGCCCTGGCGTTTTCGAGCGAGGTGGCAGCCGGTTCGCTCGAAGAAAACGTGTCAAAACAAAAGACAGCCAAAAACGGCGTGTCACCAGAGGAAACCCCATGCGCAACTTGCTGCTCGTGCTCGGCCTCATTGCGCTTGCCATTGGCCTGCTGTGGATCGGTCAGGGCACCGGCATGATTACCTGGCCCGCCTCTAGCTTCATGATCCGGCAAATCGAATGGGCCGGCTATGGCGCAGCGCTGGCCTGCCTCGGCCTGGTGCTGATCTGGCAGAGCAAACGGTAGGCGGCACGAAAGGAGCATCGATCGTGAAACAGGGACTGTTCGACCTCAGCGGCAAGGTGGCGATCGTGACCGGCGGCAATGGCGGCATCGGGCTTGGCATGGCCCGTGGGCTCGCGGCCAGCGGCGCTGCCATCGCCATTGTCGGCCGCAACGAAGCCAAATCCGCCGCGGCCGTCGCTGAGCTGGCGCAAGACGGCCACAAAGCGGTCGCCGTCGCCGCTGATGTCACCGATGAGGCGGCAGTCACAGCCATGATCGAGCGGGTTCGCCGCGAACTCGGCCGCGTCGATATTCTCGTCAACAATGCCGGCATCAACATCCGCAAGCCGCCGGAGACGCTCGCCATCGCGGAGTGGGATAGCGTGATCACCACCAACCTGACGAGCGCGTTCCTGTGCTCGCGCGCGGCCCATCCGGCGATGAAACAAGCAGGCGGCGGCAAGATCATCAATATCGGTTCGATGATGTCGATTTTCGGCGCCAGCTTTGCGCCGGCCTATGCCGCCAGCAAAGGCGGCATCGTGCAGTTCACCCGCTCTTGCGCGGTTGCCTGGGCTGCGGACAACGTTCAGGTCAACGCCGTGCTGCCCGGCTGGATCGACACCGATCTCACCCAACGCGCCCGCGAAGAGGTGACCGGCCTGCACGACAAGGTATTGGCGCGGACGCCGGCCGGCCGCTGGGGCACATCGGCGGACCTCGCCGGCATCGCAGCCTTTCTCGCCTCGCCCGCGTCGGACTTCGTCACCGGCACGGCGATCCCGGTCGACGGCGGCTTTTCGGTGATGGGCTAATTGCTGGCGCTTCACAGCGCCGGCGAATGCACGTGTTCGGGACGCACGCCGATCGCAACAAAACGCGCGGTGATGCCCTGTAGCCAGGGTATGGCGTTGACCAGCCGTGCAAACAGCGGAGCACGAAGCGGCTGGTCGCCCGGCTTGAGCGCTACGCTGATGATGTTGTTCTGAACGACGACTTGCATGGTCTGCGTCATCCGCACCGGGAATTCACGCCGGCGGCGCACGGCGTCGAGTTCTTCTTCCGACGGGCATGCACTCTTGAGCGCGGCCAGCTTCGCCGCGAGCAAATTCGCGGTCGCAACCGCATCCTGAATGGCGAGATTGACGCCGACCCCGCCGACCGGCGACATCGCATGCGCCGCATCGCCGATGCAAAGCAGCCCCGGCAGCGTCCACCGCTTCAGACGGTTGATCGCGACCGTCAGCAACTTGACGTCGTCCCAACTCTTCACGTCCGACATGCCAGCGCCAAGGATCGGCGCCATGCTGATGACATCGTTGCGAAAGGCGTCCAACCCCCTCGCCTTCACGGCATCAAACTGGCCTTTGGCGATGACGTAGGCGCATTGCCAGTAGTCGCCGCGGTCAAAGGTGACGAGCATCTTGCCGGTTTGAATGCGCGCGAACAGGTTTTCGGTTTCGTTGGCTCGCCTGCCGGCGCGAAACCACAGCACGTCCATCGGCGCGCCGATTTCTTCCACCTCGAGGCCTGCGCGTTCGCGCACGATCGAGTGCCGCCCGTCGCATCCGATCGTCAGACTGGCGCGGATTTCGACCGGTCCCTCCGCCGTGTCGGCGATGACGCCGGCCACGGCGTTACCCGATCGGATGAGGTCGGTGGCGTTGGCATTCATCATGACCTGGAGCGAAGCAAATCGTTTGCCGCTCTCACGCAGAAAATTGAGAAAGTCCCATTGCGGCATCATCGCGATGAAGCGGTATTTGACGTTCACGCGGCTGAGGTCGGCAATGCGGATGGTTTCATCGCCGAATTGGCCATCCATCTTCTGCAACTCTTGATGCGGGAGCTTCAGGAAGCCGTCGATCAAGCCCAACTCGTCCATCACCTGCAAAGTCGAGGGATGAACGGTGTCGCCGCGAAAATCCCGAAAGAAATCGGCGTGCTTCTCCAGCACCACCGTCTCGATGCCGGCACGGCCCAACAGATAACCCAGCATCATGCCAGCCGGACCGCCGCCGACAATACAGCAATGGGTTTGAATTACCCGCATGAATAACTCTCCCGGAAATAATTCTTGTCTTGGCCTGACCGCGGCGGCGAAGCGCGTTTGGCGAATCGTACAAGGATACAACACCAGGAACTCGGTCAGAAAAGTCAGGTTACATTGGAATTCGTCCGTTCGACATCGACAGTTCGCTCCACCGATCTACCATTTCACTCACTGTGCTACCGGCGAGACCGGGAACATGTGCTTTGCCTACAACCCTCGCCGGAAAACGATCCAACCTCCTTTTCGTTCGCGTGAAATTTCTCGGTCCCTCAAGTATGTTTCTCTCTAGCAATATTTTGAAAGTTTTTTGCATTGGGGAAGTTACTATGCGCCGTCACCTTACGAAGCTTCTGTTGACCGCTGCCATCGTTTCAATCGGCTTTGCAGGAGCCGCCTCGGCAGCTGATTTGCCTGCTCGCACCTATACCAAGGCCCCTGTCGTTCCGATGGCCTTCAACTGGACCGGTTTTTATATCGGTGGTTTCGTCGGCGGCGCTTTCGCCGACCGCAATGCGACTGCAACCGATCCCCAGAGCGCACCACTTGCGTTCTATAACGGCGGCAATCTCGTCAACTCCTACGGGCTGAACAGCAGCTTCATCGGCGGCGGTACGATTGGCTATAACTGGCAGACCCCCGGCAGCAATTTTGTGTTCGGCTTCGAAGGTGAAGCGGGCTATCTCCATCTGCACCGCTCGCAACAGGACATCAACGCGATCAACGCCGGCTTTGCGTTTCCGGATAGTGTCAACTCCACACGTATTGGCGATGCCTATGGCGTGATCGCCGGCCGCGTCGGCTTTACGGCGGATCGCGCGCTGTTTTACGCCAAGGGTGGCGTCGCCTTCGTCGGAAACAACTATGGCTTCAGCGACCCCTGCACCACCGGCGGCTGCGGTCCTGCCACGCTGTTCCTGAACAACTCCGGCACCCAGGTTACGTGGGCAGCCGGCGCGGGCATCGAATACGCCTTCACCGACAACTGGAGTATCAAGGGCGAATATCTCTATCTCGGCACGCGCAAGACCTTCACGCAGTCCGGGGTGGCGGGTGCCAGTCTTGCCGGCACGATCGAAACCAACTCGGCCAGCGATCCAGGCGTTCATACCGCCAAGCTCGGCATCAACTACCGCTTCGGCGGTCCGATCGTCGCGAAGTATTGATCGCGTCATCTCCTGAACGAAAAGCCCCGGTATCGTCCGGGGCTTTTTGTTGTCGACAACCAGCATCCATAAGCTTCAACGCCGGAAGCTCTTGATCTCCGAGACGCTGCCGTCGCGATAGGTCAATTCGACCGATACGAATTTATTCGAGGGCAGCAGCTTCAGATACGGCTTGGCGTCATACGGAATGGCGCTTGGATCCCTCATATCGCAAGGCGGCATTTTCAGCACCTGATCCGGCACCGTCGTGTCGATCCCGATGCGCACTTCACGAATGGCGCAGCGATACGACATCAGATGGGTGTAATAGACCAGCAGCCCGTTGAACTCGCGAAATGACAGCCAGCTTGTCGCGGTCATGTCGAGGATTTTTCGCTGATCGTGGATCAAGGCCGCTTCCGGATCGAACCTGATCGGAAAAGGCCCTTGCAGGTTGCCGGACATGTCGATGTAACGCACCTCGATCGTGGCTGCCGGTGCGTCGGCGGCCAATTCGACCGAGGGGTTGGGAATCCGTTTGCGGGTTCGCGGATCGAGCGTGTCGAGGAATCCGGTTTCGCGGAAATCGCCGGCGTTTCCCATGCGCCAGGAAATGCCGAGCGTCGGATCGGCAATCGAAAACACCACGCTCCAACCGCCATTGTGACGAGAGAACATCGCAATCGGCGCATTGACCAAATCTTCTTTCGGCGGCGGCGGAACGGCTGCCGGCGACAATGCTGCGACCTGCGGCTGCGGCTCGGCAGGCTTTCCGGCATCCTTGCCTTTGTCCTTGGCCGCATCGACGTCCGCTTTTTCCACGCCGTTCAAAAAGACGTCGTCGACCATCTGGTCGAAATAAACCGGAATCTGCTTGTGGCTCACGGTCTCCGCCATTTCGCTGACAATACGGCGCGTATGCTGGGCCACCTGCACGAGATTTTCGCCCGGCCGCAGAAGCTCCTTGGCAAAGGTGCGTGTGAAGACCGAGTTCGGGTTGTTGTCGTTGTTGGAAAGGCGATCGAGCGCCGTCTGTCGGGGACCCGCCGAAAACACCGAAAACACGCCTTCCGGCAACTGCGTCATCGGCGCCAAGCCGCCACCACCGGCCACCGCCCGCGTTCCCGTCCGCTCGAACGGATTATTGCGGCAGGCATCGAACACCAGGATCGCTGTGCGCGCCTTCTTGTTCTGCAAGCGCTCGATGATGCGGTCGGCGAGCACCGAAGCGTCGCGCACCAGTTCTTCCTGGCCTTCGGTGGCGGCCGGCACGTCGATCGGCAGTAGGAAATTCTGCCCGGCGATTTCAAAGCCGTGGCCGGCATAGAAGAAAAACGCGGTATCGCCCGGCTCAACCGCATGATCGAAGGCGAGTAGCGTTTCGCTGAAGGCCTGCCGGGTCTGGTTTTCCGCCACCATCACGGAGAAGCCGAGCTGCTTGAGCGTGTCGCCCATGGTGCGGGCGTCGTTGACCGCTTTTTGCAGCTTCGGCACGTTCTTGTAATCGTTGTTGCCGACGACCAGCGCGACGCGCTTGGCCGCCTCTGCCGGAGCGGCAAGCGTGGCAAGCGCAAGCCACAGCGCCGCCATCGCAAATCTCAACCGTACCAATTGCCTCATCGTGATCCTGCGCCCGCAGAAAACGTCCTTGTCTCGTAGTCAGCCCGGCTATGTGAGGGGTTCAAACCGCCTCCGTCCAACGCAAGAAATTTGACACGAGCGCACCCAGCGGCAGAGCTATCTTTCGAGCGCGTCAGACCTGGTCTTTGGAAATAGAGCCATCTCCGGCGTCCCGTCAGTTGCCATGTCCACCGGCGATTTGAAGGCCATATGACAAAAAGCGCGTTATTTGTGCGAAAACATTAAGCTTTTTCGGCCTTTTGCCGCGTCCAAGATTGACTTTGGCGGTTTCGACCCTATGTTCGCGCTGAAAGCGGATTTGGATCGAATGCGATTCCTTCAGTTGATCCGCCGCTGGTCAGCGTCCTTTCACCGCCCCTGAGCTTAATCAAGCAGCCGTTTCGGGGCCGAACGCGACCGCCTTTTACCCCTCGATTCCGAACGGCGGTTTCGATTAGAGGCTCAATGTCATTTTCCCATCTCGGCCTGTCCGATAAAGTTCTCGCCGCCGTCGCGGCCACCGGTTACACAACCCCCACCCCTATTCAGGAACAGGCGATTCCTCACGTTCTGGCCCGCCGAGACGTTCTCGGCATCGCCCAGACCGGCACCGGCAAGACCGCTGCCTTCGTCCTTCCGATGCTGACCATCCTGGAGAAGGGCCGCGCCCGCGCCAGAATGCCCCGCACCCTGATCCTGGAGCCGACGCGCGAGCTCGCCGCCCAGGTCAAGGAAAACTTCGACCGTTACGGTGCCGGCCAGAAACTCAATGTCGCGCTCCTGATCGGCGGCGTTTCCTTTGGCGACCAGGATACCAAACTCACCCGCGGCGTCGACGTCCTGATCGCAACGCCCGGCCGGCTGCTCGACCATACAGAACGCGGCGGCCTGCTGCTCACCGGCGTCGAACTGCTGGTGATCGATGAAGCCGACCGCATGCTGGACATGGGCTTCATCCCCGACATCGAACGCATCTGCAAGCTGGTGCCGTTCACGCGCCAGACGCTGTTCTTCACCGCGACGATGCCCCCGGAGATCCGGCGCATCACCGAAACCTTCCTCCACAACCCGGAGAAGGTCGAGGTTTCCAGGCCCGCGACGACCGTCGCCACCATCACCCAGTTGCAGGTTCCCGCCGGCCGCGAGGCGCATGACAAACGGGAAATCCTCCGCGGCCTGTTGCGCGAGGCCAAGGATCTCAACAACGCGATCATCTTCTGCAACCGCAAACGCGAAGTCGCCGTTGTACACAAATCGCTGCAAAAGCACGGCTTCAGCGTCGGCGCCCTGCATGGCGACATGGATCAGTCCGCCCGCACGGCCGCGCTCGATCAATTCCGTAAGGGAGAAATTCCGCTCCTGGTCGCCTCCGACGTCGCCGCTCGCGGTCTCGATATTCCGGCCGTGAGCCACGTCTTCAATTTTGACGTTCCCCATCACGCCGACGATTACGTCCACCGGATCGGCCGTACTGGCCGCGCCGGCCGCGCCGGTACCGCGATTTCCATCGTGACCTCGCTCGATCAAAAATCGATGGCCGCGATCGAAAAGCTGATCGGACAGAGCATTCCTCACGTCGAAGGCAGCGCGAAGCCCTCATCGCCCGAACAAGCAGCCCCCCGTCAGCACGAGCACCCAAGGGACGGTGCACGTGACAGCGCAAGGGATGGCGAAAGCGATGGTTCGCGCGGCGGTGGCCGCAAGCGGCGGCGCGATCGCGGGACCGGAAGCAAGGGCGGAAACCGCAACTCCAGCCCATCACCGCAATCTCCAGTTGCGTCCGTTGCCGCGAAGCCGGTAACCCCATCCTCTGCACCGCGCGCCCCTTCGATCGGCCGCGCGCCATCACCGCAAACCCCTTCCGCAGCGGCCGAACCGGCGGATCACTCTCATCTTCCGGCGTTTTTGTTACGACCCGTGCGCGCACGCGTCTGACCGCCGTACCGAGGTAGGGATTTGCCGTTTACGGCTCATTCATCAACCTCCAGTAGCTTCGGTTCCATAGTCTAGGGGATTAGCGCGAAGCAAGCCGCGCTCAAGGTCGTTGGGGACGTGGTTAAGTGCTGGACGAACACGAGCGTACAATGGCCTTCGCCGAATTGGCGCTGGGCCAGATCAGGTCCTTGCGGCAAACCGCCATCCCTCGCAATTATGAAATCTGGTACGTCTACGCGACCGGCTATAATTCAGAGCTCAACAAGGTCATCAACGAGACGCTGGCCCTCAACGGCAAGCTGACCGAAGCCGATCTCGAGCAGATCTACGAGACCTACCTCTCCCACATCAAGATCACCGACCGCATCGACAAGGTCGGCGCGCGCGTCATCAGCGAAGTCGACGACGTGATGCGGCTGATCGGTGATACGCTCGGCATGTCGGCCAGCTACAATGCGAGCCTGACCAGCGCCACCGAAAGACTTTCGGCCGCAGCCGACCGCGAACAGGTCATGAAAGTGGTCGAGATGCTGGTCAAAACCACCCTCGAGATGCGCGACACCACCAGAGCCCTGGAAGAACGGCTGACGCTGTCGAAAACGGAAATCAGCAATCTCCAGCAGAGCCTCGAGGCGATCAGGGCGGAAAGCCTGACCGATCCCTTGACCGGCCTCGGCAACCGCAAATATTTCGATCGTTCGATCGATACCGCCATCGAGACTGCGCTCGCCACAGGCGAGCCGCTCTCGCTGTTGATGTTCGATATCGACTACTTCAAGTCCTTCAACGATTCCTATGGCCATCTCACCGGCGATCAGGTGTTGCGGCTGGTCGGAATGTCGCTGAAGCAATCGATCAAGGGGCAAGACATCACCGCCCGCTACGGCGGCGAGGAATTCGCGGTGGTGCTGCCCAATACCGCGCTGCGCCAGGCTCTCACGGTCGCCGACCATATCCGCCGCGCCGTGATGTCAAAGGAATTGAAGAAGAAGTCCACCGGCGAGATCCTGGGCCGCGTCACTATTTCGGTCGGAAGTCTCCGTGCTCAAGCCGGGCGACGACGCGGATTCGCTGATCGAACGCGCGGATGCCTGCCTCTATGCCGCCAAGCGCGGCGGCCGCAACCGGGTGGTCTGCGAGGCAGATTCTGAATATGCCGCCGAGGCCCGCGGCCAGGTCGCCTGAAGTCAAACCCTCATGGTGAGGAGCGCCGGACGGCGCGTCTCGAACCATGAGGCCACCTCGCTCACCACCATCCTTCGAGACGCACGCGAGCGCGTGCTCCTCAGGATGAGGCCTTTCCTCGTCGCGCCTTCTTCCGCGCCGGCCGTTTTTTCTTTACCGCAGATTTATTGATCCCCAACGCTTTGGCCTTAACCTTCTTCAGGCTTTTGGACCTCTTCGGGCGCTTGCGTAGCGCGGCGCGCTGGGCCGCCGCCAAAGCCGCCCTCGCCCATCCAGCCAGTTCCTCCTGGTCGTCGAATAGCCGCGCCGGCAATTCCCAGTATGAATTGACGGTGACAACCTTGGCGGTCGATCGCTGCTGATATTGGAACGGTTTCGAGCCTTCCGCCTCGAATTGCGGAATGGTCTCTTCGTCGGCGCGGAAGTAGAGCCCCGCGCGCAGCGCCAGCGCAAAGTTGGTGCCGTCGACGGAAATGCCGAAACCGGAGAACATCCGGCGCAACGTCACCGGACCGAAATCGGAAAACAGCTCACTTAGGAAATCGCGATCCATCGGCAAGTGTCTCGCGCCCCGGACGCGGCGCAGCGTCACGATGCGCCGCAGAGCCGGGGTCCACAATTCCGCGTTCAAAGTCTGGGTCCCGGTTCTGCGCAGCAGCTCAGGCGCTGCAGCGCGCCCGGGACAAGACTCAGCCGTCGATCTCGGCCGGCTTGAGCTGCACGGATTCGCCGCAGCCGCAGGCGCCGATCTGGTTCGGGTTATTGAAGATGAACTGGGCCTGCATTTTATCGGCCTTGTAGTCCATCTCGGTGCCGAGCAAAAATAGCACGGCCTTGGGATCGACCAGGATCTTCACGCCCTTGTCCTCGACGACTTCATCGGTCGGGCGGACCTCATGGGCATATTCGACGGTATAGGATTGTCCGGCACAGCCGCCGTTCTTGACGCCGACCCGAAGGCCGACGATCTCGGAATCGGCGCGCTTGGTCAGTTCGGCAACGCGCGTCGCTGCGGCATCGGTCAGCCGCATCACCTGGGGACGCGGACGCTTTGCCTTCATCGGTTCCTTGGGCGCGGGCGAAGTGGGAGCTGGTGAGGTCGGGTTCATCTCTGTCATGTGGTCAATCCCAAAGCCGGTTCAATAAGGCCGCTCAATCGCCTGACGACGCTCACCACATATTGAGGACGAGGCGCGCCTCATCCGACATCCGGTCGGGCGTCCACGCCGGATCCCACACCAGATTGACGTTGACGACGCCGACGCCAGGCACGCTCGCCACCGCGTTCTCCACCATCTGCGGCAACTCGCCTGCCGCCGGGCAATTCGGCGTGGTCAGCGTCATCAAGAGATCGACCGAACGATCGTCCTTCAGTTCGACCTTGTAGATCAGGCCGAGCTCGTAAATATCGGCCGGGATTTCTGGATCGAACACGGTTTTCAGCGCGGCCACGATGTCGCCGCTCAGCCGCTCGGTTTCCTCCGGCGGCAACGCCGAGCGGGTTTCCATGTTGGAAGTTTTCGCTTCCAAATCCTTGCTATCCAGGTTTTTGGCTTCGACTGTGTCGGTCATGCGAACAATTCCCGCGCCTTGATCAGCGCCTGTGCCAGATGGTCGACTTCTTCCCGCGTATTATACATCCCGAACGAGGCGCGGCATGTCGCAGTCACGTTGAACCGCTCTAAAAGCGGCATCACACAATGGGTGCCGGCGCGAACCGCGATCCCCTGCCGGTCGATGACGGTCGCGACATCGTGCGGATGCGCGCCCTTCATCTCGAAGGAGATCACCGGTCCCTTGCCTTTCGCGGTGCCGATCATCCGGATCGAATTGATTTCGCGCAAGCGCGCTTCCGCGTAGGTCAGGAGGTCGTGCTCGTGCGCGGCAATACGCTCCTTGCCGATCGAATTGACGTAGTCGATCGCCGCCCCAAGCCCCACCGCTTCCACGATCGCCGGCGTGCCCGCTTCGAATTTATGCGGCGGATCGCCATAGGTGACCCAGTCGCGCGCCACTTCGCGGATCATTTCGCCGCCGCCGTTATACGGCCGCATCGCGACGAGGTGATCATATTTGGCGTAGAGCACGCCAATGCCGGAAGGCCCGTAAACTTGTGGCCGGTGAAGACGTAGAAATCCGCGCCGATGTCCTGCACGTCAATCGCCAGATGCACCGCGGCCTGGCTGCCGTCGACCAAGACCGGAATGCCCCGGGCATGCGCGATCTTAACCACTTCCTTCACCGGCACGATGGTGCCGAGTGCGTTCGACATCTGGGTGATCGCGACGAGTTTGGTCCGCGGCGACAGCTGCTTTTCGAATTCCTCGATCAGGAAACTGCCTTCGTCATCGACATCGACCCATTTGAGGACGACGCCCTGACGCTCCCTGAGGAAATGCCAGGGCACGATGTTGGAATGGTGCTCCATGATCGAGAGCACGACCTCGTCGCCTTCACCGAGGTTCGGCGCGCCCCAAGAGGACGCGACCAGGTTGATCGCTTCGGTCGCGTTGCGGGTGAAAACAATCTCCTCAGGTCTCGATGCATTGAGGAATTTTGCCACTTTGGCGCGTCCGCCCTCATAGGCTTCGGTCGCGGCATTGGCGAGGTAATGCAGCCCGCGATGCACGTTGGCGTATTCGCTTTTATAGGCCTCGGTCATGCGATCCAGCACGGCGTTCGGCTTTTGCGCCGACGCGGCGTTGTCGAGATAGACGAGCGGCTTGCCGTAGACCTTCATCGCCAGCGCGGGAAAATCCTCGCGCAGGCGGGCGACGTCATAGGAGCCATTTGAGACCGCCGGATGCATGCTCATCCCCGTGCCGCCAGCCAGCGCTGCGCGGTCGAAATCGCCAATTCGCGCAACTCATCGCTGGCGATGGATTCGATCGCCTCGCCAACGAACGCCTGGATCAGAAGCGCCTGGGCTTCCTTCTCGGAAAGGCCGCGGGCGCGCAAGTAAAACAGGAGGCTTTCGTCGAGCGCGCCGGTGGTGGCGCCGTGGCCGCAGGTCACGTCGTCGGCGAAGATTTCCAGTTCCGGCTTGTTGTCGGCCTCGGCCTCATCCGACAGCAGTAAAGCCCGCGTCATCATCTTGGCGTCGGTCTTCTGCGCCTTGGGCTGTACGATGATGCGGCCCTGAAACACCGAATGGGCGCGGTCATCGACCACGGCGCGGAACACCTCGCGGCTGGCGCAATTCGGCACCGCGTGATCGAGGAACAGCGTGGTATCGGCATGTTGCCGGCCATTCAGCAGGTTGACGCCGTTGGCACTGACTTCCGAGCCTTCGCCGGCGAAGGTGAGATAACCCTGATAGCGGCTGAGGCCGCCGCCACTCGTCATGTTGAAGGTGGCAAGACGGGCTTTCGCGCCAATCGTGAAGACAGCGGTGGTGATGTTGGTCGCATCCGCGCTATCGGTCATCAACCGGACATGCTGCAACTGGGCGTCGTCGCCGAGCCAGACGATGACGGTGTCGTTGACCTGGTAGGATTTGGCATCGTCCGCCGCAACAAAACTCTCCACGAGAGTTGCATGCGCGGCACGGCCGAGCTTCAGGAATGAACGGGTGTAGCTCGCCGCCGACGATCGCGTCGCGACGTGCACGATATGAATCGGCTTATTGAGTACTGTCCCATCGGCCACCGTGATCACGGCGCCATCGGTCGCCATCGCCGCGTTCAGCGCGATCATCGGACCCGACATCGCGCCATTCTGGAGCAGGTCGGCGCGGACGGCGTTGCCGCCGTCTTCCAGAACCTCCCGCAGCGTCTGCACGCGAACGCCGCTTTCCAGCGCCGCCACATCCGACAGCGACGGCGCCAGCACGCCGTCAACCAGCACCAGACGGCAGCCGTCCACCACCGCCGCCGATTTCAGCAGCTTTTTGGCGCGCTCCAGCGCCGCCGCATCGGGCGCAGCAGCCAGCGGCAGCACTTCCCGCATCAACGCCCGCAGGTCGGTATATTTCCAGTCCTCGAGCCGGCGATGCGGCAGGCCGGCGCGCTCAAAGGCTTCAAAAGCCTGCTGGCGCAGCTCCGCAACCTTGCCGGTGCCGGGCAGCCGACCGCGCGCCGCGGTGAACAGGTTCTCCTCCACGGCCCGTCGGGTCTCCGTTTTTGCCAAAGCAATGTTCATCACAACATCCGCATCCGTTAGGCCGCGTCTTCGAATTGCGCGTAACCGGAAGCTTCGAGTTCGAGAGCCAGCTCCTTGCCGCCGCTTTTGACGACTTTTCCTTTCGACATCACGTGAACGAAGTCGGGAACGATATAATTCAGAAGCCGCTGATAGTGCGTGATCACCACCATCGCTCGGCCGGGCGAGCGCAGCGCGTTGACGCCGTCGGCAGCGACGCGCAGCGCGTCGATATCGAGACCGGAATCCATTTCATCGAGAATGCACAGGCTCGGCTCGAACAGCGCCATCTGAAGGACTTCGTTGCGCTTCTTTTCTCCGCCGGAGAAGCCGACATTGACGCCGCGCTTGAGCATGTCCTGCGGAATGTTCAACCGCTTGGCGACCTCGCGCACTTTCTTCAGAAAATCCGGCGTGGAGAACTCAGTCTCGCCGCGCGACTTGCGCTGGGCGTTCAGCGCCGTGCGCAGGAAGGTCATGGTGGCGACGCCGGGAATTTCGACCGGATATTGGAAGGCCAGAAACACGCCCTTGGCGGCGCGCTCGTCCGGCGCCATCGCCAGCAGGTCTTCGCCTTTGAACAGGATTTCGCCGCCGGTGACTTGATAGCCCGGTTTGCCCGCGATGACGTGCGACAGCGTCGACTTGCCGGAGCCGTTCGGCCCCATGATCGCGTGGACCTCGCCTTCGTTCACGGTGAGCGACAGCCCGTGGAGAATCTCGCGATCCTCGACACGAACTTGCAGATTTTTGACTTCGAGTAGCGACATTACGTTGTTCCGTCTTTTCCGTTTCCCTCGTGCCTCGAGAGCGCCAAAGGCGCGTCTCGATGGATGAGGCCTTATCCGACCGATCCCTCGAGCGAGATCGAGATCAGCTTCTGCGCTTCCACCGCGAATTCCATCGGCAGTTGCTGCAACACGTCCTTCACAAAGCCATTGACGACAAGGCCGACAGCTTCTTCCTGGCTCAAGCCGCGCTGCACGCAGTAAAACAGCACGTCTTCCGAAATTTTCGAGGTCGTCGCTTCATGCTCGAACAGAGCGGAGGAGTTCTTCGCCTCCACGTAAGGCACGGTGTGCGCGCCGCACTTGTCGCCGATCAGAAGCGAGTCGCAGGCGGTGAAGTTGCGGGCGCCAGTGGCCTTGCGATGCGCCGTGACCAAACCGCGGTAGGTGTTCTGCGATACGCCGGCGGCGATGCCCTTGGAGATGATCCGGCTGGTCGTGTTCTTGCCGAGATGGATCATCTTGGTGCCGGAATCGACCTGCTGGTGACCGTTCGAAATCGCGATCGAATAAAACTCGCCGCGCGAGTTATCGCCGCGCAGGATGCAGCTCGGATATTTCCAGGTGATCGCCGATCCGGTCTCGACCTGGGTCCATGAAATCTTCGAATTGACGCCGCGGCAGTCACCGCGCTTGGTGACGAAGTTGTAGATGCCGCCCTTGCCTTCGGAGTTGCCGGGATACCAGTTCTGCACCGTCGAATATTTGATCTCGGCATCGTCCAGCGTGACCAGTTCGACCACGGCGGCGTGAAGCTGGTTTTCGTCGCGCTGCGGCGCGGTGCAGCCTTCGAGATAGCTGACGTAAGCGCCCTTGTCGGCAATGATCAGCGTGCGCTCGAACTGGCCGGTATTGCGCTCGTTGATGCGGAAATAGGTCGACAATTCCATCGGGCAGCGCACGCCCGGCGGCACATAGACGAACGAGCCGTCGGAGAACACGGCCGAGTTCAGCGTCGCGAAGAAATTGTCCGAGGTCGGCACCACGGTGCCGAGATATTTCTTCACGAGTTCGGGGTGCTCGCGGATCGCTTCCGAAATCGGCATGAAAATCACGCCGGCCTGCTTCAATTCTTTCTGGAAGGTGGTCGCCACCGAAACCGAGTTCGAACACGGCATCGACCGCGATCTTGCGGTTCGGCGAGGGTTCGCCACCGGGCGGCGGTTGCACGCCTTCCAGCATCGCGACTTCGCGCAGGGGAATGCCGAGCTTCTCATAGGTCTTGAGGATTTCCGGATCGATCTCGTCGATCGACGAAAGCTGCTTCTTCGGCTTCGGCGCGGAGTAGTAGTAGAGATCCTGGTAATCGATCTTGGGATAGTTCACCCGCGCCCAGCTCGGCTCGGTCATGGTCAGCCAGCGCCGATAGGCTTCCAGGCGCCACTCCAGCATCCAGGCCGGTTCGTTCTTTTTCGCGGAGATGAAACGGACAGTATCTTCCGACAGGCCCTTCGGGGCCTTTTCGGACTCGATCAGCGTCTCAAACCCATATCGGTACTGGTCGACGTCGATCTGGCGAACCCGATCGACCGTCTCTTGTACGGCAGCCATTTATTCCTCCGCTCGCGGTTTCAAGGACCGCGGTGGATCACCATTCAGAAAGGTCTCTTACGATGTTTCCGGGACGAAATCACCTGCTTAGAATGGTTCAAGCTGTGTTTCGTCGACCACCCTTAAGTAGGTTATCCGCGAGCCTTCGCCAACCCTCCAGGCACCGATCAACGTCGGCATCCCGCGTAGACCAGCCCATACTGAGCCGCACCGCGCCCTGGGCGATGTCAGCCCCGAATCCCATCGCCTCCAGCACATGGGACGGTTGCACCTTGCCCGACGAGCAGGCCGATCCCGAAGACACCGCAATTCCGGCCAGATCGAACCCGATGACGGCCGTTTCAGCCTTCAAACCGGGCACCGTGAACAAAGTGGTATTTGGTAACCGCTGAACGGAGTCGGAGAATATGATGACGCCTGACGTCGTCCGCAGGCCGTTTTCCAGCCGTTCCCGCAAAGCCTCCAGGCGACGTCCCTCGGCCGGCAGAGCCGCGATGGCGGCAGTCGCCGCCGCGCCGAAGGCGGCGATCCCTGCCACATTCTCGGTTCCGGCACGGCGGCTGAGTTCCTGGCCGCCGCCCCGCAGGAGCGGCTCCAGCCCGCTCAACCCCTCTGACAGGACGAGCGCGCCGACCCCCTTGGGACCGCCAACCTTGTGCGCGGACAGCGTCAGCAGGTCGGCACTGTCAATCCCCCATATCGAAAGGGATTTTCCCGAACGCCTGGATCGCATCCACATGCAACAGGCCTTCTGCGGCATGAACGATCTCGGCGACTTCGGCGATTGGCTGGATAGCGCCGGTTTCGTTGTTGGCCAGCATCACCGACGCCAGCGCGGGCGGGCCACTACGAAGCAATTCCCGCAAGTGATCGAGGTCGACGATGCCCGCCGGCGTGACGCGTACGGCTTCGATCTGGGTTGGCGGAAACCGTCCGCCCGATAGCACCGAAGCATGCTCGATCGCCGACACCACCAACCGCTCAACCGCTGGACCCGTGCCGCGCCTGATGCCGGGCGCCAGTGCAAGCGCATTGGCCTCGGTCCCGCCCGAGGTGAAAACGATGTTTCGCGGCTGGGCCCCAACGGCCTTCGCAACGGCCGCCCGCGCGCCTTCGATCCATTTCCGCGCTTCCCGGCCCTCCGCGTGGACCGAGGATGCATTGCCCGGAAGATCCAGCGCGTCGCCCATTGCGCGCCGCGCTTCGTCGCGAAGCGGGGTTGTCGCATTCCAGTCGAGATAAACGCGGTCAGGCATAGCGTAACAGGATACCTTTAATTTTCCCGATCTCCTCAGACGAGGGTCGTTATGCCAATTGGCGAAGGACATGTCCCGCTGCAATCCCGGAATGTTGCCTAACACCTTGAGCGGCCGAGCGGATGTTGAAAACCCTTGCTTTTCGCCCCTCGCTCTATGTTAGAACGCGCCCTTCATCACGAGCCGTCGATCAGGCTTTGCCCGGACGTCTGTCTCACCTTCCTCTCGCGAGGTTCTTCTGGAGCGCCAGATGATGCCTGCGACTTAACCGGTCGATTTCGCCAAGGACCGTCCATGCCTGAAGTTATTTTCACCGGCCCCGCGGGCCGCCTCGAAGGCCGCTACCATCCGGCCAAGCAAAAGAATGCGCCGATCGCGATGATCCTGCATCCGCACCCGCAGTTTCATGGCACGATGAATCATCAGATCGTCTACCAGTGCTACTATGCCTTTGCGCATCGTGGATTCTCGGTGCTGCGATTCAACTTCCGTGGCGTCGGCCGCAGCCAGGGCTCGTTCGATCACGGCACCGGCGAGCTTTCGGACGCGGCATCCGCGCTCGATTGGGCGCAGACGATCAATCCCGAAGCGCGCGCCTGCTGGGTTGCAGGCTTCTCGTTCGGCGCCTGGATCGGCATGCAGCTGTTGATGCGGCGGCCGGAGGTCGAAGGTTTCATTTCGATCGCGCCGCCCGCCAATCTCTATGACTTCTCGTTCCTGGCGCCCTGCCCGTCGTCGGGCCTGATCGTGCACGGCGAGAAGGATGCGGTGGTGCCGCCGAAGGACGTCAATACGCTGGTCGAGAAGCTCAAGACCCAAAAGGGCATCGTGATCGATCAGCAGATCATCCCCGGGGCCAACCACTTCTTCGATGGCAAGCTCGAGCCGTTGATGCAGTCGGTGACCGCCTATCTCGACATGCGGCTCGCCAACGTTCGCTAGCGTTGCAAGCGAAGTGCGTCGCGGTTCGCGTGAAGAAAACGCGTCAGAAGAAGACTCTCACGGCCGCGCGACGATGCCGCCGGTCATCGGGATCGGTACGCCCGTGGTGGCGGGATAGCTGAGCGGCAGGCCTTTCAAGCCACGCGCGGCGAGAAAGCCGAAGGCCTGCGCTTCGATCGCATCCCCCGACCAGCCGAGCGCATCGGCCGCCTCGACGGTCGCCGGCTGCAACTGCTCCCGCAGCATCCGCATCATCGTAAGATTGCGCGCGCCGCCGCCGGCAACGACCCAGTTCCTTGGCTGCTTCGGCAACTGCGGAACGATCGTGGCGATCGTAGCGGCAGTAAAGGCCGTCAGCGTCGCCGCGCCGTCGGCGGGCGATCCCTCGCGAATCATCAGCTTAGCGAATGCGTTACGGTCGAGCGATTTCGGCGGCGGCAGCGCAAAAAACGGATCGTTCAGGGCGTCAGCGATCCACGCCGCATTCACCGTTCCCTGCGCGGCCATGCGTCCCTCGCAGTCGAAACGCTGGCCGGTCATGCGATGCATGAAATCATCGAGCAGCGCGTTGCCGGGTCCGGTGTCGCAGGCAATCAGGGTGTCGCCGTCGATATAGGTGATGTTGGAAACCCCGCCGATATTGAGCACCACAACCGGTCCCTCGCGCCCCAGCGACTGCGCGAGCGCGCGATGATAGACCGGAACCAGCGGCGCGCCCTGGCCGCCGGCGGCGACGTCGGCGGCGCGGAAGTCATGCATCACGGGGATGTGGATCGCCCTGGCGAGGGCGGCGGCGTCACCAATTTGCACCGTCATCTTGTCGGCGGGGCGGTGCAGCACCGTTTGGCCGTGAAAGCCGACGATGTCGATGTCTTCACTGGCGAAGCGGTTCTGCGCCTTGAAGCTGGCAACCGCTTCGGCATGCGCCGTGGTGACGATCCGCTCGGCCTCCCGAAGGATGCCCGGCCGCGCCTCTCGCGCTTCCAGATGAACGGCTTCCGTCAGGGCCTGGAGCAGCAGGCGGCGCTCGGCGTCGGTATACGGTCGATAGCCGGATGGGCCGAACGCTTTGACGCGTTTGCCGTCGGTTTCGATCATGGCGACGTCAACCCCGTCCAGCGAGGTGCCGCTCATCAGACCGATGGCCGTTAACATGATGCTCATGGAGCCTCCGCCCTACCCCAGGGACGATCAGCTTGTGCCAGGCAGGCACATCTTATAATGCCACAACGCCAACCCAGGCGGCAGCCCATTCCGCAAGGTTCCGTCAGCCTTGCTTAGCAATTAACGTAAAACAAAAATGATCAGGTTCGAAGAAAGATGACCGCTTTCAAGTCTGATTTCCTTAATGTGCTGAAGCAACGCGGCTTTATCCACCAGGCCTCGGATTTCGAGGGCCTGGATGCGCTCGCTGTCAAAGGTGAGGCTGTGGCCTATGTCGGCTACGACTGCACCGCACCCTCGCTGCATATCGGCAATTTCCTGACCATGATGATGCTGCACTGGCTGCAGCAAAGCGGCAACAAGCCGATCACGCTGATGGGCGGCGGCACCACCATGGTCGGCGACCCCTCCGGCAAGGACGAGACCCGCGCCATTCGCACGGTCGCGGAGATCGAGGCCAACAAGGCCTCGATCCGTGGCGTGTTCGCCAAGGTGCTGCATTACGGATCGGGCAAAAGCGACGCGATCATGCTCGACAATGCGGAATGGCTGACCAAGCTCAACTGGATCGAGATGCTGCGCGATATCGGCAAGCACTTTTCGGTCAACCGCATGCTGACCATGGATTCGGTTCGGCTCCGCCTCGAGCGCGAGCAGGAGATGAGCTTCATCGAGTTCAACTACATGGTCTGTCAGGCCTACGACTTCGTCGAACTCGCCCGACGCACCGGCTGCCGCTTGCAGATGGGCGGCTCCGACCAGTGGGGCAACATCATCATGGGCGTTGATCTCGGCCGCCGCATGGGCACGCCGCAACTGTTCGCGCTGACGACTCCGCTGCTGACCACCGCCTCCGGCGCCAAGATGGGCAAGACCGCGCAGGGCGCGGTCTGGCTCAATGCCGATCAGTTCTCGCCCTACGACTTCTGGCAGTATTGGCGCAACACCGAGGACGCCGACGTCGTCCGGTTCCTGAAACTGTTCACGACCTTGCCGTTGAGCGAGATCGACAAGCTCGCCAAGCTTGAAGGCGCCGAAATCAACGAGGCCAAGAAAGCGCTGGCGGACGCCGCAACCACGCTGCTGCACGGCGCAGAGGCCGCGCGTCAGGCCGCCGAAACCGCACGGCAGACCTTTGAGGAAGGCGCCATCGCCGAAAACCTTCCCACGGTCGAAGTGCCGCACAGCGAACTCGAGGCCGGCATCGGCGTGCTCGCCTCTTTCGTCAAAGCAGGCCTCGTCGCCTCGAACGGCGAGGCGCGGCGTCAGATCAAAGGCGGCGGTTTGCGCGTCAACGACGTCGCGGTCACCGACGAGAAGATGCTGCTCAAACCCTCTGAACTGACACCGGAGGGCGTGATCAAGCTGTCGTTCGGCAAGAAGCGCCACGTCCTGCTCAAGCCCGCATAAGCGCATTCCTTACGCGCGCTTGCGCTTTCTGCCCAAAACGGGCTCCTTCCTGTCTTGATGAATCAAGATGCGCCGAGGGAGGAAGCGGCCACCGCACCGGCCAAGCCGGTTCGCACGGCGCTTGGCGTGCTCGCAATTTGCTTTGCGCTATCGGTGCTCGGCCGCGGCCTGGGCGAAAGCTTTTCGGTCTTCCTGCTGCCGATTTCCGAAAGCTTCGGCTGGGACCGCGCCGATGTCGTCTCGGTCTATTCCCTAAGTGCCTTGGCCGGCGGCCTCGCCTCTCCTCTGATCGGCCGGCTGTTCGATTATTCCGGCCCGCGCAGTGTCTATTCCCTCGGCCTGCTGCTGTTTGGCGGCGCGTTCCTGTTCGCGGCCAATGCCAGCCATCTTTGGCAAATCCAGTTCAGCGTCGGCGTTTGTGTCGGCTTCGGCATTGCGCTGATCGGCAATGTGCCGAATTCGATTTTGCTTGGGCGCTGGTTCGGCCCAAAACTGCCGACCGCGATGGCCGTGGTCTATTCCGCAACCGGCGCGGGCGTATTGGTGCTGTTACCGGCCTCGCAAGTCCTGATCGATCATGTCGGCTGGCGCGGCGCCTATCAGATCTTCGGCACCACGGCGCTATTGTTGCTTCTTCCGCTTCTGATCCTGCCGTGGCGCCTGTTCTCGACGGGCTCGCCTCATATCGTCAAGCAAGCCGCGGCCGACATGGCCGACGACGGCTGGACGCTCGACCGCGCGGTACGCCACCATGCCTTCTGGGCGCTGTTCTCGACCTTCTTCTTCACGGCGATCGGCATGTATGCGATCGCGCCGCAGGTCGTCGCTTATCTGATCGATGCCGGGTTTCCGCCGTTGCAGGCGGCAACCGCCTGGGGTTTTTCCGGCGTCGTGCTGTTGTTCGGAATGTTGGGGGTTTCCTGGCTCGACGGCATCATCGGCCGCAGACCTTCGGTGCTGCTTTCCTACGCGCTGTCGATCTTCGGGATTTTCCTGCTTTGGCTGTTGCAGTGGTATCCGAACATATGGGTCCTGACCGGCTTCGTCGTCTGCTTCGGCAGCATGATCGGCTCGCGCGGTCCGCTGCTGACGGCCACCGCGATGAAGCTGTTTCGCGGAAAGCGCGTCGGAACCATCTACGGGAGTATTTCGATCGGCAGCGGGCTCGGATCGGCATTCGGCTCATGGAGCGGCGGCCTGATCCACGACGTCACGCACAGCTACAATCCGCTGCTCGTTTATGCGTTGATCGCCGTCGTTCTCGGCATGATCCCTTTTCTGGTGGTGCCTGCGCTCAGACGGTGACGTCGCGCCGCCGCTCAGTTGCTCGAGGGGAAGTCACCGGCTCCGTTCTGCCTGCCGGTATTGAAGTCCCAGATCTTCCGGGCGACGCCCGGGAAAACCATCGAAATCGGATTGACGCGCAGCGTGGGCTTGTCGGGCGTTCCGACCACCTCATAGGTCATTCCGAAAAGGCCCTCATTGCTGCCGCCGCCCAGCACCAACCCGAACAGCGGAATTTGCCCGAAGATGTTGTTGAGGCCGTAGATCGGAACGAAGGTGCCGCTCATGCGCACCTGGTTGCCCGGAAAGTCGATATTGCCTTCAATCGTACCGCCGATGGTCGGCCCCTTGAGAACGCCCTCCTTGATCGTGAGCTGGCCGCTTTGCCGGACAAACTCCGCGCGCAGCCGCGAGAAACTGATGCCGCTTGGCGCGCCCGCCGTGCCGCCGGCCGCCAGTTTATCCAGCGACGCCTCGCCCTTGACGGTGAAGTCCTTGACGTTGAGCAATCCTTCCTTGGGGCTTGGATCGGCGGTCGGCGGATCCAATGCCAGTTGAAGCTGGCCGCCGACCACCTTGGAATAGGTGTCAGTGAAGCGCAGCAACGCGCCGGCATCGTTGGTCTCAAGAAGAATTACTTCGCGGCCCTGCTGGCGGCGCAAATCGGCCGCGACAGGCGTATCGCGTCCGAGCTTGCTGGAGAAAGAGAAGCTCTTGAGCGTCCCGCCGCGCCTCGACATCTTGGCATCGACGCTGCGCAGGGACTCGCCGAAGAAACCGGCAACCACCCCCAGCTTCACGTCGACATCGAAGTCGGCGGTCTTGGTCTTGTTCTTGGCGTCACCCTCCTTGCCGGAGATCGCGGTTTTGAGAAAGCCGCGGCCGTCGAACACGTCGCCACGCATGGTGACCTTGATCACACCGTCGGGCCCGCGATCGGCTCGCAGCGACGTCTTGTCGCCTTCGGATGGCGCGTAGGTCGGGAAATTCGCGTTCATGAGGTCGCCGTTCTGGTCGACCTCGAGCGATCCCTTAATGGAGGCGCCGCCGCCTTCGACCACGATATCCTCGAGCCTGGTCGATTGCGGCTTCTGAACCACATTGAAGGTGGCGTGCGTCGACTTGCCCGACGCCTTGACCCAGCCGGGAAGGACATTGTCGAGTTTCAGCGATGTGAGGTCGGCGTCGATGCCGAGGCGGGTCTCGCCACCGATCTTGCCGCTCAGTTTGACCGGGATCGAGCCGCTGAGCGCGGGTCCGAGATCGAAGCCGAACCGGGCGCGGCTCGCTTCGTCGAGCGTTGCCGTCAACTTGATGTCCGCATCGCCGTCATTCTGTTTGCGATAGTCGAGCGAAGCCGCCTGCCCGTTGATCTTCACGTCGCCCTTGACCTGATAGCCCTGATTGTTGGCGATCACTTTCAGCCCGTTCGCCTCGACCTTCTGATTCATCATCAGCCGGTCGGCGGCAAAGCCGCCGAGATCGGCGGCGACGTTGTAATTGACTTCAGCCCGCGCAATCTCGTGCTTGATAGGCAAAGCCAGGTTGACGACGGCAGAAACGGTCCCTTTGCTCGCATTCGGATCGATCAGGGTCACCGCGAGATCGCTCAATTTGTCCGAGGAGAGAACCTCGGCGACCGCCGGCACCGGACCGTCGATCCGGAATTTCACCTTGGCTTGTACTGGTTTTGGAAACGAGTCAGCCACCTCGAACGCGGCGTCGGTAACGTTGAGCTTGCGGCCAGACGGCGTGTCGGCCGCGCCCTGACCGATGGTGACGGAGGCGGTTCGGCCGGTGATATGCGCTTTCAGGTCGGCGTCGCGAATCGACGGCAAACCGTCCACCGGCCGTAACGTCACCCCGTTGGCGACGATGTTGACGTTGAGGCCGTCGTCCGGGATCGGCGGCCCTTTTCGCGAGAGGTTTTTAACCGGAGAGTTGACCCCGACCTCGATGCGCTGGATCGCGCCGCGTTCGACCCGGTCGACCACCCACTGACGAATATCCGCAACGACCAGCGACGGCCAAACCCGCTTCAGCGCCGATGCCGACATCGGCGTGCCGGCAAATCCCAGCATCAGGCGAGGCTCGCCCGAATAGTCGACGCTGCCGGTGCCGGCAACGCCGATCTCACCGTTGCTGAAATCGGCCTGCGCCAGGGTTACCCGCTTTTTGGCGGTATCGAAACGCACCCCGATCGAGACGCGATTGAAGATGACCGGCGGCTCGTTGTCGTTGCCGGCAAGCAAAACGGTGCCGCCGGACAGGCGCAACTGCCAGTCGGTGACATTGTCGTTGGGGGGTTCGAGATTCGCGAGCAGCGTGATCCGGTTCTCGCCGGAAATGATCTTGAAGGGTGCGACCAGCACCCGCTTGTTGGCGTCCCATTCAAGGTTCACTTCGGCCGAATCGATCGCCAGCGGGAACTCGGGCGTATCGCTGTCGACGATCTCTCCAGCGCCCGCGGTGACCTTGCCGCGGAAATAGGTCGGCAAACCGTCACGGCCGAGTTCGCCCTTCAGTTCACCGCTCAACGGCAGGTTCGCGCTGTAGTTCAGTTCTTTCAGCCGCATCGCCAACAGGATGTTGGTCGTCGAAACCTTGTCGGCCTTGATGTCCACCGATCGCACGCCGTTGGCGGGCGGACCCACCGCCACGCGCAGCGACCATCCTTGCGCGCCTTCTTCGGCGAGGCTCAGTGCGACGCCACCGCCGCTCGGGCGACGAAGGCTGAGCGAGATATTCTGGAAATTCCATTTGTTGCCGCGCTGCTGATCATCAACGATGAGGCTGCCGTTCTTCAAACCGATCTCGTTGAGATTTTGCCCGTCAAGACCGGTCAGGCTCAGGCTATCGAGCCAGTCCAGGCCTGCCAACAATCCGGCTTGCGCACTGTCGGACGATGCAGAACTGGCCGGCAGATCCGGCGGCATAGGCAACGCCGATCCGTTCGGCGCAGCCGGACGCGGAAAAGTAGGCGGAAGCCCCGCTTCCTTTTTCGAGGCGACGCCGGTGGCGAGCGGTCGCGCATTGTCGCCGGTGGATACGGTGACATAGCCATCGGGAGTGATGCGTACGCTGAGTTCGGCATCGACCAGGTTGAGGCTTTCGGCCCGCAGGCGCCCCATCAACAGCGCATAGCCTGACAGTCTCACCTCGGCCTTGGGCGCGCTCGCAACAATCGCATGATCGCGGTCCCGCACGACGATGTCGCGGATGCGTACCGCGATCCTGATGCGGCCGGCTCGCTCGATCTGCGTGCCGCCGACTTCGACCGTGTTGCCATGACCGATATTGTCTTCGATGGCGGCGGCAAGCCAGGGCGTCGCCATGTCGAGATTGATCGGCCCGGCGCCCAGCCGCCACCACAGCGCGCTGAAGCAGCCGGCGAAAATCACGAGCAGAGAGGCAAGCACAAGGGCGATCCGCCAGAACCAGCGCCCGCCGGTAAGCCGGCGGCGCATGGATCCCAGGCGGTCGCCGAGAAGGTAAACTCTGGAATTGGATCGGGACAGCAGCCGACGCGCCCGACGCCCAGCCGCCTCATCATGTTCCGCATGCGCCTCGTCGGCGCCGTCCCACTGTTGCAGCCGGACGTCAGCGGGCGGACTGGGATCCTGGGTTGGCCTTTGTCTTACCATTGCCTCTCGTTGCCGGCGCCGATGGATGGAACAGGACGGGCAACAACTCGTGCCGGCATTTCACCCCTCCTCTTCCCGATGCAACCGATTTGACGTTCGCCGCCCATCTGGCCGCAGGCTCCCAAAGCGAATCTCAAATCCCAAAGCCCACTAAAACCTATCTTTGCAAATAGTCCCTCAATTCCCGCGTTCGCAAAAGTGCCGACACCCCAATTTTGAAGCGGAACGACCTGCGTCTCGCTTGTCGTTCGGCTATAGCCACGCCAGCGGGCGGGTGGCGTATCGAATTCCTTTTAAGCATAATCCGAAGGGCCAAGCCGACCGGACCCGGCCTGCCTCAATACCCCAATGATTGAGCCGCGGAAAGCGACGAAAGGAAGGCGTATGTCCAAGAAAACCCGTGAGAAAACCCGCATGAAATCCGGCAAGCCACCGGCCCGGAAGACAGGGGCGGAATCGAAGGCCCCGGCCAAGCGGGCAGCCGCGAAAACGCAGCCATCATCGGCAAAAAAATCAAGCAAGAACTCAAAAACCGGGCAAACCAAAGCGCCGCTTAAGATTTCGCCGAAAGCTTCAAAGCCGGCCGCGGCAAAATCGAATCGAAATAGCGCTGCAACGTCCGTCCTCGTGGAGGGCGCGAAAGCCCCCGCGTTCGACTTGCCGCGCGACGGGGGCCATGCGGTTTCGCTGGCCGATTTTGCCGGCCGGAAACTCGTGGTGTTTTTCTACCCCCGCGCCGACACCCCCGGATGCACGAAGGAGGCGATCGATTTCACGAGGCTCAAGAGCGCCTTTGCTGCCGCCGGCACCGCCGTCATCGGGGTGTCAGGCGATCCGCTCAAGGCACAGGAGGCGTTTCGGAACAAACACCAGCTTTCGGTTCCTCTTGCGTCGGATGAGAAGCACGAGATGCTCGCGGCCTACGGGGCGTGGGGGAAAAATCCATGTACGGCAGGACGTTCATGGGCATCCTTCGCACCACGGTTCTGATCGGAGCGGACGGTAAAATCATCAGGATCTGGCGCCATGTGAAAGTCGATGGCCATGCCGACGACGTGCTTGCTGCCGCCCAGGCGGCCTGACTCGGGGAGCGGTCATTCGCGAAAAATTAACCATGACCGGGTCAAATCCCTCCCGTAATTTGAGCCGTAAGGAACTCTCCTCCGACCGGCACGGGAGTGCCGATGTCGTATCGTTCCGGTCGTCAGTCTGAGTATCGCCAGCCACAGCATCCAGGCAGGCCCGTCGCCCGTCAGCCGGTCAATCCCCCCGCCGTCAAGCGTGAAGAGAACGGATACACGCTGGTCCATGCCGGCAAACAGGTCCGCTTCGGGCCTGTGGCTTTCTGGATCGTGGTTGGCACCGTCACGACGCTCGGAATGTGGTCGGCGGCGACCGCCACCTATTTCGCGTTTCGTGACGACGTCCTGACGCGGCTGATCGCTCGCCAGGCGGAAATGCAATACGCCTATGAAGACCGGATCGCAGAGCTTCGCGCCAAGGTCGATCGCGCGACCAGCCGGCAATTGCTCGATCAGGAACAATTCGACCAGAAGCTCGAACAGATCATGCGCCGGCAGACCACGCTCGAAATCGCGCGCGAGCGCGTTGGGTGCCATTCCCGATATTACGGGATCGGTCAGGTCGCCGTCGCGAGGAGCCGCTGCGATCGAGCCGGCAGCCTCGGGTGTGCCGAAGCCATCGCCGATCAGCGACACAGCCGTGTTCGTCGCGCCGCCTGATCGCGAAGCGCGCCTGGAATCCCGCGCGCCGGTCGTCGTCAATGCGCCGGCGACCAAAACTGCGAAAATCCAGGGCGTCGATAATGTGATCGTGCGCCTGCAAAACTCGCTCGACCAGGTCGAGCGGCGCCAGCTTGCTTCCCTCACCTCGCTTGAAGACAATCTCGAATCGCGGGCGCGGCGCATGCGCGGCGTATTCAACGATCTCGGCCTCGACGCCGGCCAGTTAGAGGCGGCCACGCCGCGCGCCGCGATGGGCGGACCTTTTGTGCCGGTGAAACTTTCCTCGGATGCCGGCGCCTTTGATCGCCAGCTTTACCGTATCAACATCAGCCGCGCCCAGGTCGAGCGGCTGAACCGCACGCTGGCGCTGGTGCCGTATCGCAAGCCCGTGGTCGGCGAAGTCGAATTTACGTCCGGCTTCGGTGTCCGCTCCGATCCGTTCCTTGGCCGTCCTGCGATGCATACCGGGCTCGATTTCCGCGCAGCCACCGGTGACCCCGTACGCGCCACCGCCAACGGCAAGGTCGTATCCTCCGGCTGGGCCGGCGGTTACGGCAGGATGGTGGAAATCGACCATGGCAATGGCTTGTCCACCCGCTACGGACATCTCTCCGAAATCAATGTGAAGGTCGGTGACGTCGTCAAGATCGGACAGGTGATCGGCGCGGTCGGCTCAACGGGCCGCTCGACCGGACCGCATCTGCACTACGAAACCCGCATCGATGGCGAGGCGGTCGATCCGCAGAAATTCCTGCGCGCCGGCGTTCGGCTGAGTTCGGGTTAACTCGCAGCCCTGTCCCGGGCGCATTGCGGCGTGCAACGACGCGATGCAGAATCGGGACCCAGCATATGGAATGGGTCCCGCATCAGCGGCGCAACACGTGGTGTTGCACCGCGCGCGGGACACGAGCGCAGTTATGCATTGAAGCGCGGATGAGATTGACGCTAATCCACGTCCTCGACCGCACCGGGCTCCGTGCCAAAGGCGCGCTGCGCCAAGGTGGCCGCCATGAACTCGTCGAGGTCGCCGTCGAGCACGCCTGAGGTGTCCGAGGTCTGCACGCCGGTACGGAGGTCCTTGACCATCTGATAGGGTTGCAGGACATAAGAACGAATTTGATGGCCCCAGCCGATATCGGTCTTGGCGGCCTGATCGGCGGCGGCCTGTGCCTCGCGCTTTTTCAGCTCGATCTCGTAGAGCCGCGCGCGAAGCATGTCCCAGGCCTGCGCACGGTTCTTGTGCTGCGACCGTCCAGCCTGGCAGACCACGGCGACGCCGGTTGGAATATGCGTCAGGCGGACCGCGGACTCGGTCTTGTTGACGTGCTGGCCACCCGCACCGCCCGAGCGCATGGTGTCGGTGCGGACGTCGGATTCCTTGATGTCGATCTTGATACTGTCGTCGATCACCGGAAAGATCGCCACGCTCGAAAACGAAGTATGCCGGCGCGCGTTGGAATCGAACGGCGAGATCCGCACCAGCCGGTGCACGCCTGCTTCGGTCTTCAGCCAGCCGTAAGCGTTGTGGCCGCTGATCTGGATGGTGGCCGATTTGATCCCGGCTTCTTCGCCTTGCTGCTCCTCGAGATACTCCACCTTGAAGCCGTGCTTTTCGGCCCAGCGGGTATACATTCTGAGCAGCATCTGGGCCCAATCCTGGCTCTCGGTGCCGCCGGCGCCGGCATGAACCTCCAGATAGGAATCGAAACGATCCGCCTCGCCCGACAGCAGCGCTTCGAGTTCGCGGCGCGCGACTTCTTTCTGCAAACCTTTCAGGGCCGCCTCGGCCTCCGTCACGACGGCCTCGTCGTTCTCGGCTTCGCCGAGTTCGATCATGCCGATATTGTCTTCAAGCTCGCGTTCGACCTTGCCGATGCCGGACAGCGAATCCTCCAGCGAGGTGCGTTCCTGCATCAGCTTCTGCGCTTTTTGCGGGTCGTTCCAGAGATTGGGGTCTTCGGCGAGCTGGTTCAGCTCCGCCAGGCGCGCGGTGGATGTTTCGACGTCAAAGATGCCTCCTCAGCAGCCCGACTGACTGCTTGATCTCTTCGACTAGACGCTCGACTTCGGCGCGCATGATTTTCTCTGATCTGTTTGGCTTGGAGCGCAGCACTGACTAATACTTCCGCCTGACGTAGCGGCGGAAGTCGAAGAATACAATCTAGCTTTCAATATAATCCGCCGGTGCCCGAACGAAACAGGCCACGATCGGCGTCCGGCTGCTGCTGCGGCAGAAGCTGACGTCCATCGGCGTCGGCCACCCCAACCCCGATATTATCCGGCGGCGCCGTTCCCGGTTTGAAGGCTTCCAGGATGGTACGTCCGCCGTCGCCGGGGCCGACGCGCATGCCGGTCTTGGCGTCGACGCGGATCAGCTTGATGCCGGCGGGGACCTTGAACGGGATCGCCGGCTTGTCGGCGAGCGCCAATTTGAGGAAGTCGCGCGCGATCGGCGCGGCCAGATGGCCGCCGGTCGCGGCGTTGCCGTGACCCAGCGGACGCGGCTTGTCGTAGCCGAGATAGATACCGACCACGATGTCCGGCGAGAAGCCGACGAACCAGGCGTCCTTGGCCTCGTTGGTCGTGCCGGTCTTGCCGGCGATTGGCTTGCCGACTTCCTTGACCACTGTCGCCGTACCGGCCTGCACCACGCCCTCCAGCATCGAGGTCATCTGATACGCCGTCATGGTGTCGAGCACCTGTTCGCGGCGGTCGATCAACTGCGGCTCCGGCTGGTTCTTCCAGCCGCCCGGCGCATCGCAACCGCGGCACTCGCGGGTGTCGTGCTTGAAGATGGTGTGGCCATAACGATCCTGGATGCGATCGATCAAGGTCGGCTTCACGCGACGCCCGCCATTTGCAATCATCGAATAGGCTGTGGCCATACGCATGACGGTGGTTTCGCCGGCGCCAAGCGCATAGGACAGATAGTTCGGCAGCTCGTCATAGACGCCGAAGCGGTGGGCATATTCGCCGATCAGCGGCATGCCGATATCTTGTGCCAGGCGCACCGTGACGGTATTGAGCGACAGCCGCAGCGCATTCCGCAGCGTCGTCGGTCCCTGGTATTTCCCGGACGAGAAATTCTCGGGGCGCCAGACCCCGGCCCCCTGCCCCTGATCGATTTCGATCGGCGCGTCGACCACCTGGGTCGACGGCGTATAGCCATTGTCGAGCGCCGCCGAATAGACGATCGGCTTGAACGAAGAACCCGGCTGCCGATAGGCCTGCGTGGCGCGGTTGAACTGGCTCTGGTCGAACGAGAAGCCGCCGACCATCGCGAGCACGCGGCCGGTCCAGGGATCCATCACCACCATCGCGCCGGACACTTCGGGCAATTGCCGCAGCCGATACTGGCCCTCAACCGGGTTGCCGTCCCTGAACAGCGGATCGGCGTAGATGATGTCACCCGGCGACAGCACTTGAGACATTGCAGTCGGCGTCCTGCCCTTTGTTGGGCCAGCCACAGGTTTCGCCCATTTGACGCCTTCAAGCGTGATGATCCCGGTCGGCCGCTCCTTGCTCACGGCGCCACCGAGCTCGCGGCCCGGCTGAAAACCGATGCGGGCCGACTGGTCGCTGATTTCCAAGACCACGGCAAGCCGCCATGGTGAAACGTCCGACAACGCTTTGACGTCGGCGAGCTTGACGCCCCAGTCGCCGGAAAGATCGAGCTTGCTGGAGGCCCCGCGCCAGCCCTGCGCCTCATCATAATTGACGATGCCGGCGGCCATGGTCTTGCGCGCCATCACCTGAATTTTCGGATCGAGCGTAGCGCGAACCGACAGGCCACCCTCATACAGCTTCTTCTCGCCGTAACGTTCGAAGATGTCGCGTCGGACTTCCTCGGCGAAATACTCGCCCGCGAACGTATGCGCGGCGTTGGCGCGGTTGGTGACGGTCAAGGGATCTTTCCGCGCCTTGTCGGCATCGGCCTGCTTGATCCAGCCGTTTTCCAACAGGCGATCGATCACATAGTTGCGCCGCTCGATCGCGCGATCTCGGTTGCGCACCGGATGCAACGCGGCCGGTGCCTTCGGCAGCGCGGCGAGATAAGACGCCTCGGCGACCGTGAGTTCGTTGACCGATTTATCGAAATAGACCAGCGACGCCGCCGCCACGCCGTAGGCGCCAAGGCCGAGATAGATTTCATTGAGATAGAGTTCGAGGATCTTGTCCTTCGAATAGGTTCGCTCGATCCGCATCGCCAACAGCGCTTCCTTGATCTTGCGGGTGAAGGAAACCTCGTTGGTCAACAGGAAGTTCTTGGCAACCTGTTGGGTGATCGTGGAAGCGCCCTGCGGCCTTCGGTTCGAACCAAAGTTCTGCGCGTAAAGAAGGGCCGCGCGTGCCATGCCCGAATAATCGATGCCGCCGTGTTCGTAGAAATTCTTGTCCTCGGCGGCCAGGAACGCGTTGATGACGAGTTTCGGCACCGCCTGGATCGGCAGGTAAAGACGCCGCTCCTTGGAATATTCGCCGAGCAGCGCGCCATCGGCCGCGTGAACGCGCGTCATCACCGGCGGCTCGTAATCCTGAAGCTGAGAGTAGTCCGGCAAATCCTTGGAGAAGTGCCAGATCAGCCCGGCTACGGCGGCGACGCCGACCAGGAACAGGACGGTTCCCGCAGCGAACAAGAAACCCAAGAACCGCACCAGCAAGCGCATAATATGAATTCCGTTAGTCCCCGCGCCGAAATGGCCGGCGCCCGATGTATTTTCCGCTCCGGCCGTTCCTGGCCAGCAGAGGATTATATCATATGCCGCCGCGCCGCGAATGACGCCGATTCTTAGCCATCGCGCCGGTTATAGTGCCGCCGCTGTGGCCAAACTAGGGCCTTTAAGCCTCGGTTTTTCTTCAGCCTTTAGTTCCCGGCTCCTGCCGTTGCCAACCGCTTGGCGAAGAACATGTCGATGGCATGCGCCACCGAACCCGCGGTTCGGGTGCGCCAGTTCTCCGATGCCAGATGTTCCATGTCATCCTTGTTTGAGACATAACCGAGTTCGACCAGAACCGACGGCACGTCCGGCGCCTTCAGCACCCGAAAGCCGGCCGATTTGAGCGGGTTCTTGTGCATCCGCGTGACCGTCTTCATCTCGCCCATCAGGAGGCGGGCAAAGCGGTTGGAAAAGGTGCGGGTCTCTCGCTGCGCGAGATCGATCAGGATGTCGGCCACGTCAGTCGGCTCCGAGGTCAGGTTGACGCCGCCGATGGCGTCCGCCTTGTTTTCAGCCTCGGCCAGCTTTTCGGCTTCGGCGTCCGAGGCACGGTCCGACAGCGTGTAGATCGTTGCTCCCTGAGCGTCGCCTTCACGGCGCGGCAACGCATCGGCGTGGATCGAGACAAACAAGGCAGCCGACTGGCTGCGCGCGAACTTCACGCGATCGTCGAGCGGGATGAACGTATCGTCGGTGCGGGTCATCACGACGCGAAATTTGCCGCCTTTCTCGATCCGGTCGCGCAAAATGAGCGCAAAGCCGAGCACCAGATTTTTTTCGACCTCGGTGCCGGACTGGGTGCCATTATCCACGCCGCCGTGGCCGGGATCGATGACGATCACGGGACGCGTATCGGTCGATGAAGGCGAAGCGGCAGGCGCTTCCAGTTTCGCGGGCGCCGTTGATACCGGAAGCGACGTCTCTTTGGCGTCGGCGATCGCGGGTCGAAGCGCGGGGCGGCTTTCCGGCGCGAGCAATTGAACGAAGGTGGCGCGGTCGATTTCCTCCAGTTCAAGCACGAGCCGCGCCGGCTGGCCGTTGGCGGCCTCAAGTACCGAGGCGTTGGTGATCCTGGCAGGTCCGGCGAGATCAAGGACCAGCCGCGAGCCGCCGGGCATCACAAGGCCGTAACGGAATGCCTTGATCAGGCCCCGCCCCGCGGCGCCAATTCCAGGCGGAAGCTCAAAATTGACCTGCGGGATATCGACCACCACCCGATAGGGATCGGCAAGCGCGAAGGCGTGGACCGCGATCGGCTGGTCAAGGTCGAGCACGAAGCGGGTCTGCTTGCCGTCGCCGGCCAGGCGAACATCGGAGGCGATCGGAAATCGAACCGGCGCGGTCGGCTTGGATGGCTGGCTCTCGACCGCGGCCACCTGGTCGAGCGGAAGCCACAGGCATGCTGCGGCGCACAATAGCGCGAAACCCAGCAATACAAGGTGATTTGCGCGGCCCGCCACCGAATCCGTGCCTCCGAGCAGCTCTCTTACCCCAATAAAACCACGGGGTTAATCGCGCCTTAAACACTATACCCTGAAAAGGGCAGAGTGTGGCCGGCAGGCGACGCCTGTGACGCCTCCCTTGCACGGAAAGGCCGATCCACGTATGTAGGTGGTGCTGACGGCCAAAATTCCAGGTTGTGTCGTGTTCAGCCTCTCGGTGCAGCGCAGGAGCCTCCAAGCGGAGACTTCAGCGTCTTTCCAGCCCTTCCGGAGCCAGCGCAGCGCGCGGCTGACAGGAGGGGTGGTTTCAAGCCCGAGCGGCTCCGCTCCCAGGTCAACAGCTTGTTCCAGGGACGGCTCGAGATCCGACCTAACCGATATCGGGCCTTTTGACCCCGATATACGATTGAGGCGTGCGCTTTAGCGCCAAGCCTTCAGCGACCGATAAGCGGCCACTTCGCCGCCCAAAATTACTCAGACGGGCCGACGCTTAATGCGCCAGACTGTATTGCCGGAACTCCAGGGAAAAATACCGCCGATGCGGGGCGCAAGCCGCGCGCGTCGTTGTCTATCCCGGGAATCATGTTCGGCGAGGCGCCAAGGATTGCGTTTCGGCCTTCCCCTCACCCCCGAATCAGGTGGACCGTCGCGTCACCCGGCCGTGCGATTTGCGCGCGCCGCCCTGCGCGCCCGCCGCCGTCAAGAGTTCCAAAATGCCCAACAAAATGCTTATCGATGCCACCCACCCGGAGGAGACCCGGGTCGTCGTGGTCCGCGGCAACCGCGTCGAAGAATTTGATTTCGAGACCGCGCAACGCAAACAGCTGCGCGGCAATATCTATCTGGCGAAGGTGACGCGAGTCGAACCGTCGCTGCAAGCCGCCTTCATCGAGTATGGCGGCAATCGCCACGGCTTTCTCGCCTTCAGCGAAATTCATCCCGATTACTATCAGATCCCCGTCGCCGATCGTCAGGCGCTGATCGAAGCCGATGAGCGCGCCCATCGCGAGGCGGAGGAAGAATCCGAGAACCGCGCCACGCGCCGCCGTTCCCGCCATCGCAGTTCGCGCCGGCGCGGGCACGGCGAGCGGGTTCAAAGCGACGTCGTCGAAACCTCGAGCCCGGCGACACCGGCGGACGGATTGAACGAGGCCGTCCATGCTCACGCCGAGGACGGCCATCACGACGAACATGGCCACGATCATGAACACCACGCCGACGATGCCGACCACCACGAGGACACGGCACATCATCACGATGACCATGACGACCACGAGCATTCCCATGATCACGAGCACGATCATGAGGCACATGCCGAGGATGAAGGACATGGGTCGGCTGACCTCGCCGAGACGCCTGCACTCGCGGCCGCGCCCGTAGCGACGATTGCGGATATTTCGGAAGCGCTGCGGGAAGCTCCAGAGGACGGCGCGCACGAGGACGGCGCCCACGAAGACGGCGCGCATGAGGACCATGCCGACGAAGCCTCGGCGGACGAGGTTGCGGCCGAAAACGCCGCTCATGCCGGATATGCCAGCGAACAACACGCCGCGCCGCCGGAAGAGCACGCAGCCGGTGACGTCGAGGAGCCGCACGACGACGAAGGCGATGAGGCGGAAGAAGAAGTTGTCGAATCCGTCGGCGGCGACGACGTGATGGAAGAAGTACCCGAACGCGCCTTCCGTCCGCGCCGCCAGTACAAGATCCAGGAAGTGATCAAGCGCCGCCAGGTGATGCTGGTGCAGGTCGTCAAGGAAGAGCGCGGCAACAAGGGCGCCGCGCTGACCACCTACCTGTCGCTTGCCGGCCGCTATGCCGTCTTGATGCCGAACACCGCGCGCGGCGGCGGCATCAGCCGCAAGATCACCTCCGCCCAGGACCGCTCGCGGCTCAAGGAAGTCGTCCAGGACCTCGACGTGCCCGAGGGCATGGGCATCATCCTGCGCACCGCGGGCGCTTCGCGCACCAAGCCGGAGATCAAGCGCGACTTCGAATACCTGATCCGGATGTGGGAGACCGTGCGCGACATGACGCTGAAGTCGCAGGCCCCGACGCTGGTCTACGAAGAAGGCTCGCTGATCAAGCGGTCGCTGCGCGACCTCTACAACAAGGAAATCGACGAAATTCAGGTCGCCGGCGAAGCCGGCTACCACGAAGCGCGCGATTTCATGAAGATGCTGATGCCCTCCAACGTGCGGGCGGTGAAACAATATCGCGACGGCCAGCCGCTGTTCTCGCGGATGGGCGTCGAGAGCCAGCTGGATGCGATGTTCTCGCCGACCGTGCAATTGCGCTCCGGCGGCTACATCGTCATCAACCAGACCGAGGCGCTGGTCTCGATCGACGTCAACTCCGGCCGCTCGACCCGCGAACATCACATCGAGGACACCGCGCTCAAGACCAATCTCGAGGCGGCCGAGGAAGTCGCCCGCCAGCTTCGCTTGCGCGACCTCGCCGGGCCTGATCGTCATCGACTTCATCGACATGGACGAGAAGCGCAACAACCGCTCGGTCGAGCGCAAGCTGTCCGACTGCCTGCGGCAGGACCGCGCGCGCATCCAGGTCGGACGCATTTCGCATTTCGGCCTGCTCGAAATGTCGCGCCAGCGCATTCGCGCCAGCGTGCTCGAAAGCTCGACCGAGCCCTGCCCGCAATGCGGCGGCAGCGGCCATGTTCGTTCGGTCTCCTCGGTGGCGCTGCAATTGCTGCGCGGACTCGAGGAAATCCTGATGAAGGGCGCGACCCACAATCTGGTGGTGCGGACCCGGACCGACGTCGCGCTCTATGTGCTCAACCACAAGCGCGGCCATCTGCGCGATCTCGAAAACGCTTCAAGGTCACGCTTGCCGTCATCGCCGACCCGACCGTAAGCGGACAGCAGTCGTTCGTGATCGATCGCGGCGAACAGGTACATACGCTGGAGGCGGCCAAGGCGCTGCTGGCGGCCCAGGCCGCGGCCGAACCCTCCGCAAGTGGAAGAGGCCTTCGACGACGAGGAACTGCTCGACATCGAGGCGGAATCCGAAGTGGAAACCGACGAGACCGAGGGATTAGGCGAGGATGCCGTCGGAGGCGAAGAAGGAGGCACTGAAGCCGGAAATGACGGGCCGCGGCGCAAGCGGCGGCGGCGGCGGCGCGGTCGCGGCGGCGAGCCGCGCGAAGGCGGCACGCCACGGCCAGAGAATTCTTTCGCACCGGACGCAGGCGTTTCGGCCGATACGGAAATCGCAGACGAAGGCGATGCCGATGCCGACGAGGACGAAGCTGGCAGCAAGCACGTACGAACGAGTAGAGGACAC
>CAVVLH010000061.1:0-4335 GCA_963748805.1 uncultured Alphaproteobacteria bacterium | reverse complement strand
ACGGGTCCCGATGGGCTGGGGCGCACCGCAAGGGTCGGCCGTGGTGGTGCGCAACTCGGTCGCGATCGTACCCGACGTCGCCGGCGAGGTGATCGATGTACCGGTGACGGCCAACGTGCCACTGAAGGCCGGCGACGTGTTGTTTAGGATCGACCCCACGCCTTATGACGCGCAGGTCAAGGCGATTCAGGCGCAGCTAAAACTCTCGGCGACGCGCTTGGCGCAGATGACGCAACTGTTCGAACGCGATTCCGGCCGCGGCTTCGACGTCGAACAGCGGCAATCCGAAGTCGACCAGCTCAAGGCGCAGCTCGAGGGCGCGCAGTGGAACCTGGACAAGACCATCGTGCGCGCACCGGCCGACGGCTACGTCACCAACCTCGCGCTGCGCAAGGGCGCGCGCGTCGCCAACCTGCCGCTGTCGCCGGTGATGGCGTTTATCGATACGTCGAACACGCTGATTGGCGTCGAACTGGCCCAGATCGACGCACGCTATGTCGCGCCGGGGCAGACTGTCGAGGTCACGTTCAAATATCTTCCAGGCCGGGTGTTTACCGGCAAGGTCGAAACCGTTTTGCAGGCGATCGCGACCGGACAAACCCAGGCATCGGGGCTCGCCGTTCAATCGAAGGGCATCGAAGCAGCTCCTTTTGTCGCGCGGATCAGGCTCGACGACGCAGCGCTTGCCGATCGCCTGCCCGCCGGCAGCACCGGCACGGCCGCGATTTTTACTGATCGCGTGAAGGTCGCCCACGTGATCCGCAAAGTGTTGCTGCGCCAGATCGCGATCATGAATTACGTCAACCCGTTCTGACTCTCTCTTTTTTGGCGGAGCGCCAAGGCGCCAGGCAAATGCAGCTCGGAATAAAGCATCTTGCGAAGGCGAAGAGTTCCGCCCGACGGCAGGGATATGATGTGACGATGATTTGCACACTGATCGGTGCCTGCGTTCTAACGATGTTGCTCATCCGCCCCGAAGGGGCCGCGGCACAGGCCTCGCCTGCAGCCGATCAGGACACCAATGCCGGCAATGATTTCTTCCGGCCGCCACCGAACCTTTTCCAGACCACGACGGAATACAAGACGGCGCCGGGCAGCGGCAGTACGCCTGGGTCAACCCGCGCGGTTACGACCGAGACATTGAGCCTGCGTTACGACCACGCGTTCGATTTGTCCTCGGGATGGATTTTGGCGGCGCGGTCCGATTTGCCGTTGCTGGCTAAAAATCCGCTTTCTGCTTCCAACCCGAACGGCGACTATGTCGGGGGCATCGGCGACGCCGACATTCAGGCAGCGCTGATTCATGACATCAATCAACGCTGGGCGTTCGGTTTCGGCATGCGGCTGATCGCCCCCACCGGCGACGAGGTGCTGGGTTCTGGCAAATGGCAGGTGATGCCGATTGTCGGCGCACGGCTTGCTCTGCCGGAAATCACCGGCGGTAGTTATTTCGAGCCGTTGTTTCGCTACGATGTCAGTGCGGCGGGCGATCCCACCAAGAGGAACATCAGCAATCTGCAATTCGCACCGATGCTCAATATTAATCTGCCGGACCGCTGGTTCGTCACCCTTTTCCCGAGTCCGGATATCCGTATCAATTATGGCGATCCGGTCCCGGGGCAGACCGGCCGCTGGTTCGTCCCGTTCGACTTTCGCTTCGGCAAGAAATTCACCGAAAATATCGCGCTGTCGTTGGAGTTTGGCGTGCCGATCGTCAGGGATTATCCGGTCTATGACTTCAAGACGCAGCTTCGGCTCAATGCGACGTGGTAGCAGGCGACGGCGACGCTTGCCTGAAGATCAGCACCCCATCCGCGCGGCCAGTTCGCCGAAATCCTTGGCGACGATGTCCCAGTCGCCCTTGGCTTCAAGGTCGTATTTCTGCAACGGGCCGTATTCGGTCGGTCGTGCCACGAACGCGGTTTTCAGCCCCAGTTTCTGGGCCGCCTTCAGGTCGTGGTTATGCGCCGCCACCATCATCACCTGTTCCGGCGGCTGGCACAGCAAGCGCGCGGCGCCGAGATAGGTTTCCGGGTCGGGCTTGTAATGCTGGAACAGTTCGGCGGACATGATCAGGTCCCAGGGCAGGCCGGCGAATTTCGCCATCTCGGTCAACAAAGCGACATTGCCGTTGGACAGCGGGCTGATGATGTATTTGGTTTTCAGGCGTGTGAGCCCGCCGACGCTATCGGCCCAGGGATGCAGGCGGTGCCAGCCCATCGTCAGGTAATGCAGGTCGGCCTCGTTCAAGCCGGAAATCTGGTGCTGCTCGACCAGTGTTTCCAGCGAACGCCGGTGCAGCGTGTCGAGAATGACATACCCCCGCTCCGGGTGCTTTCGCACATCGTCCATCGAGGCCGCATAGACCGCGCGCCAGCCGTCAACGAGCGCTGTCCAATCGGCCTTGATGCCGCGCGTCTCGCCCCATGCGGTGAAGTCCGCAATCAGGCTGGTGCGCCAATCCACCACCGTGCCGAAAACGTCGAAGACCAGGGCTTTGACTTGTGAGAGGTCGGACATCCGGATTCCCCTTGCTGTCATTCCGGAGCAACGCGCAGCGTTAAATCCGGAATCCATTTCTCCCAGTATCGATGCGGCCTGATGGATTCCGGACAGCCGCTGACGCGGCTGACGGAATGACGGAGCATCAATCCAGATGAAATTTGTCGAGCTGACGATGCTCGGCCTTGATATAGCGCACGGTGCCGGTCACCGAACGCATCACCACCGTTTCAGTCTCGATGACATCCTTGCGGAACTTGACGCCCGACAGCAACGAGCCATCGGTGACGCCTGTGGCGGCGAACAGGCAGTCGCCCTTCGCCATGTCTTCGATGCCGTAGATCATTTTCGGGTCGGACACGCCCATCTTGTGCGCGCGCTCGCGCTTTTCCTCGCTGTCGAGGATCAGCCGGCACTGCATCTGGCCGCCGATGCAGCGTAGCGCCACCGCCGCCAGCACGCCTTCGGGCGCACCGCCGGTGCCGATATACATGTCGACGCCGGTTTCTTCAGGCGTGGCACAATGAATGACGCCGGCAACATCGCCGTCGGTGATCAGGCGGACTGCGGCCCCGGTCGAACGGATGCTGTTGATGATATCGGCATGGCGCGGCCGATCCAATACCAGCACGGTGATCGCCGAGGGATCAACACCCTTGGCCTTGGCGAGCCGGCGGACATTGTCGGCCGGTTGAGCATCGAGCTCGACCACGCCCTTGGCATAGCCGGGGCCGATGGCGAGCTTCTGCATGTAGACGTCGGGGGCGTGAAGCAAGGTGCCGCCATCGGCCATCGCCATGGTCGCGATCGAGCCCGGCATGTTCTTGGCGCACAGCGTGGTGCCTTCGAGCGGATCGACGGCGATATCGACCTTCGGGCCGGCCTTGAGTCCGACCGTCTCGCCGATGAACAGCATCGGCGCCTCGTCGCGCTCGCCCTCGCCGATCACGATCGTGCCTTCGATCGGCAGCTTGTTGAGCTCGCGGCGCATCGCGTCCACCGCCGCCTGGTCGGCCGCCTTCTCGTTGCCGTGGCCGCGCAGGCGCGCCGCCGAGACCGCCGCGCGCTCCGTCACCCGTACGATTTCAAGCGTGAGAACTCGCTCGAGCAATAACTGAGGCGGGACGGAAATATGGGTCGACATCGGCGAACTCCTGTTAGGACCTAACTTGCAGGCTTTGAGGCCCGTTTAATATCACCTTGTTTCATCGCCGGTTCCGGCAAGACCATCTTATATTGAGCATGATCTCTTCGGAAAATCGGTTCCCACTTTGCGCCAACGCGGCCCTGCGGGTCCGGATCATGCTCATCTCAATTCTTTTCGATCCGGATCACTTGCGGCCGCCCGCTGATGACCTTGTCACGCTGCACGGCGTCGAGCGCGCGGTATACGGCGTCCTCGCTGGTGGCATAGGTGATCAGGATCACCGGTACCGGCGCAGCTTTCCCCGCCATCCGCACGGCGTCAACGCCGTCAGCATGGCGCTGGACGATCAATTCAATGGAAATTTTTTGTTCCGCGAGGCGCGTGGCGATGGTGGCGGCGGTTCCTGCCAGATCGCGCGCCATCAGGCGGATGTAATAACCACCCTCATGGCGTTCCATCGGCGCCTTTTCGATTCTCCGCAGCTTCTCCACAGGCCGTCCGAATGGCAGCGCGCGGATACCGCGCGCGACATCGGCAATGTCGGCAACGACGGCGGACGCGGTCGCCGCCCCACCCGCGCCCGGGCCGACCAGCGTGATCGGCGGGATACCCTCGCCGTCGATGGTCACGGCGTTGGTGACGCCCATCACCTGCGCGATCGAGGAGGTCCTCGGCACCATGGTCGG
>CAVVLH010000060.1:0-9086 GCA_963748805.1 uncultured Alphaproteobacteria bacterium | reverse complement strand
TGGCAGGAAGGTGTCTCCAAAGATACACACAAACGCACGCCATTTCTCCCATTCGCGTGGCTTGTTATGGTCTGCTTTTTCTACCGCAATTAATATTGAGTGCATTGTTTGCTCCTGACAGATTTCCGAACGGTATTCGTCCTAAACCTGATGCCTGCAAGGAACTGGCGTCAAGTCACAAAAACAACCCGTCTGCATGATTGCGAATTACTTCAACAAAAGCCTGCCAGCGGGAAAGTTGTGGTTCTGGATATGCCCGCCCGGCCTGAAGTTCATACGGCGGTCCTTTCCTTGGTTTTGGTTCCGATGCACGAACAAAGTCATCCTGCCGTTCGTTGACCATTACTTTGCCCTGCTTGTGGTGCTTGGCGGCTGTGCTGACCAGCATGGGGGTCGTGATGCCAGCGTAAAAAGCCGCCCAGAAGGTGATGGCTGGCAAAATCAGTGCAACCACCCCGCCCAAGAGGGCATACAGGACGCTGACCACCCAGTACCATGATGAAAATACTTCTTTTGGCATCTGTTTCCGCAATCCGTAGAGCCGGACAATCTCTGGCGCGACTGCTCCGGTGCAGCCTAGCGCGAATACAAGAACATGCGTCGGTTGACCCATACGAGGTGGCGTTTGATTGGTTAAAACGGCGAATTGCGCCCAAGAATCGCAGCAAAACCACCGAAAACAAGCCCGAAAATAAGTCCATTTTACCACTTGACAACAGTGACGATTTGCTGTAACTTGGTTACAGAATGAAAAACATAATTGACTTTGAAACGCTGACCGAGTTCACGGATTACTTCTGTGATGAGGCGACGTGTGTGGCGCATTTTACCGCCTCGCGGTTCCGTAACGGCGTCGTCGTACATGTTGAGATTCCAGAACACGGAGACCGGCGGTATCTGATCCCCAGCGAAACGCAGGACGTACTTGTTAGCGCCCGTGAGCGGCGCGCCCTGATCGTCGACCCGTGTGTTCGGATAGAGGATTTCCTCGGGCACGTTGGCGCCGGTGAGGTTCGCGGACATCGCGGCGCGCAGGGCGTAGTCGGAGCCCGCACGGCCGCCGCCCATCGTGTAGCGCCAGCCGGCCACGTTCTCGGCGGCGTTGACGTAGGTATCCTCGATGATCGCCTCCGCGGTCGCGGCCGCCCGCGCCAGGCCCCGTCTGGTCGGCTCGTCGAGGCTCTCCCAGTCGAAGCCCTTCGCCACGCTGAGGCCGATCGGGTGGGCCGCTGCGACGTCAGCATCTCCGAAATCGTCGCTGCGCGAGAGGAACGTCTTCATGCCGAATCCGATCGTGTCGAACAGGCGGAGGGCCTCGGGAGCGGTGGGCTTGAACTCGAAACGAGCGTAGTCGTACTGCTTAGGAATCTCGAACCGCAGCCCCTTCTTCTGAAAGACGGAAAGCGGCAACGCCTGGAAGCCTTGATGCACCTCGCGCGCCGCAGCGAGATCGGCCTCGCCGTTGACGAAGACGCGGTTGGCGATCACGGCAAGTTCCGTGCGTACCTTGATCTCCTTCATGCCGGCGGGGATCGAACCGTGATAGTCCGGACCGGTAAGGAGAAACAGCCCGGGTTCGGCCCCCTTGCTGCCCCCGATGTTGTAGACGACCTGATCGTAGTAGTCGCCGATCTGCACGATGGTCCAACGGTTCTCCTTGATCGTCGGAACGCTGACCACGACAGGCTCGATGGAAAGGTCGGCGCAGCTGTAGCCGTCGATCGAAACATTGTTCGGGGTGTTGACGAACTTGTCGGCGGCGGTCTTCAGGTTGGGAAACTTGCGGTAATAGTTGAGACCGACGGCGCCCACCTTGAGGCCGGCGAACAGCGTGTGGACGTTGTCGACGAACGGACGGCCCCAGATCGCGGCCTGGACGCCGGCCGCGTAGGCCCGCTCCTCGCGCACCTGTTCGGGCGACATTTTCGGTGGTCCAGATTGCGCTGCGGCCGTCAAAGTCAGGGCCATGAGCACCGCCGGTACGGTTGCTATTCCTGTGAATTTCATCGCTTGCGTCCTCATCTTACCCTGACGATGTCGGCTAGCGTCCATGTCTTCTCGAACAGCGGTTTCTCGGGGCCGTCCCACGAGATTATTTTTCCGCCGGAAAAATCGTCTTCCAGTCCCGCTTCATATCCACGACGGTCCAGCCCTTCGCCGTCGCCTCATCGAGCGCCTTGTCGAGCTTGCCGACTTTGGAATCCCGGTCGTAGGCGTATTCGCGCGTCTGCATCGGTATGGTGCACGAGGCCGGCAAACCGCAGCCCCTTTCCCGCCATGGTCCATTGCAGCATGGCGAGATCGCCGTCGGAATTTCCGAACGCGAAGATCGGCCGCCGTCCGATGAAGCGGTTGATGCCGACCGGCTTGCCGGGGCCGTCGTCGACGAATTCGATTTTCGCAAGTTTCAACAGTTCCGGCTTGCCGTCCGCACGGGTCTGGAATTTCACCTCACCGGAAGAGCCGACCACTTGTTCCGGCGGAATGCCGTAGACGCGCTCCGTCCAAGGCCGCATGAACTCGATGCCGCCGCCGGACACGATGAAGGTCTTGAAGCCGTTGGCGCGCAGATAGACCAACAATTCCTGCATCGGCTGGAAGACAAGTTCGGTATAGGGGCGATTGAAGCGCGGATGGCGGGCGCTTGCGGTCCAATCGAGAACGGTCTTGCTGAAGTCTTCGACCGTCATTCCGGCGTGGGTCGCAGCCACGATTTGCAACAAACCGTCCTTGCCGGCCGCGGCCAACGCCTGCTTGTCGCCCTCCAGCAGCGCCTTGAAGGGTTGTTTGGTTTTCCATTCCGGATGTTGCGGTGCCATCGCCTTGATGCGATCGATCGCGAAGGCAAGCTGAAAGTAATACGGCTGCTCGGTCCACAGCGTACCGTCATTGTCGAAGGTCGCGATCCGCTCGGGAACGGCGACGAAATCAGCGCCGCCTTGCGTGGTGACACGCGTTACAAAATCGATGATGGATTTCTTGACTGCGCCATCGTTCCACGACGGCAACGGATCGGTCTGGGCGAGGGCGCCCAGGTCAAACGCACCGGCGACCAGAATGACGGCGGCGAGAACGAGCCGCCGGGCGGCGGCAACCAATAATTTCGCCATGGGTGATCTCGAATCCAGGAGTTATTCTGAATCGTCTCGTACTTCCTGCCTCTCGAAAATACGGCCCCGGAACGATCCGGGGCCGATATCGGTCAATTCGGCTTAGTTTCCACTGGGCATCGGAATTTTGATTCCTTCTTTCTGCAATGCTTCACGCACGTTTTGGAAGCGCTCGTAGTTCGAGATCGTGATAGGCCCGCTATAGGTCTTCGCTCTGCATCTTGCGCGGCGGGTATTGAACGTAGGTTTTCATCAGGTTCTGGATCGCCTCGTTGATGGTGACCAAGACCCAGGTTCGCTCCGTGTAATTGTTCATGAAGATGTCGTAGCGCTCCTGCGGATCCTGCCAGAGATCGAAGACCTGCGGGACCGTCGCAACGTATTTCTCCGGTCCCTTCCAGCCCTGGTTGCTGTCCACGGCAAGACCGCCGGTCACGGCCCCATCGTCGCCCCGCAGATTGAACACGGCCTTGTAGTTGCCGACGCGCGCCGCGCCCGGGGTCAGTTCGTTCTCGGTGAAATAGAACCAGACGTTGCGCGGCGACTTGCCGGTTCCGAACAGAACCGGCGTGATGTCGTAGCTGTCGAAGATGATCGGCTGACCGGCACGATCCTTTTGCGGCAGCTTCACGCCGCCCACAGAGGCGAAGGTCGCCATCAAGTCGAGGCCGCCGCAGATCTCATGGTTCTTTGCGCCAGCCGCGATCTTGCCCGGCATCCAGGCGATGGCGGGAACGCGATTGCCGCCTTCACGCACGGTGCCCTTGGTGCCGCGGAACGGCGTGTAGCCGGCGTCCGGATAGACATCCTGCCAGGCGCCGTTGTCGGTCGTGAAGACGACGAGCGTATTCTTGTCGAGACCGAGGCTGCGAACCTTGTCCATGATCCGGCCGATGCGGGCGTCGACCTCCACCACCGAGTCGGCGAACTTGCTCTTTGACATCGATTTGCCGATGTAGTCGGGGTCCGGCATGTTCGGCTGGTGCACCTTCATGAAGTTGATGCTCATGAAGAACGGCGTCGTCGAATTGGCGTTGCGGTCGAGGTACTCGATCGATGCTTTCTCGACGTACCGGTCGAAGAAGGGAATGCCGATGACGCCTCGCTCCGGCGTATTGACGTATTGACCGTTGATCTTGAAGTCTTCTTTTGGGGTTTCGCCGGCGTTGCCCGACATGGCGCCTTTGGTCACCCTCACGAACATGGCACGCAGCTCGTCCGACATATCGGGAAACCAGGTCTGGGTCGGCATAGGTGTACGCGTTCAAATGGTAGAGGCCGCAATATTTCATCTCGTCGAAGCCTTGCGCGTTCGGCAACGCATAGTCCGCTTCGCCGAGGTGCCACTTGCCGGAGAAGAAGGTCTTGTAACCGCCGGTCTTGAGCACCGACGCCAGCGTCCATTCCTCCCTCGGCAGTCCTCCGCCCTGGCCCTGGAATGCGACGGTGGTCATGCCGCTGCGGTTCGGGATGCGCCCGGTCATGATGGCGGCCCGGCCCGGCGTGCAGCTTGGCTGGGCATAGAAATCGAAGAACGTCATGCCTTCGTTGGCCATCGATCGAGATTGGGCGTCGGCATGCCGCGACCCTCGCCGCCACCGTAAGGTCCGGAGTCGCCGTAGCCGAAGTCATCGGCGACGATCAGGATGATGTTGGGTTTACGGCCGGAGGAGGCTGGAGACTGAGTCGGCTGCTGAGCCTGGGCGACCTTCGTTCGGTCAACGGCCGTGGCGACGGCTGCGGCTGCGAGCACCGAACTTCCGAGTAATATTTTGCGGCGATCGAGAATGGTATTGCCTGAAGTAAGGTCGCGGTTCTTTTCATGACTTATGACGAAACTCCCGTTTGCTGAATTAAATGTTCGTTTCTAAGGCTCTCCCTATGCCGCCCGTTACCCCGACGCAAAATCATCGGCCCATCCTTGGATGGGCCGATGAAAACGCGGCAGGCCTTACTTGATGCTCCGCTGCTGGAGTTGCTGATCGATCATCCTGTTGAGGTTGCTGCGGATCCGGTCGAGATCGAGCCCCTCCGTGAGCGCCTTCTTCTGCTTCATGGTGTCCAGCGTGCTTTCCATGATGTTCGCCGGATTGAAGCTCGGCGGGAACGAGCGCGGCGGGAACTCCTTGAAGGTCACCACGAACTGGAAGACTTCATCCATCACGCCGTACATCGTCCGCACGTGGTTGATTTGCCAATCCCAGAAGGTATTGGACGTGATGTCCGCCCGCTCGAACGGGTCCTGCATCAGGTTGAAGATCTTCTGCAGGCGTAGCGTGGTGAAGGGTTCGGCCCACACGCCCAAGGTTCCCTCCTTGCGCTGTTCGGAGAAAACGTACTTGTAGTCCCCGTGCCTGCAGCAGACGAGCAAGCCGTCATCGTCGGAATAGAAGAACCGGTCGCGCGCGCTCTTGGTGCCATTGTTGTTGGCGGCGGAGCCGCTGACGTTGCGCAGGAATTGCGACTGATCGTAGCCGTCGAGATGCACCTTGTAGCTGATGCCGTTGGCGGTGTAGCCCGCCTGGCACTTGTTGACGATGTCCGGCTCGCCGGCGGCGGCGCACAGCGTCGGAATCCAGTCGTTGTGGCTCATGATCTCGTTGGTCACCGTGCCGGGCTTGATCACGCCGGGCCAGCGCACCAGGCACGGCACCCGGAAGGCGCCTTCCCAGTTGGTGTTCTTCTCCGAGCGGAACCAGGTCATGGCGCCGTCCGGCCAGGTGTTCATGTGCGGCCCGTTGTCGCTCGAGTAGACGACGATGGTGTCGTTGGCGATGCCCATGTCGTCGAGCGCCTTGAGCAGCGTGCCGACGGTGTCGTCGTGCTCCATCATGCCGTCGACATATTCGCTGTCGCCGTGGGTATAGCGGCCGCGATGGTCGGCGCGGACGTGCGTCCGCAGATGCATGCGGGTGGCGTTGAACCAGACGAAGAACGGCTTGCCGGCCGCTTGCTGCCGCTTCATGAAATCGATCGCAGCGGCCGAGGTCTCGTCGTCGATCGTTTCCATGCGCTTCTTGGTCAGCGCGCCGGTATCCTCGATGGTCTGTTTGCCGATCTTGCCGAAGCGCGGGTCGACGGTGGGATCGTCGCGATCGCTCGCCTTGCATTTGAGGACGCCGCGCGGACCGAATTTGGCGAGATAGGCCGGGTCCTTTGGATAGTCGGGCAGTTCCGGCTCTTCCTCGGCGTTGAGGTGATAGAGATTGCCGAAGAACTCGTCGAAGCCGTTCACGGTCGGCAGCGACTCGTTGCGGTCGCCGACATGGTTCTTGCCGAATTGCCCGGTCGCATAGCCGAGGTTTTTGAGCAGTCCGCCGATCGAGGGATCGAGCTGGCTCATGCCCATTGGCGCGCCGGGGAATCCGACCTTGGTGAGACCGGTGCGAATGCCGTGCTGACCGGTCAGAAACGCCGCGCGGCCGGCGGTGCATGATTGTTCGCCGTAATAGTGCTGGAACTTGATGCCTTCGCGGGCGATGCGGTCGATGTTCGGCGTCTCATAACCCATCAGCCCGTTCGAATAGGCGCTGATGTTGGCGATGCCGATATCGTCGCCCCAGATGATGAGGATGTTCGGCTTGCGGCCAGAAGGCGCGGGCGGCGTAGCCTGCGCCGGCGTTGCCTTTTGTGCCTGCGCAAGCGCGGCTGATGTCAGTGTCGTCGCTGCTACCAGCGCCGATGAACCCAAGAGGATATTCCGGCGGCTTAAGATGTTGTGGTCGGTCATTGGCGATGACGTTTGTTGTCGGTCTCGGTCTTGAGTGTCGTCGGGCATCTTGGACTCCCTCTTCACCGTAAGGACTGGCAACTATTCCGCGGCTTTTGTCCTCTTCACGCAGCGGAATCCGACATGGCTCGTGGAGGTATCGACCGGCTCGGCATGGCGTGCCGCGGGGCGGTAGCGGCGGCAATAATTCGGCGCGCACAAATGCGAGCCGCCCTTGAGCACCTTGCGCGGAATCCGGATGTCCGGCAGGCAGGGATCGTAGCTTTGGTCCTGGCGGCCGCCGCGCGGATTTTCCGGGATGCAGCACGCCTTGCGCGCATCGGCTTCGTGTTTGGTGGTCCACCAGTCGGCGGTCCATTCCCAGACATTGCCGATCATGTCGAAGACGCCGTAGCCGTTCGGCGCGAAGGCTTTCACCGGCGAGGTGCGGTCGTAACCATCGAGATGAAGGTTGTGCAGCGGAAACTCGCCCTGCCAGGTATTGGCCATGTACACGCCGCCGGGCGTGAGCTCATCGCCCCAGGCGAACTCCGCGCCGTCAAGCCCGCCGCGGGCCGTAAATTCCCACTCGGCTTCGGTCGGCAATTCCTTGCCCGCCCATTTCGCATAGGCCTCAGCATCGGCGAACGAGACATGCACAACCGGATGGTTATCGAGCACGTTGATGTTGGTGCCCGGCCCGTACGGGTGCCGCCAGTCGGCGCCCTTCATGAAAGTCCACCATTGGCTCCAGTCCTTCAGATCGGTGACGCGCGGCGGCGGCGCGAAAGCCAGCGAGCCCGCGTAGATCATGTCCGGCAGCGCGCCGGGATAGTCTTTCGGATCGGGCGGAATCTCGGCGACGGTTTTGTAGCCCGTCGCCTTCACGAATTGCTTGAACTGGCGGTTGGTGACCGGCGTCGGGTCGATCCAGAATCCGTCGACCGCGACCCGGTGCGCCGGCGCCTCTTCGGGATAGTGATGGTCCGATCCCATGCGGAAGGTGCCGCCGGAAATCCAGATCATGTCAGAGGTGCCGGACAGTGCTTGAACCCGCCTGGTTTCCTGATGCAGCATCGTCACACCTTGCGTGCCGCGTCGTTACTGGCAGTAATCCCAGAATCCCTGTGTGCGGGACGGATCGGTGTAGTACCAGCACATGCCGGGCGCGGGAGCCGCTCCCGCCCAGGCCGCAGCGGTCGCCGCACTTACGAATCCAATCGCGGCGCCGGCCGCAATCGCTCCGCCTCTTGGCCAACCGTACCAGCCTGGACGTGCCCAACCACCGCGCCCAACCGCGACTGTTCTGCTTCGAACGGCGACGTTGCCGCGTGGGCCGACTACCGCGGTGCGCCGATGGACTGCACCGCCGCGCGGGCCGACTACCGCGCCGCCGCGATGATAGGCCATGCCACCACGTCGACCGACAGCGCCGCCGCCGCGGCGGGCAATGGCGCGCACGTCGATGCGATCGCTGAATGCCTGGCCGTCCGTTTTGATGACGCGTGTAGCCGGCGTTGCGAGGTTAAACGCGGAGGCTGGCGTCATTGCCACCATGGCGCTCAGGGCCGCGATGAGAAAAATCCGTGATGGCGAAAAATGAAAATGAGCCGCTGGCGAGTGCATACTTCCTTCCTCCCAATTCCCGTTCTCTTCTTTCGGGCTCCGATCTCTCGTGCGTCCGGCGCGCATCTTCGCGCACGCAGCTTCCCGCTGCGCGTGCCTCGGTTGCGAACCGAAGGTCTCGCGTGCCCGTTCTTGTTGAAGTTCAAATGCTAGGCCAATTTTCCGGCGCTGTGATGTGCAGTTTGTGCCAATCTGTAGCGACCGCACTCGCAGCATTAATGGACCGTTTCGGGGAACCTCAAACGTATTGATCCACTACGCGTCGTTGTGTCTGAAAATTGGATTGAATTTCATCGGTACAGAATTAAGCAACGACGATGCAAGCAGGCTGCATCGTCATGGCGCTTTTTGTCGCATCAGATGGGAATACGTTGTGATCGCGCTAAAGTTGTGCCTAGACTAAAGAATTAGCGGTCTTGATTATCCAGCCGCGACTTGCTCGCTCGATTATTGCGATTTCTTTTTAATCGCCTCCTTTTTTTCGGGGGAGTTCGACGATGCGATACGATACGAATGCTGCAATCAGCGCGTGTGCGTCTCGTCTCGCGCCGGGCACGGTGACCACCCGCCCGATTGACGGCTTTGAAGAGCTGAGCGACGCGGTTCAAGGCGCGCAGATCGACGTCTTGCAACTCGAGCGC